>JBGPUE010000030.1:0-33017 GCA_041491005.1 Binataceae bacterium (SeqCode) | reverse complement strand
CACCGGCTTTCTCGTCGCCGGCGCCCTGGCCTTCACGACCGGCCTTGCCGACCACCTGGCCCGGCTGCGCATTGCCGTCACCTTCGCCGACGCCGGGCGAGTTGTCGCCGTAAACGAAACGGTATTCCTTGATCCCGCGCAGCGGGACCTTGATGATGCGTTCCTTGTCTTTGCCGATGATCGATTCTTCGGCGATGATGTCGGCGATATTCTCGCGGATCGATTCGCGGACTTTCTGGCGATGGCGCAAGCGATCGCCCGCCGAGCGGTCGGATCGTTCGGCATCGGAGGGGCGATACTCGCGAAAAATCGTCTCGAGCGTCGGCATATTCAGCGCCTTCTCAACCCACCACCATTATACGCCACCGCGCGCCGTCAATCCCCTACCGCAGCCACTCATGTTCGTTCTGTCATCCTGAGCGGAGCGAAGGATCTCATGCCACGAGGTCAAGCATCGCAACTACCACTTGGCGCTCAAGTCCGTCCACTGAGGATTAGAGGCTCTAACCAAAGCCAGCTTCTTTGCCCGAATCCAGCCCTTGATCTGCTTCTCGCGTGAGATTGCCGCCTCAACATCGCCTGTTTCTTCAAAGTAGACGAGCCGGTCCATCCTGTATCTGCTGGTGAACCCCGGAGTCAGGCGTTGCTTGTGCTCGTGAACGCGTCTCGCCAGATCGTTGGTCACGCCTGTGTAGAGCGTGCCCGATCGATTGCCCATGATGTACACGCAGTAGCCACGCCTTACGTCTGTGCCTGGTCGCGCCACTGTGGCATGAGATCCTTCGCTTCGCTCAGGATGACATGAGAGAGCGCGTTCCTAGCGGACAGTCCATTACTCGAAATCGAGGTCCATGTCGCTGTCCCACCCCTCATAACCCTCGCTCGTCTTTCGTCCGCAATGGGGGACCTTTAGACCGGCTCGCCGCAGGTCCTCGAGAACACGACCCTTGATCTCAGGCCTGAAGAGCGCCTCAACCATCTGCTTCTGTCCCGCGAAGCGCATCCTGGAAGCATCCGCATCTTCGGGCGCACTCTTGCGATTGTGGTAGTATCCTTGCAGAGTGGTTTCCATGAGCTGAAGCACAGAAGCGAAACCCGCTTTGTCCGCTCCGGTCATTGCTCAATCCTTCCACAAATTATTTGCCGCGTACTTCAGCACCACGTCGACGCACGATTCGCAATATCCGTTGTCGAGCAGATTGCGCACCATCGCGCTGTACTTGTCGGTCTGTTCCTCGTCGCGGGTGCGCGCCTTGGTGATGATCCGCGAGATGTCGCGCACCGAGGTCATCAGCTTCTTCTCGATCGCTTCCTTCAGCGGTTCGTAACTCCGATAACTGATCTTCTCGCCACGCCGCGAGCCCGCCCACAGGTATGCGATCACTTCCTGGCGGAAACCTTCCGCCGCCGAGCCGATGATCGCGATTTGCTCCTCGATCGATTTGAGGAAGCCCTCGTCCGGCGTCAGTTCCTCCTTGGTGTTGCGATCGCGGACCTTGGTCTTGTTGACGTAAGCCTCGGCATGGTCGAGGTAGTTCTGGAACAGCGCCTCGGCCTGCTCCTGATAGGAGTAGACGAACGCCCGCGTGATCTCCTTTTCCAGCAACTCGAGATATTCCTTGTGCAGCGTGTCCTGCAGGAACTCGAGGTATTGCTTGCGCAGGTCGTCGGGGAGGTCGGCCTCCTTGGTCATCGAGATCAGCGCCTCGCGCACGTTGATCGGATTGATGCAATTGCCGGTGACGTTGTCGCTAAGCGCGTTGTCCAGCGCCTTCATGATGAAGCGCGTCGAGATTCCCGACATGCCTTCGCGCTTGGCGTCGTCCTTCAGCTCCGCGACGTCGATCTTCTTGGTACGGCCCTTCTCGATGACCTCCTCGCCGCAGTAGAGCTTGAGCTTGGTCATCAGATCGCACTTGGAAGTCGGCTCCAGCCGCGACAGGATCGCGAACATCGAGGCCAGCTCGAGCGTGTGCGGCGCGACGTGCGCGCGGAAATCCGAGTTGCGGATGATCTTCTGGTAAATCTTGACCTCTTCCGACAGCCGTAGGTTGTACGGCACCTTCACCACCACGATGCGATCGAGAATCGCCTCGTTGGTGTGATCGGCCTTGAACTTCTGCCATTCAGCTTCGTTGGAGTGCGCCAGGATGCAGGTGTCGACGTAGACCATCCCGTGGCGCCCGGGTGCCGGAATGACCTTTTCCTGAGTCGCCGTGATCATCGCGTGCAGGTACTCGGTCTCGTTCTTGAATACTTCGATGAACTCGACTAGGCCGCGATTGCCCACATTCAATGCGCAGTTCAGCTCCAGTACGCGCGGGTCGCCCTCCGAGTACTGATCGAGCTTGGAAATGTCTTCCGAGCCGATCAGCACCGATGTGTCCTGGTTGTTGGGATCGACCGGCGGCACCACGCCGATTCCGATCCGGTTGCGCTTGGAGAAACTGCGGCTCTCGACCGGGAAATCCTCGTAGCGCAGCGAGAACTCCTCCTTGAGCCGATAGCGGCATACCGGGCAGAGATCGCCCTCGACGTGCACGCCGAGCATCTTCTCGAATTCCTTGCGCAGATGGCGCGGAATCAAATGCAGCGGCTCCTCGTGCATCGGGCAGCCTTCGATCGCGTATACCGTGCTGGCTTCCTCCAGCCCGCGCTGGATGCGCTCGACCAGCGAGCTCTTGCCCGATCCGACCGGGCCCATCAAGTAGAGCACCTGGCGGCTCTCTTCGCCCTTGAGCGATGCGGAATGGAAGTAGCGGACGATCTGCGCGATCGTGCGCTCGATTCCGAAGAACTCATCTGAGAAGAAGTTGTAAACCTTGATCGGCTCGTCCTTGTACAACCGCTTGGTGCGCGGATCGTCGGCGTCGGCGATGTTGCGCACGCCGGACGAGATGATCAGGTCGCAGATGCGGGCGTGCGAAAGCTTGGTGATGATCGGATCAGCCTTGACCTTCTCGAAGTACTCAAGAAGGGTACCGTGCCATTGCTTCGACTCGCGGGCGGCCCGATCTTCCTTGATCACGCGCTCGAAAGCATTGCTATCGGTCATTAACTGACTCCTTGGTTAGGGGCGGTATTTCTTGAAGAGCTGTGGTAGAGGAGGGCGCGGAGCTCTCTTCCGCGCTGGCAAGTCCACATCACCCAGAAACCGCCCATCCAAACACAATTATAAAGACCTCGCGAGGGTCAATCAATCACCTCTCGCGTCAATCGCTGATGCTCACCGCGACACTTTCAGTAATCGCCAGCTTACCGCGATCGTTCCCGACCCGCGCCGCGAAGATCCTGTCGTCATGCGCGAACGACACCCACGATCCTTCGGCTGCGGCGCGCTGCAGGTAGCGTGACTTTTCTTCCATCGTGCGCATCGCATCGAGATCGTATGCCTGGTTCCATGGGCTGCGGATGTGCGATCGCGTCGGTACGATGTCCGCCAGGTGCACGAACGAGTTGCCGCCGTCGCGTACCACCGCGACCTGATGATCGTTGGTATGGCCGCCAGTGATTGAAGCCGTCACACCCGCAATGATTTCGCCGTCGCCGGTCATCGTCTCCAGCATGCCGCTGACTGGCTCCAGGCATTCGGCAACGTGGCGGTAAGCGGCGCGCAATCGCTCGTTGTGCGATCGCGCCGCCTCCAGCTCACCCTGCTGAATGAAGATACGGGCGCGCGGAAAGGCCGCTTCGAGCCGGCCTGATTCGCGCCGCCGCACGATACCGCCACAGTGATCGAAATGCAGATGGGACAGGAGCAGATGCGTTACGTCGCCGGCTTCCATTCCGATTGCGCGCAGCCCGTCGAGCAACCATCCTTCGCCGTGATCGAAGATCTTGCGCTCCACCGAGCTGAGCCGGTTGCCGATTCCGCAATCCACGAGGATCGCACTGTTCCCATCGATGATCAGTGGGCAGGTCAGGTTGAGCCGGATGCGGTTTTGTTCGTCGGGCGGATGCTCGCGCTTCCACAGTTCGCGCGGCACGACTCCCAGCATGCACCCGCCGTCGTTGCGCCATAGCCCGTCGGTCAGAAACGCGATCGTAAAGCGGCCGACAGTAATTTTTGGTGGGTTCTGCAATCGGCAATCTGGCGGGTAGTGATTCTACCACTTCGGGATTCCGCATCGCTCTGAGCCGACCGCTAGCAGCGCCACAGCCTCGAACTCCAGCGTACGCCGTACACCCGTCCGGCTCATCATGGCCCAGCGCAGCCCGCCGTGACCGCTGCACCCCGCAAGAGGATTCTAGCAGCTATGGCGTTGGCAGTCGTTCAAGCGTGCCAGCGAGCAAGAGTCCTAAGGCCAAAGCGATGCCGCCGAGTACCACCGCGGCGCCCGACAGCGCGGCGATACGCACGAACCATCGCTGACCGGCTTCCGCGGGATGATCACCTATGCTCGCTTGCGTGCGTGCCGTTGCGCTCAGCGTCCAGAGCATCCCGAAATACAGCGAAGCCTTCATCGCGAGCACTTCGATGAACAGCGGGGGGAATCGATAACCGCGCTCTCCACCAACCGCGGCCAGCGACACTCCACCGCCGGCCAGCACGAGTGCCGCGGCCACCGCATTGAGGCGGACCAGCCGCGGCAGCGCGCGCCTGGCGAAGTCGGCTGATTCCACGGCCCCGGATCTGAGCGCGCCCGCCGCTAGCGCGAGCGCGGCGCATGCGCCGATCCAAACCACTGCAGCGAGGACGTGAACCCAAATCGCGATAGCGAGCATCAACGGGTGGGCCCATCCCATGCCGCCGGTTTGCGCCCGACCGGCAGTCGTACTAAGAGCGGCTTCAGAGGGCAATCACCATGATCGATCCCTACATCGAAGCGTCGCGGCTGCGCCAACTGGTGCTGAAGAAGGAAATTCGTCCGCGCGAGGTCGCCGAGTTCTTCCTCGCTCGCATCGAGCAGCTCAACCCAAAGCTGGGCGCATACATGACGGTCGCCGCCGATCGAGCGATGGCTGACGCCGCGCGGCTGGAGAAGCTCTCTGCAGCTGACGCGGGAAGGATGCCACTGTTCGGGGTCGCCTACTCGCTCAAGGATCTCACCTGGACTGCCGACATTCGCACCACGATGGGCTCGCGCAACTACGCCGATTTCAGGCCGCCTGCCGACGCCGCGATCGCGGTCAAGATTCGCGAAGCGGGTGGCATCCTGCTTGGCAAGACCGCCACTCCCGAATTCGGCGGTCGCCCGACGACCGAGGGCGGACTCTGCCCGCCGGCGCGCAATCCATGGAACACCGCGCATACCGCCGGGGGATCCAGCGGTGGAGCGGCCGCGGCCGTATGCGCCGGGCTTGGACCTATCGCGGAGGGTAGCGACGGTGGCGGCTCGATCCGGATTCCGGCGTCATGCTGCGGCGTGGTCGGGCTCAAACCGTCGCGCGGACGCGTCACCTTCGCGCCGGTGATGGGCGAGGCATGGGCCGGGTTCGCCACCAATGGACCGATTGCGCGCTCGGTGCGCGATGTCGCGCTGCTGCTTGACGTGATGGCTGGGGCGATCGATGGCGATCCCTACATGGCGCCGCCGCCGGCGAAGCCGTTCAGCGCGGCTGTCGACGTGCGTCCCAAGAAGCTGCGCCTCGCGACGCTCGCCTCCAGCACTGTCGGCGCGGTTGATCCCGAGGTACTGGCGGCGTTCGAATCGGCCTGCCGCGCCTTCCGCGAGATGGGTCACAGCCTCGAGCCAATCGCCATCGATCCTGCCGCCCGTCTCGTTGATACGGCCGGGCTGATCATCGCCGCTGGCGTCTCATCGACGCCGCTGACCAACATCGAGTGGGTCGATCCCGTTGTGCGCCAGCTATACGAACGCGGGGTCAAGGTCAGCGCGGCGGAGTACATCACCAATGTCGCCGCAATGCACAACCTCTCGCGTGAAATCGTGCAGGCGTTGATGCCGTATAACGCGCTGCTCACGCCGACCCTGACGCGGCCCGCGATGCAGCTCGGCACGTTCCCGTCGCGGCCCGGCAATTACACCGACGAACTGTTCACCTGGCTGCCATTCACCTTCCCCTTCAACTCGACCGGGCAGCCCGCGTTCTCGGTGCCCAACGGCTTCAGCAAGGCGGGCCTGCCGATCGGATTGCAGATCGTGGGACGGCCCAATGACGAGGCCGGCATCATCTCGATCGCCGCCGCCTTCGAGGAAGCCCGGCCGTGGCGCGATCTGAAGCCGCCGGTCGCCTGATGGATGCGGCGAATATGGATTCGGCCTCGCCCCGTTTCCCTTGTGGCCTCTCCCTTTCAGGGAGAGGGCGAGGGTGATGGTCCCGACTCTTCGCGCACGGAGAATATGATGCTTGACCCCTACATCGAGGCTTGGCAGCTCCGCGAGCTCGTCTTGAAGAAGGAAGTTCGCCCGCGCGAGGTCGCCGAGTTCTTCATCGCGCGCATCGAGAAGCTAGATTCCGGGCTTGGCGCGTTCACGACGGTCACGCGCGAGCGCGCGATCGCGGATGCCAATCGGCTGGAGAAAATGTCGCCGGCCGACGCGGCGCACCTGCCGCTGTTCGGCGTGGCGTACTCGCTCAAGGATCTGACCTGGACCAAGGACATCGTCACGACGCTGGGCTCGCGCAATTACGCCAACTTCATGCCGCCGGCTGACGCCGAGGTCGCGATCCGCTTGCGCGAAGCGGGCGGAATCCTACTCGGCAAGACCACCACCTCCGAATTTGGCGCGCGCGCAACGGTTGAGGACGGCCTTTGCCCGACCGCCCGCAATCCATGGAATCGCGAGCACGCCGCGGGCGGCTCCAGCGGCGGCGCCGCGCTCGCCGTCGCAGTCGGCATGGGCCCGATCGCCGAGGGCAGCGACGGCGGCGGATCGATCCGCATCCCATCAGCGTGTTGCGGTGTCGCTGGCCTCAAGCCGTCGCGCGGCAGAATCACCTACGCGCCCTCCCAAGGCGAAAGCTGGGGTGGATGCGGCACCAAGGGACCAATCGCGCGCTCGATTCGCGATATTGCGCTGATGCTGGATGCGATGGCCGGTCCGGCGCTTGGCGATCCCTACGGACTGCCGCTGCCGCAGCGCCCCTTCAGCGAGGCGGTCGCGATTCGCCCGCGCAACTTGCGCCTCGCCGCGCTCGGCGAGACGGTGCTCTCGCCCATCGATCCCGAAGTGAGCGCCGCATTCGACTCCGCATGCGCGGCGTTCCGTGCGATGGGCCATCGCGTCGAGCCGATCAAGCTCGATCTCTCGCGATTGCTCGAACCGGTCGGAACGGTCGCCATCGCCGGAATCGGCTCGATGACGGTGCAGGATGTCGAGCTAATCGAGCCGGTCACGCGCGGTGTTTACAAGGCGGGCCGCCAAGTTGCAGCCGCCGATTACATCGGCGCTCTCACCCGGATGCATAACATCGCGCGCGAGATCATCCGCGAGCTTGCGCCCTACGACGCGCTGCTCACGCCGACACTGACACGCCCCGCCGTGCGGCTCGGCACTTTGCCCTCGAAGACCAATCCGTGGGTGATCGATGCCACCGGGCGGCGCGTCGCCGACATCTACACGTGGACCTCGTTCATGTTTCCGTTCAATGCGACCGGTCAGCCGGCGTTCTCGATTCCCAATGGTTTCACGAAGGCGGGATTACCGATCGGACTGCAGATCGTCGGGCGGCCTGCCGACGAAGCCACGATTATCTCGATCGCGGCTGCGTTCGAAGAGGCTCGTCCCTGGCGCGACCGCCATCCGCCGGTCGATTGAGCCGTAAGGCGCTCAGCGGGAATCGATAGCCGCTTCGCCCAGCGCGGCTTCGAGAATGGACAGCCCCTCGTCGACCACTTCGGCCGACGCAGTCAGCGGCACCATCACGCGGATCACGTTGCCATACATGCCACAGGTGATGATGATGAGTCCCTTGTCGGCGGCCTTGCTGACGACCGCCTTCGCCAAATCGGAGGCAGGCTCGCGCGTTTCGCGATCCTTCACCAGTTCCATCGCCACCATCGCGCCGAGCCCGCGCACGTCGCCAATGGATGCGAATCGTGCCTGACCTGCCATCGCGCTCAGATGGCCTTTGACCTGCGCGCCGAGTTTCTGCGCGCGTTCGAGCAGCCTTTCCTCGTCGATCACATCGAGCACCGCGAGCGCCGCTGCGCATGCGACCGGATTGCCCGCGTATGTCCCGCCCAGTCCACCGGGTGCAACCGAGTCCATGATGTCAGCGCGGCCGATGACTCCGGACAGCGGAAAGCCGCCGGCCAGGCTCTTTGCAATCGCGATCAGATCGGGCACGACGCCGCTGTGCTCGATCGCGAACATCTTGCCGGTGCGCGCGAAGCCGGTCTGAATCTCGTCGGCGATCAGCAGTGCGCCGATGCGATCGCACAGTTCCCGCAATTCGCGCATGAACTCGAACGGTGCGATGTTGAAACCACCTTCGCCCTGGACCGGTTCGATGATGATCGCGGCGACGTCGTCGGCATCAATCGACGACTTGAACAGCATCTCGATCGCGGCGAGGCTCTGCGCCGGCGTCACGCCGCGATAGCCATCGGGGAACGGCGCGTGAAACACCTCGGCGGGGAACGGCCCGAAGCCGGTCTTGTATGGTGCGACCTTGCCGGTCAGCGCCAAGGCCATCATTGTGCGCCCGTGAAATGCGCCGCTGAAGGAAATCACGGCCGGACGCCCGCTATGCGCGCGCGCGATCTTGACCGCATTCTCGATCGCTTCGGCGCCGGTGGTCAGGAAGATGGTCTTCTTCGGTGCGTCGCCGGGCGCGAGCGCATTGAGGCGCTCGGCCAATCGCACGTATGGCTCATATGCGACGACCTGAAAACAGGTATGGGTGTATGCCTTGAGCTGTGCCTCGACCGCCGCCATCACCTTCGGATGGCGATGGCCGGTGTTGAGCACCGAGATTCCGCCGGCGAAGTCGATGTACCGCCGGCCTTGCATATCCCACAGTTCGGCATTTTGCGCGCGCGCCGCGAAGATCGTTGTTGCCGTCGATAAACCGCGCGGTACTGCCTTCGCACGCCTGGCCTGCAAGGAAAGAAGGTTGGCCATCGTCGGGCTCCTTTTTTGTCTTGGTTCGAAGACGCTGCATAGGTAGTATCATCGACACACATGGCGGTCATGAAGCTCATTAGGCGTGGGACGCTTGCGCTGCTTGCGATTTCGCTCGCGGCCGCGGTCGTGCCCGTCCATGCCGCCGGTCTCCAGGAGCTGCTCGCGAGTAAGGAGCGGCGCAGCTTCAATCTCATCCACGTTCGCGTTCTCGCGGGGTTGATGACCGCCGATCGCGCGAAGGTTTACGTCTTCGACGCAGATCCGGCCGACGTCCGCGAAAGCGAAGGGATTATCCCGGGTGCGCACCTGCTTCCGTCATCGGAAAGCTACGACGCCGCGACGGAGCTGCCCGCCGACAAGAACTCGAAGCTGGTCTTCTACTGTCACAACCTGCATTGAATGGCCTCGCATGCGGCCGCCCGGCGGGCGGTCGAAGCGGGCTACGCCGACGTCGCCGTGATGGTCGATGGAATCGTCGGCTGGAAGGAGGCCGGCCAGCGCGCCGCTCAGCCTCAGTCTCCTTCGCTTGAGACTGCGAACTAGCCTCGCATGAAGGTCCAGGCGGATCAGCCGCCGCCGAAGCCGATCTCGCGCACGAAGTCGCGCACGATCTGATTGAAGATCTCGGGCTGCTCGAAATAGATGGAGTGGCCGCAATCGGGCACCGTCACGATGCGCGCGTTGGGCAGCGCCCCTGCCACGCTCCGCACCATCGCGGGCGTGATCAGAACGTCATCTTCGCCAACCATGCACAACACGGGCATCGTGAGCCGCTCGCGCACCCGCGCGAGGTCGTAGCGCCGATCGCGAATCTGCGTCATCGCATCAGTCGGCGGGCGCGCGCCGAGGATGCGCAGATCATCATAGAGATAGGCCATCGCCGGCCGCCGCGCGAAATAGTCCGCTGCGTAGGTCGGCATCGAACCAATTGGCGGTTCGCCTGACGGGAGCGGCGGAGCGTTGAGTCGCGGCATGCCGGGCGGAAAAATGCCGCCCGGGGTATCAGCCATCACCATCCCCGCGACACGCTCTGGATGCTCCAGCGCATAGCCGACGATCGTCCATCCGCCCATCGATTGCCCGATCAGCACCGCGCGATCGATTTCGAGATGGTCGAGCAGCCGCGCTAGGTCGGTTGGATGAGCCCCGTTGAACAGATCTTCCGGGTCCGGTGACAGTCCGAAGCCGCGCTGATCGACGGTGACGCATTCGAACCAGCGCATGAAGTAGGGCGCCTGCTGCCACCACGAGAGATGGTTGCCGCCCAGTCCGTGCAGAAAGACCAGCCGCGGGCCCCGCCCGACGCGCTCGTAGTAGAGCGAGAACCTGCCGATTTCGAGCCGCCCCGGCCGAATCGCATGTTCATTCATGGTCATGCCTCCCCGCGCGTTGGCTCCCTTGCGCCCCACGGTCGCGCCTCTTCTCGCAAGCTGTCAACGCTGGTTGAACGCTGACACACTCTTGCCTTTGGTCCGGGCGAGGCGTTTGTCGATTCCGGCCTCCGCCGAACGACTAGTTGGTGTCCACAACTGTTCGAGCCAGCGAGGAGCACGCCATGAAATATCTGTGCTTGGTCTACTTCGAACCAAAGACATTGGAAGCGCTGTCCGCAACCGAGCACGCTGCGCTCGACCGCAAGTCTATCGCCTACGACGAGGAGTTGGGCAGAAGCGGTCACTACATTGTCTCCAACGCCCTCCAGCCGGTGAGCGCGGCCAAGACGGTCCGAGTCCGGAAGGGTAAACTGTCCGCCATCGACGGTCCCTTCGCCGAGACCAGGGAGCAATTGGGCGGCTTCATCCTCATCGACGCCAAGGATATGGACGAGGCCATCGAGCTGGCCTCGAAGATCCCGTTGGCGAAGCTCGGGAGCATCGAGGTGCGGCCAGTCATGCAGCTGTCAGTCCCGGTTGAAGGCTGACTCACTCTTGCAGGTGAGCCGTCCCGGCCGAATCGCATGTTCATTCATTGTGATATCTCCTCGCGTCGGTCACCCGCCGGCCCGGATGCGCGCGGCCATGTGTTCCGCGATCACCTAAGTCCAGGCCTGTACGCCCTTTCCCCGGCCGGACCCGCTACCTAGTTTAGCGATGTGGTTGGCGCGAGTACGCTGCGTTGTCAACGCCGGTTGAATGTTGACCCACGCCTGAAGCGCTCAGAGTAGGGGGCTTGTAGAATCAGGCGGTAATCGAACTGCTGAAAAGCGGATCGTGTTAGGCCGCCGAGATTGGCGGCCCTTGCCGATTCTGTTGGCAGCCCAATTGTAGTTGGGCGTGCACAGGAGGTCATCTGTGATGACCGGTAGGGAACTGCTCCGGGAAGAAATCGAGCAAGTCTGGAATATCGACCGAAGTGAAGTGATAGACAACATCTATCACTTTGAGAACGGAACTTTGGTGCTCAGACCACAACATTACGATATCCCCGGCTGGCCACTTGGCGAAGCAGAGAAATACACGCCGATCCTGCTTGACTGCTTCGACCGGGGGGGATGGTTCTATGGTGCATTCGACCACGCAGAACTCATTGGAATAGTCGTCCTGGAAAGCAAGTGTATCGGCAAACACAAAGATCAACTCCAACTCAAGTTCCTTCACGTGAGCAGCTCATACCGAAATAGAGGCTTGGGCACGCAGCTATTTGAACTAGCCAAGGCTACCGCACGCGAGAGGGGAGCCAAGCGGCTGTACATATCGGCAACGCCTTCCGAGAACACTGTTAGCTTCTACCTGCGGTTAGGTTGTGCAGTTGCTGGAGAGCCTGACCCAGAGCTAATCGAGCTTGAACCTGAAGATATTCACCTTGAATGTGATGTGTGATGTGTAAGGCAGCACGATGCGAGGATCCCGTTGAGTAGCGTCAGGGCTGGTGCGCCGGTTGGCGTATCGTAGGCGAGCGCCACTGATGGTCAGCCGCCGGAGCGGATGCGCGCGGCCATATGCTCCGCGATCATCACGGTGCTCAGATGCGTGTTCGCGCGCGTGATCTCCGGCATGATCGAGCAATCGATCACGCGCAGGCCCTCGACTCCAAGTACGCGGCAATCGGAATCGACCACCGAGCGCGGATCTGACGCCGTGCCCATCCGGCAGGTGCCCGCCGCGTGCTGTACATCGAAACAATTCGCCATCATCCACTCGTCGGATGGCAATCCATCGGGGACCTCGCTGGCGCGTCTACCGGTCAAATCGAAGATGTGGCCGGGCTGCACGCGCTCCGCGATCGAGGTGACCGCGGGATGGCCGCCGATTTCGAGCAGGCGGCGCATCGCGTCCCGCATCCGCTCCATGTCGCGCGTGTCGGAGAGCATGTTGAAGAACACGTCTGGTTGCGCATCGGGATCGCGCGAAGTGATCCGCAACCGCCCGCGCGAGAATGATTGATAGACCGACGCCCAGATGAATCCATGCAGTGGTGCGTTATCGTCGTAGCCCAGCAGGTTCATCGCGATGAAGATCATGTCGTTGTCGCCTGCGTCGGCCAGCCCAGAACTAAAACGCACGCAGCAGTTGGTATGCCGGTGCCGGATGGTCGAGACGCGTGCGCTCGGCTTGATGCTGATCATCAGGCACAGCATCGGATGGTCGAGTAGGTTGTGGCCCACCGGCAGGTCCGCGGTCACCTCGACCCCGAGCGAGCGCAACTCATCAGCGGGTCCGATTCCCGAGCGCATCAGCATAGCTGGCGAATGGATCGCACCCGCGCATAGCGCGATCTCACCGGCTTCGATCCGATGCCACTCTTTGCCGATTCGAGCGCGCACCGCGACCGCGCGGCGTTCTTCGAACTCGACGCGATCGACGAGCGCATCGCCAACGATCGTCAGGTTGGAGCGCCCGCGCGCCGGCTCGAGGTAACCATCATTGGTGGTGACGCGCTCGGCATTGCGGCTGTTGATCGCGTAGGGCGACACGCCCGTGCCTTCGGGCGCGTTGTGATCGTCGCACCATCTGTAGCCCAGCCCGAGTGCGGCGTCGCGCAACGCGCGGTCGATCGGGCCCCAGTTCTCTTGCGGCGCGCGCCACACCGGAATCGGTCCACCGCGTCCGTGATACGCCTGGTCGCCAAAGTCGAGGTCGTCTTCGAGCCGGATGAAGTCCGGCAGCACCTCACTGCCCGACCATCCCTCGCATCCCATTCGCGCCCACAAGTCGAAGTCGTCGAGCAGGCCGCGAATCGCAATCTGCCCGTTGATCGATGAGCTGCCGCCCATCCCGCGCCCGCGCCAGTAAATAACCGGCCGCTGGATCCGCGTGCGCCGCGCCGTCAACGTCGGCCATTGATATTTGAGCAGATGTTCGGCACCCAGGATGATCGCGCCCGGGTTGGGCACCCGCATCTCTTCGGGCGCTTCGCTCGAGCGCCAGTCGGGCCCCGCTTCGAGCAGCAACACCGATCGCGATGCATCCTCGGAGAGGCGCGCGGCGAGCGCGGCTCCGGCCGACCCCGCGCCAACAACGATGAAATCGTACTCCCTGCGTTCCACTAGCAGCCGTTCGTTCGCCTAATCCGCGGACAATCTCGCAAGCCTTGTCTGTGTGGAACGTATATCAATGAGGAAGCGTTGTGATCCAAAGGCCTATGACCACGTCGCTCAAGATATCCAGCCTGATGGTTGTGGTGCTGGTCGCTCTCGATTTCGCCACGGTCTCGCGCGTGAATTCGGCCGATCAGGCCGCCAGCGACCTTCAGATCGGTGGCGCGAAAATCGAGGTGACGGTCGCATCCGGCCCGATCGATCTGCCGCGCCCCCGCGTCATGAAATGGATTAGCGCAGCTGCCAATGCTGTCGCGGCCTACTATGGCCACTTCCCGATCACGCATGAGCGGATCCTGATCGTCCCGGTCGGGGACCGGCACGGCGTGCTCTCCGGAACTACTTGGGGTTACGGCGTCGCGCGCACGCGAATCCTGCTTGGCCAGTCCACAACCGCTGATGAACTGGATCGCGACTGGATCATGACGCACGAGCTGGTTCATCTGGCCTTTCCGCGAATGCCCGAGAACCAGCACTGGATAGAGGAAGGCATCGCCACGTACGTCGAACCGATCGCGCGGGCGCGGCTGGGCCAGCTCGACGTGCGGCAGGTGTGGGGCGACATGGTGGACGGGATGCCGAAGGGATTGCCGCAGCCCGGCGATCGCGGGTTGGATCGAACGCCGACGTGGGGACGCACCTACTGGGGCGGTGCGCTCTTTTGCCTGCTTGCCGATGTGCGGATTCGCCAGCGCACCCGCAATCAGCACGGTCTCGAAGATGCGTTGCGCGCGATTGTCGCGGCAGGTGGGAACATGGAGACCGAATGGCGCATCCGCCGCGCGTTCAAGGTCGGCGACGACGCGACCGGCGTGCCCGTATTGCTCGAGCTGTACGATCAGATGAAGGATGCGCCGATATCGATCGATCTGCCCGCGTTGTGGCGCGAACTCGGCGTCGAGCAGCGCGGCCGCGAAGTGATCTTCGATGATCGGGCGCCGCTTGCCGGGGTCCGGCGCGCGATCACTGCTCACGTGGACACCGCAGGTTGACAGTGCGCGCCGCGTGCGCAGATCATGGACGCCAATCGCATGATTCGCCGGAGG
The DNA here is from genome assembly GCA_041491005.1 of Binataceae bacterium (SeqCode). Taxonomy (GTDB): domain Bacteria; phylum Desulfobacterota; class Binatia; order Binatales; family Binataceae; genus JBGPUE01. The sequence continues at coordinate 18,399 of JBGPUE010000030.1, read as the reverse complement.
TTCAAGAATGCTAAATGTTGGCGACTCAGCGCCGGACTTCACGGCGCAAACCCACACCGGCCAGACGCTCAAGCTCTCGGGCCTGCGCGGCAAGAAAGTCCTGCTCTGGTTCTACCCGAAGGCTGATACCCCTGGCTGAACCGCCGAAGGTCGCGGGTTCCGCGATCAATACGGCGAGTTCACCTCGCGCAATATCGTGGTGCTGGGATGCAGTTTCGATACGGTCGCCGACAACGCGGCTTTTGCGAGCAAGCAGAACTTCCCGTTCGCGCTGCTATGCGATACCGATCGGGCGATTGCGATCGCCTACGGGGCATGTGACAACCCCAAGGCCGGCTACCCTCAACGCATCAGTTACCTGATCGACGCGCAGGGGAAGATCGCGCAGGCCTATGGACAGGTCAATGCGCGCTCGCATCCGGCTGAAGTACTGGCGGATCTGACGCCCGACTGATCGACTTACGCCGGTTCGCCTGCCGCTTCCTGAGCGGCGCAATTCGACGGGCGAGCCTCGGGGCGGCAGGCGTCGGCGAGCAATGCGAGGATTTCGTCGCGGCAGGAGCCGCAGTTGCGTCCGGCGCCGCATCGGCGTGCGACCGCGCGTAGCGATGTCGCGCCCTGCCCGACGCTCTTGCGAATCGTGGCGTCGCTTATTCCTGCGCAATGACAGATGATCATGGGCTGCCCGGCTGAAATTGAGACTAATTCTCAATTTCTTGCAAGTCAACCCCGATCGAATCGCTTGGCGGATGGCGCAGGGGCGATATGCCGCCGCGGTCTTGGCTCGGCTGGCGCCTACAGAAAGTGCGGCATCAGATGCGTGTGCACGGCGCGGATCGTCACCTCCGGATCCACCCCCGCTATTTCGAAAGCGACCGGCGACGTCACACCCGCCTCGATAATCCGCGCGAGCCCTTCGCGGCATCGCTCGGGACTCCCTGCGATCGCGAAAGCGTCGACCATCTCCCCGCTGATCAGGGCCGTTGCATCCTGTCCCTTGGCGGCCGCTTCGGCGATCTGAAGCACCTGCGCCACGCTCACGCCTGCGGTTGAAATGATCGGATGGTCGGGCTGGCCGGCCATGAATGACAGCAGCATCGCCATGAACGGCTTGACCGCGGCGCGCGCCGCGCGCTCGTCATCCGCGATCGAGATGAACAAGAGCGCGGCGACATCGAACCCTTCCAGGCTTCTACCAACCCGCGCGGCCCCGCGCCGCACATGATCGAGCGCATAGCGTACGTATGCGGGTGAGCTCATCGCGCTCAGCAGGATGCCATCGCCGATCTCGCCCGCCATCTCGAGGTTCTTCGGACCCATCACGCCCAGGTAAGCTGGCACTGCGTTGCGCGGCGGCCGGAAGCGCAGGTTCAGATTCGAAACCTGGAATACTTGCCCGCTGTAATTCACGTCACCGCCTGCAATCAGTGCGCGAACAATCCCGATCGCCTCGCGCATCGCGACCGTCGGCTTGCGATACGGGATATGCAGCTGGCCCTCGATCCACGACTTCAGTCCCGCGCCGATCCCAAGGATCGAGCGCCCGCCGGAGATCTCTTCAAGCGCGCCGAGTTCCATAGCGATCGTTGCAGGATGGCGCACGTAAGGATTGAGGATGCCTAGCCCAATGCGCATCGACTTCGTGCCCATCGCGATCGCGGACGCAAGCGTGAACGCTCCGCGATAGAGATCCTCAGGCACCCAGAAAGTCTTGAAGCCGAGCTCTTCGGCCAACCGCGCTCGCGCCACGAAACCCGGCGCGTCGAGGCTCTCGATGCCGACGCCGAACTCGCGAACCTTCGCCATCGCGTGCCTAGAAACCCATCCGTCGCTCGCTTGGCGGCGCCTTGGGCGAACAATGGAAATGCCACATCTTCCACTCCGGTTTGCCCTGATGGTCCTCGCGCACAAAGACTTCCGTCATGCGAATCGGCATCTCCATCTCTTGGCCAGGCAGCAGCATCGGCGATTCGTCAGGCGAATCGGGCAGGACCTTGACCTTAAACACGGTTTCCGCCGTCAAAAAGGCCATGTCGCCGCGAATGATCACGCGCAGGTCACGCGGCTCGTTCAGCGCTGATGCCTCCGACGATGGCGCCATCACCCTGGCGAGGTACTTCCAGAGCTGAACCCATTCGCCGATGCCATAGTAAGTGTGGCCGTTGAGATTGAATCCGTGGAATTTATCGCCACCCACGAATGCGTCGACCATCATCGGGATGCTGAACTTGCGATTGGCATCCCACCAGGTACGCGAGACGTTGAGTATCTCCCGCCGATCGCGCTCGTGATTCTGCGCCGGCCGAGCTTCGCGCTGCACCGTGCGCGCCTTCGCCTTCCGTGGGCTCTTGGTGGATGACGCAGCCTTCCGCTGCGGTTTGTGACCCGCCCCTTTCGATTTTGTACTCTTTGATTTCTTCGCAGTTCTCGAAGCCATGGTCGCCTGCCTCCTACTACGATCTGCGGCAGAACCCAACGCCGGGCTCATTGGCCCATCGTGGGCCAAATAAGCCCACAACCGGTTCGCACGCAAGCTGAATCGCTTTCACAATTCGACGGACATATCCGTCGTCCGTGCAATGCGGCCTGCCACTCGCACATTCACTTTCATTCTTCGACGATGATGGCTACAAGCTAACGCGCGCCCATGGAAAAGTCCGATGCCTTAATGCCCCACTTCGCCTCGGCGGCGCGAGTTGTTCCCGAGCCGGGTAAGACCGTGATCATCGGCGCCGGTCCGGCCGGACTCAGTGCCGCGCATGAACTCGCTCGCGCGCGGCGGCCGGTGCGCGTACTCGAGGCGGATCCGGCTCGGGTCGGCGGGCTCTCCAGCACGATCGAGTACCGGGGCTTCCGCTTCGATATCGGCGGGCATCGTTTCTTCTCGCGCAATCCGGCCATCGAAAATCTGTGGACACAGTGGCTTGGGGCGCGGATGCTGCGCCGCAAGCGCCTGTCACGTGTCTACTATCGCGGAAAGCTCTTCAAGTATCCGCTCGAACTCACCGATGCGTTGGTCAAACTCGGACCTGGCGAAGCAATCGCATGCGCATTCAGCTACGCGTTCGCCAAAGCCCGTCGCGGCGAAGTCCGCAGCTTCGAAGACTGGGTCACGCGCGCATTCGGCCGCCGCCTTTACGAGATATTTTTCAAAACCTACACAGAAAAGGTCTGGGGAATCCCATGCGCGGAGATCAGTGCCGACTGGGCCGCCCAACGCATACGGGGTCTCTCGATGGCGGCCCTGCTCAGGTCGTCGTTTGGGCCGCATAGCAGCCGGCCTCTGGCGAAGACGCTGATCGATTCGTTCCGCTACCCGAGCCAGGGGCCCGGCGAGATGTGGGAGTCGGTCGCCGCGATTTGCCGGGGGCACGGCGCCACCATCAATCTGGGCGAGCGAGTCGTCGCCGTGAGATGGGATCGCCGCGGCGTCTATGAAGTAGTGACCGAAGGCGCTGGCGGCGTGCGGGTACATGTCGGCGACCGTTTCATTTCGACGATGCCCATCAAAGAATTGATTGCCGCATTGGATCCACCGGCGCCGCCCGCGCTCTCGCAAGCGATCGGGCGGCTCCGCTATCGCGACTTCATGACAGTCGCATTGATTCTCGACCAGCCCAGCGTGTTCCCCGATCAGTGGATCTACATCCACGAGCCCGGCGTGCGAGTCGGACGCATCCAGAACTTCAAGAACTGGAGTCCCGAGATGGTGCCCGACGCCCGCTTCACCGGTCTCGGACTGGAGTACTTCTGCTCGGCAGACGACGAGCTTTGGAGTGCGTCTGACGCCTGGCTGGCGGATTTCGCGGCGTCGGAGCTCGCTTGGCTGGGCTTGGCCGATCGCGCCCGTGTGACTGATGCCACGGTGATTCGCAGGCGCGCCGCTTATCCCGTTTACGACCACGGCTATTCCGACGTGGTCCGCGATGTTCGCAGCTTCATCGCAGCCGCGCTGCCCAATCTCCAACTCGCCGGCCGCAACGGGATGCACAAATACAACAATCAGGATCACGCAATGCTGACGGGTCTGATGGCCGCGTGGAACATCATGGGCGCACGCTACGACCCGTGGCGCGTCAACTCTGATGCCGAGTATCTCGAAGATGCCGTCGGCGAGGATCCGGTAGCGCGCGCGGTGCCGATGCCGATACCGCTGAAGGCGTAGTCCGGCGCATCCGGAAGCCGATGAACCAGCAACCTCATTCAAACATTGGCGCCGGCGCGCCCCGACGGTGCGCTGTTCTCGCCGTGATCATACCTGCGCGCAACGCCGCCTCGACCATCGCCCGCTGCCTGGACGCCGTCATTGCACAGGCTGACGACGACGTCGAGATCATGGTGGTCGACGAGGGATCGAGCGACGCCACCTGTGCAATCGCCGCCAACTATCCGGTCACCGTCATCAGGCTGGACGCGCCCAATGGCGGAACTGCGGGCCGCAATCGCGGCGCGGCGTCCGCTTCAGCGCCCTTCTTGTTCTTCACTGACGCCGACGTCGAAATCGGTCCGGACGTGTTGGACCGCGTCCGCCGCGCGCTCGAATCGGGCGTGCCTGCGCTGGTGGGTTCCTACGATGACCAGCCCGCGGTTCGCACCGTCGTAAGCATGTTCAAGAACCTCGCGCACCATCACTTCCATCAGCGCTCGGGCCCCGAAGTCACTACTTTCTGGACCGCATGCGGCGCGGTCACACGAGAACTCTTCGAATCGGCCGGTGGCTTCGACGAACAGATAAGCAGCATCAGCGACGTCGAGTTCGGCTATCGGCTCGCGTCGCGCGGCATTCACGTCCGGCTCGACTCCGCGCTGCGCGTCAAGCATCTGAAGCACTGGACTCTGCCCCTGCTCCTGTCGACCGACGTGAGGCTCCGGGCGATGCCATGGGCGCAGCTCTTGCTCCGCTATCGCCACCTGCCGCGCAACCTCAACTTTAGTACCGATCAGAGAGTGGCGGCGGGGTTGGCGGTGGCGATGGCCGCGCTTCTCCTGATGGCTGCGCTCTCCACCCGCGCCGGCTTCGCGCTGGTGGCCGTCATCGGCGTGGCGGCCTGGATCAATCGGTCGCTCTATCGGCTCTTCTTCGACCGCGGCGGCATCCGCCTGATGCTTGGCGGATTCCTTCTGCAGCAGTTGTACTACCTGTACTCGCTGGCGGGGCTTTTTCTTGGCATGGCTCGATACGGGTGGCGCGCGGCGCGCAGCGTGTCGCCTGATGAAGCAGGGAGTCCGATCAGGTCCGGCGCGATGAACGGCACGCTCACCCATGCCGAGGCGAATGAGGCCGTTGAAAGTCCCGGCCCGGGTTCCATATCCTGACTATCGCATGACAGCCGCCGGCGATTCAGCCGCAAGGATTCGCGCGTCAGGCGAGCCGAGTAGCGGCCCGCGCGGCGTCGCTGCCGCCGATAGCTGCGAGGTATCGGTCGTCCTTCCCTGCCTCGACGAAGCCCGCACTGTCGGCGCCTGCGTTGCGAAGGCGATCGCCGCTTTGCGCCGCCTTGGTGTGAGCGGCGAGGTGCTGGTGGTCGATAACGGCTCGAGCGACGGCTCGAGTGCAATCGCCGAAGCGGCCGGCGCGCGCACTGTTGCCGAGCCGCGCCGCGGTTACGGAGCGGCTCTGATGCGCGGCGCGCGCGAGGCGCGTGGGCGTTTCATCATCATGGCCGACGCTGACGATTCCTACGATCTCTCCGCCCTCGATCCCTTCATCGCCGCATTGCGCGCGGGCGCCGACCTCGTGATGGGCTCGCGGCGGCGCGGTGAGATCAAGCCGGGTGCGATGCCGTGGCATCATCATTGGATCGGCAACCCGATGTTGTCGGGAATACTCAACCTGTTCTTCCGCGGCGGGGTGTCGGACGCGCATTGCGGAATGCGCGCGTTTACCAAGGATGCGTTCGTGCGAATGCGCTTGCAGGCGACCGGGATGGAATTCGCCTCCGAGATGGTGGTGAAGGCGACGCTGGCCGGAATGCGCATCGCCGAGGTGCCAATCACGCTGCATCCCGACGGCCGCGATCGCCCGCCGCATCTCAGATCATTTCGCGACGGATGGCGCCATCTGCGCTTCATGCTGTTGTTCTCGCCCACGCATTTGTTTCTGATGCCCGGCGCGGTTTGCATGGTTCTGGGCCTGGTGCCGCTCATCGCGCTGGGCCGCGGCCCGCTGCGCGTGGGCACCCTGAATTTCGACATCCATTACATGGTGCTGGGCAGCGTGCTGACCATTCTCGGCTACCAGCTGGTGACTACCGGGCTGTTCGCCAAGGCCTATTCGCATGCGGCACGGCTTTACGCGCGCGATCGCGCGCTTTCGATCCTCAACCGTTACTTTACATTGGAGCGGGGCCTGATCGTGGGTGCATTGCTGTTCGCCGCGGGCGTCATCATGGACTTGGGCATCCTCGCACGCTGGCTTGGCTCCGGAATGGGCAGCCTTGACGCGGTTCGGCCCGCGATCCAGGCCTCGACCCTGATCATAGTCGGCGCACAGACCAGCTTCTCTTCCTTCTTTCTGGGCATGCTCGACATCGCGCAGCCTCACGAGCCCGCCGAGCGCGCGCCCTAGGTGGCACCGACTGGCCCGCGCCGATGCGTGTCGCGATCGTCTACGACTGCCTCTTTCCTTACACCGTCGGCGGCGCGGAACGATGGTATCGCGGTCTGGCCGAGCGGCTCGCGAGCCGCCATCAGGTGACATACCTGACGCGGCGCCAATGGACCGGCGTGGCGCCGTCCGATCCGCCGCGCGGAGTCGCAGTCATCGCGGTCAGCGGCGGCGGTTCGCTTTACACGGCCTCGGGCCGGCGCGCGATCGTCCCGCCGCTCCTATTTGGGCTTGCTGTGCTGGTTCATCTCATCCGCAATCGTCACCACTATGACGTCGTCCACACATGCGGCTTTCCTTACTTCTCGATGGTCGCGGCGTGCGGAGCGCGCTCTCTCGGCGGGCCGCCGGTGGTCACCGATTGGTTTGAAGTCTGGCCGCGCGAGTACTGGCGCTCCTATCTGGGCGGCGTGCGCGGCGCAATCGGCGAAGCGATCCAGCGCGCATGCATCCGGCTGAGCCGCCACGCGTTCGTCTTCTCCAAACTCTACGCGCGGCAGCTCGTCGCCGCGGGATGTCGGGCGGATCCGATCGTGTTGCGCGGAATGTACGACGGCCCGGCCGAGCCGCTCGATTCGCCCGTCGAGCGCAAGCCAGTCGTGATCTTCGCCGGTCGTCACATTCGCGAAAAGGGCGTGACCGCGATTCCCGCGGCGATCGCCGCCGCCCGCCGCACCATCCCCGGACTGTGCGGCGTGATCTTCGGTGACGGCCCCGAGCGCGCCACGGTGCTCGCGGAAGTGGCGCGCCTGGGCCTGACTGGCGTGATCGAGTGTCCGGGTTTCAGGCCCTGGGACGAGGTTGACCGAGCGATGCGCGAGGCGATGTGCATCCTGCTGCCGTCGGCCCGCGAGGGCTATGGACTCGTCATCGTTGAAGCGGCCGCACGCGGCACCCCATCGATTGTCGCGCGCGAACCCGCCAGCGCGGCGACCGAGTTGATCGACGAGGGAATCAATGGGTTCATCGCGCGCAGCGCAGAGCCGGACGCGCTGGCTGAAGCGATCGTGCGCGTTCATCGCGCAGGTGCAGCGATGGTGCGCAGCACCGGGAACTGGTTCGCGGCCAACGCCCAACGCCTCTCGATCGATGCATCAATCGAGCAGATCGAGGGCGTCTACCGGGCGATGGTTCAGCGCCGCCTGATGAGCCGGTAATCGCCGGCAGTCGCCACACTCGTAAAGCTCGCGGGCTCGGTGGCGTCACTTGGCACAATCGCCCAGTCGGCATTGTTTGCCGCAACCGGGGCTGCGACTATCGCGCGATCGAGCGAGAAGACCATCATTAACCGCACACATTCCGGAATTCCGATCGCCACAACGTTGGTACTGTCGCGGCGTACCGCCGCCGCCAATCGCTCGACGGCAGGCCAGTGGCGATTGCATTCGCGGGCCCGTGGAACTTCCTTGCTCAGCCAGTAGCCGATCGATACCCCTAGATGGACCGCCAGCATCGCTGCCATCAGCATCAGCCGCCAATGCCAAAATGGTTCGATGGCATACCACAGCGAGGCAAACAGCACCGGTATCATCGGCAACAGGTAGCGCGTGTCGGCGTCGAAGGCCCATAGCACGTAGAGCACGAAGTAGAGCGGAAGCGTCGCAGCATACACCTCGCGCCGCGCCCATAGCAGCCGCCACCATCCCACCGCGACGATTGCTACGACCGGAACGAAGACCAACATGTTGGCATTGAGCCACTGGCCGCGCCGCCCGTAGGTCTTGAACATCCCGGGCACGATCAACCGGCCGATTTCGCTCAGCCGTAAGCGGCTCCCTTCATCGAGCCGCGCCGCCAGCGTCATCGAGGGATCGACGAAGCCTGCGACGTGCGTGCCCAGCGCGACCGGCGCATGCGCGGCAGCAGCCTTTTCGGCAGCGCCTTGGTCGTAACGCATGAAGACCAACACCGACAGAGCCGCAGGCAGGATGGCGATCGTGCCGCGCCACATCAGCGAGCCCCATCCGATGCGTCCCGCCAGCGCCCGGATCAAAATCGCGATGCCGAAGCCGCCGCCGAACAACACGCCCACCTCGCGAATCTGGCTCAGCAGCACGAGCAGGACGCTTGCCACCGCCAGCCATGCGACCGAGCCGCGGCCCTCGCGTGCTTCGAGCGCCTCGTTGAAGGCCTGGACTGTCCAGATGGCGACGGCCATGAAAGCCAGCTCGCTCAGCGTGCGGTGGTAATAGTTCCATAGGCTCACGTTGCTCATCACCAGCGCCGTGATCAGCAGCGCCGCGCGCGGCGCCTGGCGGGAGCTCCAGCGATAGATGCCGAGCATCAGAGCAAGCGCCAGCAGCCAGTGAATGATCGAGATGAGGACGAATGGCCGCGCCGAAACCAGGAACGCCGGACTCACTATTAGCGGGTAGCCGATCGGATAGGCGAGATGCGGACTGCTCAGGTTGGCCAGTGGACCACCCGAAGCGATCGAGCGTGCGATCGACAGATAGGCGGACGCGTCCGGCGTCGAGTACCACCACGGGCTAATCTGAATCGCAAACAGCCCCGCCAGCGCTGCGAGCACGAGCCGTGGCCGCGAGTTGAGCCGTGCCATCAGATGCTCGAGCTTGAGCTCGATAGCGGCGACATCCTCCGTCTTGAGCGCAGACTGCCCCGCCGCCGTGGACTGTTCGGTCATCGGGCTAACCGGCTCGGTTCGGCGTGGAGTGCGCCCGCGACTCGCTGATGACCTTCTCGTAGATCGCGATGGTCCTCTCTGCCGTGCGCCGCCATGAGAGTTCGCGCGCCTGGTCGAGTCCGGCCGCTACGAGCCGGTCGCGCAGTTTCGCATCGCGGATCAACTGCATCAACTTCGCAGCGAAGTCACCCGCGTCATGCGGGTCCGCCAGCAGCGACGCATTGCCTCCGACTTCCGGTAGCGACGAAACCCGCGAGACCACCGTCGGCGTTCCGCATGCCATCGCCTCGACGATCGGCAGACCGAAGCCCTCGTAGAACGATGGATAGGCCAATGCTTCGGCGCGATTGTAGAACTCCGGAAGATCCGCGTCCGACGCGTTGCGGCAGATGCGCACCCACGGCCGCAGGTGGGCGAACGCAGGATTCTCCAGTGGGTCTTTCCAGCGCCAGCCATCGCGGCCAACCACGACCAGTCCGATGCGCTCGCCCTGTTCGTGCATCCGCCTGATCGCCTCGAACAGCAAGGCGTGATTCTTGCGCGGTTCGAGCACGCCGACGCTCAGGATGAAGCGAGGCGGAAGATCATAGCGGCGGGCAAATTCGTCGGTCCTGATACCGGGACGGAAGCGAGTGTCGGCGCCGAGCGGGATCGCGGTCACGCGGCCTTCTCCTGCGAAGCCATGACGGATCACGTCGGCGAGCGTCGCATTCGAATCGACAATTACGTGGTCGGCACGGGCAAGTGCCCGCCCGATCAGCAAACGGTAGCCAATAACGGTGCGCGCCCGGTGAAAGCGCGGGAACAGCAGCGGGGTGAGGTCATGCAGGGTGACGACACGCGGCACAATGCGCGGCAGGAATGCGCCACCGAACTGGTTGGGATAGTGGACCAGGTCCAGCCCCTGCGCATTGGCCGTGTGTCGAACTTCCAGGTCAAACGTCCGCGACACAAAGCTGATCACGCGAATCGACGGAAAGCTGATCGTCCGAATGCGCCCATTCCCGCTCCGATATATGTCCAGCGCGCACCGGCCGCGTCCCATCAAAACGTACTCATTGACCGAATCGACCAGCTGGATGTGCTTGATTAGGTTGTAGATGTACACACCCACGCCGCCGTTCGCGATGCTAACCTCGCCGTCGATGACGCGTTCTTCGAGTCCGTCGGTGTAAATTCCTATGCGCAACCCTTGCTTGCCCCGAGGTCCATTGTATTGAAGCGCGGATGCCGCCGATGCCCGAGTGCCATTGGCCTTGTAGAAAAGACCAGCGAGCCATTTCCGGCGCCTGCGCAGAAGGGTAGAGTTGTGAACGTGGCGGCGCAATCCCGAATCCAGTTATCTGCACCACCTGCCTCCGTCGCGGCCATCGCTGCACACTACCTCGTCCGAGTTCATGACGGCCAAGCCATCCCAAGATCTGTCGGTTCCCACCGCTCGTAAGTAAAGACTGGCGAGCAAGAGGCGGAGCGGGCGCGCGGATGGGCGAGGCATCACGGTCTTTCACTGACGATCGCATCGCGCGCCGCCTCGGGCTTACCGTCCTGCGATGGTTCGACAGCTGGGCTGGCGCCGAAGAGATCTCCGAAGACGAACCGCAACGCGTGGACTGGGTGCGATGCATCCCGTTCGTAGCCGTGCACCTGATGTGCCTTGGCATTTTCTGGGTCGGTTACAGTGCGGTTGCGATCGCTGTCGCGGTCGCTCTCTACATGATTCGGATGTTCGCCATCACCGGTTTCTACCATCGCTACTTTTCGCATCGCACCTTCCGCGCCAATCGCTTCTGGCAGTTCGTCTTCGCGTTGCTCGGCGCGTCATCCGCGCAGCGCGGCCCGCTGTGGTGGGCGTCGCATCACCGGATGCATCACCGCCGTGCAGACCGGCCCGAGGATGTCCATTCGCCGGGCTGGCACGGCTTTCTGTGGAGCCACATGGGCTGGATAACATCCCGTCCGAATTTCAAAGTGCACCTCAAAGCGGTCGCGGATCTCGCCCGGTTTCCCGAGCTGCGGCTGATCGATCGCTTCGATATCGCGATGCCGGTCTTGCTGGGCGTCGGCCTGTACTTCTCCGGTGACTATCTTCGTAGTCATGCGCCCGGACTCGGTACCAGCGGGATGCAGCTGCTGATCTGGGGCTTTTTCGTGTCCACCACCGTGTTGATGCACGGGACATTCACAATCAACTCGCTGGCGCACCAATTCGGGCGGCGCCGCTTTGTCACCGGCGACGACAGCCGCAACAGCCTGATGCTCTCGCTCATCACCTTGGGCGAGGGTTGGCACAACAACCATCATCACTATCCTGCTGCCGCGCGGCAGGGCTTCTACTGGTGGGAGTTCGATCCCACTTACTACGTGCTTCTGGCCCTTCAGCGCATCGGGGTGATCCGCGAGATGCGTGGCGTGCCGGCGCACGTACTCGCGACCGACCGGCTTCCGCCGCAAACTGCCCATCTTTCGCCATTCGCGGCTGCGAGCGACAGGCGGACGAGGAGCGCAGATCTTCAGGCGGCCCGCTCCGCCGGCGAGGTTGGATCTTAGGTCGATGAACGAGGTTGTAAGCGTCGCGGAAGCGGGAGAGAGGACCGCGGGCGCCACGCTCAGGCAAAGGCTGGCGCGCGGCCTGTTGTTCAAGCGGCTGGGCGGACTTCGCGACGGTGCCCTGACCGTGGTCGAGGGCTGCGAGCGCCATCGGTTCGGTGACGTGGCGAGCGACGATTCGCTCCAAGCGACGATCCGCGTCGAGGACCCGCGCTTTTACACCCGCATCGCGCTGGGCGGAAGCCTGGGCGCCGCCGAGGCCTACATGGATGGGCTGTGGCTGTGCGACGATCTCACCGCGCTCGTACGCGTGATGGTTCGCAACCGCGACGCGCTCGAAGGGATGGAACGTGGACTGGCGCGGCTGGCCGCTCCGCTGCGCCGGCTTGTTCACTTCTTCGATCGAAACACCATGGCCGGCAGCCGCCGCAATATAGCGGCGCATTATGATCTCGGCAACGAGTTCTTCGCGCTCTTTCTCGACGAGACGATGATGTATTCGTGCGCCGTGTTCGAGCGCCCGGACATGAGCCTGGCTGAGGCCTCGCGCGCCAAGCTCGAGCGGATCTGCCGCAAGCTGGAACTGTCGCCGAGCGATCATGTGCTTGAGATCGGCACCGGATGGGGCGGCTTCGCGATACACGCGGCCGCGCGTTTCGGATGCCGCGTGACGACCGCCACGATATCGCGGCAGCAGTTCGAGCTGGCTCAGCGCCGCATCGCGGAGGCTGGCCTGCAGGATCTGATCACGGTCGTGCTGCGCGACTATCGCGCGCTGGAAGGGCGCTTCGACAAGCTCGTGTCAATTGAAATGATTGAAGCCGTCGGCCACCACTACTTCGATGCCTTCTTTCGCCGTTGCGGTGAACTGCTCAAGCCCGACGGCATGATGCTGTTGCAGGCGATCACGATCGCCGACCGGCACTATCGCGCGGCGCGTGACTCCGTCGATTTCATCAAGCGCTACATTTTTCCCGGCAGCTGTATTCCATCGGTGACCGCGATGTGCGAGTCAATTGCCCGGGCCAGTGATCTCCGCCTCTTTCACCTCGAAGATATCACGGCGCACTACGCGATCACTCTGCGCAACTGGCGCTCGCGCTTCGTCGAGCACATCGATCGGGTTCGCAACCTTGGCTATTCCAAGGAGTTTATCCGCATGTGGGAATTCTACCTCTGCTATTGCGAGGGCGGATTTCTCGAGCGCTACATCGGCGACGTGCAGATGCTGCTGACCAAGCCCCGCTGCCGCCGCGCGCCGATCGCTCCGATGCTGGACCCGATGCCGCGCTTCGCGTCGACGATCTAGCGGGAGCGGCTCCCGGACTGCGCGCATTGGACGCCAACGGAAGGTTTTCGATCGGCAAGGGTTCACATTCCGGAGCGTTAACACCGGCCGAAAGTAGCATCATACGATCCGGCGGAATGCCCGGCGTCGTGTGTATGCATAGGCTCGCGTCTGATAACGAAAGCAGATCGCGAGGCAGACCTCCTCTTCGTTTGAACCCAGCCGCGTTCGTGTGTTATCCGCGTTCAGGCGGTTTCAATTGCCCTGCGCCTTTGGGGTGAGTGGCGCAGGCGAAGAGGAGGATTCGATGACTAGGAAGGAGAAGTTGCTTACGCTAGGCGTGGCGGCGATGGCCGGACTGGCAGGGGGAGCGCTATCGAGCTCGCTCATCCTTGGAGGGCCGGCATTCGCGGACAAGGAGAAAGTGATCAGCGCGCAGCAGTTCGCCGTAGTCGATGGCGAGGGCAAGACCCGAGGAACATTCGGTGTCAGTGGAGAGGCGGGCTCGGTCGCGCTCACTTTGCTGTCCAAAGGCGGGGAGCCTCGCGCGGTTCTGGGCGCAGGCGCCGATGGGCTGACCGACCTGAACCTCAATCACAAGGGGGTATTGCGCGCACAGATCAGAATCCAGGCCGACGGCACTCCCAATCTCGAGCTCTGGGACGCCAAGGGCAAACCGGTCTTCCAGAAGCCGTAAACCGGCCTGATCCGCGATCAGCGCGGGATCGCAACTCAAAGGCGCCATGCGCACCTTACATTGCGCATCGGCGCCTTTTGTTTCGCATTGATGGCCTCAGCCGATAGTTATTCTACTACATCCCGGTCTGTTGATAATCTGTTTACAAGTCGCTGGCGCAACTCGACCACCGTTGCTGAAATGCGACAATTGTGGCTAATACACAGCAGTTATCGGCAGCGTGTGGTCGTTGACTGCTGTGGATATGTATGGTTTCTCAGTTGATGATACTGACTCATTCCTCGATGGTATTTGACGTCGATGTTTCAAGATGGATCACTTCGATGAACGCCTTTGACTCAGTGCCGGGCCCTCTGCAGCTCGCCCAAGCCTCGGATGGTGCCGTCTCCGAAGAAGCGGGTTCGTTTTCAGCTCGCGAGTGGATACATCTCGATGATCTGGCCGTAGTGGCAGAGCGCTTCGCTGGAATGGTCGGAGGCTCCGCGTTGAGTCAGCGCTTGTTTAGCAACGCCGCCCGCCTGGCGCCCTACAAGGCCACCGTGCTGATTCAAGGTGAGTCGGGCACGGGCAAGGAGCTCATAGCGCGTGCGCTGCATACGCTGGGGCCGACGCCCAAGGGGCCGTTCGTTACCTTCAACTGCTCAAATCTGCTCGACACGCTCGCTGAGTCGCAGCTCTTCGGACATGTGCGCGGCGCGTTCACTGACGCTCGCCAGGATTCCCTCGGATACTTTCGTTCAGCCGACGGCGGAACGCTTTTCCTCGATGAGATCGGCGAGCTGCCGCTCAGGCTGCAAGCCAAGCTGCTTCGTATCGTCGAGACACGCGAAGTGCAGCCCGTTGGCAGTTCGCAGAGCTATCATGTCGATATTCGGCTGGTGGCAGCAACGAATCGCGATCTGAAGGCGATGATTCACGCGGGCGAGTTTCGCGACGATCTCTACTACCGCTTGAATACCACCACGATCACAATACCCCCGCTGCGGGACCGGCGCGACGACATCGAGGCACTCGCAGCGCACTTTATCGATCACTACAGCCGCATGCACGACAAGTCCGTGAAGTATCTTTCATGTTCAGCGCTTGAATCTCTGAAGCGTCACGACTGGCCCGGCAACGTCAGAGAATTCGCAAACGCGATCGAGAGTGCCTTGTTGTTGTGTGAATCCGATCGAATTGGCATTGGCGATCTTGCGCCGCAACTGGCTGCTGCCGCCGGTTGCGCCGGGCGTCCCAATTCCACGGCGGTGAGGCCGGATCTTCCAGCTGGCGGCGTCGCGCAGGTCGAGCTTCCAGCGCCTGAACCCGGCTTGCGGAGGCCGACTGGTTTCTCCCTCGATGAAGTGATGAAGGACACACTGGTGCGCTCGCTTCGTGAGACCGACGGAAATCGTCGCCGAGCAGCTGGCCTGCTCGGAATCTCCCGTTCGACGCTATACCGGATGCTCACCCGCTATGGACTTGCCAGCGCCAGTGCGCGAAACGCCGGACGACCGACGATACCGTCTGACGGGCATGGCCTATAGGCTGACAAGGATGATCGATCCTCGGCCAGCTGCATCGCTCGACGGGTTACCTAACTAGGCCAATAGTTGGGGTGTAAACTACGTTTCCTGTTGCCTTCGCGTCTAATAACTAACAGACCACGCGATTTTCATCCGCTACGCATTCACAAAGCGGGCCGCAGCCTCGCGCCGTAAAACGATGCCCACCGTTCTCTTCTTGGTCGGCGAGACCAGCTCATACGGGCTTGCCGAGTCTCTGCGCAAGGCTGGTTACGATTGCCCCGCGTTCGGGTATGGCCGCGCCCTAGTTGGAGTGTTTGATCGAGCGGTTCCGGATGTGATGGTAGCGGACTGGAACGCATCGTCGAAGCCCGGCCGCAATGCCTTCTTTGAGCTTCGTCGCGCGAACCCGAGGGTGCCGCTGATAGTGTTAGCGGGTCCAGCGGAGATCGCAGCCGATGCTACCATCGTTGCGGGTGCATTCGAATGCCTTGTCCGGCCGGTCCAACCTGCCGAGCTGTACGCGTCGGTGCAACGCGCACTCGAGGTCGCGCGATCCTCCAACGTCGTGGCGGAGCTGGCCGAGACGGTCATTGGCGTCAGCCACCCAAGCCGCGAGATGCTGGCACTGGTGCGGCGTGTGGCACCCAGCCGCGCCATCGTTTTGCTTCAGAGCGAGGACGGCGCCGGCAATGAGCAAATCGCACAACTACTGCATTCCTGGAGCGATCGGCATAACGGCCCCTTCGTTAGTATCAACTGTAGGGCTTCAGCTGCGGGAGTGCTCGAGAGTCAGCTCTTCGGCTACGATCGCGGTGCCGTTGCGGGCCAGATTGACGCGCGTGCGGGATGCTTCGAGCGCGCGAGCGGCGGCACCTTGCTGCTCGACGAGATCAGCGAGATCAGTTTCGATCTCCAAGCCAGGCTGTTACGCGTTTTGGAGGAGGACGAAGTGTTGCGCATCGGCGGGATGCACCCGCGCAAGGTCGACGTACGCGTGCTGGCCGCCACAAACCGGGTGCTGCGCGACGAAGTGCTGGCCGGACGTTTTCGCGAAGATCTCTTTTCCCGCCTCAACGTCATCACGCTCAGCCTTCCGCCACTGCGCGAGCGCCCTGGAGATATCCTGCCGCTGGCGGAGTACTTTCTCGCAAACGTTGCCCGCGCGGCGGGGCGCGAAATTAAGCTGAGCGCCGGGGCGCGAGAGATACTTCTCCGCCAGGCTTGGCCCGGGAACATCCGCGAGCTCCAGAACGTCATCTCGCGTGCGGTAGTGCTGGCCTCGGGCGACATCATCGCAGCTGTGGATGTCGACCCGGACCCGGGCGCGCCCGCTCCGGGCCGTCCCGTGCATGAGGGGAGCCTGCAACAATCTCTTGATGACGCCGCTAAAGTTCGAATCCACACCGCGCTCGATGCAGCGGGTGGCAATCGTTCCCAGGCGGCGCGAGCGCTGAGCATCGATCGCACCACGCTATACCGTTTCATGCGCCGGCTCGGCGTCCGGACCTGACACGGCGCTGCGCCGCCGGGTGGTCTCGGCGACATCTGTCCCGCCTGAAAAGCCTTGTAGAACCATAAGCCCCGCGATCCTATGTTTGGGGATCTCATGGGAAGAACAAGTTCGGCACCGTCCCGATCAGGATGGATCAGCATAGGGCTTGCCCGGACGGCCGCGATATCGATCGCAGCCGTATTTTTCACGGTCGCCGCGATGGCCCCGATCGCCGCGTGCGCCCAGCTGAATCCCACACCGTCAACCGAGTCTGACGGCGCCGAGCGCGTATCGTTCGTCACCGCCGACGGTATCACTCTGCGCGGCCATCTATATGGCCACGGCTCGACTGGCGTAATTCTCGCACACATGTATCCCGCTGATCAGCAGGACTGGGCCGACTTTGCCCGTGTGCTTGCCGCCAACGGCTACCGGGCGCTGACTTTCGACTTTCGCGGTTTCAGCGAGTCCGAGGGATCAGCCGGCGTCGAGTTCGCCGATCGCGATCTGCAGGCGGCCTACGGCTTCATGCGGCCAAAGGTGGATCGCATCTTTCTCGCCGGCGCGAGCATGGGCGCCGACGCATCGATCCTGGTTGCCGTCCATCAGCCCGTCGCCGGCCTCATCTGCATCTCCACCCCGATTCGCTTTCGTGGCCTCGACGTCGAGGATGCGATCACCCACATCCACGCGCCGCTATTGCTCATCACATCGGCGCAGGACTCACTTGTGACCGGCGAGTCCGAAGCGCTCTTGCTGCGCGCATCCAAGCCCAGGGCGCTCAAGACCTTCCCCGGCCATGCGCATGGCACCGCGCTGCTCTACGGCCCGTATGCGGCCGATCTGCAGCGCCTGATGCTTACCTTCATCCGCGACCACGACGCACACACCGGTGGTTCAGACCATTGATGCCGAGCATCGGCCTGAAGGGGCCGCCTAAATTGTGACCGTCCGCGGCGGCTGATGCACTTCAGCCGCTGCCCCAGCGCTCGCGCCGATCGCGTTCTCAGGTTCGTTTTCCCCGATCCTGCGATTTGGTAGCATCAGTCACGTACCTCAATGGCCAACAGCGAACAGATCTGGATTGAAGCGGCGCGCACCCTTGAGCGCGGCAAGCCGTTCGCCCTCGCGACGGTGATCAATGTGCGCGGGTCAACTCCACGGGAGGTCGGCGCCAAAATGCTGGTGCGCGATGATGGCCAGTTTGGCACCATTGGCGGCGGATGCGGCGAAGCCGAGGTCTTTCGCAAAGCGCGTTTGCTGCTCGCCAGCGGCGAAGGTGCGCAGATCGCCGAAGTTGACCTGACTGGGGACTTCGATCAGCAGGAGATCGGGACCTGCGGCGGCATCATGGACGTGTTCATCGACCTGTGGTCGCCGCAGCCGGATCTCGCGATCGCGCGCGACCTTGCCGAGGCCACCCGCCACACTCGATCCGCCGCGCTGGTGACGCTGGTTGATCCTGGCGGGCGCGCAGACGCCCGAACCGGCATGCGGGCGATGCTCGATCTCACTCCGAACGGCAAGGGTCGTCCCGCGCCGATCGCACTGTCCGAGGCCGCGATCGCACAGCTTGCCGAGCGCGCCCATGAGGCCGCGCCGCGATTGCTCGAGCT
>JBGPUE010000029.1:0-33395 GCA_041491005.1 Binataceae bacterium (SeqCode) | reverse complement strand
TTTTTGAGTGCGGCGAAGTTGAGGCTTTCATGAAACACGCCTTCTTCGGTAGCGCCGTCGCCGAAGAAGACCGCGGTCACTCGTGGCTCCTTGCGCATTATCGATCCGAACGCCGTGCCAACCGCAATCGGGATCGTGCTCGCGACAATCGGCGCAGCACCGAGAAACCCGGCCGCCAGATCAACCAGATGCATTGAGCCGCCCTTACCCTGCGAACAACCCGTGACCTTGCCGTACAGCTCGGCCATCATGGCCTTCAGATCGCCGCCCTTGGCCAGGTAGTGACCATGTGAACGATGACCGCTCAGCACGTAGTCGCTCCGCTCCAGGCTCGCGCATACGCCCACTGCGACCGCTTCTTGGCCGATGCACAAGTGCACCGGGCACCTCATCTCTTGTTGCGGATACAGTTCCGCGATGGCCTCCTCGACCATGCGTATGCGTAGCATCGCCCCAAGCAACCGCGTCAGATCGCGCTTCATCGGCCGCGCACTATTGGAGATTAAGTTGCTGGAGGGTTCTGATGTTGTAGTAACGGGCATCTTTCATCGAATTGGGGAGCTTTCCGGCCCCGAACGCTTCCACCAGGCTACGCACCGCGTCTGCCACGGTTCGCTTCGGCACGAAGCCCAGTTCCCGCCTGATCTTGTCCGAGCATATGTGGTACGAGCGGTTGTCATCGGTCGGCGTCGTTACCAGCGCTATGTCTTTGCGTCCCGGCATCTCCTCGGCGACTATCTTGCGCACCATCCCCGCCAGTTCCGCGACGGCGTGATTTTCGTAGCCGGCGTTATAGATCTTGCCGGCGATCTGCGAATCCGGCAGCCGAAGCAGTGTCACGTAGAGATCCGATATGTCATCAATGTGGATATTAGGCCTCATCTGGGTACCGCCAAAGACTGTAATGCGCCCGGTGTTCACAGCCAGATTAGTCAGCAGATTCACGGTGAGGTCTAGGCGCTGGCGGGGCGAATAGCCACATACGGTTGCAGGCCGGATTACTACTGGAGTGAATGATGGCGACTGCTGCTCAAGCAGGATCGGCTCGCAGAGCCCCTTGTACCTGTTGTAGTCAGTAATCGGGCGGAGCGGATGGTCCTCGGCCACGTCCCGCTGCTCGCTGACCCCGTAGACGCTCGAGGTTGATGCGTAGACGAAACGCTCGACCCCGCTCTGCTTGCTGATGCGCACGAGCGGCTCGAAGGCATCGTAGTTGATGCTGCGGCTGAGGCTCGGATTGAGCTCGAAACTCGGATCGTTGGCGATGCATGCCAGATGGATGACGGCCTGGCATCCCGGTATCACCTGCTTGAGCAAGGCCTGGTCGCGGATGTCGCCCTTTATCTCTTCGAGCAAGGGGCGATGGCGGACACCATCGAGACCGTGGTCGCCAAACATATACATGTCGAAGACCCTGACCGCGAAGCCTTGCTTCAGCAGTTTTGGAACCAGGGCCGAGCCGACGTAACCGGCGCCACCGGTTACGAAGACTCGCGTGATGCGGCTCATCTCCACTCCTTGGTCATACCGTTGACGGGGGATACAGCGGCGCCGGCTGGGGCTGGCGCGTCGGCGAACACTCGTCTCTCGAGGGAGGCTGGGGCAAAGGCTACTTGCTTCTGACGCTGCTGGCGCGCGGCTGCTGCCTGGTCGGTCACGAAGTGAAGCAAGGCGCTGTGGGCGATTTCCACGAAACCGTACTCGTGGGCAGAAACGTAGAAGTTCAAGTCGCCCATCTGGCGCAGGGGATTGCTGTACTGGAAGCCGGTGAACGTAATGACCCTGCACTTGCGTTCGACGCAGACCCTGGCGGCGCGCAGAATATTTGGCGATCTTCCCGAAGAGCTGATCGCGAGTAGCACATCGTCCGCCTCGGCCCACAATTCGACGAGCTTCTCGAAGGCCGATGCATAGTCAATATCATTGGCTAATGCAGTCAGTAACGGTGCCTCGTTGAACACCATCGCCCGCAAGCCGACCGCCTTGCACAGGTCATTGTGCACATGACTGGCAATGGCGGCGCTGCCTCCATTTCCAATAATCAGCACCTTGCGCATGACGGGTCGTTCCGCCGGTTGCGGTCGCGTCTCACCCTGCAGCAGCTTGAGCGCCGTGGCCATGCCAATGTCGATCGACATAGGGGCTCCCTGGCCGTCGGTCACCTGGGTATCGAGCAGCAGCGCCGACAGTTGGCGAAGATACGCAACAGGCTGTAGATGGGCCATCTGACCTTCCTCTCTTTTCTGACTTCCGGGGTTGTCTTACTTGAGCAACGATTCGATGTGCTTATACAAAGGTATGCGCTGGATCGGCGTGCGGTTGCCGACGGTGGCCACGGCCTCTGCACCGACGGCATTGCCGACGAAGCCCACCAACTCGGTCGGCGTTTTCAAGGCGACGCACATTGCGGTAATAGCCAGGAACGCATCACCGGCTCCGATCCGGTCCACCACCTGCCCGGCGAAGGCCGGCACCTCAAAAAAACCCTCGTGAGCGTCGTAACAGATACAGCCGTTCTTGCCTCGCGTGACCGAGGCCCGTCCGACACCGAGCCTGCGCGCGACCTCCAGGATGGTGGTCTTCAGATCGCTCAGGCGGTCGCGGGCCTCTATTCTGAGCTCGCCTTCGGTCAGGCATATATAGTCCGCGCGCCGGTACTTCGAGATTGTGTGGTAGCCAAGGTTGGCCGCATTGCTTTGAGCGTTGACGGCCAGGAAGCGGGCCTTGCTGGCAACCACCTCGATCGCTTCGCGAGTCATCATCCCGTGTCCGAAATCGACGACGATTACAACGTCATAGAGGGGTACAGTTTGGTTGAGGATAGCGCAGAGTTTGCGGTTCTCGGAATCGCTAAGTCCATGGTCATTCATCTCGTAGACTTCGAGCAGCTTGGTGAAGAAGTAGTTCTCGACCATGCGCCGCTTCACCAAGGTTGGACCGTCGGTCCGTTCGATCAGGGAACTGTCGATCCTGGGGTTGAGCTTTTCGCGGATGAACTGCTGATGGGGACAGTCGTTGCCGAGGACTGTAACCAGTCGGACGCGGTCACTGAAACTGGCAACATGGTTAGCTACTGCCAGGATGCCGCCGGCGAACTTTTCCACCGACAACAGCTTTACCGCCAGCATCGGCTCCTTGGATGACTTGCCGATCGCTTCGCAGTACTGGTACTCGTCGACAATCGCCTCACCGATCACGAGAACCTTCAGCTGCTGGAGCGCATCGAGATAGCGAAAGACATCCTCGGCGTGGTAACGGGCGGAGAACTCTGCCAGATAATCGCGCACTTCGGGCGGAAACACCGACAAGTGACGGTTGATGAGCCCCGATGAACTAAAGGCGATATCGTCGGTGAAGACCAACTTCCCACCGACTGCGCTTACCGCGAGTTCTTCTCGTTCGATGCCTTCGGTGCGGTCAGCGTCGGCGCGGCGATAGTCAGACCCTTTGACGTAGTAATCGGGCCGCAGCAGCTCGATAGCCTCCACCGCGCTCGGCCATCGGTTGACCGCCACGTAGTCGACGCAGTCCAGCGCTGCGATAGCTTCGGCTCGCAGAGCCTCGGGGAAAACCGGCCTGTGCGGCCCCTTGTTGACGTAGCGATCGGGAGTCACTGTTACTACCAGGACGTCGCCGAGCCGCTTGGCGTGCGCGAAGTGACGGATATGTCCGATGTGCAATAAGTCAAATACGCCGTGACAGTGAATGATTGTTTCATTACTCGCCCGGCGCGCCGCGAGGGTCTCGACCAGCGCTTCGAGGGCGCTGATCTTGCACCTGCCGGTGTCAGTGCGAAGCGCAGCCATCCGCTCAGCTCTTTGCACTCAGCCCAAGTACCTGAACCAGTCGGCGGTAGCCTCAGCGATTGATCGTTGGCTCCAAACAGGCGCGTCCTTCCAGGCGGCGAGATCCTGTGTCATCACCTGAACCCCCTCTTCGAAACTGATGCTCGGCTTCCAACCGAACACGCGCGCAATCTTGCGAGTGTCGGCGAAAGTGCAGTCCGGTTCTCCGGGCCGCTTGGGGACGTGAATACTCTCGCCGCCCAGCAGACTCGCTAGATGGTTGACGCTGTAAGTCGCGCCGGAGCCAACATTAAACACCTCGCCTGTGATGCTGGACTCGGCAGCGCGCACAAAAGCGTCGACGACATCAGTTACGAAGGTGAAATCACGAGTCTGGGTTCCATCACCGACCACGGTGAACGGTTGTCCCGCCAGTTTTTGGGCAAGAAAAACACCGAACACCGCCCCATAGGTTCCAGAGCTTCGGGCCCGCGGGCCAAAGACGTTGAACATTCGCAGTGATACACAGCTCATCCGGTACACCTGCGCCCAATGCATTACGTATTGTTCGCCGATGTGTTTGGTAAGTGCGTAGGGATATGCTGGCTTGGGCTCGGCGCTCTCAGGAGTGGGACAAGAGTCGGGGATTCCGTAACACGACGAGGACGCCGCGTAGACAAAGCGCGCGACGCCGGCCTTGCGAGCCGCCTCCAGGACGCTCACCGTCCCGTCAACATTTGCCCGATGGTAATCGAGCGGACGCTGGATCGAAGGAACGATGTCGGCCAAGGCTGCAAGGTGAAATACCCAGTCCACGCTGCCGAACAGCGGCTCGACCTTCGCATTCTCGGCGACGTCGACTCGATGCAGACGCACGCGACTATTGTGGCCGACGCCCGCCAGGTTCGTTTCACGGCCGGTAGCTAGATTGTCCAGCACAACTACTTCGTGGCCATCGTGCACGAGCCGCTCGACCAGATGGCTACCGATGAAGCCCGCGCCGCCGGTCACTAGAACCTTCTTCGAGCTATTCAGCTGCATGCTCTCCTGAACACTCTACTTGGCTACCGACGCCGAGGTGCTTGTTGAGAGGTTCGGCGCGTGGCGTGCGCGCGCGCGCAGCCTTCAGATGCTCGCGCAAGAGCGACAGATAATCGAACCCTAAAATCGCCAGGACCAGGAGCAAAGGTGTTCCTGTTGCTGCGAATAGCAGATTCTGCCTCATCGAAGGGCCGTGTGGATGATCCGGCGTAACGGGCGGTTCAATAACCGAGAAGGCAAAGTCAGCCTGCACTAGGGCGGTCTTCTGCCGGCGTATCTCATGCGCGATCATGTCGTAAAGCTCGGTCTGCAACATCACGTCGGAAGTGCGGCCGGCTTCTTCCTGGAGCGAGGCGACCGCAGCGCCTGCGTTCTTCGCTTCCTCCGCACGGAGCTTGTTGCGCAGGTTGCTTATGTAGCAGCCGAGGATGCGTTCTGCGACTGCGGGATCGCGATCAAGGAAGTGAAGCGTGAGGGTGCTTTCCTTGAAGTTGTATACAGAGTCGAAGCGCGATCGCATCGCCCACACTAGTGTCCATCGCGCGTACCTGGTGCGGCGCGGCCCGAACCACCGCGGACTCGGTCGGTCTACCAGGAGCCGGGTCAGACTGTGCTGATCCACCACACCAAGAACGAAGGCATAGCTATTCATTATGGCGATGAATTCGTGCGGATCGTGCCGTGGTCCATCCTGCAATGACCCGCCGACATGCCCCAGACCTGCTGCGAGACTTTCCAGGAGGCCAACACCCTGTGTCTCGGAGATAGTGGGTCTGAGTACTGCCTCAGCCCGGTATTGAGGAGCGATCGCGTAACGAGTGAACAGGGCGGCGGCCACGACGGCAAGGGTGGTAGCAGCGACGATCAGAGGCAGCCACGGTTGAAGCAGGAGGATAGAGGCCAGCAGGGGTGTAACCGGCGCCTCGCGGGCGAGTGGGAAAGATTCAGCGCACGGCGAGGATTCAGTGCCTGGAGTCGGCCCACCATTAGTGAGGAATGATACTGAAGCCTCAGCGCCGCTGATGGTATCCCTTGCGATCACAGTGACACGTCCAGGCTGGCAAGCGCCTCATGCGCAGCGCCCCGGGCACAGATGATTGGGCTCCCGCGCATTACGCGCTACTTGAAGGCTAGCAGCGCGATCACGGAGAGTGCAGAAATACTCTGCCCGATGACGGTGGCGACGTCTTTGGCGAGCTGTATATTGTTCGTGAGCACGAGCCGCTCTGGCACGTATACCGTGTCGCCGGGTTCCAGATGCGCCGTCATCAGGCCGCCGGAAAAGACCGGCAGAGCCGGGAACAGACGTCCCTCGTTTTGATTGCGCCGTCCGTCGGCTGTCAAAACCGAGCCATCGACTTTGACGACCACGACCCGGCTGGTGTCTGCGCCCTCGGTTGTCCCGCCGGCCCGGTCGAGGTAGTCCTGTACGGTCAGGGACGGGCGAAAAACGAGCGCTGTGGCGTTACTCACCTGGCCCAGCACGCTCACCGACGCCGGCCGCCGCGGGACCGTGAGCGCGTCGCCCTCTTCCAGCATCACATCGTCCTCGGTCCGCGCGAGCTGTTGCGCTGATCGCAGATGGATCACCAGCCGCCCCTGCGGCTGCTGGTTCTGTGTCTCCTCCAGCAGACGCTGCAAGTAGGAAACATCGTTGGCGTTTGCCGAAGCCTTATCACCGGCGACCGAGAGGGCCCGCATCTGCGCATTAGCAAAGTCCCGTTGCAAGCGGATGCGGCTCTCATCGAGACGCTTGCGCTCAACTTCCCTGATCGACTTTCGCAGCAAGACCGCGCCTTGCGGATAAGCCTCCGGCAGCATCTCTCCGCATCGTTCGAGCAATGAGCTCAACGGTTCGCCGCCGCTGATCGCATACGGTCCCGGCCGGAGCACTTCACCATCGACGTTTACGATCCACGGCAGATGCCATCCCGGTGCGCGGCGCACGAAGATCTCGTCGTTGCGCACCAGTGCGATATCTTCAGAACCTCCTTCGCCCAGCACCTTGCGCAGGTCGAGATCTATGTTGGTCCTTCGCGTACTCTGCCCGTCGATCACTTCGGTGCGCGCAAGCTCCGCCTGTACCTGGTAGGCTTCATACTTGAGTCCACCACCCAGATAAATGAGGTCACTGGCTTTCATGCCTTGGGCGAGCTGATACTCGCCGGGTTTGCGCACTTCGCCGACGATTCGCACTTCAGGCAGGTCACGAATCTCGTCGTTGCTATATATAGTCAGAGTGTCGCGGGGCCGCAGCAACACGTTGGCATGTGAGGAGTCGTCGTTTAGCGCCGCGCCGAGATCGACTGGCAGAAACGTAACATTCCCCTCGGGTTCCGCGATCCGGCGCACCAACGCATACTGGAAGTAGGTGCGGCGTGCGACGCCTTCAGCTTCTTTGACCAGATCAGCCACCCGCATGCTGGTTCGCCATTGATACTGCCCCGGTCGACGCACATTGCCTTCGCAGGCGACTGCGTTGTCCTCATCCGTAAGTACCGGGAAGACTCGAACGAGATCACCGTCGCGAACCTCCAGGCGTTCGGGTTGCAATTCACTGAGGTTGGCGTCCACTATTATGCGGCGTTCATGATTTTGCACGCGTGATATCTTGATGCGGCGGAGGTAGCCGAACGCTGATATGCCGCCGGTTAGTTGCAAGGCGCGGTCGAGGCCTTCTGATGCGGCGGATAGTTCATAGATACCGGGCCGTTTCACGTCGCCAGCCACTGCTACTACTGCGCCGATTACCGGCACGAATACTACGTCGTTGGTCCGCAGTTGCTGGTCTGCAGTGGCGTCGCCACGCAGGAGGAGATCGTAGAGGTCAAAGGTCTGCGGAGGCTGGCTTCGGCGGCGAAGTTGAATCCGCCGCAGGCTGCCGATCTTGCGGATTCCACCGGCCGCAACCAGCGCATTCGAAACGTGGGCGAGTGCACTGATCGTGTATGCGCCCGGCTGCTGGACCTCGCCTATCACGAATACCTGAATCGTGCGCAGCCGGCCCAGCGTCGCTTGCACCTGCACGCCGGTAATCTGGGTCGCCTTGTTCTCGATCAGGCGCTTGGCCTGCGCGAAGGTCAGCCCTCCAACCTGAAGGGGACCGAGTTGATCGACAAGGGCTGTTCCGTCGCGCTGGACCGGTACGCTGAGCGTGCGGTTGATTCGTCCCCAGAACAGGATCCTGAGCTCATCGCCTGGCCCCATCGCATAGTCGTCGCTGACCGGTACGTCATTTACGGGTGCGAAAGTCGAGACTGGTCCCGAGAACAGCGAATAGCCGAACTGCAAGATCCGTTCGCCCGAGTTCGTCGCCAGGTATTCCTTCTCGATCGGCGATAGTTCCCGTTCCTGCGAAGGACGCGTCTGCGAAGGAGACGCCGCCGCACTCGGGGAGGGCGCGATCGCCGCTTGGGCGAGGCAACTCTTGACTTGTGCGATCTGCTCTTCACTAATCCCCAACGAATGGATGATCGCATCGGCAGCTTCACCGCCGAGGCCCTTGGCGCCGAGCCTCACGCACAGTTCCTCGAGCTGATCGCCGCTCAGGTTGCCGCCGTTTTGGTTCATCGCGCTCTTTAGTCGGGCCGTTTCTTCCGCGGGAACCCCCAATTGGCGCGCCACCGCGTCGGCCGCCTGAGCGTCGAGTGCCGGCCTTTCGGAGCGCGAATCGATGCCAGGCCAGGAAGATGTTGCAGCTGCTGTTGGAGTCATCGTTGGAGTTACTACTGAAGTTGTCTGTGCAATCGCAACGCCGGCGAGTATGCTCCAGAGCAACGCAGCCCCGCCTGCGAAGGCGCGCCACCGCATGCGGGTATCCATCGCTTTCACCATGTCACCGATGCTGCGACTGTGGCAGGTGCTGCATAATCGAACCAGCAGTGCGCTCATTGCCACTTCCAACTGCTCAGTGAGGGCACCAAGCCGGCCGAAAGCCTAATCGCGATTCGAAATGACCCGCTTCCGGGCTGAAAGTTAATATTGCCGACATACTCGACGGCTAGTCGCATGTGCAGGCTCACGAGCGAATTTGCAACCTGAGCCATTGGCAGTGGAATTTGACTGAAGTCAACTGCCGCGCCACCGCTATGCTCTTTGGCGAGGCCCGTCGGGCCCACTCTCGGTGCCGCCCGTTCCGTATAATACAGAACGAGATGGATCTTGCTCCGATAGTCGATCCACCTGCCGATCCCAAGGTCGGCCTCTGACGCATTCGGGCCCAGCGGATGCGCCATCAAGCGATCGTAGTAAGTCCAGTATAGCGAGTCGCCGTGAGTGGAATAGTTGGGCTCCAGGATCGCGTATTCAAACCGTGCATCGGTGAGCCCATCGGCCGTGAGCCGTGGCAAATACACTCCCCCTTGGTACGAGACAGCAAGGAAAGGAAGAAAGCGTCCCACCGGCGGAACTTCAGTGGTGAGATTGTCTTCGCCCAGGATCTCTTGGTAGACCTCGAGATTGCGAAAGGAAGGGAAATAGAGGCGAAGGAATACTCCAGCCCGGGAATTGGTATTGCCAGTCGAGGCGCTGCCAGTATCGAGCCCGGTTGCCCTGCCAAGGAAGCCGCCCAGACCATACTGATCGTTGGAGCGGCCACCGAACATGATGACGTGTGAGAGACCGAACTCGAAGGTAGGGAGCGGCTTGAAGGCAAACAACTGGCCCGAAATCCACGGGCGCGAAAAGACGCGATTATGGTCCAGCTGGCCGAAGAATGCCTGAGCGCGAAACGGTCCAAGATAGCGCATGAACGAGGGCAGATAGGAGGGCACCAGATTCTGAACCCTGAGGGCGGGGAACGGGCGCGCGTTTGAGCCCTGCGACAGGGAAGCATAGTGGCCCACGCCCCACGACATCTCCTGCATTCCCCATGAGATTGCAGTGTTGCCGAAGCTCGCGACGATCTCACCGCGTATCAGGCGTGCGCGGCTGAGACTCGATCCGTTGAGTCCCTCAGCGTTGTGGCTCAGCGGGCCGGCCACGGTGCCTTCGCCGTATGCAGTCAGGAAGCCAGCGGCCCCGGCCCACGACGAGACACGGAGCACTTCGTTGCTGCCGCCTGCGGTTGGCAAGTCGTCGTTGTTCGGTAACAGCGGCGTGGCCTCCTGGGCCTTGATCTGGGCGCCGTTATTGTTCATTTCGCGCCGGACTCCGCTCGAGAACACGTATTGAGCTTCCACTCGTTCCAGAGGATGAAGCATGGTCGGCAGCGAATCCTGGCCGTCATGCTCGAGCCAATCGATCTCTTCGTGTAGCTGTTCTCTAAGCGAGCGCACCAGCGAGTTCGCGAGTCGGTCGAAGCCCGGAGCCGCGGCCAAGTGATTATCGGCTTCTATGGTCAGCCTGGCCGCCTCAAGCCGGCTGACCGGCTTGAGCTCGCTGATATAGGTATGAAGAACACCCAAGCCATCGAGAGTTTCGAGCTCTTGATAGATCGGACTATCCATTGGAATGAAGACAACATAGGTCGAGGCGCGGCTGCCCGCGGGAGCGATTACCAGGAGAATGATCGCGAAGAACGATACGCAGAGTGCCTTATCCTTTCTGTATTTCCTGATACCGGCCACGGGCATCGAATCGCGGGAACTATTCAGCGGGTCTCGTGCTATAGTGGGTTTGTGATCGCTGTGTAGTGCCAGGCCTGCTTAGGCCGCCCAGAAGATAAACAAGCAAGACCTTGCGCACATAGTTTCGCGTCTCACGATACGGGGGTAGGCCGGCATACTTTTCAACGGCGCCATCGCCAGCGTTGTAAGCGGCGAGAAGCTGCGGAAAGTTGCCGCCAGCTGAATTCGGCGACAGCCCGCGGACTCGCCGCAAGTAGTCCAGGAAGCGGACCGCGCCCAGAGCGCTCTGGACCGGGTCGAAGGGATCAGATACGTGAAAACGCTGCGCGGTCGGAGGCATCAGTTGCATTAATCCACGGGCGCCTGCGCCTGAGACCGCGCCGGCGTCGCCGTTCGATTCGACCGTCGCGATCGCCTCCAGAAGCTCGGGGTCGAAGCCGTATAGTCGCCCGACGATTGCAAACATTGCGTGGCGATCGACTCCCGGGGTTTGACCGCGGGCGACAAGAGTCTGGGCACCGCACGGCGTAGCTCTGCCCAAGAGTGCCAAGACCAAAAGCCAACTCAGGGCCGCGTGCTTTGTTTTCCTCGCGCGCATGCGTCCGCCATCCCATGCATGGGTTTCTGGAAGACCTCCGGTTCGACCCGTCATGCTCAGCCGGTCGTTGACGCCCCGACGGCGAAAGCGTCAGTTTGGATTTCAGCGCGCCAACGTAGATCCGGCATTCCAAGTGGGGGCGAACATCAGCTTCTCTGGGCGATGGCAGTCAATAATGTCCAAAGCTTCGCTACGTCGCGCACACATATGCTCCGACGAGACTTTCGCTGCCGAGAACGCTGAGCCGAGCAAAGGTCCCGTGCGATCGCTCCCCACGGGGCAAGGAAGGATCCGCGCCAATGCGCGGCGCAGATCGCACCGCCGGTCGTGGAGCTTTAGTGCGATCACCTCATTTGCGAAGTTCGGCGCCGAACGTGCGAAAATCACTGTTCCCCCTTTACCCAAGGCTTAAGTCCCCTGGCGGCTTAAGCCTTGCCCAAACCTCAAATGCCTCATCGCGCTTTCATCAAGTCGCGCGGTCAAGCGTGTACCGAAAATAACTATGATCTTGCAAGTAGTGTCGAATATCTACAAAGCGTAGTTATCTATATTGCGCGACATTAGGCACTGAAAGGCATTAAAAGAAGGGTCGTCATCATCATCTCATTTGTTTGCAAGATGTAGGAAATCACGCCCATTGGTAGGTAGATCGCTCACGTGCAGTCGGCTAACGACGCACGGACTATGGTACCGCCACTTGGAAGGAAGATAAGGCAGTGCCTGACAAGTAGTGACTATCAATGCCAACCATAGCTCAGCAGGAGGGTATTTTAGGCGCGAGATTGACAGGTACGGTTTGCATGCCGTGTCGCAAGCATGCGAATAACAAGTGAGCGCGCTTGCGGAACCGAGCTGGACTCGGAGAGGGATATCCATATCGAGAACGCGGTCCGCGGGACAAGGTAACACGCATGGATCCATCCGGTACGTGGCCGCGCGTCATTCTCAGGAATGGCACATCCCAGCGGTGAAGTTCGACGATTGACGGTATTGGCCTCCAGCGGGGAATGAGCCGCTTTTGTTTACGCTCTGTCGATGTTTGTTGTGCTAGCGATGGCATATAACGTGCTTCAAAGCGGTTTGGAGGGGGATCTCGTGCCTGTTCGAGAACAGCATGTCTACGACTCGGAGAGCGCGTGAGCGGACTGGATAGCTGATGCCGACGTCGCCCGTAAAATTGTCAGCCCAGACCGTGGCCACACCACCTGCGCAGCGGGCGGGTTCCGCGTTGGTGAACCGCGAGCGAGCGATCGCGTTCGCGTCGCTGGACGGTCGTATTTTCGGTTGGAGCGCGGCCGCGGAACGCATCTACGGCTACCGCGCCAATGAGGTTATCGGACGCGACAGCAGCATCCTGGTTGCCCCCCACCTGCGCGCTGCAGTGCAGGAAGCGATCGGCGGTGTCAGGAAGGCTGGTTCGAGCCACGAACTCGATATTCAGGGTGTCAGAAAAGATGGCACGTTGGTCGATCTGACGCTCACGGTGTCACCGCTGCGCGATGCAGCGGGACCAATCACAGGCTTCGCGGCAGTCTCGGAGATCAGATCCGCAAGTCGGGATCACCACGGTGACTCTGCGCTCGAACTTCAAAGCGCAACCCCGACTGTTCTGAGGCCGGCCGACGAGATGAGGTCGGGGGCACGACAGCAAGCCGCGGTCGCGATCCTCGGCACCAGAGCGCTGAGCGAGACACCTGTCGAGACCCTCATGGATGAGGCGGTGAGTCTCATAGCGGCCACACTCGACGTTGAGCTATGCGATGTTTTTCAACTCGCGCCCGACGGCGACTGCCTGGTTCTGCGTTCCGGCGTGGGGTTCAAGGAAGGATTGGTCGGCCGGGCGACGATTCCGGCTGCCGCTGGCTCACAGGCCGGTTACACGCTGCTTAGCGAAGAACCGGTCGTGATGAACGATCTGCAGGGCGAGACGCGTTTCGAGGTCTCCGGTATCGCGCTTGATCACGGGATGAGCAGCGGCGTCAGCACGATCGTCCCGGGGCGCGAGCCATACGGAATCATGTGTGCCTACAGCCGGGAGCCGCGCGGCTTCGCGCAGGAGGAGTTGCACTTCCTGCAGGCGATGGCGAACGTGCTGGCGCAGGCGATCGAGCGCGCACGGGCGGGCCAGGAGCTGCGCCGCAGCGAAGAATACTTCCGCTCGCTGATTGAGAACGCGCTCGACATCATCACCGTCGTCGATCCCACCGGGACGATCATTTTTCAGAACACCGCGTTGCAACGCACGCTCGGCTATCCGCCGGTGGAATCGATCGGCACCAACATCTTTGACGTCGTGCGCCGCGACGACTGCGAGCGGGTCCGTGAAGCATTTGAAAAGACGCTGAAAAGCCCCAACGTTCCGGTCTCAGTTGAGTGCCACTTCCGCCACATGGACGGCACTTGGCGCGTGTGTGAAGTCGTTGGCAAAGGGATGTTCGATCTCGACGGCCTGCCCGCGGTGGTAGCCTCGACGCGCGACGTCACCGAGCGCAAGCGAGCCGGGCGGGAACGTTCTCTACTGGCGTCGATCGTCGAGTCCTCCGACGACGCAATCCTGAGCTTTACTACCGAAGGCATCATCACCAGCTGGAACCCGGGCGCAGAAAAGCTGTACGGATTCACCGCCGCTGAAGCGATCGGCCGCAGTGCCGAGCTGTTCATTCCGCCGGGAACGCACGAGCGGACCCAGGAGATTTTCGATCGTGTAAACCGTGGTGAAGGCCTGCAGCATTACGAGACCCGCCGCCAGCGCAAGGACGGCGTGCTGGTCGACGTGTCCGTGACCACCTCGGCTCTCCATGACCATCAGGGCCGCGTGACGGGGGTTTCATCGATCGCGCGCGACATCACTGAGCGCAAACGCACCCAGCGCCAGTTGCAGGAAAGCGAGGCTTGGTTCCGGGGCATCTTCGAGGAAGGGCCGGTGCCCGTGATCCTGCTCGGTCCCGACTTCCGTTTCATCAACGTCAATGAAGCGCTCTGCCAGCTGGTGGAATATTCCCGCAAGGAGCTGCTCGAGCTCGGTCCGCTCGATCTCGTCCATCCTGAAGATCGCGAATCGGCAATGCGTGACTTGCGCGAGCTCCGCGATGGCGCACCGTTGCGCTTCCAGGCCGAGCAGCGCTACCTCAGCAAGCGCGGCAAGCTGCTGTACGTCACGATCAGTGCGTCGCAGGTGAGGAACAAGCAGGGCGAGCTCCAGCATTTGATCGCGACGATCCAGGACGTCACCGAGCGCAAACGGGCGGAAAACGAGATCGCTGCACGGGCGCAGCAGCAGGCGGCGGTCGCCGCGCTCGGCCAGCGCGGCTTGGCCCGGGCCGACCTGCGCGATTTGATGGACGACGCGGTCAACGTGCTCGGTGACACGCTGGGCCTGCACCATGCCTCGATCACCGAGCTGATGCCCGGCGGGGAATATCTGCGCATGCTCGCTGCCACGGGTGTCAAGCATGGTGGTCTCAACGAGGTGATGGTTCCGCGGCCCTCCGATTCGCTGACCGGATACACTCTGATCTCAAGTGAACCAGTGGTGGTCGAGGACTACCGCACCGAAGCCCGCTTCAAGACCAATCCCCTCAATGAATACCTGGGACTGATCAGCGCGATCAGCGTTATCATCGGCGAGCAGAATCGCCCCTTTGGCGTGCTTTCGGCGCATTCGACCGCTCGGCGCGAGTTCACTCGCGACGACATAAATTTCGTTCAAGCAATCGCAAATGTCGTCGGTCAGGCGGTCGAGCGCACGCGAGCCGAGGAAGAGCTGCAGCGCAGCGAGAGCCACTTCCGCTCGCTTATCGAGAGCGCAACCGATGGAATCACGGTGATCGATCGCGAGGGGCGCATCCAATTCGAGAGCCCCTCCAACGAACATGTGACCGGCTACGCGAGAGGCTATTGGCTGGGGCGCAGCGCCTTCGAGATGATCCATCCCGACGATCTGCCGGTGGTCGCTGCCGGTATCCAACGCGCCTTCGAAGACCCTGTCGTTGGCGCGCCACCGATCGAATTCCGCCTGCGCCATCGCGACGGGTCGTGGCGCGGGATGGAGGCCAGCGGCAAGCTGCTGCCGGTGGAGCTCGGCAGCAGCGGCGTGGTGGTGAACTTCCGTGACATCACCGAGCGCAAGCGTGCGGAAGCCGAGCTGGCCAAGGCGCGCGATGAAGCGTTGGAAGCATCGCGCTTGAAGTCGTCGTTCCTGGCCAATATGAGTCACGAGATCCGAACCCCGATCAACACCATCCTTGGCTACAGCGACTTGATCTCCGAAACGATCGGCGACAACGGCGACCCTGGCCTGCGCCAGTGTCTTGAAGCGATCAATCGCGGCGGTAAACGCCTGCTCTATACGATTCAGGACATCCTCGACTTCTCGCGGATCGAGGCCGGCGCATTTGAGCTGAAGAAGGAACGCCTGGCGCTGGCGCCGCTCATCGAGCGCCAGATCATCGATCTCAAGGTTCTCGGTGAGAAGAAAGGCCTGGAGATGGCCTGTCTGATCGAAGAGCCCGATGCCGAGGCCGACTTCGACGAGTACTGTCTCTCAAACGCGCTGATGAATTTGCTGCAGAATGCCATCAAATTCACCAATCAGGGCGGTGTTTGGACCAGGCTGTATCGGGCCGAGGACGGCGAACTGCGGTTGGAAGTCCGCGACAGCGGCGTCGGCATCGATCCGAACTACCTGCCCCGCATCTTCATCCCCTTCACCCAGGAGCAGTCGGGATACACCCGCCGTTTTGAGGGCTCAGGGCTCGGCCTCGCTCTAGTCAAGAAATACCTCGAGCTAAACGGCGCGCGCCTGTCGGTGCAAAGTGCCAAGAACCAGGGCTCGGTATTTACGGTTCATTTTCCAGCCTCGTCAAACAGCGCTCAGCCGGCAGCGGCCGTCGCAGACGTACGTCCGGCGGCGCCGATCGCCACCATTCACGAAGCGCAGCAACATGCGGTTCTCGTCGTCGAGGACGATCTCGACACGCAAGCGTTCATGACCGCCCTGCTTGGCGGCCGCTACCGCGTCCTGCTCGCGTCGAGCGCCGATGAGCTCTTCGTGCAGCTCGATCTGCATGGCCCATCGATCTCGATCATCCTGATGGATTTTTCGCTACGGGGTTCAGATGACGGGTTGACGCTGACCGCGCGTCTCCGATCAGATCCGCGGTTGGCGCACATTCCGATCGTCGCGGTGACGGCGCACGCGCTCGAGGAAGATCGCAAGAGGGCGATCGCGGCGGGTTGTGACGATTATCTCTCGAAGCCGGTCAGTCGCCAGACACTCATCGCAACAATCGAGAGGCTGTTACCGGCGGCTGCTCCCAAAGAGACTCGAGCTCAGGGGGCAGCTTCCGAACCCCATTCCGGGAAGCCGCCACAAGGCCAGGCTCGGGAACGCAATCCGTCCAATTCGCCGGAATTGAACTGATCGACCGCGTGCTCCGCGTCCGGTCCAGCCACGACTCTTCGATGGCAAGGTTGTGCGTGGTTCCATTCGCCGCGGCCTGAGCGGCGGCTCTCAAACGCTTCGGGACGCCCCTGACGCAGCCATGGTCTCCATACAGCTTGATAACCCGGTCGCCGTCGACCGACTTGAAGCCGGCTTCGCGCGATCGGCGCACGCTGGCTTCGAGCGCCGGTCCATCCAGCAGCATTGCCTGCACGACTATCGGACCGCCCGTGACCGTCTCAACGTAGGGCCATGGGATTGGATCGGCCACCGGACGGCACTCGCGGTAGATTGCAGCCAAGTTCCAAGGCTTGACGATAGCGTAAGCCAACATCGCCTGTGCGTGAAAAATGTCGAGCAGCGCCACGATCCCGTGCCGCGCCGCGAGCCCGCCACCGGGCACCATGGCCCAAAGTTCTCCCACCTCGAAGACGGATTCCGGCGGCAGATGCGTCAGGTCAGGTCGGGGATAGCTCTGGCTGAACTCCTCCAAGGAATGCATCACGAAGCCGCCGATCAGCCGATTGGGCTCAGGCCCCTCGTCATCCACGACGCCGTAGAGCCTGCCATGTTCGAGGTGAACACGCGCGGCACGAGACCTCGCCTTCTCCCGGTATCCGAATTGTCCGCGGCGGTCGCGACGTCCCGCGCCGCCCCGATGACTGCGCGCGTCGATCATCCCCTGTTCAAAGAGTCGACGCTCCGCCTCGCCCGAGAGAAGCCGGAGTTCCATCAGCGCCCCTCGAGTCCTTGACCGGAACGAAAGGCGGGTACTTGATTCGGAGCATTCGTCTGCCCATCAATGCAGCTTGGAGTTAGACGCTGGCAGTCGATGGTGTACGAAGCGTTCCATCGCATAACAAGTGTGGATTTTTGTCGAGAAAGGAACACTTATGTTCATATATGTAACCTCAGGCGAAAGTGCAAACGACAAAAGCTGACTCCGGCTAAGGTCTGACCGGGCCACCCCGCAACCACCCCGATCTCGCTAACCCTCTGATGTCACAGGTAATTCTCACAGTTAAGCCATTGCGATTCGGGAGGTTTCACTAAACCGCACTTCGCTGCGCCAATCTAGCTTCCCAAAGATGTTTCGAGTCAGCGACAATATGTCGCGGTCCTGAGCGAGGTGTCCCGCCGATGCCACAAACGCTAGGCGATCGGCCAACCATGGAAACCGTCGTGATTCTGACACTTTTGCTGAGTTGGCTTAACATTTTGCCCTCTAAGTTGGCGTATTGTTGACCGCTGCGCCCGGCACAGACCTTGCGCTAACACACGTTATCGAGCCCGAGTCGCAAGTCGACTCAAATCGAGGGAGTAAGAGAGATGAAGATCGAAAAGAGTAACGTAATGACGGTCAAGGAGCTTTCCGCCTACCTGAAGGTGCATCCTTCGACCATCTACAATCAGCTCAAGCTGGGTCAGTTGCCCGCCTTCAAGGTCGGTCGCGACTGGCGCTTCAATGTCGAATCGATCGAGCAGTGGCGCTTTCAGGAGAACGCCAAGCCCAGCCACGAGTAGGTGCCGGGAATTGGTACGGCCGTGGACGTCTGTAGGCTGGAGCGTCGGTTCGAAGCTGATGCGGACGAGGCCCGTCCGGGTTCGCACTACATGGCGTTGACACGGACGTTGCGGAACGACGATGAGCGTCCCTGAAAACGGGCAGCCCGAAGTTATCCTGACGGCTAGCCAGCTGGTCGCCTATAACCTGAGGCGAGCGCGCGAGCTGCGTGGATGGACTCAGACCGAGGCCGCCGAGCGCCTGGGCCCTTTGCTCGGACGCAAGTGGTCCAAGGCGCTGTTCTCGATCAGCGAGCGCTCGTTCCAAGGCCGGCGGATCCGCAAGTTCTCGGTCGAGGAGCTCATCGCCTTCTCCAAGGTGTTCGGCTATCCGGTGAGCTACTTCCTGAGGGTACCGGACGGGTCCGCGCGATGGATGATCGCCACGGCATCGGGGATCCCGGCTAGCGAGATGCTAACGTGGCGGGACTTGGCGGTTCTGTTCGCCGGCGCCGAGCACATGGTCCCCGGCGACCTTGCCCAGCAGATCATGGCATCGCGGCTCATCCAGCCGGAGCTCGAGCCGCAATCAACCTCCGAAGTCGCTGATTCGTCCGACGCCGATCAAACGGCGCCGCGCACTCGCAAGCGGTTCGAAGCCCAGCGTCGCGGTCAACTCCCACGCATAGGTCCGTTGACGGCCAGCGACTCCGCTCAGACCAACTTGCCCTTCCGCAGGCCCCCGACAGCTTAAGACGGCGATTGCCGTCGTTCGCTCGATAAACGTAATATAGGCGACCGCGCGAAGAGCGAGGGTGCCTATTCGCCCCGCCTTTGCGCCATCTCAAAACACGGAGCAAATGGGGGGAAAGGCCTGCTCAAGCTCTCGGGGCGCTATGTCTGGTATGCGGCCTGAACGGTGGAAGCAGCGCAGGCTAGCTGTGGAGCGCGAATGGGGGAAGCCAGGATCGGCGGCGAGTCGGCGCTCGAACGAGTCCGACCAACAATGACATCGAGATCGGAGCCTGAGGCTGTTTCAGAGTACGCTGACGAGCCAGCTATGCGCGGACGGGGTTGCGGCGCCTAGTGGTTCCCGTGCGTTACAGTCTTCGCAGCTTGGCCATACGGTCCACAAGCTCGGCGATGACTTGCCTTGGGATAGCGCTGGTCGCCGCGCTGATCTTCGTGTTGTTTGGCTTCTTGGGCGGACTGCGCCGCACCGTGATGCAGTCGGCGGACCGCAACAACTGGATTGTGCTTAGCCGTAACACGGTCGCGGAGGCGGCGAGCGAGATCTCCCGCGAGCAGTTCGACATCTTCCGGGCGCGACCTGAACTCGCGATCAATGCGGGCGGCGAGCAGCTCGCTTCGCCCGAGATCATCACTGCCTTCAACCCCGATCCGGACCATCCGTACAATACCAACCAGTTTTCTTACCTCAGAGGCGTCGCGCCGATTGCCTATCAGGTTCATCGATCGATCCATCTCCAGAGCGGGAGACTACCTGCGGCGGGCAAGAACGAAGCTATCGTTGGGGCGCGGCTGGCGGCCAAGTATCCGCGTCTTGCTCCGCCGGCGGAGTTCCGCTTTGGCCGCCATCTCTGGGAGGTGGTCGGAGTATTCGCCGAGAATGGCTCCGCCCGCGAGTCGGAAATCTGGACGAACCTCGATGTGCTGGAACAAGATCTCGAGCAGGCCGGGACCCTCAGCTCGGTGCATGTCGTACTAAAGCCCACTACCGAGTCCAGCTTCAAGCATGCGCTGACCGCCGACTCGCGCCTGGGTCTCGATAGCATGAGTGAGCGGCAATACTACCTTGAGCAGGCGGATGTAGTGGATCAGCTCGAGAGACTGGGATTGATGATTGGACTGATTATCGCACTGGGTGCCGCATTTGGCGGCATGAACACGATGTATTCGGCGGTCGCGCGCCGCTCGCATGAGGTTGGAGTGCTGGGTGCGCTAGGCTTCAGCCGCCTGAGTATTCTGCTGAGTTTTCTGATCGAGAGCGTGGTGCTGGCGATGGCCGGCGGCATTGCCGGCGATCTGCTGGGTGCGGCGATTGCGGCTGCATGCGGACTTGATCGGCGCGCAACCAGTGTGGGGGCGCTTATTTTCTCATTCCGCTTCTCACTATCGGCGTTCACCGCCGGGCTGGTCGCGGCGCTCGCGATCGGGGTCTTCGGCGGCATTCTGCCCGCTTGGCACGCGTCACGCTCGGCGCCGGTCGATTCGCTGCGCACTGCCTGATGCTTTCCAGCGCCAAGCTCGTCTTGCGAAATGCGCGCCGGCAGCCGCGTCGTACCATCCTCGCCGTCCTGACGCTGGCGGGTGCATCGTTCGTATACGCGCTGCTGGTCTCCATCCCGGCTTCGATCGATGGCATCGTCAAAGAGCATTCCGCGACCTTGCGCGTGCTTGTCTACAATCGGACCGCGCGATGGTCGGGTGTCCCAGCGCGGTATTGTGGCCGGATACGCCGGATGCCCGGTGTGGTGGCGTGCGTGGGGGTAATCAGCTGGCCGGCGAGCTATCGCGATCCGACCGATCGGATCGGCGCGATCGCAACCGATAGCGACGTGGGCCAGGCCTTCCCCGACTATCGCTTCCCGGCGGCAGCGGGCGAGGCTTTTGCTGCCGACCGCCGGGGCGCGCTGGTCGGCACCGGGCTGATGAAGAAATACGGATGGAAACTGGGCCAGCGCGTCACTCTGGTCGGCGATGCAGGATACCTCAAACTTCCCCTCGACATCGTGGGCGAAATACCCGCCGAAACCTATCCGAACATTCTCCTGTTCCGGCGTGATTATCTGACGGAGGCGCGCAAGACGATCGGCAAGCCCGAGAACGACCGCGTCAGGCTGCTCGTGGTCCGCGCCGATCGCACCAGCCGTATCCCGCAGCTGATCGCTGAGATTGACCGCACGTTCCATAACTCAGATTTCGAGACGCGCACCATCACAGAGGGCGGCGCAATTGCCGCAACCATTTCCTCGGTCGGCGACCTCCGCGTGATTGTCTATTCGCTGTCCGTGATCGTGATGGTTACCGTACTGCTGATTGTGTCCAACTCGGCCGCGATGATGGTGCGCGACCGCCTCAAGGAGTGCGCGCTCCTGCGGTCGCTCGGCTTCACCCGCCTGCACGTCGCGATCCTGATGGACGCCGAATGCGCGCTGCTCGGCACGATTGGCGGACTGGCCGGCGCGGGTCTGGCCTTGTATCTGTTCGACGGAGGTTCGAGCCTCGGCGCAGTACTGGGCGGCGAAGCCGGCCGACTGGCAGTCTCGCTCAAGACGGCGCTCGAGGCGCTTGGTGTGGCGATCGCTGTCGGCACGCTTAGTGCCGTCTTGCCGACGATCGGAGCCCTCCGCGCAGCGCCCGCAATCGCCCTTCGCCAGCCTGTATAGAAATTAGCCCTGCCTTGCTGCGGGCAAACGCGGTGGAACCTACGGCGTCGAGCTGGAGACGGCGCGCAGCGCCGGGCGAGCCAGTCGAGCCATCACCGACAGCTGTCCGTCCAGTTCCGCCGCCCCCTCGTCTGGGTGGCGCCGATGATAGAAGCCGTCGCTGTCGAGGTCCTGCGCGCGGCAGTTGTCGCGCAGCGCCGGCTCGACAATCTCGTTGTGGATACGCTCGCGTGAGGCCGCATCTTCGATGGGAAACATGACCTCGACGCGCCGATAGAAGTTCCGCGGCATCCAGTCCGCCGACGACAGGTACATCTCCTCCTCGCCCGGCGGCCCGAACAGCATCACGCGCACATGCTCGAGGAGGCGGCCCACGATCGAGAAGACCCGGATATTTTCAGAGATGCCGGGCACTCCCGGGCGCAGACAGCAGATTCCGCGGACGTTGAGATCGATCCGCACGCCGGCCTGCGATGCGCGGTAAAGTGCGCGAATCGCCTGCACGTCGACCAGCGCGTTGAGCTTGGCGAAAATCCGCGCCGGTTTGCCCGCCTGCGCGCGGGCCGTCTGCTCGTCGATCTTCGCCAGCACGGTCTCAGCGAGCATCTCGGGTGCGACGGCGATCTTCTGATAGCGCGGCTTCTTGGAGAATCCCGACAGCGAGTTGAACAGTTCCGTTGCATCCTCGCCGAAAGCGGGGGTCGCGGTGAAAAGCCCGACGTCGGTGTAAGTCCGCGCGGTGCTCGGATTGTAGTTGCCGGTCGACAGATGAACATAGCGGCGCAGCTGGTCGCCCTCGCGCCGCACTACCAGGGTTACCTTGGCATGGGTCTTGAGCCCAGCCCCGCCGTAGAACACGTGCACGCCGGCTTGCTCCATCGCGCGTGCCCAATGGATGTTGTTCTCTTCGTCGAAGCGGGCCTTTAATTCGATCGAGACCGCGACCTGTTTGCCGTTCTCGGCGGCGCGAATCAGCGTCTGCACAAGATCTGGGTTGGGCCCGGTCCGGTACAACGTCATCTTGATCGCCAGCACCTGCGGGTCGTTGGCGGCGCGATGCAGGAAATCAAGCACCGGCGCAAACGAGTCGTAAGGGTGATGGAGCAATATGTCGCCCTTGCGAATCGCGGCGAACGGATCCGATCCCTCGCCGAAGCCCGCGGGCATTAGCGGCGTGAACGGCGGATCGCGCAGCTCCTTGCGGTTGAT
The DNA here is from genome assembly GCA_041491005.1 of Binataceae bacterium (SeqCode). Taxonomy (GTDB): domain Bacteria; phylum Desulfobacterota; class Binatia; order Binatales; family Binataceae; genus JBGPUE01. The sequence continues at coordinate 10,839 of JBGPUE010000029.1, read as the reverse complement.
CTGGGCCACCGTGAAGAACGCGGCAAGCCCCAGCGGTCCCACCGAGTCGTAGACGTCCTCATCGCCGATCTCGAGCTTCTCGACCAGTAGGCGGCGTACCCGATCCGGAAGCCCTGCGGCAACTTCCAGCCGCACTACTGCGCCGAACTTTCGCCGCCGCAGCTCGCGGTCGACGATCGATAACAGGTCGTGCGCCTCGTCCTCGAGGATTTCGAGATCCATGTCGCGCGTGATGCGGAACGGATGGCAGCCAAGAATTTCCATCCCGGGAAACAACTCGTCCAGGCAGGCCGCGATCAGCTCTTCCAGCGGCAGGAAGTTCCGCGCCGAATCATCGCCCGGCGGCGGCAAGACTCCCTTGCCCGCGCGCTCCAGATGTTCGAGATCGATGAAACGCGGGAGAATCTCGGGAACCTTCACCCGCGCGAACCGCCGCTCATGCGTCTGCGGATCGCGCGCCTCGACTGCCAGCGAAAGCGACAAATTCGACAGGAAGGGAAACGGATGGCCGGGGTCAACCGCCAGCGGTGTCAGTACCGGAAACACAGACTCGCGGAAGTACGCGCGAGCACGCCGCCGGGTGGCGCCATCGAGTTCCTTCCATGGGTGGAGCATGATGCCGTGCTGGGTCAGACCCGGCAGCAGCTCATCGAGCAACAGCGAGGTCGCCTGCTTCACCTGGCGGCGGACGATTACGCCGATGCGTGCCAGTTGTTCGCGTGGCGTCAGTCCGTCGGGACTCAATTCCGCGACTTCCGCTTCGAGCTGCTCATGCAACCCGGAGACCCGGATCATGAAGAACTCGTCGAGATTGCCGGCATAGATGGCCAGGAACTTCAGCCTTTCCAGCAGGGGCCAACGCCGGTCAGCGGCCTCCGCGAGCACGCGGTCGTTGAATGCCAGCCATGAAATCTCGCGATTGAAGTAGAGCGAGGAGTCCTTGGTCGTCAGCTCCAAGTGAGCCGGGGCTCGTTCTTTGGCGGCTTCGCTCATGAGGACGGCAGGATCTTACCTGATCGCCGCCGATGCTTCGAACGGGCCGGAACGGTCGGCGCCGGCCAGATGCGGGGTTGACTCTTCTCCTCGTTGTATGACACTGAAAGAACATACCGCTCGGTATGTTCGCTTGAACGCCGGCGCTGAAGGCGTCATTTGAAAGCGACCCGCAACAAAGCCGCCCGCAGGCCCGTTGAAAGCTTGTCCATTGCCTGTAAGGAATGAGCGATAGGAGCGCGAGTCAACCAAAGGGATTCGACGCAGCCGAACCAGAGCGCGAAACGCCGCCGGCCGGCAGGAGGACGGGACATGGCAGAGTTCGACATCCTCATAAAAGACGGAACCGTGGTCGATGGGACGCGGGTACCCCGCTACCGAGCCGATGTCTGGATTCGCGATGGCAAAATCGCCCAGATCGGCGGACGGTCGCCCGGCTTCGCTCGGGAAGTCATCGATGCCGATGGTCTGATCGTCGCACCCGGGTTTGTCGACCTGCACACGCATTACGATGCGCAGATCCGCTGGGACCCCTACTGCACGATCTCCGGCTGGCATGGCGTTACCTCCGTCGTGTTGGGCAACTGCGGATTCGGTTTCGCGCCCGTCAAGCCCGACTTCCGCGAGCGTTCGATGCTCATGATGACGCGCACCGAGGCTATCCCGTACGAGGCGATGCAGGCCGGGATGAAATGGGACTGGGAGACCATCCCCCAATACCTGGACTCGCTCGATCGCACGCCCAAGGGAATCAACTGTATCCAGTACATGCCGACCGCCTCCCTGATGACCTACGTTATGGGACTGGATGCCGCCAAGACTCGTCCGGCCACCGATGCCGAACGCGAGCAGATGAGGCGGCTGCTCGATGAGGGCATGGACGCCGGCCTGTGCGGATTCTCGATCCAGCGGCTCGGCCCGGACTCGGTGCAGGCGGACTTCGATGGTTCGCCGATGGTCACCGATACCATGTGCGACGAGGACATTTTCAACCTCGCCCGGGTGTTGCGCGATCGGGACGAGGGATTCATCCAGATCACTCAGGCGGCCGGCCACATTAAGGACGATCTCGCCTTCCTGGAGAAACTGGCAGCCGTTGCGCGCCGTCCGGTTTTGCACAACGTCATCGTGCCATCGCGCAAGGATCCGAGAGTCCATCAGCGGAGCTTGGAATGGCTGCAGCGGAGCCGTGACAAGGGTCTGCCCATCTTCGGTCAGACCGGCACCGTTCGTACCGGCTTCGCGTTCACTCTGGAGAACTGGAATCTCTATGATGCGAGCCCGGCCTGGCGCGCGGTTACGACCGGCACCATCGAGGAGCGGCTCGCCAAGATGAAGGATCCCGCCCTGCGCGCGGGGATCAAGCGCGAGCATGACGAGGCGAACCGGAGGCTGGAGATAATCCAAGCCGGGGTTGGCGGACCCATCCGGCACCTTATCGTGCAGCACGCCAACGACAAGCCCGAGTTGGAGAAGTACGTTGGCAAGTCTGTCGGCCAGATCGCCGAGGAAGAGCACAAGCATCAGATCGATGTGATGCTCGATCTTTCGATCGCCGGCGATCTCAAGGTGGAGTTCCTCGGCCCCGACCGCGGCTCCAACGCGGAGTTCATGGCCGAGATGATCAACGGTTCCCCATACACAATCCCGGGTGTTTCCGACGGCGGCGCGCATACCAAGTTCTTTACCGGCGGCGCCTATACCACGGACTTCCTGCGATGGCTGGTGCGCGATGAACAGCGGGTGACGCTCGAAGAGGCTCACTACCGGCTCTCGGCGCTGCCGGCGCACGCCGCGGGCTTCCGCGATCGGGGCGTACTGCGCGAGGGCTCATGGGCCGACGTGGTCGTCTATGATCTCGAGGGCCTCGGTATCGAGCCCGAGTGGGTAGGCGAAATCGTACACGACTTCCCCGGTGGCGAGTGGCGACGCGTCCAGCGAGCCAAGGGCTATCGGGCCACGATCGTCAATGGCGTCAAGACTTTTGACGAGGGTAAGCCGACCGACGCGATGCCCGGCAAGCTCCTGCGCCACGGCCACGCCTGAGGAAACTTCGCGCCACCCGCGCGACGCATGGATGTGCTCGACGAGCCATCCCTAGCGCCGCGCGGGAGTCTGTAGCAGGCTCAAGATACGAAGAGGTGTCGGGACCGATGGCACAAGACTGGACTGAAGACACGCAGCATGTCGCCGGCGCCGATCTGACAATCATCAAGGGCGGTTCGGGCAAACCGGTTCTCATCCTCCATGATGAACTGGGCTACACGGGCTGGATGACCTGGAACGAGAAGCTGGCCCAGCAGCGAACATTGCTGATCCCGCTGCAGCCCGGTTTCGGCAAGACGCCGCGGCTCGACTGGGTTCGAAGCTACCGCGACCTGGGCGGCTTCTATGCCCAAGTCGTGCGCGAAATGCGCCTTGACCCGATCGACGTCATCGGGTTCTCGGCTGGGGGGTTCATCGCCGCGGAGATGGCGGCATCCGATCCAAAGGTCTTCTCGCGGATGGTTCTGGTCGCTCCGCTAGGTATCAAGCCCGCTGCCGGCGAGATAATGGATTTCTTTCCGGTGACCATTCGGACCCACTTGCGGGCGACAGTAGCCGATCCGATCAACACCCCGGAGTTTTCCAAAATCTATGGCGGCGAGATGACGCCCGAACAATTCGAGCGGTTCGAGGACGCGCGCTCAGAGAGTGCGCGGATCGGCTGGGAGCCCTACATGCACAACCCCAGCCTTCCGTACTTGCTCAAGGGATTGAAGGTGCCGACGATGCTCGTTTGGGGTACTCGCGACCGCGTCGTTCCGCGCGGATGTATCGATGCCTACCGGGAGGTGATTGCTGGCGCGCAGGTCGCGGAAGTTCAGGGCGCCGGCCATCGGCCCGAGATCGAGAATCCCGCTGAATTCGAACGCGTGGTCAAGAAGTTCCTGTCCGCGTGATCGTCGAGCCACGAAGGAGCGTGCAATGAAGATTGGCTATTTCACCGAGCGGCCTGTTCGTTGGCTCCCCGAAGATGAGATCCTGAAGAACCGCGCATATTTCGCGGTTTCCAACCGCTTCTTCGATCGTGAGAAGGCCGCCGAGGACTACAACTACTACATCGATGAGAATTGCTACGCCGAGGAACTGGGATTTGACGCGGTTGCGCTGAACGAGCATCACGGCAATCCCTTCTGCATGGGCAGCGTGATGAACGTGGAGGCTGGCATTCTCGCCCGGCTCACCAAGCACGTGAAGATTGTTCTGATCGGGAATCCATTGCCGGTCATCAAGCATCCGCTTCGGATGGCCGAGGAGCTGGCGGAGATCGACCTGATCTCGCGTGGGCGGCTGGTCACCGGCTGGGTCCGTGGCGCGGGCAGCGAGCAGTTCTTCAACAACGCCAATCCGGCCTACAACCGTGAGATGTTCAACGAGGCCCACGACTTCATCATCCAGGCTTGGACCCGGCCGGGCCCATGGCGGTACGAGGGCAAACACTTTCACTACCGCCACGTGAACCCGTGGGCATTGCCATATCAGAAGCCGCATCCACAGATGTGGATTCCAGGAGTACTTAGTCCCGAGACAGTAGGATGGTGTGCCGAGCATCGCTATCCGTACATCGGGTTGGGGACGGCGATCGGGCCGACCTGCGATCTGTGGGACTATTACGCGGACGAAGCGAGCAAGCATGGCTATCAGGCCGGTCCGGAGAACTTCGGCTACCTGATCCCGACTTTTCTGGCCGAAACAGAGGAGCGAGCGCAGGCGGTTGGGCGCAACTTCGTCTTTGGCGGCGGACAGAACGCCTTCTCGCGGCCCGAGCACACCCTGCCACCGGGATATAATTCCAAGAGCGCGATTCGGATGCTTGCGCGGCAGCCCGGCGGCAGCTGGCTAGGCGTGAGCGTGGACAAGCTGCGTCAGCAGCGGAGCGATGAACAAGCCGAGCCAGTCGATTACGACGAAGTGCGCAAGAAGCTCTCGGTGGGCTACCAGCATGCGCAGCAGAACCTTCAGCTCGTGGTCGGCACGCCCAAAACCGTAGTTCCCAAGATCAAGACCATGCTGCGTGTCCTGCGCCCGGGCGTTTTCATCATGTTCAGCGTGCAAGGTCCGGTATCAAATGAGGATCGCATGACGAGCATGCGGCTATTCGCCCAGGACGTCATTCCGGCGCTGCGCGAATACGCCAAGGAGATCGATCTTGCCGACTCCTTCGAGCGCACACCGGGATCGGTGAATCTGCGATCGGGGGTCTCGCGTGCGCCGGTCGTGGATCGTGCCCCGCTCAAGGAGCTGGACCTCAAGTAACTCTGACCCGAGTAGTCAGAGCCTGGGCCGGTAAGCTCCTAATCGGCAGCGAAAAAAGCCAGCGTGCGGGTCTCGATGCTCTCGCGCGGCGCCGCATCCGGCGGACTGGTAGGATCATCGAACGCCGTATGCGCGGTGAAGAGCGCTCGCCCGTCGTCGGCGGAATCGAAGCACTTGATCAGCAGCGCCTCGTCCCGGCGCATCTTCGGAAAGTAGAACCAGCGATGACCGGGGTTGAAGGCCAACGAGTAAACCTCTCCAGTCCGATCGCGGTACTTTAAATCGGTCGCGATGAAGTCGCGCCGGGCGATGCTGCGCGCGTCGCAGACCGCCAGTGGCGCTTCTTCGACCGGTCCCCTGATCGGCCGCCAAACGTTGATCACCGCAAAACGATTCTTGAGTCGCGCCTCGGCCTCATCCGCCGGCAGCAGATCTCGCACCCGCTGCGGCCCGGAGCGCGGCGTATAGTCATTGTGTGCGAAGCGAACCGGCTCCAATGCGCCGTTCTCCCGCCGCTTCGCCATCGGCGCACAGCGCACATTGTGATCGAACACCAGCACTTTCGCTGCGCCGGTGGCTTCCCTTACCAGCCGCTCGACCTCCGGATAGTATGCCGATCGCACTTGATCCGCATCGTAGAAGTTCGCGACCGCGGTCTCATGATGTCTCAGAACGAATCCATGCGTATCCAGCGAGAATTGCCCGGGAGTGGTGCGTCCGTTGCGAATCGCCATCGTGTGTTTGATGGCTCGGCCCGTTCGCGCGGGCGTACCGGCTGGCGGTTGATACATATAGTTGACCGGCTTCTCCGCCATTTCGGCCAGATAGTTCAGCGAAGCCTCTACCTGATCAGCTGTTTCGAAAGAATCGTCGCCCATAATCGTGCGGCGATTCTAGGCCATCACGGTGCTCCGTTGCAAAGATTGACAATCTCGGCCTTGCACCTACGATGAGCGAGCGTACAAGCCCTGCGTTAGCGAGGGAGACATCGATGGCGGAATTAAAGAATCGTCAATGGCTGCTGGCGGCTCGTCCTCAGGGCCTGATCAAGGAAGGCGACTTCCGGTGGAACGAAACCGTCTTGCGGCAGCTCAATGACGGCCAGGTCCTCGTCCGCAATCTTGCTTTGTCGTTCGATCCCACGCAGCGCGGATGGATGTCGATGGACACCTACATGCCGGCGATCCCGCTGGGGCAGGTGATGCGCGCAGGTGCGGTAGGGCAGGTCGTCGAATCAAGGAAGCCCGGGTTTGCCAAAGGCGATCTCGTGCAGGGGCTTTTTGGCTGGGAGGACTATACGGCGACCGACGGTGAAGGGATCTGGCGCCTGCAGAAACTTCCGTCCGGCGGCGATCCGCTGCTGGCCCTCTCGCTGCTGGGCGGGACCGGACTGACCGCCTATTTCGGCACGCTCACGGTTGGACAGGTGAAGGCTGGCGACACTTTTGTCGTCTCCGGTGCGGCCGGCGCGACTGGCTCGGTCGCCGGCATGATCGCAAAGATAAAAGGATGCCGCGTGGTGGGAATCGCGGGCGGCCGCGAGAAGTGCGACTGGTTGACGAAGGAAGCGGGATTCGACGCCGCAATTGACTACAAGAATGAGAAGGTCGCCGACGCACTCACGCGTCACTGCCCCAAGGGAATCGACGTTTACTTCGATAACGTCGGCGGCGAAATCCTCGATCTTGCGCTCGCGCGGATCTCGGACGGTGCACGCGTCGTGCTATGCGGCGCGATCTCGCAATACAATGAGGCGCGGGGCGTGGCCAGCGCGCCGCCGCGAAATTACTTCAACCTGATTTTCCACGGCGCGCGGATGGAGGGGTTTCTGGTCTTTCACTTCGCGAAGCGCTACCCGGAGGCGATCGCCGACCTTTCGAAGTGGCATGCCGAAGGAAAACTTCAGAACAAGATCGATCTTCAGCGCGGACTCGAAAACGCGCCGAAGACAATTATCCGGCTGTTCACTGGCGCGAATTTCGGCAAGCAGCTGCTCAAGCTCGCCGATCCGCAGTGACCGGCGCGCTCGAACTTGGGACTCGCGACCAGCATCAAGTGCCGGCAACTGCCCGCGAACCAGCAGGAGCCGTCGTGCTATTGCGCAGTCGTCGAACCTCGGTCGCTGCCCCGAGCTTCTCCAGAATTCGAATCACCAGATAGCCGCAATCGAGCTGCCACCACTTCCAGCCCAGCTGCGCCAGACCCGGTCGCGCGTGATGGTTATGATGCCAATTCTCGCCCTGAAGCAGGTGCATGAAGCCAAGCCAGAACACGTTGCGGCTGGAATCGTCGCCGGGCGCGGCTTCACCCGCGCGATGGCAGATACTGTTGACGAAACATTGCGCGTGAAGAGCGAAGACCAGCCGGATCGCCCCCAGCCAGAAGAAGCCGCGGACGCCGAAAAACAAACCGCTAAAGTACGAGAGGGCCAGGATCGGCGCCTGCAGATGAGTCCAAACCTGGTAGGTCGGGTGCGCCAAGTCGGGGCAGAAGCGCGCCACCGGTGGGGCATCGGTTTGCCACAACCATCGGAGGTGGGCCCACCAGAAACCGTGCCAAGTTGGACTTGAAATATCATCGGCGGTGTCAGCATAGGCATGATGCTGCCGATGCCCTGCCGCCCACCTGACCGGTACGCCCGAGCCATTGAAGACCGCGAAGAAGGTCAGGATTGCCGAAACCCACGGCTCGAGTTTCAGAGCGCGATGAGCAATCGCGCGGTGGTAGCAGACCGTCGTACCCACTCCACCCAGCCATGCGAGGGCGAGGGCACCGGTCAGTATCCCCCAACCCGGCAGCGGAAAAAGGATCAAGCCGGCCACCGCAGTAAGATGAATCAGGACGATCCAGAACAGGACCGCCGCGCCGCTTCTAGTGGTACGCCACCAGGGCCATTCGCGCGGCCGCGATGCCGGCCCATGGAAGATTTCCTCAGCTATCAAGTTTTCATCCCCTCATCCGCAGATCGCCGGCGCACCGCCGGCCAATCAACGCCATCCTGATGAATTTGCCGGGAAGCAACGAACAGAGAAACCCGAGTTGATCGGGGGTTCAACGGCAGGTGCGTCCGAGCGTGCCTCTTGATGTACGCTGTGCATCGCTTCGAGTAAAGCGGTTGTCAGCGCGGCATCAGATTCGGAGAATAACCGGCGAATGAGCGAGGGTTAAATGAATGACCGGCCACTACTCCCGACTACCGTCGTTGGCAGCTATCCGCAGCCGGACTGGTTGATCGACCGCGAAAACCTCCTCAAGCGAATACCCGCGCGGGTCCGTGCCCGCGAGATGTGGCGGATTGCGGAGCCGTGGCTCGAGCAGGCGCAGGATGATGCGACGATCGTCGCGATCCATGACATGGAGCGGGCCGGCATCGATATCATTTCAGACGGCGAGATCCGGCGCGAAAGCTACTCGAATCGCTTCGCCAATGCACTTGGCGGCGTCGATCCCCAGCGGCCCGGGAGTGGGCTCACCCGTGCAGGCACGCCCGATGTGGTTCCGCTGGTGTGCGGACCGATTCGCCGGATCGGTCCGGTCGAAGTGCGCGATCTCGCCTTTCTTCGGGCGCATACCACCAGCAAAGTAAAGATCACCATGCCGGGGCCTTTCACGATGGCCCAGCAGGCCCAGAACGCCTACTACCCCGATGAAGAGTCGCTGGCGATGGACTATGCGGCCGCCGTCAATCTGGAGATCAAGGATCTCTTCGCCGCGGGCGCCGACGTCGTCCAGATCGACGAGCCATACATGCAGGCGTGGCCCGACAAGGCCCGCCAGTATGCGATCAAGGCGATCAACCGCGCGCTCGAGGGAGTCGTTGGGACGACGGTCGTTCATCTGTGCTTCGGCTATGCTCACTACCGCCAGAAGAAATCCGGCGGATACTCATTCCTGCCCGAGCTCGAGAACTGTGCGGCGGACCAGATCTCAGTCGAGGCCGCGCAACCGCAGCTCGATCTCGCGATTCTTAAGAAACTGCCCTCAAAGACTATAATGCTGGGCGTGCTCGACCTTGCCGACCCCCGCGCCGAAGCCCCGGCGGTGGTCGCCGATCGGATTCGCGCGGCACTCCAAGTCCTCCCACCTGAGCGGCTGGTGATCGCCCCCGACTGCGGGATGAAGTATCTCTCGCGCGAAGTCGCCTTCGGCAAACTCGAGGCGATGGTCGAGGGCGCCCGAATCGTCCGCGCGGAGCTCGGTTAGCGGCGCTTCGGCCTCTACAGATTGTTCTTGTAGTCCTGTTCGATCGCCTGATCGATCTGCCGTGCGAGTTCTTCGCCGCCGCCAAGCTTCGGTGCCAGCTGCTTGCCAAACGAGATTCGCTCTCGCACCGGCCAGTTTTCATGCTTCCAGAGCTGCGATCGGATGAAGGCCTTTGCGCAATGGAAGAAGCATTCCCGCACCGTGACCCGAATCGCCAGAATTGCCGGCGCGCCACGAGCCGCCAGTTGCTCAAGAACCGCCGGGTCAGCGGTCAGTTCCGCGGTGCCGTTGATGCGCAGAGTTTCATCTGTGCCCGGAACGAGAAATATGAGCCCGACCTGCGGATTGGCCAGAATATTTTTGAGGCCGAACAGCAGCTTGTTTCCCTTGCGCTCCGGGATCAGCAGCGTGTTCGCGTCCTTGACTGCAACAAATCCCGGACTATCGCCCTTGGGCGAGACATCCTGGTTGCCGTCGGTGTCTGCGGTGCCGAGCACCACAAACGGCGAACGCCTGATGAAATCGGTGGCTGTCTCGTCGAGCGTGGTCAGAAGTTTCGTTCGAACCATCGGGTTCGGTTCGCTGATGATCTGTCGTAGTTGAGCGATGCTCGAAATGCGATAGGCTCCGCTATTTTCCACAGAAGCTGCTCCCTGGGTTGATTTCGCCAGCCTACCCGATCGGCCCGCATCGGGCGAAGCGCGCCTCACACCAAAATTCGCGACTTCTTCGATCTTCTGAGACCTCGTCCGCCGCCGTCGCAAATGCCGCGGACGAGCCGTTAGGACTTACTACCATGGTATGCGCCCGAATACCCGACGCGAGCATGCGCTCCTGAGCTGCACGCGGCATGCTCGCCAAGTTATAGCCCCTCAATCGTTCCAAGGCGGCCCGGGGCGGCCATCGCGCGATGGCCGCCGAGTCGGGGTCGCTTTAGTCCTCGTCCGGGTCCGGATGCGGATGCGGAGTTCGGGTCGGTTTCGGCTTGGGCGTCTTGGTCGGCGTTGGCGTCTTGGTCGCGGTCGGTGTCGGAGTCTTGGTCGGTGTCGGAGTCTTGGTCGGTGTCGGAGTCTTGGTTGGCTTCGGTGACTTGGTCGGCTTCGGAGTTTCGGTTGGCGTCGCGGTCTGCGACGGCGTTGGCGTGGCGGTTGCGGTCGGCGTAGCGGTTGCGGTCGCCGTCGGAGTTGAAGTTGCGGTTGCCGTGGCAGTCGCAGTCGGCGTCGATGTTGCGGTGACGGTTGCGGTCGGCGTCGCTGTCGAAGTCTCAGTGGCTGTTGCGGTTGTTGTCTGAGTCGGAGTTTGTGTCGGCGTCGCGGTCGCTGTCGCAGTTGGGGTCGCGGTCTC
>JBGPUE010000028.1:0-33617 GCA_041491005.1 Binataceae bacterium (SeqCode) | reverse complement strand
GTGAGCCTGCCGGCGATCTGTTTTACGAGCTGAAGGTTCTGGCGCCGACCGATCTGACCGACGATGAACGCAGCCTGATGCAGCAGTTCGCCGAACGCCGTCGCGCCCGGCATATCGCCGATCCGCGCGCTGGCATCCTGGAGAGCTAGGCCGATGGCATCGCGCGGGACGCTGCGTCGAAGCCATACCGCGCGCCGCTCGTCGGTCACGCTGTACAGGCGCAACGTGATTTGTTCGTTGTGCCGGGTCAGCGAACATCAGCTGGGTATCTGGGAGCGAGAGGAGCTGATCGTGCCCGCGCAAGTGATTCGCCGCGGCAGCCGCCCCGAACCGCTCTACGATGAATCTGCGCTCAAGCGAGTGCGCGTTATTCGCACGCTCGCCGAGGAGCTCGAAGTCAACTTGCCGGGCATCAGCGTCATCCTCAATCTGCTCGACCGGATCGCCCGCTGAGGCCCGTCGCGTTGCGCGACATTGGCCCTCACCGGCGGTGAGTTTGCCGGGCAGACTCGCAACCCGCCTCTCCCGGCTTGCGCCTTCGGTCGGGCCTCACGCGCGGGAGAGGCCTGGAGGGAGCTTCGCGGTGTGCGAGATGTTGGTCGTCAGCGGCGGTTCTCCGGGGCGTGGGCCTTTGTGCGATTGTTCGAGACCGCTGCTCCGGGATTCCTCGCTGCGCTCGGAATGACAAAATGGCACTCGTCGGCGTTTGACGCACCCTGGCAAATGGGCTCGGCAGCTCGCCGCCGGTCGCTGTTCTGGCAAACCTCTCCCGCGCCCGAGGCTTGGCTGAAGGCGCAAGCTGGGAGAGGTCGCCGGTGACCTTGTCATGCAAGTTCACCGGCGGGTGAGGGCGCATGTTGCCAACGCGCGGCGGGCGACGTAGCGTCAATCCAGGATGAACCGCTCTCCGGCAGAGATCGTACGCGACAAGGCCGTCAAGGCGCTGGAACGAATCGGCGTCCGTACGGGCGAGAAGATCCTTGTCGCCATCTCGGGCGGGCCCGATTCCGTGGCGCTGCTCCACCTGATGCGCGAGCTGAGCGAACGCTTCGGCTATCGCGTCGCCACGGCGCATCTCAATCATGCGCTACGGGGCGATGAGTCGGATCGCGACGAAGCCTTCGTGCGCGAGCTATGCGCGAGGCTCGCTGTCGAGCTGATTGTCGAGCGCGTGTCTGGGCTCAGTCCTGATATGCCCAATCTGGAGGAGCGCGCGCGCGATTTTCGCCACGATTTCCTGCGCCGCGCGGCGAATCTGCTCGGAGCGGGCCGGATCGCGCTGGGCCATCATGCCGATGACCAGGCCGAAACGGTGCTGATGCGCCTGATGCGCGGGGCCGGGCCGACGGGGCTGGCCGCTATGCGCGAGTCGGGCGAGGGGGGCGTAATTCGGCCGCTGCTGCGCGTCACGCGTGGCGAGATCGAGGCGTACCTCAAGATGATCGGTGCGGAGTATGTGACTGATACCAGCAACTCGTCGCGCTCGATCGTCCGCAACCGGATCCGGCACGAACTGCTCCCGATGATCGAGCGCGAGTACTCCAGCGGTTTGCGCGGGCGCTTGATCGACTTGGCCGACTCGATGCGCGAGGTTGACGACCTGCTATTGGCGCTCGCCCGCGAGCGGCTGGCTGCCGCGATGGAGGCTGATGGGAGCCTCGATCTGCGCACCCTGGCGCTTGCGGCTCCGGCACTGGCTGCGGTGATGTTGCGGGAGTTCATCGCGATGCGGCTGGGCAGCTTGCGCCGCGTCCAGCGCGTCCACATCGATGCTCTGCGGCGGCTGTGTGCCGATGGCCCGCCCAACGGAAGCTGTCATCTGCCCGGACGATGGACGGCGACGCGGCGCTATGATCGGCTTGTGCTGATTCGCCGCCTTGACCGCGGCAACCCGCTGCCGACCGGCTTCTCAATCCAGCTCGCCGCCGAAGGCGATACTTCGATTGAGCCGGCGGGCTTCAGGTTCGATGCGAGACTCGTTTCACGCGCGAAGTGCGCGATGCCGTACGATCCGATGTATGCCATCTTTGATGCGGACGTGGTCGACATGCGCGGCGGCCTGGTCGCGAAGAGTTTTCGCCCGGGCGATCGAATTTCGTCCATCGCCGGAGGAGGCACCAGCAAGGTCAAGAAGCTGTTCATCGACCATCGAGTCCCGCCACCGCGGCGGGCGAATTGGCCGCTGATCGCGCTGGGCGATGAAATCGCATGGTTGCCCGGACTCAAACGCGGCAAAAGCGCCCCGATTACCACGGAAACCGTACGTGTGATGGGCGTGCGTGCGGTCGATCTGTCTGCGGCGATGACTTCAGCGTTGCGTGGAAATTAACCCGCGTGATACCGTTTTTCTAGATGAATCAGTTCTCTAGAAGCATCGCGCTGTGGCTGGTGCTGGGGCTGATGTTCCTGCTCCTGTTCAACGTCTTCAGCCGCCAGCAGACTCGCGAGCCCGAAATCATCTTTTCCGACTTCCTCAACCAAGTCGACAAGAGCCAGATCGGCGACGTCACGATCCAGGGCAACTCGATCCATGGCCGTACCATCAGCGGCGAGCATTTCAAGACCTACGCGCCGCACGACCCGGACCTGGTCAAGGTGCTGCGCGAAAAGGGTGTGAAAATCGCGGCCAAGCCCGAGGACGGCGACCCATGGTGGATGGTCGCGCTGGTGCAGTGGTTCCCAATGTTGCTGCTGGTAGGCGTCTGGGTCTTCTTCATGCGCCAGATGCAGATCGGCGGCGGCAAGGCGATGTCGTTCGGCAAGAGCCGCGCCAAACTGCTCAACGAGAACACCCACAAGATCACTTTCGCCGACGTGGCCGGAATCGATGAGGCTAAAGGCGAACTCGAAGAGATCATCCAGTTCCTTAAGGATCCCAAGCGCTTCACCAAGCTCGGCGGACGCATCCCCAAGGGCGTGCTGTTGGTCGGCGCGCCGGGCACCGGCAAGACCCTGCTCGCGCGTGCGATCGCCGGCGAGGCCGGGGTTCCGTTCTTTTCGATCTCGGGCTCGGATTTCGTGGAGATGTTCGTGGGTGTGGGCGCATCGCGCGTGCGCGATCTGTTCGTGCAAGGCAAGAAGCACGCCCCGTGCATCATCTTCATCGATGAGATCGATGCCGTCGGTCGCCATCGGGGCGCCGGGCTGGGCGGTGGCCATGACGAGCGCGAGCAAACTCTCAATCAGCTGCTGGTCGAGATGGATGGCTTCGAAGCGAATGAGGGCGTGATCCTGGTCGCCGCGACCAATCGGCCCGATGTACTCGATCCAGCGTTGTTGCGCCCGGGCCGCTTCGATCGGCGCGTGGTGGTGCCGCGTCCCGACGTGAAGGGACGCGAAGGAATCCTCAGGGTTCACATTCGCAAGGTCCCGATCGCCACCGACGTCGCAATCGACAAGCTGGCGCGCGGTACGCCCGGCTTCGCGGGCGCGGATCTCGAGAATCTCGTCAATGAGGCGGCGTTGCTGGCTGCGCGGCGCAACAAGGACCGCGTCGAGATGAACGATTTCGAGCTGGCCAAGGACAAGGTGATCATGGGCGCCGAGCGGCGCTCGCTGGTCATGTCGCTGGCCGAGCGCCGCAATACCGCCTATCACGAAGGCGGGCATGCGCTGGTCGCGGCGGTCGTGCCGGGCGCCGATCCCGTTCACAAAGTTACAATCATCCCGCGCGGGATGGCGTTGGGCGTCACACAGCAGCTGCCGATCGACGACCGCTACACCTACTCGCGCGACTACCTCATGACGCGGCTCGCGACGCTGTTCGGCGGTCGCGGCGCCGAGGAACTGGTGTTTGGCCATATGACGACCGGCGCCAGCGACGACCTTGAGAAAGCCACCGAACTCGCGCGCAAGATGGTCTGCGAATGGGGCATGAGCACCGAGCTCGGCCCGATGACCTTCGGCCGCAAGGAAGAGCAGATCTTCCTCGGCCGGGATATCGCCCACCCGAAGGATTACTCCGAACACACCGCCGTCGAGATCGATCGCGAGGTGCACGGGTTCATCGAAGAAGCCTACCAGCGGGCGAAGCAGCTGATCACTGAGCACATGCCGGCGCTGCATGTGATCGCGGAGCGGTTGCTCGAGCGGGAAGTACTTGACGGCGCGGAGGTCGAGGCGATCGTTAAGGCCCTCCAGGAGGGACGCCCGCTCCCCGAGCCGCCGGCGGCAGCAGCCGCGGCGCCGGGCCAGCCTGAACGGGCTAAGGAGAAGCCCGCGACGGTCGAGCGCCCCGAGCCCATCTCGGGAATCCCGCCCAAGCCCGTGCTGGTCTAGCGCACCCGGGGCGCAGTCCTGTCCGTCGGCGCGCATGTGCTCGCCGCAATATGATCGACTCCTATCCGCGAGCGTCGCAAGGCTGGTCAACTCTTGCCTTGCAGGTCTAAGCTCGAAGGCGCGGGCGTGATACGATAGCGACGCAAAGATACAGGCGGCGTGATGATGCAGGGCGATCGCCTGTGATCGTGCGCTAATAGCCGCGATCAACGGGCGCGATTCGCTACGGCGGTCGCGGGATGGTGAGCGGGCCGGGGGATGAATCGGGGTTGATTCCGTGAACATCGGTACCTACTTGAGCTTTCTGCCGCCGCTGCGCTGGCAGGACGCGGTCGACATCCTGATCGTCGCCTACGTCGCCTACCGGGTCGCGCTGCTCATCCGCGGCACACGCGCGGCCCAGATGGTGCTAGGTTTCGTAATCCTCGGGCTGGCGTTTGTCGCTTCGCAGGTCTTTGGGCTGTTCACCGTCAACTGGCTGCTGCACAACTTCCTCGGCAACCTGATTGTGATCCTGGTGGTGATCTTTCAGGCCGACATCCGCCGCGTGCTGGTACGGGTTGGCAGCCGCCGCGTCTTTGGCTTTCGTATGGGAGGACCATCGGTGGCCGACGAAATGGCGGAGGCCGCAGGCTGGCTCTCGGCCCATCGCGTCGGCGGGCTCATCGCGATCGAGCGCGAGGTCGGTCTGGACGAATACGTCGAAGCCGGCCGTCCGATTGATGGACGCATCTCGGCCGAGCTGATCGAGACGATCTTCATGCCCGGCTCGCCGCTGCATGATGGAGCCGTGATCGTGCGCGGCGATCAGGTGTTGGCGGCCGCCTGTCTGTTGCCGTTGGCCAGCAGCCAGGAACTGAGCCGCACGCTGGGCACGCGCCATCGCGCCGCAATCGGGCTGAGCGAGGAGAGCGACGCGGCCGTGATCGTCGTCTCGGAAGAGGATGGTACAATCTCGCTGGCGCGGCGCGGCCGGCTAAGGCGCGGACTGCAGGTACCCGAACTCCGCGAAGCCCTGCGCCGAATCGAAGCCAGCGACAGCGGTGCCGGCCGTACGGCCGGTCAGCCGGCGGTGGAGAGCGTCGGCGATGCCAAGGCCTGACGATTCGCGAGCGCTGGGCCGCAACCCGGCCCTTAAGGCGACCGCCCTGCTGGTTGCGATCGGACTGTGGATCTTCGTCAACGCCGGGCAGCGCGAAGCACAGAGCACCATCCAGGTGCCGGTCAAGTATCGCGGCCTGCCGCCGGGCTTGATGATCGTCTCGCCGCATCCTGACTTCGTCGCGTTGGAAGTCTCCGGACCCGGCACGCTGCTCTCGCTGCTCGATCCCGGGCGGCTCGCGCTGAAGCTGGATCTCAACGGTGTCGTGCCGGGGCAGACCGATTTCAAGATCGGGCCGCAACTGTTCAACGTACCGCGGCAAACTTCGATCGACCGGATCGCGCCAGCAGCGATCACACTCGAAATTGATCGCGTGACGACGCGCGAAGTCCCCGTTCACGCGGTTTTCAAGGGACCGCCGCCTGCCGGATACGCGATCGGCGATATTGAACTGAAGCCCGCCGCCGTAACGGTCAGTGGGCCACAGCGCGCAATCTCGCAACTCGATCAGATCGATACCGAGCCGATCGACATCAGTTCCGCAACCAACGACCTGAACAAGAGTATCGAACTCAACGCCCCCGGTGGTCTGGTCAGGATGGCGGAGGAGGTGGTCGAGGCAAGGGTCGCCATACATGAGCTGCTCACCGACCGCGAGTTTCGCGGTGTTCAGGTCGCGGTGCGCGAGGCGAACTTCAAGTATCGTGTCCAGCCCCGGCAGGTCAGCGTGACGGTGAGGGGCCCCGCGCGGCGGCTCTCCTCGCTCAGCCTGGATGGCGTAGTCTTCGTCAATGCCCAGGGCGCTGCGCCAGGGATCCATGAACTGCCGGTGCAGGTCGAGCTGCCCGGCGGAATCGAAGTCGTGCGGCAGGCGCCCGAACGCGTCAAGCTCCGGCTGTCCGCGGAAAAAGCAGGCGCACGCAGTTGAAGGCTTCCAGTGCTGATTCCTCGCGCCCGCCCAAACTGTTCGGCACCGATGGGGTGCGCGGGGTCGCCAATCTCGAGCCGATTACGTCGGAGACCGCGCTCCGCCTGGGCCGTGCGCTCGCCTATGTCCTCAGCGGCAGGCGCGGGCGCCATCACCGGCGCATCCTGATCGGCAAGGACACCCGGCTTTCTGGCTACATGCTCGAAACCGCGATGGAGTCGGGGATCTGCTCGATGGGCGCCGACGTGTTGCTGGTCGGGCCGTTGCCAACCCCGGGCATTGCGTTTCTCACGCGCAGCATGCGCGCCGACGCGGGCGTTGTGATCTCGGCCTCGCACAATCCCTTTCAGGACAACGGCATCAAGTTCTTCTCCCACGAGGGCTTCAAACTCGATGACGAGATCGAGCGCCGCATCGAGGCGCTGGTGTTTGACGACGGGTTGCTGGCCAAGTCCAAGCCGGTGCCGAATCAGATTGGCCGGGCGTCGCGCATCGACGACGCCATCGGACGCTACCTGGTATCTCTCAAGAACTGCCTGCCGCGCACGATGGTATTCGACGGGCTCAGGGTCGTGATCGATTGCGCCAACGGCGCCGGCTACAAGGTCGGTCCTGAGGCGCTCGCCGAACTGGGCGCCGACCTCGTCTCGCTCGGGATTGAGCCCGACGGCACGAATATCAATCTCAATTCCGGCGCGCTTCATCCCGAGCGCTTGCGCGAGGCCGTGCGCGAGGCGCGCGCCGACGTCGGTGTGGCGCTCGATGGCGATGCCGACCGTGCGATTCTGGTCGACGAGCGCGGCGAGATCTTCGATGGTGACGACGTGATGGCGCTGATGGGGGTAAAGCTCGCAGGCGAAGGCCGGCTCGCCGCCAACACTGTGGTTGCGACCGTGATGAGCAACTTCGGACTGGAGCGCGCGCTGCGCGATCACGGAATCTCGCTGGTGCGCACTGAGGTCGGTGATCCGTCGGTTTCGCGGGAGATGCGCGCCAACTCGTACAACCTGGGTGGCGAGCAGTCCGGCCACGTGATTTTCATGGACCACTCGACCACCGGCGACGGACTGATCACGACGCTGCTCGTGCTGGCGCATATGGTGGAGAGCGGCAAACCGCTGAGCGAGCTGCGCATGATGCGGCGCGCGCCGCAGGTGCTGCATAACGTCAAGGTGCGCGAGCGCCGCCCGCTGGACGAGATGCCGGACGTCACACGCCTGATTGCGGCTACAGAGCGGCAGCTGGGCCAATCGGGCCGCCTGCTGGTGCGATACTCGGGCACCGAGATGCTCGCGCGCGTGATGATCGAAGGCGAAGACGCGGGGCAGATCGACGCACTGGCCGCCGAGATCGGCGCGGCGATCCGCAAGCACGTTGGCGCCGTTTCCTAGCTGAATGCCGAAGCTCGGCGTGAACATCGATCACGTCGCGACGCTGCGCCAGGCGCGCCGCGTTGACTATCCCAGTCCAGTGGAGGCCGCGATTGCAGCGCTGAAGGCTGGGGCCGACGCGATCACCATCCATCTGCGCGAAGACCGCCGCCATATCCAGGATCGCGATGTGTTTGCGATGCGCGCTCTCGCCGGCGTGCGGCTGAATCAGGAGCTCGCGCCAACCGCCGAGATGGTCGAGCTGGCGATTCGTGTGCGGCCGCATGAAGTGTGCTTCGTGCCTGAGCGCCGCGAGGAGCTTACGACCGAAGGCGGTCTCGATGCGGCGGGTCTCTACGATCGGCTCGTTCCGATAATCGCCCGATGCCACACCGTGCGTATCGGCGTGAGCCTGTTCGTTGATCCTGAACCGGCGCAGATTGAGGCGGCGGCGCGATTGGGCGCTGACTATGTGGAGCTGCATACCGGAACCTACGCCAGCCTCGCCGACCGTGATTTGACTTTGACGCCGCGGATCGCGCGCCGCGGGCCATCGGCGCCATTGAGCGACGACACGCAGCATGAGCTGGAAAAGATCCGCCAAGCGGCCGGGCTCGCGCTCAGGCTCAAGCTGAAACCCAATGCTGGGCACGGGCTGAACTACCGCAACGTCGCGCCGATCGCCGCGATTGCCGGCTTGCAATGGCTGCATATCGGTCATTCGATCGTCGCCCGCGCCGTGATGGTAGGGATGGCGCACGCAGTGAAGGAAATGAAACAACTAGTCTCCGCGCCACGCGCACGCCGCTAGCCGCGGCCCGCGGGAAGGCTCGAGATGATCCTGCTGAACGCCGCACAGAGCCGGGAGCTGGACCGGTTGAGCCGGGACAAATACGCCGTCCCGTCATACGCATTGATGACACGCGCCGGCGAGGCGGTGGCGCTTGCGCTCGCACGCCGATGGCCCGACGCACCCGGCGCCGGCGTGCTGGTCGTCGCGGGCAAAGGCAACAACGGCGGCGATGGATTTGTCGCCGCGCGCCGCCTGATGCGCAGCGGCGCGCGGGTGCGCGTCGCGCTGCTCGCCTCCGTCGACGAGCTCAAGGACGACGCTGCGCGCGCCTGCGCGGACTTCCGCACCGACGGCGGCACGCTGGCCGAGGTGCGGGACGAAGCTGGTATTGCGGCAGCGATGAACCCGAAGCCCGCGGCATTGATCGATGCGATCTTCGGCACGGGACTCAACGCCCCGATCGCGGGCGTCGCGCGGGCCGCGATCGATGCAATCAATGAATGCGGCGCGCCGGTTGTAGCAGTCGATATCGCTTCAGGTGTCAATGCCGATAGCGGCGCGATCATGGGTGCGGCGGTGCGAGCCAATCAGACTGTAACATTCGGCTACGCAAAGTATGGGCACGTGAGCTACCCGGGTGCGGCGCGATGCGGCGACCTCGAGGTGGCGGAGATTGGCTTTGCCCCGAATGCGATTGCCGACATTGCGCCGCGCGGCCGCTTCGTTGAAGCCTCGGATGTACGCCCACTGATTCGTCCACGCGCTGCCGAGTCGCACAAAGGTGACTACGGCCATCCGCTAATTATCGCAGGCAGCACCGGCAAGTCGGGCGCGGCGGTACTCTGCGCGCGCGGCGCGCTCCGGATGGGCGCCGGACTCGTGACCGCGGCGATTCCGGAGTCGGTCGCCGCCATCGTAGCTTCGCAGCAAGCCGAGCTGATGACCGAGCCGATGCCCTCCAGTAGCGGCGGCGGCTTCGACGCGGCAGCGGCGATCGCCCGATTGCGCGAAGTTCTGAAGGGCAAAAACGCGATCGTGGCTGGCCCGGGTCTGGGACTGACGGACGAAACCAGGCGGCTTATCGAGTTTCTCATCACCGATTGCACGGCGCACGATCGCCCATTGCTCATCGACGCCGACGGACTCAACGCGCTCGCCGCGCTGGGCCCATCGCTTGTCCGCAAGGCGCGTGGACCCGTTGTGCTGACGCCTCATCCGGGCGAGATGGCGCGCCTGCTGGGATGCACGAACGCGGAGGTCAACGCCGATCGCATCTCCGCTGCGCGGACGCTTGCCGACGCAACGGGCGCATGCGTCCTGCTCAAGGGATCGCGCTCCGTGATCGTTGCGCCGGACGGGACCGTCCACGTCAATTCAAGCGGCAACCCGGGCATGGCGACACCGGGGATGGGAGATGCGCTGTCGGGCATGATCGGGACGCTTCTGGGCCAGGGGTTCGCGCCGCTCGACGCGCTCGCGCTGGGTGTCTTCGCCCATGGCTACTCGGCCGACCGACTGGCTCGCCGGATCGGAGCGGTGGGCTATCTTGCCGGCGATCTCATCGATGACCTGCCCGCGGCGCTCGCGGCGCTTGTCGGTGGCGAACGCTAGCCGGCGTTTCACTTGCGTTGGGCGGCGGCGTCGGGCGACATTTGTCTACGGCTCGATGATCACTCTGGTCGTGCAAAGCTCCTCGGCGCGCGAGACCAAGGCATGGGGCCGACGGCTCGCCTCGATCCTGCGAGGCGGCGAGCTGATCGCTCTGAGCGGCGAGCTTGGCGCCGGAAAGACGGTGTTCGTCAAAGGCCTCGCGCGCGGATTGCACTTGCCTGAGGAAGACATCCTGAGCCCGAGCTTCACCATGATTCAGGAGCATCAGGGTACGCTGCCGCTCTACCACGTCGATCTCTACCGCCTCGAAGACGTCAATCTCGACGACCTGGGCCTGCGGGAATATCTGTTTTCGTCCGCGATCGCGGCGGTCGAATGGTTCGAGCGGTTGCACGAGGCCGACGAACTTGAGCGGCTGCAGGTTCGAATCAGCTATGCGGGTGCGAATGCCCGCACCATCGAGCTGCGCGCGTTCGGCGATCGCTACGCTGACCTGATCGAACGGCTGCGCAGCCTGTTCTCCTGATTTGAGCCGCGCAATCGCGCGTGAGCAACCGCGCGTCGCAGCGTGCAATCACTCGACGCCGTGAATCGTCTTTGCGACTGCTCGCGCCGCCCCGAGATGGGGCTGGTACGCGGGCAATTTTCGGATAATATCTAGGGTTTCCGCTTCGACGCGGGAATCAGGAACCCTTTGTGGCCCTAATCGTCCAGAAGTACGGCGGAACTTCGGTCGGCTCGATCGAGCGGATCAAGGCCGTCGCGCAACGCGTGGCGCGCGCCCATACCGGCGGCGACCGCATCATCGTGGTAGTTTCCGCGATGGCGGGCGAGACCAATCGCTTGTTGGCGCTCGCATCCTCGCTGAGCGATTCGCCCGACGCACGCGAAACCGACGTCCTGGTCGCGACCGGCGAGCAGGTCGCGGCGGGCTTGCTGGCGATCGCGCTCAAATCGATCGGCCATCCCGCGCTGTCGTTCCTCGCCCATCAATTGCGCATCTCGACCGACTCCAATCACGGGCGCGCGCGGATCAAATCGATCGACTCGCAGCGCGTGCTCAACGCGCTGGAGCGTGGCCATATTGCTGTGGTGGCCGGCTTTCAGGGCGTCGACGAGGCGGGCGATATCACGACGCTGGGTCGGGGCGCTTCGGACCTGACGGCGGTCGCGCTCGCGGCGGCGTTGCAGGCCGACTTGTGCGAGATTTACACCGACGTCGAGGGCGTTTTCACCGCCGATCCGGGGATTTGCCGGGATGCACGCAAACTCGCTCGAATCTCGTATGATGAGATGCTCGAGCTGGCGGGACTGGGCGCGCAGGTGCTCCAGCTCCGTTCAGTCGAACTCGCACGGCGCTACAATGTGCCATTGGTCGTGCGTTCCAGTTTCAGCGAAGCCGAGGGAACCTGGGTGGGCAAAGAGGATCAATCGATGGAAGAAGTGCTGGTCGCGGGGGTGACCCTCGATCAGAACGAGAGCAAGCTCACCCTGCCCGGTGTCGAGGATCGGCCGGGCCTCGCGGCGCGCATCTTTGGTCCGATCGCGGCGGCCGGAATCGTGGTCGATATGATCATCCAGAACGCCAGCGCGGAGGGCCGCACCGATATGAGCTTCACCGTGCCGCGCGCCGACCTGCATCGCGCACTCGATCTGCTCGGCAAGATCGCAAAAGAGGTCGGGGCGGGCGCCGTCCGCCATGAAGAGCAGGTCGCCAAGGTTTCAATCGTCGGGGTCGGGATGCGCAGCCATGCGGGCGTCGCGGCAAAGATGTTCGAGGTGCTGGCGGCCGAGGGCATCAATATCGAGATGATCGCGACCAGCGAGATTAAGGTGTCGGTCGTGGTCAATTCCAAGTACGGCGAACTCGCGGTCCGTGCGCTGCATGAGGCGCTGGTTGGCCGCGGCGCTGCGGCCGAGGCGAAGGCATCGTAGGCGCGCAATGGCGACCGCACCGAAAAAAATCCAGATCTACGACACCACGCTGCGCGACGGCTGCCAGTCCGAGGACGTCAACCTCACGTTGGCCGACAAGCTCGCCATCGCCGAGAAGCTCGACGACTTCGGCATCGATTACATCGAAGGCGGCTGGCCGGGATCGAACGATCGTGACGCGGCGTTCTTTCCGGCTGCGCGCAAGCTCAAATTGCGCCATGCGAGAATCGCGGCGTTCGGCTCGACGCGCCGCGCCGGCATCAGCGCCGCCGCCGACGAGAACCTGCGGCTGATTCTGGAGGCCGGGACGCCGGTCGCCACGGTGGTCGGCAAGACCTGGGATCTGCACGTGCGCGAAGCGCTGCGGATTCCGATGGAAGAGAACTTCGACATCATCCACGACACCATCAGCTTCCTGAAGAAGCACGTGGACGAAGTGATCTTCGATGCCGAGCATTTCTTCGACGGGATGGCCTTCAACCGCAGCTTCGCGGTCAATTGCGTGAAGACTGCCGCCGAGGCCGGCGCCGACGTGATCTGCCTGTGCGACACCAACGGCGGGCGGATGCCGGATGAAATCGCCGCCGCGGTCAAGGCGGCGGCTGGAACCGTGAACTGCGCCATCGCGATCCATTGTCACAATGATTCAGAGGTGGCGGTCGCCAACACGATAGCGGCCGTGCAGGCTGGCGCGATCCAGGTGCAGGGCACGATCAACGGGTTGGGCGAACGCTGCGGCAACGCCAACCTGATCTCGATCATCGCCAATCTCCAGCTCAAGCACGGTTACCAGTGCGTCGCGCCCAACAAACTCAAGCGGCTCAAGGAAGTCTCGACGCTGGTCTACGAGCTGGCGAATATCACGCCCTTCGCGCGCCAGGCGTACGTCGGCCGCAGCGCCTTTGCGCATAAGGGCGGGCTGCACGTGTCGGGAGTGCGCCGGAACGCGCGCACTTATGAGCACATCGATCCGGCGCTGGTCGGCAATGATCGCCGCGTGCTGCTGTCGGAACTCGCCGGCCGCGCCAACATCCTGTACAAGGCGCGCGAGTTCGGCATCGAAGTCGACCCCGCCGACGAGAAGATCGGCGGCTTGCTGCGCGAGCTAAAGCAGCTCGAAGCCGACGGCTACGCCTTCGACGGCGCGGACGCATCGTTTCAGCTCGTGATGCTGCGGGCGCTGGGGCGCGAGAAGGAGCATTTCAAGTTCGTCAGCTTCCGCGTCTTCGACGACAAGTGGCATGAGGAGCAGGCGCCGTTCAGCGAGGCGGTAGTAGTACTCGAGGGGCCCGACGGCCGCCGCACGCGCAATTCCGCCAACGGCAATGGACCGGTTAATGCGCTCGATTCGGCGCTGCGCGAAGCTCTGGTTCCGTACTATCCAAACCTCGCCTCGATGCGGCTGGCGGATTACAAGGTGCGCGTGCTCGACAACGGTGCGGGAACCGCGGCGCGCGTGCGCGTGCTGATCGAATCGACCGACGGCAAGGCGCGATGGGGCACTGTCGGCGTATCGAACAACGTCGTCGACGCGAGCTGGCAAGCGTTGATGGATTCGGTCGAATACAAGCTGCACAAGGACAACGCCAAGCCCCAGATCAGACCGGTGCCGGAGAACGGTGAAGCTCGTAGCGGGCGGGCGCGCGCTCGTGAACGCAACGGTGCGGCGCGCGAGCGGGCTTGATCCGCCGGTGGGCCGCAAGATGTAATCGTACGCGAGAAGTGACAAGCGGGGAGAGCCAGCGGCCGCAGGGGCAAGAGCGCGGGCGCAAACGGAATCGAAGGATGTGCTGATGGCCATTTTCAGCCGCATTCGCGAAGACATCCGGGCGGTCTTTGAACGCGACCCCGCAGCCCGCAATACGCTCGAAGTAGTCCTTGCCTATCCGGGAATCCATGCGCTCTGGATGCATCGGATTGCCCACTGGCTTTGGGTGCATCACCTGAAATTGCTGGGCCGGCTGGTCAGCGAACTGTCGCGCGCTCTCACCGGTATCGAAATCCATCCGGGCGCGAAGATCGGGCGGCGCTTCTTCATCGATCATGGGATGGGGGTCGTGATCGGCGAGACTGCCGAAATCGGCGACGATGTGCTGCTCTACCAGGGTGTCACGCTGGGCGGCACCAGCCTAAAGAAAGAGAAGCGCCATCCGACGCTGGAAGATCACGTGATGGTCAGTGCCGGCGCGTCGGTGATTGGCCCCGTAAGGATCGGGCGCGGCAGCAAGATCGGCGCGGGCGCGGTAGTCGTGACCGCGGCGCCGCCTTACTCGACCATCGTCGGCATCCCCGGCAAGGTCGTCGAAGGCGAGAGCGTGCGCAACGACAACATCGAGCTGGATCATGCGCATCTGCCCGATCCCGTCGCGCGCGCGATCAGCGGGCTGGTCGAGAACCTCAACCGCCTCTCCGTGCGCATGACCGAGGTCGAGGAGCGGCAGGATTGTCTCGAAGACAAAGTCGCCCTGGAAGACGGCGCGACGGCACCTGCCGGTGTTCCCAAGGAACCCCAGCGCCACTAGGACGCCTGCTCAGAGCTTGTGTCCGAAATTCGCGGGCATCCGGTAATCGTTATCGGTCGCAATTAGCCGTCCGGTCCTGAATCGTTGCGGATCAAAAGCGCGGAGGTCCGCGGTTCTGCTGGCTCCGTTCGCGATGAGCTCAGCCATCGCTGCTCCTACCGCAGGCGCGGTCTTGAAGCCGGTGCCGCTGAATCCGGCGGCGACGAATAGTCCCTCGATTCCCGGCACCGCGCCCAAAGCTGCGCGCCCATCTGCGGTGGTGTCGTAAATGCCGGCGTGGCCGCGGGCGTAGGGTGTTCCCGCCATCTGGGGAATCCGATGGGTGAAACGCCGATGAACGGTTTCGATGAACCCCGAGTCGTTGTGCTCGTCGAAGTTATCGGGGTCGGGCGCTGACTCCGGGTTCCACGCACCAAGGCCTGCCATCGTCAGATCATCTCCATGCGGCCGGAAGTAACAGCCAGCGATCGTATCGATGTAAACGCAGTGCCGAAGTTCGGACGGGCGCCGGAAGAACGCTATCTGCGCACGCTCCGGCGTGATTCCGATTGCGGCGCCAAGGGGTTTCAGGAGCCGATCGGACCATGGTCCTGCGACTACGCAGACCGCATCGGCTTCATGAGCGTGCCCTGCTGAATCGATGACCGCGGCGGCCCGCCCGCCGGAGGTCCGGATCGCCGCGGCCTCGCACGGGATCGCGAACTCGACGCCGAGGCGGCGCGCCGCCTCGGCCAGCGACCGCGTGGTCGCGACCGGATCTGCATAGCCGCTGCGGGGCTCACAAGCCGCCAGCGCGACATCGTTGAGGCGCGCAGCGGGCTCCAAGCGCCCCAGCTCGGATGCTGAGAGCACCTCCGTCTCGACTCCGGCCAGCTTGAGCATCGCGACGTTGGCGCGCAGCCGCTCCGCATTCTCAGCTCCGACGACGATCGCGAATCCGCAACGCGTGAAGCCGCAGTCGCCCCCCACCGTCTCGCGCCAATTCTCGAACTGCGCCAGGCTCTGCCACGCCAACTCCGCCTCCGGCGCATAGGTATAGTGCATCCTGACCAACGCGCCAGAGCGCGCCGACATACCTGCGCAGATGCCCGCCTTGTCGAGCACCAATACGCGGATGCGCTGGCGCGCAAGGTGATACGCGATACTGCATCCGACGACGCCTGCTCCGATCACGATCACGTCAGCTCGAGTCATAGTGTCAGGGCAGCGCCAAACCGCGGCCTTTTGCCTCCGAACCTCCTCATATAAGCTCACAAATCCAGACGCTGCCAACCGTCCGATGACGCCGATCTATCTCGACAACAACGCAGGTGCGCCCCTTCGGCCCGAAGCACGCGAAGCGATCGCGCGATTCGCCCGCGGCGGTGCGGGCAACCCATCCTCAGTTCACCGCGACGGCCAGCTTGCGCGCCGCGCGCTGGAGCACGCACGCGAACAGGTCGCAGCGCTGATTGGTGCGGACCCACGCAATATCGTCTTCACGAGTGGCGGCACCGAGTCGAACAACCTCGCGATCATGGGCAGTATCGACGCGCCTCGGGCGCATCGGCGAATCATCAGCTCCGCGATCGAGCATTCGTCGATTCTCGCGCCGCCGGCCGAGCTTGAACGCCGCGGCCTCGAAGTGATCCGTGTCGCGCCCGACCGCGACGGCCGACTCGACGCGGCGGAAATTCATCGCACGCTCGATGGAAGCGTTGCGCTGGTCACGCTCGGGCTGGCCAACTCAGAGGTCGGAACGATTCAGCCGCTGGATGGCCTTGCGAGCGCGATCGCCGCGACCGGCGCACTCTTTCATATCGATGCGGCGCAGGCGCTGGGGCGCATGCGTGTCGCGCTCGGCGAGCTTCGCTGCGACCTGATGACTCTCAGCGGGCACAAGTTCGGCGCACCGGCCGGCATCGGGGCACTCTACGTTAGCGATCGTTCGCGTATTGCGCCGGTGATGCTGGGTGGTCCGCAGGAAGCCGGTTTGCGCGCTGGCGCGCCCAATCTGCTCGGAGCGATCGCGATGGGCGCGGCGGCTGAGGCCGTCGCCGCCAACCTCGGCGCTGAGCTCGTCCGGATGAGAACGCTGGCGGAGACGATGCTCACCACGCTGCGGGCTTCGATTCCGGGCCTGCGGCTCAATGGTTCCGAGCACGGTCGCATCCCCAACACGCTCAACCTCACCTTTCCTGGCGTGCTCGGCGAGAGCATGCTGATCGCGCTCGACCTCGAAGGGGTACGCGTCTCGATGGGTTCGGCGTGCGCGGCAGGCGCGGTCGAGCCGTCACATGTGCTGCTCGCGATGGGGCGCAGCGCCGCCGAAGCGCGCAGCTCGCTCCGAATCAGCCTTGGCTGGGCCACTACGGCCGTCGAAATTGATCGCGCCTGCGAGACTATCGTGCGCGTATGGCGTCGGGTGCTGGCGGCGGAGCCCAGTCGTATCGAGGAACCAGCCGGCGCGACCGAGGCGCATCGATGAGCGCGCGTGTACTGGTCGCGATGTCGGGCGGCGTCGACAGCTCGGTGGCTGCCGCGATTCTGCGCGAGCAGGACTACGATGTCGTCGGCGTCGCGATGCGCCTGGCGCCGGAACCCGATGGCGGGCCTGCGCGTCGGCGTGCCACTTGCTGTTCGCATGATGACTTCGAAGACGCGCGGCGTGTGGCTGAGCGTATGGACTTCCCGTTCTACGTGATCGATCTGAGCGCCGATTTTGCCGCGCGCGTGATGGACCACTTTGCGGCCGAGTACCTCGCGGGCCGCACGCCCAACCCCTGCGTGATGTGCAATCGCGAGATCAAGTTCGATCGCCTCTGGGAACGGGCGCGCGCGCTTGAGGCGGATTATGTTGCGACCGGGCACTACGCGCGCATCGCCGGCGCGCCGGAGGGGCGGATGCGGCTGTTGCGCGGAATCGATTCCGCGAAGGACCAATCGTACTTTCTGTTCATGCTGCGCCAGGAGGAGCTTGCGCGCACGCTGTTCCCGCTCGGTGCGATGACCAAGGGGCAGGTCCGCGACCGCGCGCGGGCGCTCGGGCTGCGCAACGCCGACAAGCCCGAGAGCCAGGAGATCTGCTTCGTACCTGACAACGACTATGCGCGCTTCGTTGCCCGCCGCGCCGGTGGCGATGGAATCCGAAGCGGCCGCATCATCGATTCGGCGGGGCGAATCCTGGGCAATCACGACGGCATCCATCACTTTACGATTGGGCAGCGGCGCGGACTCGGAATCGCGACCGGCGAACCGCTCTTCGTACGCGAGATCCGGGCCGAGCGCGGCGAAGTAGTCGTCGGACGGCGTGCTGAACTGGTAGCGCGCGGTCTGCGCGCGTCGGAGGTGCGGCTGGTCGATGAGCGTATCGCGGCCGAGCGCGGCAGCCTGGTCGAGGTCAAGATTCGCTATCGCCATCCGGCTGTGCCCGCGTCGCTCACGATGGTCGCGCGCGATCGCGCCGAGGTCCGCTTCGCCACGGAGCATCCCGCGGTCACGCCGGGCCAGGCCTGCGTTTTCTACCGCGGCGATGAGGTCCTGGGCGGAGGCTTCATCGAATGCGCGCTGTGACGGGTACCGCCGCAAAGCGTTTCGCGATCGCCACCCTCGGTTGCAAGGTCAATCAGTACGATTCCGCGATCATCGAAGATCGCCTGAGCGCAGCCGGCTTCGAGCGCGCCGATTTTGACCAACGCGCCGACGTCTACATCGTCAACACCTGCACGGTGACCGACCGCGCGGATGCGGAAAGCCTCCGCCTGGCGCGCCGCGCCCGCCGGCTCAATCCGGATGCGCGGGTGGTGATGACCGGCTGCCTCGCACAAGCTGCGCCGGAGAAGCTGGCGGCGGCGCGCGAAGTCGATCGCGTGATCGGGCTGGGGCGCGTCGAGGACATCGTACGCGCCGCCCAGGGCGACAGCGCGCCGCGCGTAACGGTCGACAACCTGCGCAAGCACAAGGCCGCGATCGAGACGGCTGGCGTAGCGCTGGCGGGCCATACGCGCGCTTTTCTGAAGGTGCAGGAAGGATGCAACCAATTCTGCAGTTTCTGTATCGTTCCGTTCTCACGCGGATTGTCGCGCAGCGTGGAACCCCGCGCGATTCTCGATGCATTCGGCGAGCTTGCCGCCCGCGGCTTTCGCGAGGTGACACTGACCGGCGTGCATCTGGGCGGCTATGGCCGCGATCTCGCGCCGGCCGTGACGCTCGAATCTCTGCTCGAAATGATCGCCGAACGCTCGCCGATCCGCCGCGTACGGCTGAGCTCGCTTGATCCTGAAGAGCTGAGCGATCGGATCATCGATCTGATGGCCGCAAGCGATGTCTTCTGTCCGCATCTCCATCTGCCGCTCCAATCCGGCGACGACCAGACGCTCGCCGCGATGCGCCGGCGCTATGACTCCGGCTATTTCGAAGCCCTGCTCGGCCGGGTGCTGACGCGGATGCCCGATTGCGCGATCGGAACCGACCTGATCGTCGGCTTCCCGGGCGAGAGTCCGGCTCACTTCGAGCGATACTTTAGGTT
Source organism: Binataceae bacterium (SeqCode) (assembly GCA_041491005.1). Taxonomy (GTDB): domain Bacteria; phylum Desulfobacterota; class Binatia; order Binatales; family Binataceae; genus JBGPUE01. The sequence goes on along the minus strand of JBGPUE010000028.1, from coordinate 14,571 downwards.
TGTGGAAAGCCTGCCGTTGGCCTACTTCCACGTCTTCCCCTATTCGGTAAGATCCGGTACGACGGCAGCCAAGCTCGCCGGCCGGGTGGCGCCAGGCGAGATCAAACGGCGTGCCGCGCTGATGCGCGCGCTCGGGGAGCGCAAGCGTCATAACTTTGCCGACGGCTTTTGTGGCGCGCGACTAGAGGTTCTGTTTGAGGAGCGGACGGCGGGTGGTGAGCTGGCCGGCTACAGCCGCAACTACATCCGGGTGTTTGCCGACGGACCCGACGGGTTGAGGAACCATGAGGTTGTTGTGGAAGCATCCGCTGCGCGTGGCCCGGCTCTGGTGGGGAGGGTGGTCTCGGCGACCATCAGTCACGAGCGGGCAGCGTCCGCAGCCGGGCTACGGATCGCAGGCTAACCAGGCCGCGCTCCAGCGCGTGTTGGGTTACAACTTCCAGCGCTCCGAGCTGCTCGGGATCGCGCTGACTCATCCCAGCGCGGTCGGCGCTGGAGACAACCATTACGAGCGGCTCGAGTTTCTGGGCGACGCGGTTCTCGATCTCGCAATCGCCGATCTCCTAATGCGCCAGTTCCCGCAGGGCAAGGAGGGGCTGCTCTCCAAGCAGCGCGCCTCGATCGTCAACGGGCGCACGCTTGCGGCCAAGGCGGGGACGCTGGGCGTGGGGGATGGATTGCGGCTCGGCAAGGGCGAAGAAAAGAGCGGAGGCCGCGGCAAGACGTCGATTCTGGCCGCGGCCTTCGAAGCCGTGATTGGAGCGATCTATACCGACGGCGGACTTGGCGCCGCGCAGGAAGTCGTCGAGCGCCTGTTCGCCGCCGATGTAGGCGGCCCCAGCGCCGAACGCGATTACAAGACCGATCTACAGGAAGCCGCCTACCGGCACTTCCATATGCATCCGGCGTACGAGCTGGTCGCCGAACACGGCCCCGATCACGCCAAGCGCTTCACCACCCGCATTCGCATCGGCGATCGCGAATTTGGCCGCGGTGAAGGCGGCAGCAAAAAGCAAAGCGAACAGGCTGCCGCGCGCCAGGCGCTGACTCTGATAGAGTCGGAACGCCGTGAGCGCCACTGAACCACATCGCGCCGGCTTCGTTGCTTTGGGCGGGCGGTCGAATGTCGGCAAATCGACGTTGCTGAACCGTCTGGTCGGGCACAAGATTGCCGCCGTAACGCCGCGCCCGCAGACCACCCGCCGGCGTATCGTTGGAATCCGCCGCGAGCCGGACGCCGAACTTATCCTGATCGACATGCCCGGTCTTCACCAGGCGCGCAAACCCATCAACCAGCGGATGGTCGCCGCCGCGCGTCAATGCCTGGGCGAAGGCGAGGTGATGGTCGCGGTCGTCGAGGCCGGCGAGCGGCTTCATGCGGGCGATTGCGAGTTTCTCGGCGAATTGCACGATTCGCCGGCCTTCGCGCCGCGTCCCGTCATCGTCGCGATTAACAAGATCGATCTGATGCCGAAGAATGCGCTGCTGCCGCTCGTTCAGGAGTGCCATCTGCTCATCCCGCGAGCCGAGATCGTGCCGATCAGCGCGCTTAGTGGCGAGAACGTCGATGAACTGGTCCGCACGATCAAGCCGATGCTGCCGGAGTCACCTTCGCTGATGGCGGAGGATCAGTACACGGACCAGACCGAACGCATGATCGCCGAGGAGATTGTTCGCGAGAAGATCTTCCTCGAGATGCGTCAGGAGATTCCGTTTTCGACCGCGGTCAAGGTCGAGGAATTCACCGAGGACGCCACCCGCAAGCTCGTCAGGATCGCGGCCACCGTCGTGGTCGAGCGCGAATCGCACAAGGGCATGCTGATTGGGGCGGGCGGGCAGAAGCTCAAGGCGATCGGCCGGGCCGCGCGCCTCGAACTGGAAGATATCCTCGGCTCGCACATCTTCCTCGGCCTCAATGTGAAGATCGACAAGGACTGGACGCACGACCCGCGCAAACTGGCGGAGTTCGGCCTGTAGTTTACCGCGTATGCGTACCCCCAAGACCATCAGCGCGGCGGACGCGATCCACGCCGCCGCCGCGGGCTTGCCGGTCGTGGTGCTGGTGGGGCGCGCCAATGCGGGAAAATCGACGCTGTTCAATCGCTTGGCCGGCGCCAGCCGCGCAATCGTAAGCCCGATTGCTGGCACGACGCGTGATCTGAACATCGCGCGCGTCCGCCACGATGACCGCGAATTCCTGCTGGTGGACAGCGGCGGCCTCGAGCTCGGCGAAGCGGGAATCCTCACCGAGCGCGTGGTCGCCGAGGCGCTCGCCGCCGTCGCGAGCGCGGACGTCGTGGTTTTCATTCTCGATGGGCGCGTGGGCCTCGGCGCCGCGGATGCCGAGGCGTTCGCGTTGATTCGCGAAACCGGGCGGCCGCTGCTGGCGGCGGTCAATAAGATCGATCGCCCGGGGATGGAGACGCGCGCCGCGGAGTTCTATGCACTCGGCGCCGATCGCCTGGCATTTATTTCATCGGCGCATGGGCTGGGCGTCGGCGAGCTGTTCGACGAGGCGATCGCGCGGCTGCCCGCCGGTGAGGCGGGGGCGGCCGCCGCGCCCGATCTCAGGGTCGCCCTGATCGGCCGGCCGAACGTCGGCAAATCCTCGCTGCTCAACGCGTTGGTGGGCTTCTCGCGATCGATCGTCGATGCGGCTCCCGGCACGACCCGGGATCCGGTCGACGTGCGGCTGAGCCATAAGGGGCGCGACGTGCTGCTGATCGACACGGCGGGAATTCGCCGCCCGACGCGAGTCGAGGGCGAGCTGGAGCATCATGCAGTCGGCCGTGCGATCGGTACCATCCGGCGCGCCGAAGTTCTGTTGCTCGTGATCGACGCGACCGAGGGCATCACCGACCAGGACGCGCGGCTGGCGCGCCTGATTGTGAGCGAAGGCCGAGCGCTGGTTGTGGTTTGTAACAAGTGGGACGCAGCCGCAAAGGCCGGCGCGAAGGTCGCCGCCTTTCGGCGCGACGCTGCCGAGCGGTTCGCATTCCTCGAGTTTGCACAGATGGCTTTCACTTCGGCGCTCACCGGCGCCGGCGTCGATACGATCATTCCGGCGGCGCTGAGAGCTGGCGATGCGTTTCGCGCAACGTTCCAGACCGCGCAGCTCAACCGGATTCTGTCCGAGGCAGGTTCCGCGATGGATCCGCCGATGGTCGCCGGGCGGCGACTCAACCTGATGTACGTGACGCAGGTGGCAAGCTCGCCGCCGCGATTTGTCTTCTTCGCCAATCTCGAGCGCGACATCCCGGCGCATTACGTGCGCTTCCTCGAAGGGCGTTTTCGGGCAAAGCTCGATCTCCAGGGAACACCGATTGGGCTCGAATTCCGCCGCGCCCGCGGATCGCACGACGCAGGCGAGCGCGCATCTCATGTGCGCGCACCGCGGCGTCTGGCGCGGCGCTAAGCAGCCCGCACCATGGTATCGGCGCTATCAACAAGGCGGCGGAATCCGCAATTGGCCGTGATCTCCGCGTCGGATATATTGATCGGCCAAGGCATCGATTCGTGATCCTGATTCTGGATTTCGGCGGCCAGTACACCCAACTGATTGCGCGGCGGGTGCGCGAGGCGGGCGTCTACTGCGAAATTCATCCGTTCAACGTTCCGCTCGAGAAGATCCGCGCGCTCAAACCGCGCGGGCTCATCCTCTCCGGCGGCCCGGCGAGCCTCTACGAGAGCGATGCGCCGAACATCTCGGCCGAGGTATTGAAGCTCGGATGCCCGGTGTTGGGCATCTGCTATGGCTTGTACGTGATCGCCCAACATCTGGGCGCCAGCAGCGCTGGAGCGCCCGAACGCGAGTACGGACCCGCTACGATCGTCATCGACCAGCCTGATCCGCTTTTCGAGGGACTTGAGGGCCGCGAACATCAGGTCTGGATGAGCCACGGCGACCGCATCGAGAACATCCCGCCAGCGCTGTGCGCGATCGCGCACAGCCGCAACTCGCCGTATGCAGCGATTCGCAGCCGCGACGGGATGCTGCGCGGTATCCAGTTCCATCCCGAAGTCGTCCACACGCCGTGCGGCGCGCGAGTCCTGCGCAATTTCGTCATCGGGATTTGCGGCGAGCCCGGCGACTGGACGATGGCGAGCTTTATCGAGACCAAGACCGCCGAGATCGCCGCGCGCGTGCGGCCTCAGGATCGCGTCCTGATGGCGCTATCGGGTGGAGTGGATTCGGCGGTCGCCGCGGCGCTGATCAAGCGCGCTATCGGCGAGCGGCTGGTCTGCGTATTCATCGATAATGCGCTGTTGCGTGCGGGTGACCGCGAGCGCATGGAGAACTTGTACGCGAAGCTCACGGGAATCGAACTGCGAGTGGTCGACGCCTCGGATCTGTTCCTCAAGCGGCTGGCGGGCATCGTCGATCCCGAGCATAAGCGACGCATCATCGGCCACGCCTTCATCGAGGTGTTCGAGGAGCAGGCCAACGCACTGGGCGGCGCGCGTTTTTTGGGGCAGGGGACGCTCTACCCCGACGTGATCGAGTCGGTTTCATTCAAGGGGCCGTCGGCGACCATCAAGAGCCATCACAACGTCGGCGGATTGCCCGAGCGGATGCGCCTGGAGCTGATCGAGCCGCTGCGCGAACTGTTCAAGGATGAGGCGCGCGAGGTGGGCCGCCAGCTCGGGCTGCCTGCCGAGATCATCGATCGCGAGCCGTTTCCCGGGCCGGGCCTTGCGGTCCGGATTATCGGCGAGGTTACCCGCGATCGGCTCGAACTGCTGCGCCGGGCCGACCGAATCGTGATGGAAGAGATTTTCGCCGCGGGCCTGCACCGGCAGCTCTGGCAGGCGTTCGCGATCCTGCTCCCGCTCAAGACCGTGGGGGTGATGGGCGACGGGCGCAGTTACGAGAGCGTGATCGCGATTCGCGCCGTCCAGTCCAGCGACGGGATGACCGCCGACTGGGCGCGGCTCGAGCCGGCAATCCTCGCGACCATCTCCAGCCGCATCACCAATGAAGTCAAAGGCGTCAACCGCGTCGTGTACGACATCACCTCGAAGCCGCCCGCCACGATCGAATGGGAGTAAGCCCGCAGGTTGTCACGCGCTTCGCGCCGAGCCCGACCGGTGCGCTGCATATCGGTAACGTGCGTTCGGGGTTGTTCGCATGGTTGTTCGCGCGCCACAGGGGTGGGCGCTTCATCCTGCGCATCGACGACACCGATCGCGAACGTTCGACCACGGAATCGCTCGACGAGATCATCGACAGCCTGCGATGGCTTGGAATCGATTGGGACGACGGCCCGCCCAATCCCGCCTTCTTTCAGTCTAACCGCTTCGACCGATATCGCGAGTGCCTCCGCCAGCTGTTGAGCTCGGGCAAGGCCTATCCCTGCTATTGCAGCCCGCAAGAACTCGACGCGCGCCGCAAACAGGCGCAGCAAGAACGGCGCAAGCCAGTATACGAGCGCATTTGCCGCGACAAACCGTTCGCGCCGGACCTCGCCCCCCCAGACCGCGCGGGCGGACGCAACTATACGATCCGGTTCCGAATGCCACTGGATGGCGAGACAGTGCTTGACGATCTCGTGCGTGGCCGTTCGGTCTTTCAGAATATCGAGCTCGACGACTTGATCATCGTGCGCTCCGACGGCGTGCCGACCTACAACTTCGCGTCGGTGGTCGATGACGCGGATTTCGGCGTCACTCACATCGTGCGCGGCGACGATCACGTGACCAACACGCCGCGGCAGATCCAGATCTTTCGCGCGCTCGGCTTCAAGGAACCTGCCTTCGCGCATATGCCGCAAGTGCTGGGAGCCGATGGCGCGCCGCTCTCCAAGCGCCATGGCGCGAGCTCGGTGTACGCCTATCGTGAGCAGGGCTACTTCCCCGAGGCGTTGCTCAACTATCTCGCGCGGCTGGGATGGTCGCATGGCGACCAGGAAATCTTCTCGAAACAGGAGCTGATTGATTTGTTCGGCTTCGAGGCGTGCGGCAAGTCGCCGGGCATCTTCAACGCCGAGAAGATCCTGTGGTTGAACTTCCACTATCTCAAACAGCGCACGCCCGCGGAACTGGCGCACGAGATCCGGCCCTTCATCGAGCGACGCGGCTACACGATTCCCGGCGACGAGGCATGGCTGGTGCGGATGGTCGCGACGCTGCGCGAGCGCGCCAAGACGCTGGTCGAGCTGGTCGAGTTCGCGCACTTCTACCTGAGCGATGACATCAAGGTCGAGCCCAAGGCCGCGGCGAAGTTCTTCAAACCCGAGATCGCCGAGGCGCTCAAATCGCTGGCGTCCGAGATCGGCGCGCTCGACGGCGATTTCAGCGAAGCCGCGATCCAGGCGGCCTTCGAGCGGGTGCTCGGCCGCTTCGCCATGAAGCTCGGGCAACTCGCGCAGCCTGTGCGCGTCGCGCTAACCGGCGGCACGGTCAGCCCGGGCATCTACGAAGTGATCGCGGTGCTGGGCGCGAAGCGGACCGTGGGAAGGCTGGAGAACGCACTCAGACAGATCGAAAGCGGCAGCCAGCCATGATCCGGCGAGTATCGCGGGCAGTGGTTGCGATCCTGCTGGCCGGATGTGCGCAGATCCAGTTGCCGCAGCTTCCGATGACGATGACCACACCGCAAACCGGCGTTCAAAGCCCGACTCAGGGTCTGCCGCAGCTCGCCTCTTACCTCATCAATGACGACCGCATGCGCGTGCTGAACACCGGCACTCTGGCTTGGTACAAGACCAGGATCACGCTCTACACTGATAAGGGGTATTTCCACCAGCAGGCCGGCATCGTCGAGCCCAACTCATTCGCGTCGCTCGCTCTTATCGACTTCAAAGATCAGAACGGATTCGCGTTGGCATCGCCCGCGGCAATCAAGAGTGTGTGGGTGCATGCGCGCGGCCGCGATGATCGTCCGATCGACGAGATGGCCGCTCCGGCCAGCGAGTTTGGCTTGCGCCCGCCCAATCCCTGAGTCGCCTCCACGATAGCGGCCGCCGCGGGCGCGAGCTGTCGATCTCCAGGCTCCCCGTTCGACTATTGAGAGGAAACCAGCGGAGGGAAGCCGATGAAGTTCATGTTCATACTGACCGCAGTTGGTGGCGCATGGGAGAGCGTTTCGCAGGCCGAAAGAGAAGCCTTCTTTCAGCGGCATCAGGAGTTCCGGCGCGAACTGGAGGCCCGTGACAAGTTTCGCGATTCGCAGCGCCTGCACCCGCCCGCCGAAGCGAAGACGTTGCGCCTGCGCCCCGATGGCACCCGCTATGTCACGGACGGGCCGTTTGCGGAGACGCGGGAGCTGATGGGCGGGTTATACGTGATTGAAGCCGCTTCGATGGACGAGGCGCTTGAGTGGTCGAAGAAAATGCCGCTCGCGAACGGCTCGGTCGAAATCCGGCAGATCTGGGAGGAGTGATGAAAAAGCGCTGGACCAAAACGAACGGGGGTTCTGGCACTGGCTGCAGATAAGTTCACGAACCAACAAGTTAGCGTGCTCGCTGTGGATAGCGCACAGCGCGCGTGATTGACAGCCAGTCGCGTAAAGCGTCCTATGAATCGAATTACGTCAAGGAAGGCGTACGCCCCTAGACAATCGGCAACTATCCCTGAATATCGAGGCAGCCGCCGCTTGGAACCGCGCTGCATTCGAAATCCCCGATGTCGTCGGTTTTGAAGACTACCGACTCTTCGCCCGGAGCCTCGCTCAGGATCTATCCGCAAGGGCGTCGGAGCGCCCCCCCGAGCCGCTGACCTTCTTCCAGTTTCCGAGTTTCAAGCCGGACAAGCCCGACAATCTGCGCCAAATGGCTGTCGTTAGTGCGCCCGACCTCGCACTTTTAAGAACTAACGCCGGATCCATCATCAAAGTCACCGATGCGCTCCTTTCCGATAGCGTGTGCTCATACCGGCTGAACCCGTCGCCCATCCCTGGAACCACGTGGGGCTTTGACCGCCGAAATTCGTGGAAGGATCGGTTCCTCGCGGGCGGGATGCAGATCTTGCGTAAAAGCGAATTTCCGTTCATGTGCAGGACGGATATCAGCAAATACTATCCGTCTATCCAGATTGACCTCCTGGAGGAGTCGCTGTTGATGAACGACTGCGACCCGCAGGCTGTGGCCCGCCTTTTCGCAGTCCTGAAATTCTGGCAGAAGTTTTGCGCTCTTAACGGATTGCCGATCGGCCCGGAGGCCTCGGCCGTCCTCAGCAACTTTTTTCTTCGCCCGATCGATCAGCTGATAGCAACGACCGGCGCGCGGTACAGAAGGTACGGCGACGATATGCTTATCTTCAGCAGCGACAGACAAATGGGCGAGGCCGTGACTGAATTCCTAGACGATGAATTGCGCTCTCTGCGACTAACTCGGTCTGTAGAGAAAACAATGTTCTTTGACGATCCGGCGGATGGGAGGGCTAACCTGCGGGATGCCGAGATAGATTACATGGAGGGAGCTACGACGTATGATCAGAACCTCGGCTTATATACCGTCAAGCGGAACTTCCGCCGACTACTCCAAACGGCTCCGAAGGATCTCAAGGTGTCACGCTGGCGATGGGTGCTGAAGTACCTGGCGAACCGTTATGAGCGCGATGGTTGCCTTGAGCTTTCTCAACGCACTGACCTGATGAACGTTGACCCTAAGACAGCGGCCAATTATTTGGCCGTTGCGAAGTCGGACCAGCGCGTTCTGACGAATTGCATGCAGCGCCTGGTGCAGCAGCGAGAAGAGCGGTTCGACGGCCTTGCCCTTCACCTGTTGCGTTTGATGTCCCAGGCGAAAACTGGGAAACCGGAAGCCAAGGAGTTCGAGCGAATCGCCCGCGATCAATCCACGCCATGGCCGACGCGCAGCTGGGCCTGGGCCGCTCTGGCGCGTTCCGACGGAACCAAAGCGTCCCGTCTCATGGAAGCGGCCAGAGAAGAGACTGACCCGAATATTCGCAGAGCGATTGTCGCCACATTAAAGCGCCATTCGCGCCTGCGGCAATGCAGGACCTTTTTGCGCGATGAAGTTAAAAGCTGCCCCGCGAACAAATACACGGTCGAGTGGGTGAAAAAAGCCGCCTAACTCTCATCAGACGCTGGTCAGGCTTCGGTTTGGCAAGCGCCGCTCGGGAGTGCCCCGGCCGGGAGTCGAACCCGGACTTGAGGTTCCGGAGACCTCCGTGATGTCCTTTTCACTACCGGGGCGGGCTGTGAAGCAGACGATCCAATACCCTACGCGCATCGGCGGAACAAGAACTTGCGCCGCGAATGACTCAGGCGGCCGATGCGGACCGTCTAGCGGGCCGCGCGCGCGGCCTCAGCGATCATCTCGGGCTGGTCGATTTCCGCCTGCCGCCGAAGCGCTTCGGGCGTGGTCTCGATGATGGTTGCGATCATCTCGTCATGCAGGCGGCCGTTGGTGGCGAGGATGCGGCCGGCATCGAGGTCGAGCCGCGTACCATCCATGTTGCTGACGTGGCCGCCGGCTTCCTCGACGATCAGCGAGCCCGCCGCAATGTCCCACGACTTGAGGCCGAACTCCCAGAAACCGTCCACGCGGCCAGCCGCGACGTAGCAGAGATCGAGCGCCGCCGAGCCGACGCGGCGCACACCCTGCACGCGCATCATGAAGGCTTCCCAGTAACTCATGTAGAAGCGGCGGCGCAGGCGCCGATCATAGGGGAAGCCGGTGGCGAGCAGCGAACTTTCCAGCGTGGTGGTGCGGCTGACGCGGATCGGCTTGCCATTGAGGCGCGCGCCCTTGCCGCGCACCGCGCTGAAGAGTTCCTTCTTGAGCGCGTCGTACACGACTGCGACGTGAATGCGGCCGCGGCGTTCGTACGCGATCGACACGCAGAATTGCGGGAAGCCATGCGCGAAGTTGGTCGTGCCGTCGAGCGGATCGATGATCCATCGATGCTCGCTGACGAGTTGATTGCCGCCGCGTTCCTCGGCCAGCACGTGATGAGCTGGAAACGCGCGGGTGAGAATGTCGATCACCGCCGCCTCGGACTCGTGATCCGCCTCGGTGACGAGATCGAGCGCGTTGGACTTGCGGCGGATGCTGATGTGGCGCAGGCGGTTCAGATGCACGCGTCCGGCGGCACGCGCCGCGCGCAACGCGACTTTTTCGATATCTGCATCCACGGCATCGGGAACTTATGCGAAAGAGCGCGACGGGTCGAGGGCGGCTTGTGGATTACCAGCGCGGCGTCTCGCGCAGAGGCACTCCAAGCGCGACCTTGCCCAGCAATTCGCGAGCGCGCGCATTTGACAGCGGATGGTTCACGCCGGCGCGCACGTCGCGATAGTAGCGTTCCATCGGGTAGCGCCGCAGCATGCCGTGAGCGCCGACGATCTCCATGCACAAGTCGACGATCCGGATCGCGTTGTTGGTCGCGACGTATTTCGGCATCACCACCCGCGCCAATCCCGCCTCGCCTTTGAACGAAGCGCGATCGCGGATGTAATCGGCGGCCACGCTTATGTACAGGGCGCGCGATTGCGCGAGCAGCACCTCCGCCTCGGCCATCGCGAACTGCACACCCGGCAGGTACTTGATGGGCCGCGGCAGCGTGAGCGGTTTCAGTCGGCCCGCGAACTCTCTGGTAAACTTCATCGCGGCGATCGCGATGCCGGTGTAAATCGCCGCCACCGAAACGCCGAACCACGCGAACAGCGAAATCGCGTCGTCGTTGACCGGACCGACCGGTCGCGACTCGGCCATCGCAATCGCCGGCACGCGCACGTCCTTGATCAAAAGGTCGTGACTCGCCGTCGCGCGCATCCCCATCGCGTCCCAGGTCTCGATGAGCTCGAGGCCGGGCGTGCCGCGCTGAACGACAAAGGTCGCGGAGCGCGGCGGCTCTGCATCCACCAGCGTCGCCATCACCATGAAGTAATCGATCACCGGCGAGAGGCTGGTGAAGATCTTGCGCCCGTTGAGTACGTAGGAATCGCCTTCGCGCCGCCCCTGGGTCGCGAAGAAGCCCCAATCGCCGCCGGTCTCGGGCTCGCTGATGCCGCCGCCGAGGATCTTCTTCTGGCGCGCGATGGTCTGGAAGAACAGCGCCTGCTCGGGGCGTCCGCTGTTGCGCTCGGCCATGCTGCCGAGGCCAAACAGATGCATGTTGATCGCGAGCGCGGTCGCAGCGCATCCCTGCGCGAGCTGCTCCTGACATAGCGCGAAGTCGAGCAGGTCAGCGCCCAACCCGCCAAATTGAGCGGGCACGATCAGCGCGGTGTAACCGCTTTCCTTCATGCGATCCACATTCTCGGTCGGGAAAGTGTTGTCGCGATCGTGCTCGGCCGCGCGAGTCGCGAAATCGGCGGCCAGCTCCGCCGCGAGTTTGACGAGTTCATCCTGCCGTTCAGACATCGGCTCTCACTTTCATTCTTGCAGCTATTTCGCGGCGGCCGCCGCGCTTTGCTTTGCGATCAGACGCTGGGCGTATGGCATGATCGTCGTCATCAGATCGACGCGCGAGTCGAGCATCTTGCCGATGCCGCTGAGCAGGCCCATCACGCGGCTGACCAGCAGGATATCGCCCGGGACCTCGACGATCGGGTTGCCGCGCAGCGCGCGCGGCAGCTCCTCGGAGAATTCTTCGATCAACTCCGGGTCGGCATAGGCCTTGCCGCGCCTGATGGTGTTGCCGAGGAAAAGATCGGCGAGCGAGAGCAATGTTTCGCTCGAGCCGTCGCGCGTGCGGAAGCCAAGCTCGGCGAACGCGCCGATAATCGCTGCGCGGTCGCCGGTCAGCACGGCGAAGGTCAGACGCACGATACCGTCGCGGAACGCCGGCGGGAAATCCTTGGCCAGCCCGAAGTCGAGCATCACGATGCGCGGTCCGGGTTGCACCAGGATGTTTCCCGGATGCGGGTCGGCATGGAAGAAACCGTCGCGCAGAATCTGCTCGCAATAGATCTCGATGAGCTTCTGCGCGACAACATGTTTATCGATACGCGCGCGCTCCAGCGCGGCGACGTCGCTGACCTTGATGCCATCGAGCAGTTCCATCGTGAGCACGCGGCGCGTGCTGAATTCGCGATAGACGCGCGGCACGACGACGTCGCGGCGCTGGGCGAGATTGCGGCGCAGCATCTCACAGTTGTCCGCCTCGTGCTCGAAGTCCAGCTCCATCGGGACGTACTTGAGCGCCTCGCGGACGATCACGCGAAAATCGAAGTTAGGTTCCAGCCACGCGAGTATCCTGACCACGAACAGCAGGTTGCGCAAATCCGCGCGTACTCGCCCCTCGATACCGGGGTACTGCACCTTCACGGCGCATCGGCGGCCGTCGACGAGGCGGGCACGATGAACCTGTGCGAGCGAAGCCGCCGCGATCGGAGCCGGGTCGAACTCGGGGAACACCAATGCCAGTGGGCGGCCAAACTCAGCTTCGACGACGCCGCGAATGGTCGCGATCGGCCGCGGCGGCACGCGATCCTGCAGAGCCGACAGCGTACTGACCCATTCATCGGGCAGGATGTCGGCGCGAGTGCCGATGAACTGCGAGGCTTTGATCAGCAGTCCTTCGAGCGCGACCGCCGTCCGATACAGGCTTCGCGCCGCGCGCAGATCCTGGCGGCGACATAGCTCGCGCTTGTGGCGGTCGGTGACCAGCCGCGTCCAAAGCTGGATCGTCTTGTAGCCCGCATAGACCTGTGCAGCGAGCCATGCCACGCGCGCGAACCGATAGCATCGCTCGGCGAATCCGGGTTCGGGTGCGTCGGATGAAAAAGCGAAGCTGGTCTCGATTGAGGGCATGGCTCTGGGCGCGATTTCAGTCGAACGAATCAATTCTAACGGATGTTAGGTTCAGTGGACAGATACAGTGCCTTTCTTGACTGACCGCGATAGGCCGACATAAGATGCGCGCATGTCAGGAGCCAACGTGTTTGATCCAAAGAGCAACGGAGCGGGCGAACCCTAGCTACCGAGCGACTTCGAGCCGGACATGAAAAAAGCCCCGAGGACTTGAGGTCCTCGGGGCTTTTTTCATGCAGGAGACGGGCAGATGACGCGCGAAGTATCGAAACAGCGGCCGACGGTGCGCGAGGTGACGCGCCGCTATTATTCGGTCTGGTGGGCCTACTCGTTCGGCGGCGCCTTTCTGTTCGGCGTCTATCCGCTATTCCTGCGCGCGCGCGGGCTAAGCCAGTTCGAGATCAACAGCGTGCTCGCGATCTATTTCGCGATGCTGGTGCTGACCGACGTGCCGACCGGGGCGTTCGCCGACGCGATAGGGCGCCGCCGCGCCTTTCTGCTCGGATGCGCGCTCAGGATGCTCGCCTTCTTCGTCTACTTCTTCGCGCATCATTACTGGGTGTTCGTGATCGCCGAGAGCATCGACGGGATCGGGACCACGTTCGGCAACGGCGCCATCGATGCGTGGGGTGTGGAAGCGCTGGATGAGGCGGGTTTCGAAGGCCTCAAGGATCGGCTGTTCTCGCGCGTCTCGCAGCTCACCAGTCTCGGCTTCATGGGCGGCGCGGTGATCGGGGCCTACGTCGCGGACATCAACATCGCGTGGCCGTGGCTGTTGGGCTCGGCGGGTTATCTGATGGCTGCGGTGGTCGGCGGCTTCATGATGCATAACGATCGCGGTTCGAGTTTCGATCTCCGCGCCACGATGTCGCAGTTGGTCGGGCGCATCAGCGATGCGTTCAGACTCGGCTTTACGCGTCGCGAGGTCCTGCTGCTGAGCATCGCCAACGCGATCCAGATCGGCGCGTGGGCGCCGTATTGGCTCGAATGGCCGCGCTACTTCACTGACTCCTACGGCGTCGGCATTTGGATCGTAGGTTGGCTCTATTGCCTGCTGACCATCGCACGGATGCTCGGCGCCGAGGCGGTGGTGCGGTTGCCGGCCGACCACAACGCTCGCATCGCGAGGCTCAATTGGGCGGTTGCGGGAGGCGGCGTGCTGTTGATCGTGGCGGGCACTGCCGGCGCGCGCCCGACGCTCGTGCTGGGAGTGCTGTTCCTGATGAACCTCTGTACGGGCGCGGTTCAGCCGATCGTCTCGAGCTGGTTCAACGAGCAGATCGACTCAGCGAATCGCGCGACACTGATCTCGTTCGAGAGCACGCTCGGTACGCTCGGCGGTTCGATCGGATTGCTTATCAATGGGTATATCGCGGATCGCTACGGGCTGGGTCCGGCGTGGCAGTTCGCGGGACTAATCTCGCTTGCCGCCGTGCCATGCTACCTGGCATTGCGCCCGCGTCTCGCGTCGCCGGCGATCATCGCTCGACCCGCAAGCTAGCAAGGCGCGGCGCGCGCGCATTCGGAGGCGCGCTCAAGGGCGGAGAGTAGGATCCTCTCCGCCTGTGCGAGTTGAAGAGTTATAGGATATCGAAGCCGCCGCCGGCGCGCTTCAGGAAATGTGAGCGACCGCGCCTGACTAAAGAACTTCCAAGGTCGCTTGACCATTTATCACTCTCTGCGAAGCCATCTCTGGTCGGGGGACACGCTGGTTCAATTGGTGGTAACCGCGACGCTGGTTTGGCCGCGATTGAGGGCATTTTGGTCCTTGAAGCGCACATAGACGCGGTTGTTGGCGGGATCAAATGGTATTGGCATCAGCGCACCGGCGAAGATTGCAAAGGCCGGG
>JBGPUE010000027.1:0-35523 GCA_041491005.1 Binataceae bacterium (SeqCode) | reverse complement strand
CTGTTCGCATTTTACGAGTCCCAAGCACGCACGCCCAAGGGCGAACGCATCAAGTCGCCGCCGGGCGGCGGACCGCCCGATCTGAATCAAGCCGAGCTGCCGACCACGGACGGCTTCATCATTCTGGCGGCGCATCTTGGGCAGGGCGTCGTTCTGCAGCAATCGCTCGACGCGGCGGTGGTCGACGAATCGGACCCGTTTGCGACGGATCCGGCGCTGGACATGTACGACGAACGCAACGGCTTTCGCACGCCGCCTGCCGAGAGCCGTTACGATCGCGATTGGGTGGCGAGATACCGCGAAGCGCAGCGTATGCGCGTCGCGCGTATCGATGCGATCGCGCGACGCCACATCGCCGGCGTGGACGATGCGCGAGCCGCGATGCGCGCTGATCGCTTCGCGGCAGCGCCGGCGGATCGTCGCAGCTTCATCAGCCGCCGCGCGATGGCGCCGCGTTTCATGATCGTCTACCGGACGCAGGCTAATCCGAGTTACCTCGATCTGACGATCGATCCTTCGGAGCGCGCGGTCGGCTCGATCATCGCGCCGCGTCCCGATCTGCTGAATTATGGGCCGTTCGGGCTGGGACGGGTCGTGACGCCGGAAGGATGGCTGTCAACCTGGTCGGCGCTTTCATCCAACGCCAACCTGCTGCGTAATCTGCCGAAAGTGCCGGTTCCGACGCTGGTGGTGGGCGCCAGCGCGGACCAGGACATCTTCATCTCCGATGTGCGGGCAGAGCTCGGAGCCTCGCCAGCCGCCGACAAACACATCGAGTTCATCGAGGGCGCGGACCATTTCATGCGCGCCGGCGGAACCAAAGGGCATCTGGGCGATCCGCGCCCGCGGCTGATGAAGGTACTGGCGAACTGGGCGCGCGAGCGCTTTGCACCCTAAGCTAAGCGGGATTAATGATTACCGCCATGGAGAGCGATCAAAGGAGTAGCACGATGTCAGAGGATACAAGGCAATCAGCCGAGGCCCGGCGCGTAGTCCCGGCGAAATTCGCACACGCCGTGCTGCGCACCAACAAGTTCGAAGCGATGGTCAGCTGGTACCGGACGGTGCTCCTGGCCGAGATCGTGTACTCGACCCGCACTCTCGCGTTCATGACCTATGACGACGAGCATCACCGGCTCGCGATCGCCGCGTTCCCCAACCTGATCGACCGCCCGCCGCATAGCGCCGGCCTCGATCATCTCGCTTACACATACGCGAGCCTCGAGGATTTGCTCTTCACTTACGAGCGGCTCAAAAACGCGGGCATCGCGCCGGTGGTCACGCTCAATCACGGTCCAACCACGTCGTTGTACTACCGTGATCCGGACGGCAACAAGGTAGAGCTTCAGATCGATAACTTTGCGACCATCGAAGAGCTCAAGGGCTTCTTCACCAGCGGAGCGTTCGCGCATAATCCGATCGGTATCACCATTGACCCCAGCGAATTGATGCTTCGTTTACGCGCTGGTGTCCCCGCCGCTGAGTTGACCAGGTACGACCCCGCCGGACGACTGGATCCGGCGATGATGGCGCAGCTGGTGCAATGAGCGCGGCGATGGAGACGGCCGCGGATGATCAGGCGAACGATGCGCAGAGAATCACACAGTCGCCGATCGACGCGTGCTCCGCATTGTAGGGCGAGACGACGCGCGCAAGCTCCCCGCTTTCCAGATCGCGCCGCAGCGCCTCGAGTCCGGCGTCGATGGCCCCGCGGCTGAGCCGCCGAAATCCCGAAGTCGCCTCGCGGAACCCCGAATCGAACAGCAGCGCCGGCTGGCAGCGTGCTGATTCAAACGTCAGGTCGGCACTGCCCGAGTAGAACACCGGCGTGCTTACCACGCGCGTGAAGCCCGCCCGCAGCATCGAGACAATCGCCGTGCCGAGCGGCGGATGCAGCGGCATCAGCACCTCGTCCATCTCGGGGAAGTAGTGGCGATACCAAAGCGACTCGAGGTTTTCGCGCACCACCGCCTGCATCACGACACCGGTCGTGACCACGCGGCGCAACTCGCGCAGCAGGCCCTCGATATCGCCGAGGTGATGAAGCACGTTGACGCCAACCGCCGAATCAATCGACTCATCGCGCAGCGGGATCGAGAGCGCGTCGGCGAGGATCCAGTCGGCGCGGGCCTTGGTGCGTCCCCATTCGATCATCGCGGCGGAGCGATCGAGCCCGATCATGCGAAAGCCGCGCGCCGCCAACTCGAGCAGGTAGTTGCCGGTGCCTGCGCCGATTTCGAGCACGCGGCGCGCCCGCCGATTGGTCAGCGCGGCTGCGAGCGCCGCAACAATCGCGGGCTCGGCGCGGCGAGTGAAGTCATACCTTGGAGCGATGGAAGAATAGTTGATGCTGGCTGGTTCGGCTCCGATTGACACGAATTTAATCACTCCTGTCAATCAACGATGCGCCCGCGGCGGGGCGGAATCAACCACGCCGACCCGCCGCACGCCGCCGCGCGGCTTGGCCAAACTAAGGCAGCCTCCACGCCTCTCTCGAATCGCGCTTTCGTGTATATAGATGATCCAGCGGTACTATCGTGGCGCAAGCAATCGTTTCACTGTCCGAACGTCGCTGGCCCGCAGAGGGCGTCGCGCGCGTGCCCTACTGGGTCTATCAGGATCCCGGGATCTACGAGCTCGAGCAGCAGCGCATCTTTGCGGGTCCGCACTGGAGCTACGTCGCGCTGGAGGCCGAGCTTCCGGGCCGCGGCGACTTCCGCCGCAGCCACGTCGGCGACAAGCCGATCGTCGTGGCGCGTGCCGAGGATGGATCGATCAGCGCATTCGTCAACCGCTGCGCGCATCGCGGAGTCGAGTTCTGCCGCGCGAATTTCGGTACCGCGACCGAGTTCATGTGCCCGTACCATCAATGGACTTACGACCTGAGGGGCGATCTGATCGGCGTGCCGTTTCGCCGCGGCCTCGGCGGCCATGGCGGAATGCCGGCGGACTTCTCGCTCAAGGAGCACGGCCTGCGCAAACTGCGGGTCGCGTCGCGCCATGGGGTAATCTTCGCGAGTTTCGACGAGTCCGCGCCGCCGCTGGAGGACTATCTCGGCGCTAGCATGCTCAAATATTTCGATCGCGTCTTCGATGGGCGCGAGCTCAAGGTACTGGGCTACTCGCGCCAGCGGATCCCGAGCAACTGGAAGCTGATGTTCGAGAACATCAAGGACCCCTATCACGCCACGCTGCTGCACGTATTCCTGGTCACGTTCGGACTGTTCCGCGCCGATCAGCCCTCCGAGACGCGGATGGATTCGAGCGGCATGCACAGTGTGCTGGTCTCCAGCCGCGGTGAGCAGAAGCCGAACGCCGAGACCACCGAGATGAAATCGTTCCGTGCCGACTTCCATCTCAAGGATCCGCGGCTGCTCGATCCAGTCCGCGAATTTCCCGGCGCAGCGACCGTAGTGATGCAAACTCTGTGGCCAAACCTCATTGTCCAGCAACAATCGAACACGCTCGCCACCCGCCAGTTGGTTACACGCGGCCCGCTATCCTTCGATCTCGTGTGGACCTTTTTCGGTTATGCGGAAGACTCACCCGAGATGACGCAGCGCCGGCTGCGCCAGGCGAATCTGATGGGGCCCGCCGGCTTGGTCTCGATTGACGACGGCGAGGTGATGCAGTTCTCGCAAGAGGGCATCGTCCAGTACCCCGGGGACAGTGGCACGCTCGAAATGGGCGGGCGCGGCGTCGAGAATACGGATCACATGGTCACCGAGGCCGCGATCCGCGCGTTCTACAATCACTATCGCAAGGTGATGGGACTCTAGCCACGCGCATCGATGAGTTCGCTCGAAATCAGAACCGAGGTCGAAGACCTCTATTACGACTATGCCGCCGCGATCGATGACGGCGAGCTCGAGCGATGGCCCGAGCTGTTCGTCGATGATTGCCTGTACAAGATTGTCTCGCGCGAGAACCACGATCGCGGCCTGCCGCTGGCGCTGATGCTGTGCGTGAGCAAGGGCATGCTCATCGATCGGGTGACGGCCATCCGGCAGACGCAGATGTTCGCGCCACGCGCGATGCGCCATCTGATCGGCAACATTCGCATCCGCTCGCAGGACTCGGGCGGCATCCACGCCGGCGCGAACTATGTACTGCTGCAGACGCTGGTCGACGACGAGACCCGGGTGGTGAACGCCGGCCGCTACATCGACACACTGGTACGCGAAGGTGACTATCTGAAATTCAAGTCGCGGATCTGCATATACGACACCACCATGATTCCCAATTCGCTGATCTATCCGATCTGAGAGCGCGAGGAGCACCGATCGCCGATGGCCGCGCCGATGACCGCCGACCCACTGTGGATCGCCGAGGCCGAGGTCGTCTCGCTCATCGACATGGACGATGCGATTGCGGTGCTCGAACGCGCGCTCGCGATGGAAGCGCGCGGCGCCGCCGCCAATATGCTCAAGACGCACGTGAGCTGGAACGGCGACACGCTTCATGCGATTGGCGCGACCTTCCTTGACGATGGCCTGGTCGGCACCAAGACCTGGGCGCATACCCGTCATGGCGCGACGGCGCTGCTGATCCTGTTCGACAGCCACGATGGTTCGCTGCGGGCGATCATCGAGGCGTTCGCGCTTGGGCAGTTGCGCACCGGCGGCATCAGCGGGCTGGCCACGCGATGGCTGTCGGCACCGGACGCCGATGACATGGCGCTCATCGGGGCGGGCAAGCAAGCGATGGCGCAGTTGGCTGGCGTTGCGGCGGTGCGCGAACTGCGCCGCGTGCGGGTCTTCAGCCGTTCGCCCGAGAACTCGGAGGTCTTCGCCCGGCGCGCCCAATCGGAACTCGGGCTCAACACCAGTGCCGTCACCTCGGCCGCAGCCGCTGCCGAAGGCGCGTCGTTGATCACGCTGATCACGCGCGCGACCGAACCGATCCTGTCTTCCGCGATGGTAGCTCGCGGCGCGCACATCAATGCGCTCGGTGCGATCACGCCGGATCGGATCGAGTTCGAACCGACGCTGCTCGCGCGATGCGATTTGATCGTGGCCGACAGCGTCGCGCAGGTACGCACTCTCTCGCGCGAGTTCCGCGAGTTCTGCGGCGAGAACGAAACCAGCTGGCATCGTGTGAAACCGCTGAGCGAGGTCGTGGCGCGCGGCGGGCCACGACCCGCGAGCGCTGACTTGACGCTGTTTAAGGCGATGGGAATGGGTATCTGTGATGTGGCGCTCGGCGCGGAGGTGCTCAAGCGTGCTATCGATCGGTCGGCAGGCCGCCGCTTTACTCATCCGCAGCGTGCCGCGCCAAGATTGTGCAGAACATCGCAACGCCGGAATTCCTAGAGCGAATGCTTGGGAGAACGTCATGAACGAGCATAAGGCGATCTTCGTCGATTGCACCGGGGCCGTGGCGTCAATGCCCAAACTGTGGCCGGTGGTCGTGATCCCGCGCGAAGAAATCGATGCCGAGGTCGAGCGCCTGGCGAGCCTACCCACGCCAGCCAACGGCCGGCGCCGCTCCCTGATCGTACATCCACGTGCCGACGTCGGGAATGGACTCGCTCCCGGCATTCAGGTCGCGCTCGACGTACTGAAGCCCGGTGAGCGCACCCGGCCGATTCGGCACAACTCATCGCAGGTCAACTTTTGCATCCGCGGTGCGGGCCGTTCGATCATCAATGGCAAGCAGGTAGTCTTTTCGCGCTTCGACGTCTGGAACACGCCTTCGATGGCGACTTATCAGCATTCCAACGACGGCGACGATTTGCAGGTACGGCTTACCTATAGCAATGCCGCGTTGCTCGAGAAGATGAATGTGCATATCGTCGATGAAGATCCACCTATGCACAAAGCGGCAAGTCAGGAGTACGAAGAAGCCACTGACGAGCGGCGCGTCAGCCCATATGGCACTTTCCAGCTCACCGATGACGGCGCCAACCTGATGCCCTACGAGAAACTGATCAATCCCGACACCGCAGAGTCAAAGCCGCTGCACTGGCCATGGCGAATAGTCAAGGAGCATCTGGACAAGTTGCAGGCGCTCGGCGCGTCATATGCCGGACGGCGGCTCTACCTGCTCTACAATCCGGTGACTGGCCGCACCAATGGTACTACTCACAACTTCTTTGCGACGATGACTATTCGCCCGCCGAACATCGTGGATAGGCCGCATCGGCACGCGGCAGCAGCAATCAATTACTATTTCGCCGGCAGCGGACGCAGCACCGTCGAAGGACGCACCGTGCATTGGAAAGCCGGCGACCTGATGCTGTCGGCGCCCGGATGGGCAGTGCACAACCACGCCTCCAACGACGAGCCGGTTTACGAGCTGACGATCCAGGACAGCCCGCTCAACCTCGCGATGGATTCGCTGATGTGGCAGGAGAACCTCAAGGAGCCGCCGCATCTGCTCGGCTCGCATCGCGGCTTCGATACGAATCGAAACAAGGTCGCGTAACCCGTCATGATACCGCTGAAAGCGGGCTTCCTGCGCGGCTCGTATCCGCCGTTGATTACGCCGTTTAGCGGCGGAGAAGTGGACTATAAGACCTTCGCGCGCCTTGTCGACCGCCAGATCGCGCAGCGTTCGCATGGTATCGTCGTTAACGGGACGACGGCCGAGCCGACCACGCTCACGATCGATGAGCGGGATCGGTTGGTGCGAATCGCGGTTGAGGCCGCTGCGCGGCGCATCCCGGTCGTGGCGGCAACCGGTTCGCAATCGTACGCGGAGAGTATCGAGCTGACGGCGCGCGCGGCAAAGGCCGGTGCTGATGCGGTGCTGGTCGTGACGCCCTACTTCATCCGGCCGCCGCAACGCGGGCTGGTCGAGTACTATGTCGAGATCGCGCGCAGTGTCGATCTGCCAGTGCTCATCTACCACATCCCCGGTCGCGCCGCGGTGAATGTCACCGCTGAGACCGTCGCGCAAATCATGGCACGCGCGCCGAATCTGGTCGGGATGAAACACGCGGTCGCCGATATGAGTCTGATCAGCGAGCTGCTTGCGCGCCTCGGTTTCGACTTTCGCATCTTCGCGGGGCTCGAAGAACTGAGCTACCCAATGCTCGCACTCGGCGCAGCTGGCCTGATGAATGCGGTCGGCAATCTGGCGCCGCGGCGCGTCGCGGAACTATGCGAGCATTGCGCGGCGGGCCAGATGGCCGAGGCGCGCGCCGCGCACTATGCGCTTTTCGAACTCAATCAGGCGATTTTCTTTGAGACCAACCCGATACCGCTGAAGTACATGATGAAGCGGCTCGGCTTGATCGCCGACGACGAACATCGGCTGCCGATGATGCCCGCAACGCCTGAGCTCGCTGCCCGCCTCGACGGTGTCCTGCAGCGCGCCGCCTTGTTGTGAGTGCACTCGGCTAATATAGCGAAATCTGCTTTATTGTGAGTCTCGCACGGAGCCACCCTAGCTCAGTCGGTAGAGCAGCTGATTCGTAATCAGCAGGTCGTCGGTTCGAATCCGACGGGTGGCTCCAGAATCCCCCCAGAACTCGTCAACCGGCGAGGCGGTGGTGGTTGAAATCTCTGCAAGGAGTGGCCTTGCTCAAATGGACTCGCGCGACGATCTGATTACCGCTTTCTCGGCACTCGGCACCGTCGTGCTGATGGTGCCCATCTTGGCTGCTATCACCGCCTACCCGCTTCCCAGCTCAAACCAGCCGCTGAGTGAACTCGTCGTCTACTTCAGCGCCCATCGAGCAGCGCTGCTGACCATAATTTATCTTAGCTCACTGGCTTGGGGTGGCTTCCTCATCTCATTTGCGGGCGGTCTGTGGGTGATTCTGCGCCGCGCCGAAGGTGGAAACGGTACGTTGTCGATAATCGCCTTTGGCGGATGCATCGTGACCGGGGGCGCCATCCTGGTATTCGATACGATCTTTGGCGCGCTCCTCTATCGCTTTCCCGGGTTCGATCCCGCTTTGCTCCCCTTCCTATTGGATGCCGCCGCAGTGGCGAACCAGATGACCGCCTTTCCGAACGCGATCTACACTATTGCTGCCGCGGCTGTGATTCTGCGGACGGCCGTATTGCCGCGATGGATTGCGTATGGCGCGCTGACAGTAGCGGCGATCCATTTGTTATCGGCAACTTCGCTGGCGCGCGAGGGCGCGTTTTCGGCCGCGGGCATATTGCCGTCGGTGGCGCCGATATCGCACACCTTGTGGCTGTTAGCCGTCGCGTTCGTCCTGCTACAAGCAGCTCGCGATCGCGCGCGGGCCAACGTGTGATTTGGTGAGATTCCCGTTGAGCTGGCTCCTCTGAGAGCGCTTCATCGCGCTTGCGGGCACACGGATCTCATACAAGCCCGACGCATAGTTGCCGCTTCGAAGCGCCTCCTTGGCTCTCCCTGCTGAGGATTTCGAGTGACTTTGAAAACTCTAGATGTTTCAAAGTCTTCGGAATTCTGGTTGGAACAGCTACACTCCCGCCACGCTCCGATACGGATGATGCGCTGATCGCAAGAATCGCACGGACGTCGAATGCGTGCGCTCACCCTCGGCTATCGGCTAGTTCCCGAGCGCCCTTTCACCTGCCGCGCTTCCACTCTGGAAAACTCAAAGCCGATTGAGGAAATCGATCAGCCCATGATTGGGCAACTGATGCCGCCACGAGTACCAACCTTCAGGAAAGCCATGGCACAGGAGGACGAGAGGGCCCTCGCCCTGTTCTGCGATGTGCATCCTGATGCCATTGGTCTGAATGAAGCGATGCTTCAACCCGGTCATTGGCTGCTCACTTGGCAAAGCTCTCCCAACTCGCCAGATCGAAGTACTCGCGCCATCCGCTGATCTTGCCTCCGGACAGCTCGAAGACCCCGGCGACCGGCAGTTCGAGCCGCCTTGGCCCGCGAGTGAAGATGTCGATTCGCTCATTGAAGACGACATCGCCGGTGGCGGCGCTCTTCAGCACCTTGAGTTCGATCGAATCGGCGACTGCAAGAAATGATTCGAACATCGCCCGGATCTCGGCCTTTCCACGCGCCGGAACCATCGGGATGTTGTGGTAAACACAGTCGTCGGTGAAGAAGCTGGTCAGCTCGCCAAGATTCCTGCGCGGCCAGGCATTCAGGAAATCACTGACGAGCTTTTCGGCATTGCTGCTCATCGTTCAGCTCCTGGGGCCATCGGGGCCTACACCCTGGTACTCGCTGAGCGCATGCCATGGACGGGGCGTCTCCCTCTCGTAGAGCAAACTGAATTTCATCGCCAACTCCTTTCCAACCTGTGGGGCCATCATCTAGAAGGGCGGCTATTCTCCTGAAAATCGGAGCGCGTCAGAAACTTGTCATACTGGATGTCGCGGTCAAGCACTCCGCTTGAAAACGCTCGCAGTTCCACTTCAACCTTGCAGAGGGAGGCCGTCTGGTCTATACGGGAACCGGAATCGGAGACCAAACGGAAACCGCGAATCAATGGTGAAACTGCTTCCCATTTCGCTCGTAGCGGTAGCCTCGGCGGCGATGCTGTGCGGCTGCTTCGCGTTGCGCGCGGGAGAAAGAGAGCACGCCGAAGAGGTTGACCCGATGCTCGCCGCCGCCGGCTTCAAGATCTATCCCGCCGACACCCTGGAAAAATCCGATCATCTCAAAGCGATCAGCGCGCTCAAACTGAAGTCTCACGTCAAGGACGGCCAGCCACAGTACTGGCTTGCCGATCCGTTCTATTGCAACTGCGTATACGTCGGCGATCAAGCTGCCTACCAGCGTTACAAGCAGCTAAGGGCCGAGGCCGACGCGCAGGCCCAGATTCAGCATACTGAGATGATCGAGGAGGAGCAGTCGGAAGCGGCGATGGAAGAAACAATCGGGTACCCGCCCTAATAACCGACCTCTGCCTGAGCTCACTACTTTTCCCGCACGCCAAACAGCTTTCCCAATGAAGAGGATCCGCATCGATAGATTGGGCCGGACCGATTCATCAATCGGGCCGCTGCCTCGCATCGGTAACCCTTCGTAGCCCGAACGATCGGAGTATCGCGAGCCGCATATGAGACTGAAGGATAAAGTTGCTCTGATTTCAGGGTCTGGATCTGGAATAGGCGAGGCGACCGCCAAGCGGCTGGCGAAGGAAGGCGCCGCCGTGGTCGTCGTTGATCTGAATGAGGAGGGTGCGACCCGCGTGGTCAGTGAGATTCGAAGCGCGGGCGGCACGGCTGAGGCCTTGCGTGCGAATGTCGGCAACCCGCCCGAGATCGAGAATATGATCAAGTTCACGATCGATAGGTTCGGTCATCTCGACATCCTGCACAACAACGCGATTCGACTCTACACTGGACGCGTCGGCGAGATGTCGCTCGAGCATTGGCGCAAGAGTATCGATATCGGCTTGACCGCGTATTGGTACGGAACGCGATGCGCACTTGAAGTGATGGTGCCGCGGCGTCAGGGCGCAATCGTCAATACGGGCTCGGTTTCTGGCCTCGCCGCGGACTACGGGCTGGGCGCGTACAACGTGATCAAGGCGGGCGTTATCAATCTCACCCGCGCAACCGCAATCGACTACGCGCGCAAGGGGATTCGCTGCAACGCGGTATGCCCCGGCGCTATCCTGACGCCTCCGATCCTGAAGTCGCGCCGCGCGCTACCCGAGTTGGCCGTGAAGTCCGAGCAGGCGATACCAATGGGCCGTTATGGTGAGCCACATGAGATAGCGAATGTGGTTCTGTTCCTGGTCTCCGACGAGGCTTCGTACGTCAACGGAACCTGCATCGTTGCCGACGGCGGCCTGACCGCACATACCGGTCTGCCGAGCGTGGCGGGCGGTGGCCCGGACTGGTAGGACAAGAGCGTTGGCGGGAGGATTCACAATGTCTTCAATTCCTGTCGTTTCGTCGAAAAACTCTTCGGGTGCCTTGGTTGCTGCCCTGGAGCGCGATGGTTGCGCGGTCGTAAGCGGCGTGATCGATCAGTCCACGCGCGAAGCGATCGCGCGTGAACTCGCCCCTCACCTCGAGAAGGCGGACGCGAACGCAGCAATCGACCGCAGCAACAAGTACTTCGCGGAAACTGCAGGCTTTTACCCGGGCCAAACGAAGCGCATAACCGCGTTGGTAGCGAAATCGCCGACCTTTCGGTCGTTCGTCACGCATCCGATGATGTTGTCGGCGTGCGATGCGATCCTGAAGCCCAACTGCGCCAGTTACCACCTACATGCGGGAGCAGCGCTCGTGGTCGGGCCTGGGGCTACCCTGCAGATGCTGCATCGCGAGGACGACGGGTTCCCGTACTTCAAGGTTCCGCGACCCAACCTGGTGCTCGCGAGCATGTGGGCGATAAGCGATTTCACTGCCGCCAATGGAGCGACCAACCTCGTTCCCGGAAGCCATCGCTGGCCGGAGGGGCGGTCTGCGCAGCCTGACGAGGTCGTTGCTGCGGAGATGCCGGCCGGCTCCCTGCTCATCTGGATGAGCGGCACTCTGCATGGTGCCGGCGCTAACCGCTCCGACCAATGGCGCTTCGGCGTCTTCCTCTCTTACTCGCTGGGCTGGTTGCGGCAAGAAGAGAATCAGTACCTCGATGTGCCGCCGAGCTTCGCTCGAACGCTTCCCCAAGAGCTGCGCGATCTCGTCGGCTACAAAATGCATGGTGGTCTCGGCTTCGCAGAAGTCCCCGAGTGATCGTTCCGATTAGTCTGGCAGCGAGCTGGCGCAGCAATGCGCACCGGCGTCGCCAAGGAGCGCGGCAATTCAGGACGGCGTGGATTCGGCTCCGATCGCGACGGACGCAGCCAACGGAGCGAACCGCTCCTCTTCGCGGCTGAGGGGCTTACAGCCGAGCACCGCCAGTGAGCACAAAATGAGCAATACGACGAAGGAGAGGATCGGGGCGCTGTAGCTCCCGCTGACGTCGAACACTCGTCCGGTGACGATCGGGCTAGCCGCGGCGCCGATCGTGTAGAAGACCCCGGTGGTTCCCAGAACGGAGCCGAAACGTTTGACGCCGAGCGATTCAATTATGATCAGCGGCATCTGCACCGTCAGCGCGCCCAAGGCGAAGCCGCCGGCGAGGATGTTGAGCGCAAGGCCGAGCGGGTGGGACGCTGTAAAGAGTCCGATCATTCCAAGTGAAGAGAGAATGTACGACACCGCCATCGCTGCACGCGCACTGATCCGGTCCGCGAACGGACCGCCAAGCAGCGTTCCAGCAGTAGTCGCGATCAGATAGAGGCTGATGACAGTCGCTGCGAAATTTGCGGTGTAGCCGATACCTGTCAGGTATGCCACGAAATGCGGCCCCATCCCGATGGTCACGCCGCCAAAAAACTGAATCACGGAGATCAGCCAGAAAGAGCGAGTCTTCCTCGCTTGCCAGAGTTCGAGTCCGGGCAACTCGATTGCAACGCTCGCATCGCGCGATCCGACAGCGGACTCGTGCCGGGCCGAATCGACGGTGCCAGCTCCGGCAGCATTCCGCATGCGCACGAAGATCAGTATGAGAGGAACCACCAACAACAGAATCGGAAGGGCGAGCGTCAAATAACCGGCGCGCCAACCGCCCACCGTAATCGCGTGAGTGGCGACAATCGTCATCGCCGCGCCGCCGAGCGTGGCGCCCGAAAATGCTATACCTATTGCGAGCCCGCGGCGGCGCTCAAACCAGCTCGCGATCACAAGCGAGCATGGGATGTACGTGGCGGCTCCCACGCAGATTCCGAACAGGCCGTTGATCGCGAGGAATTCCCCGAAGTTGGTCGCGCGGCTGAGTGCGAGCCATGCCAGGCCGGTGACGGCGGCGCCGACGATCATCATCCGCTTCGGGTCGATTCGATCGGCAAGCCATCCAATCAACGGGCCGGCCGCACCGCCCGTGACCCATCCGATCGAGAGCGCAACCGACAGTTTTGCGCGCGTCCATCCGAAGTGATTGAGCACCGGCACGAAGAAGACTGCGCTACAGTTGATAGCCCCCCAGATGAAGAACATCGTGACGAAAATCGCGCCGACGACGATCCATCCCTGGCGTTCCCGGTCAGTCATGGTGCTTTCCGTCAGATCGAACTCTCCTTCAGCGAACCTGCTCACATGTATGCGGCCTCGATATTGGTGTCGTGCTTGGCATATTAGCCCGATCTCCGTCTCGTACCAGAACGTATGACGTTGAAGCCGCCGGGCTTCCGACGTGCCGAAATACCGCTGCCGAGCCCCGGTCGGACGTTTGCCGTCGCCGCGCGGCCTGTGAGATATGTGGCTCAGCGCATGGTCCAATGGCGTGGGGTTGCCCGCGCGAGCCAACGCAGACTGTCGAGCATGATTGATGGGCAGGCAGGTAATGATCGAGGCTGCGATCAACGGAAACGCGATGCGGGAGTTCAACCCGAATATCCCGTATACGCCCGAAGAGATCGCCAATGACGCAATCGCGACGTGCCAGGCGGGCGCCGCGCTCATTCACTTCCATGTGCGCGATCCTCAGACCGGGCGCTGGGTTCAGGACGTCCCCTATTACGCCGAGGTATACCGGCGCACGCGCGCGGTATGCGATCCACTCCTGTGGCCGACCTTTCCTTTCGACGGCACTCCCGCTGAACGCTTCAGTCATTTCGTTGCGCTCGCCAGAGATCCTGCCACGAAGCCGGATTTGGGCGCCGCCGACCTGGGCTCGGTAAACCTGGCTTCCTACGATCGCCGGACAAAGAAAATTCGCGGCGCGAACTTTGTCTATCTGAACAGCTACGAAACGTGCCGATACTTCCTGGCGACCTCGCGTGAGCTTGGCCTGCGCCCGACGCTCCAGATCTTCGAGCCGGGGTTTCTGCGCGCGGCCCTCGTCTTTCTCGATCAGGGACTATTGACCGAACCGCTGATGCTTAAGTTCTACCTCGGCGGCCACGAACAATCCTTTGGCCTGCCTCCTACCCTGAAAAGCCTCGAAGCATACCTCGACATGATCAAGGACGTGCGATGCAACTGGTTTGCGGCGACCCTCGGTGGCGACAATCTGCTGCTGGTACCGCTAATCGTGAGCCTCGGCGGGCACGTCCGGGTCGGGCTCGAGGACTACCAGTATGCACGCGACGGTCAGCTCGCGAATCCGCAGATTGTCGCGCGCGCCACGGCGATAGTCCGGGCGATGGGCCATGAAGTTGCGACGATCAGACAGACTCGTGAGCTGCTGGAGGTATAGGGCAACACGCAAGAGAGAATCAATGAAAACGAGAACTTTAGCAACTGTTCTGATTCTGATTTGTTGGTTTGTGCTAGCGCCCAGCTTGCTCAGAGCCGAAGAAAACGAGTGGTATCAAGGGCAGCAAGGACACTGGTACCGAGAGCGAAACGGCTGGCAATGGTACGCCAACGACGGCGATGAGTATCGGCAGGGGCGCAGTGGCGGGCAATGGTACGGCAAGCGTGGAAAGCACGATCCGGATCGTAACTGACCTGGGAAAATCAGGCTTAGTCCTCATCCGCTGCGCTGTGGCCGCGACATTTGTCGCGTTGCTGACGCTGACTTCATGCAGTTCCGCCAAACTCGTGCTTCAGGGTGGCGAAAAGCAAGTCAGGAAGGAACCTCGACCACCTGAACCGGGTCCGTATGTCCTGATCTTTGCCTTTGACGGAGTCGGTTATGACCAGCTGATGGGGGCGATTCACTCGGGCAAGGCTCCCGCGATGGCGGGAATGCTTGGCAAGGAAGAGGGACGAGGATTGTACGAGCACGCCTACTCCGCGCCAAACGCGGTCAGCATCCTGCCCTCGACCACCATTGCCGCGTGGTCGGCGATCTTCACCGGCGCACCGCCGGCCTGGAACGGCGTGCCCGGCAATGAATGGTTTGTGCGCGAGGACATGAAATTCTTCGCGCCGGTGCCCGTTTCAGTCGAGGAGATGGACCACAACCGCGCGATGATAACCGACGGCCTGGTCGGTAAATCGCTCAAGAGCCCGACCCTCTTCCAACAGGCTGGGGTAAAATCGGCCGTCTCATTGAATTCCGTTTATCGCGGCGCCGATTATTTCACGCTCGTCGATCCTGTCTCGATGGTCAAACTGTTCGCGGAATTCGTGGCGGGCAAAGCTAACCTTGTGCCTGGCAAGCCCGACATCTACCAGAAGCTCGATGAAGAATCAGTGCCGAAGCTGCTCGCTTCCATCAAGGATCACGGCGTTCCAAAAATTCAAGTTGTCTACTTCCCCGGAATCGATTTGTACACGCATCTCGCCAGCGATCCGCTGCCAATGGAGATCGAATATCTCGAGACAGTAACCGATCCCCTCGTCGCCAAAATACTCGAGGCTTACCAGGGATACGGCATCCTCGATCAAACATACATTGTTGTGACCGCCGATCATGGTCATACCCCGGTGCTGAAGGACCCGCAGCATGCGCTTGGCGCGGACCCCAATGACGGGCCGGGATCAGTTGTCAAAGCTGCGGGATTCCGACCGAGAAAATTTGTCCTGAATCCCGGCGCTAGCGAACAGGATTACCAGGCGGTTTTCGCATATCAGGGCGCGATCGCTTACGTGTATCTGGCCGACCGCTCGACCTGTCCCAACCCCGGCATGACCTGCGATTGGAAGCGTCCACCTCGATACAAGGAAGATGTGCTGCCTGCTGCCCGGGCGTTCTACCGGACGAACAAGACCGGAAAACCGACGCCGCTGATGAAGAACACTCTCGATTTGATATTCGCGCGCCCGCCGACTCCCCCAGGAAAGGATCCGCAGGAGTACGAGATCTTCGATGGCCATAAGCTGGTGCCCATCTGGGAATACCTGATTCGGCATCCAAGACCCGATTTGGTCCAGCTCGACAAGCGGATGCTGTGGCTGAGCGCGGGGCCGTATGGCAATCGTAGCGGCGAAATCCTGTTGCTCACACTGTCGGGTATGAACCGTCCCATCGAGAAACGCTACTACTTCTCGGCGCCATATCACTCATGGCACGGAAGCGCGTCGCCTCAGGACAGCCACATACCGCTGATCGTCGCGCGCAAAGACCATCCGGGTACGAAGCTCAAGAAGGTCGTCGACAAGATCGCGGGCTCGCAACCGTCGCAACTGGCGCTGGTACCGCTCGTGCGCGCTCTGCTTGTATCCGAGCCGCCGTCTGCGCCCGTGGTGTCGTCCGTCCTGTCCATGAAAAAAGGGGATTCACAATAAGACCTGGCCGCGGAGTCATTCCGGCTGAAGCGGCAAGAGGAGCGCACATGGAATATCGGCCATTCGGCAAGACCGGCATTCAGATCTCCGCAATAGGCATCGGATGCTGGGAGATTGGCGGCGGATACGGGAGTATCGAGGAAACCGAGTTCATAAAAGCGGTGAATCGTGCGCTCGATCTCGGCATAAATTGTTTCGATACCGCCGAAGCGTACGGCTTTGGCGCATCAGAACGATCGCTGGCGAAGGCTCTGGGGGCGCGCCGCAAAGACGCGGTTATCACCACGAAATTCGGTATCGGCTACAAGGACGCGCCGAACTTCCGCGACAGCAGCCGCAATCGTGTGATGGCTTCGATCGAGAAGAGTCTCGCCAGCCTTGGTACGGACTACGTTGACGTCTACCTGGTGCACTGGCCGGACGTAAACACGCCGTTTGAAGAGACGATGCGCGCGCTCGACGACCTGGTTCAACAAGGGAAGGTTCGCGCGGTCGGCGTTTCCAATTTTCGGCTGAATCAAATCGAAACCAGCGTGCGCGCACGGCGCATCGATGTAGCCCAATATTGTTGGAACATGCTCGATCGACGCATGCAGAGAGACATCCTGCCATACTGCCGCGAACACGGCATCGGCGTGATGGCATACGGTTCGTTGGCGTATGGAATGCTAACCGGGACTTTCAACGAGGAGATGAACTTCGGATCAAATGACTGGCGCGCCAAAGCGGGACGTATCGGGGGAAATATCACGCTGATGGAGCATCTGTTCGGACCCGACTGTTTCCTCAAGAATCTTCGGGCGGTCGAAGAGCTCAAGCCGATGGCAAAGCGCTACGGCAAGACTCTTCCGCAGCTCGCCTTGCGTTGGACTTTGTCCAATCCCGTGATCAGCACGGCGCTGGTTGGATGCCGAAATGAAAATGAAGTGAATGACAATGTCGGCGCGCTGGGATGGTCCATTTCCGACGCCGATATGCGAGAGATAGACGCGATTTTCGCAAAGCACGGAGCTAATACGTCGCCGGAAACGTGGATCGAGACCGACTAGTTCGGCGCGCACTGCAGACATTTTCGCGGAGGCATTGAACATCATGGCTAAGCCCACCGTCGTCGACTCAGATGGCCACATTCTCGAACCCCCCGATCTCTGGGAAAAGTATCTCGAACCCAAGTATCGAGACCGCGCGATCCGGATCTGCTTGGACAGCCGCGGATGGGAGTATGTCGAGATCGACCGCCAGATGAGCAGAACGTTGCGGGGTGGAGCGCTGGGTGCGCTCGGCGGAGCGTATCAGGATCCGCGCGAACTGCTCACGCCGGGCAAACTCACGTACTGGGAAGTAGCCAAGCGTACGCCGGGCGCGATCGATCCCGATGCGCGCGTCCGCGAGATGGACGCCGAGGGGATTGACGCGGCGATTCTGTATCCGACTATTGGAATAATCTGGGAAGGCGACTGTCACGATCCGGAGCTTTCGGCCGCCTACGCGCGCGCCTACAACAATTATTTGTTCGACTTCTGTTCAAAGCACCCCGGTCGGCTGATTCCCGTTGCGCACGTCAATCTGCTCGACGTGGACATGGCTGTCGCTGAAGTGCAGCGCGTCAAGGGCAAGGCCAAGGGAATCTTCACGACCCCGGTTCCTCGCAACGGCCGTCCGGTGGGCCATCGCTACTACGATCCGTTCTGGGCCGCTTGCGAAGCCGCGGGCCTGCCAGTCGCGACCCACGTGCAGGTCCGCCCCGATTTTCTGGGCAGCGGCATGTATCTTCCCGAGGGCGAGCCGACCGCCGAGAAGAGTACGATTTGGTTTCTCTTCATGCAATTGACCGAGGATTCCCGGCTCGGGATGAACTGCGTATTTCAGGGCGGCGTGCTCGAGAGATTTCCAAATCTTCATTACGTCGTGCTGGAGATCGGATGTGGCTGGCTGCCGTCGTGGATCGAGCGGGCCGACGGCAAGTACGAGATGTTCGGCTTCACCACCGGCATGAAGCACAAGCCCAGCGAATTGCTGCTGCGCAATTGCTGGATATCCGCGGAGCCCGATGAGGCGTGTATCCCCGAAATGGCAGGTGTGGTCGGTGCGAAGCGGCTTCTGTGGGCGACTGACTATCCGCATATCGACGCGTATAAGAATCCGGTCAAGGAACTGCGCGAGCACATCGCGCAAATGTCGGATGCAGATCAGGAATGGATTCTCGGAAAATCGGCGGTGGAGCTGTATCGCCTCTAGCAAGCGAGAGAAGAAACATGTCGGAACGCAGCGAGTTTAATCGAAAACTGATCGATGAATATCGGGCCAACGGTGGCAAGGTGGGCGGTCAATTCGCCAACATACCGTTGCTTCTCCTGACGACCACCGGCGCCAGGACTGGCCGATCTCGCACCACGCCGCTGGCGTACAGCAGAGATGCCGAACGCATCGTGGTGATCGCCTCGATGGCCGGCGCACCTAACAATCCGGATTGGTACCACAATCTGGTCGCTCACGCCGAGGCGACGGTCGAGTTGGGCAGCGAACGTTTTTCAGTCAAGGCTGCGGTAACCACCGGTGAGGAGCGGGAGCGCCTGTTCAATCGCCAAGCCGCGCAGTTGCCCGTGTTCGCCGAGTATCAGAAGAAAACTACCCGGCGGATACCGGTGATCGTGCTCGAACGCGTTCCCTAGCAGAAGCGCCTCGCATGTCACTCTCTTTAGGGTGTGCGTTTTC
This sequence comes from Binataceae bacterium (SeqCode), assembly GCA_041491005.1. Taxonomy (GTDB): domain Bacteria; phylum Desulfobacterota; class Binatia; order Binatales; family Binataceae; genus JBGPUE01. Next base: position 16,723 of record JBGPUE010000027.1, on the reverse strand, counting down.
GCGCGCAGTCATCTCGAGCGCAGCGAGGGATCTACGCGGAGCGATTCAACTGACCTGAACATCCTGTCTCTCCTGGCAGAAAAGGGGCGCCCCCATGGAGAGCGCCCCTTCGCACGCAGAATGGCGAACGCGTATCTCAGGCAGCCGCATGCGCCGGCATCGTCAAGTCGCCGGGCTCATGAAGCGGCTCCGTCTGCCATTTCTTGATTTCAGGCAGGACATGCTTGGCGAAGCACTTGAGATTGCGCTCGGCTTCGTCGTACGGCATTCCCGCGTAGCTGAAATTGAGCATGAAGCCGTTGGCGTCGATCGTGTCACGAATGACCGCGAGCTTTTCGAGCACCTGGTCGGGTGTCCCCCACGGCATCAGCTGAGCGAAGTCCAGCGCGGCGCCGTCGATTCCGTGCTTGGCGATGAACTTTCCGACCTGGCTATAAAATTCGTAGCTCTTGTGAGAGCCGAACTTCTCCGAGGTCATCTCGTAGTGCTTGATGACTGTCTTGTAATTCCCTGACAGCCACTTCATCGCCTGCTCTTCGGCGCGATCCTTGTTTTCATCGACGAACACGAAGCCGCCGCTCAGCGGTTTGGGGGCAGGCTTCGCGCCATTAACCTCGCGCCAAACCTTGTGGTAGACCTCGAAGTCCTTCTTCACCGCTTCCCACGGCTTCTGTGGGATCACCAGCAGGCCCACGCCGAGCTTCGCCATGATCGGCATCGACTCCGGTGACACGGCCGCCGCGTAAGTGCGTCCCTTGAATGACTTGAAGGGGAAGGGCCGAATCTCGCGGCGCGGCTGTTTGGTGTACGAGCCGCCTTCCATGTAGCCGTTCTCCAGCGCCTTAGTTATCAGCTCGGCATATTCGACAAACAGATTGCGCCCCTCGTTCTGATCGAGCCGGAAACCTTCATACTCGATAGGCGCAAGCCCGCGCCCCAGGCCGAGGATCATCCGCCCGTTGGAGACATGGTCCAGCATCGAGATCTGCTCGGCCACGCGAATCGGGTCATGCCATGGCAGCACGACCACCATCGACCCGAGCTTCGCATGCTTGGTCCGGCCGGCCATGTAGGTGAGGAACTGCACGACATCGGGACACATCGTGTAGTCGTCGAAGTGATGCTCCACCGACCAGATGGATTCGAAGCCGAGCGGCTCGGCCATCTCGGCCAGCCGCACTTCGTTTCGCCATACTTCGCGGTCCGACATCTGGTTGTTCGGGTTTTGAAAGACCAATCCATAGCCTACGTGCATAAGATCCTCCTGCGTACGCGGCTGATATCAGCTGCGAATGACTCGCGCGTTATTTAACCCACCATTGATGCGAGTGCGTCTGCTTGCGCAACGCGTTCCGGTTGACGTCCGGCGGCGAGCAGCACCGACCCCGGTGCGCGCTGGAAGGGATCGACCAGCCCGAGTTCCTTTCCGATATCGCGAACCGCTGGAATTATCTCCTTGCCGATCATCTCGAGACACCTGATGCGATCCTTGTAGCCGACTGGTCCATCCAGCCAGAAGGAGAAGATTCCGGGCCGCAACACCTCGAGCACCTTGCGCAGTCGCGGAATCACGTAGTCGGGCGTGCCCGCGATCATCTGCAGGTCCCGCTTGCTCTCCTCGTACCGGGCGTAGACGCCGCGCCGGATTTCCTCCAGCTGCTCGTCAGTCTCATTGCCGCCGCCTTCGTGGATCGGCTTGCCCGGCAGGTTGGCCGAGAGTGGCAGCCGCGCCAGCCGCCGCGTCGCCTCCTTCGAGTTATATCCCGGCGGGAACATCCATTCGGGACGCGCGAAATGGGCGAAAGCGCCGCCATACAGGAAGCGCTTGCCGAGTTCCTCCGCGCGCGCCTGGTTGTCGCCGACGAAGACCGGTTGCATATAGCCGAAGTTCTCGGGTCCGGCCTGATAGCCTTCGCGCGCCGCGGCATCGGTGTACATGTTCCAGAGTTCCACCGTCGGTTCCAGTCGCGTCGCGAGCGCGATGTAGGGGAAGCGCTTCTTGGCGCACCATACGACGGTGTCGGGACTCACCAGCCCGGGAATCCAAATCGGCGGATGCGGCTTCTGCATCGGCAATACCCACGGATTCACGAAGCGGAAGTGGAAATGCTTGCCCTCGTAGCGGAACGGTCCGGGCGTCGTCCACGCCTTCATGATGAAGTCGACGCCTTCTTCGAAGTACTCGCGGTTGTAGGCCGGATTCGCGTTGTTCGCGAGCTGCTCGCTGCCCGCGCCACGCACCCATCCGGGAACCAGCCGTCCGCCCGAAATCAGATCGATCATCGCCAGCTCTTCGGCGAGGCGCAGCGCGTTCGCGACCGTCGGTACCGGATTTCCCAGCAGCACGATCTTCGCGCGCTTGGTCGCCTTGGCGAGCACGGCCGCCTCGACATCCATCACGGCGCCCAGACAGAACGGCGTCCCATGATGTTCATTCAGCATCAGGCCGTCGAAGCCGAGATCTTCCGAATAGATCTTCTCGTCGAGATACTGGTTGAGAAGCATCGAACCATGCTGAGGATCGAAGTTCTCGTTCGGCAATCCGAAGAAGCTGCGGTTGCGGAGGATCTGGTCTTCCAGCCGCCTGCTTTTCTCGGGCTCGGTTTCAGGATCGTAATGATACTGCCTTTCGGTGAACCACATTATGTGCATGGCTGGCGCCTCCGCTCGGTTAGCCGAGAAAGTTCTGCACTTCCTTGATGAACTGTTCCGATCTTTCCACTTCGGGCCGATGGCCGCATCTGTCCAGAACAACCGTCCGCGAGTTCTTTATCGACTTCTGAAAGACCTGCGATGCCGAGATGGGCACGACTCGATCGTCGCGGCCCCACACCAGCAGCGTCGGAGCGTTCACGGCGCCTTCAAGCAGATGCGGGAGGCTCGGATTGAACATGTAGGGCTGCCATGCCAGCCGGGCGGTCTCTGCCCGCGCGTCTTCGAACGCCTCGTATTGCTCCGGCGACGTTCCGCCGTCATAGAGAGCGGGGTACTCCGGGGTTTGCGCCGGATCGCGCACCGATTCGCGCAGATAGATCGCTGCCGGCACTGTGAACATGTCCATGATCACGCCCTCGGGCGGACGGATACCCGCAGCCGCGACCAGGACGATTTTGGAAAAGATGGCGGGATCGTTCGCAGCCATCTCGGCGGCAATCCATCCGCCGAGCGAGAATCCGATCACGTCGATCGGGCCGAGACCCTGCTCGCGAACGAAGCGCGCGAGAAGGCTCGCGAGATCGCGCACGCTCATGATCCACTCGGCCCGTTGAGTGCGTCCGAATCCCGGATAGAGCGGAATCAACAACGTTCGGCGCTCGCTGAGTGCCTCGTTCCACTTCATCCAGCCGGGAAACCCCAGCTCCTCGTGCAGCACGAGCAGCGGTTTACCCGATCCGCCTTTGAGCACGATGAGCTGATCGGCGCCGACGCGGTGGGTTTCCTCACGTACCGACTGTTTCCCTGCCATCTCTACCTCACGCCCGCAGGTGTCGCTCATTTCGCGGACGGTTTCAACTCCACCGGCGTGTAATAGTGCCGGTCGCCGAGCGCCTGAACCGCAGCGAAGAACTCCGGGCCGGACGCTTTTCCCGCCTGCTCGAGTTCCCAGGTTTGGCGGATAAAACACCAACTCTCGGGACGCAGTCGCCGCGCTTTGGCAAAATATTTTAGCGCATCCTCGCGATGGCCCCGCTCGAACAGGTATTCGCCCAGCCTGAAGTTGGCGGTCGCGAGCGCGTCGTTGTCGTCAGGGCCTTCAGTCCTGCGCCGCGCTTCTTCGGGCGACAGGGCGTATTCGCTTCGATCGCTTTTGTTCACCCAATCACGAATTGCATCCACGTATGATGTGCGCAGACGCTTGCCTGCGGCGACGACATCGGCCGGAATCTCGAACGTCTTGGGATTCATCGCGCGGACGCTGTCGCTAACCCCCGCACACTCTGCCGGCCGCACGATACGGCCTTTCTCGTCGATCCACACCACCATCGGTACGTTGATGATGTCGTACAGTTCTCCGACGATATGTTTCTGATCGATCAAACATGGATACTGCGGAATTCCGGCGCGGGCGGTTAACTGATCATCCCAGCCCATAATGTCCTTCAGGAGCGGCGGCATTTCCGTTGACGCAGGCCTGATGAAGTCGCGCACCGCCGCCGCGCCGGCGGTATCGAAGGCGACCGCGATGATCGTAAAGTTGCGATCTTTCAGTTCCTCGTAAAGACCCTGCCAAACTGGCAGGTCATGACGGCATCCTCACCAAGATGCCCATGCAGCCAGCAGCACCTTCTTGCCACGATAGTCGGAGAGCCGATGCATCTTGCCGTCGAGATCCGGCAGTTCGAAATCCGGCGCCTCGAGCGACTTCAAAGCCGCCCGCCGGCTACCGGCGTCGGCGCCGAAAAACCAGACGCCGTTCTTGTCATCGTGCAGGACCGGCTGTCCGAGCAGGCGCGCTAGCGCGGAAAGATTGAAGCTGCGCCGGTTGTCGCGAACGAAGTCCGCCTCGCGGCCGGCCGGAATCGGCACACAGACTTTTCCTTTGCAGGCGCCTTCGGGCTTCAGTTCCCAGCCGCTTACTTTGGCGAGGTCATCGGCCGCGAGCCACAGTTTGTCGCCCTCGGCTTTGGCGGCGACGGCCTGTGATTGGCGGTCACCATAAATGACATCGATCGGCATGTCACGAATCCTCCGCAGGGTTCGAATGGGTAATTTCCGGCGGCACTGACGGTACCAAAATCTGGCCTTGGCCTCGTTGTCCAGCTTCTATCATCTATATAGGCGATCTCCCCCTCCAAGAGCGAATGACTTTGACTCCCAAGCCAGCTCAATTTGGCGCCTCAATTTTCGGCCACCGGCGCCGGAGAATCCAAGGCTCCGCATCGGTTGGGTTCGACACGCGGGCCGCAAATTGGACAATTCGGCAGGCCTCTTGTAGTTTGCCCGAAGACGCTCTCTCAAGCGTCTCGATCTCCGATGGACGGGTGACCTATGCCGAACCAGCTACGCATGCTCGAAGGCTTCCGGGTTCTGGATTTCACTCAATTCGTTGCCGGGCCGACCTGCACCCGAATTCTCGGCGAGATGGGCGCCGAGGTGATCAAGCTTGAGCTCGCACCCTCCGGAGACCGCGTGCGTGCCGGCGGGCTCAGATCGCTCCTCCCCGAATACAAGGATTCGAGCCACAGCACCTACTATCTGCAGCACAATCACAGCAAGCTCAGCTTCGCGATCGACCTGAAGAAGCCGGCAGCCCGTGAGATCGTAGCGGCGATGATCCCGAAGATCGACGTCGTGGTGGAGAACTTCGCCCCCGGCGTGATCGATCGGTTGGGATTCGCCTACAAAGATCTCAAGAAGATCAATCCGAAGATCATCATGTGTTCGATTTCGATGGCGGGTCAGACTGGACCGCTTTCCAATAAGGCTGGCTACGACTACATCGGGCAGGCGTATGCCGGAATCACTGACGGGATCGGCGAGCCGGACCGGGCGCCAGCGATCACGACGATGGCGATCGGCGATGTTTCGACCGGCGTTGCCGCGGCGATGGCGATCGGCTTCGCACTAATCCATCGCGAGCGCACCGGCGAAGGGCAGTACCTCGATGCCTCGCTGCTCGACACCTACTTCCACATGCATGAAGTGAACGTCCCGATGGTGTCGCTGCGGGGCGACAAGTTTCGCCCGACGCGAAATGGCTCGCAGCATCCGGGCGGCGGCCCGACCGGCAGCTACCGCTACCGTGACGAGCAGTACATCTTCATCACCGTGGTGCCGCATCAATGGCCGCAGTTCGTGCGCGCGCTTGGGATGCCCGAGTTGGCGACTGATCCACGCTTCAAGGGCGCGCGCGGCAGACGCGACAACAACGCGCAGTTGCAGGAGATAATCGAGAACTGGCTGGCGAAGTTCCCGACCCGCGACGATGCGCTGGCAGCTCTCGACAAGGAGCGTGTGCCATGCGCACCTGTGCTCTCGCTGAATGAAGCGATCAGCTATCCGCATCACAATGCGCGCAAGACGGTGCGCTGGATCGATGATCCGCTGCTCGGCAAAGTCGCTATTCCCGGGATGCCGGTGAAATTCTCAGCGTGGCCCGACCGCACCGATGTGCGTTCGGCGCGCCTAGGCGAAGACAACGAGCGGGTTCTGCAGGAGTTGCTGAATATGGGGGACGATCAGATTCGCGGCCTCTACAGCGAAGGAATCCTCATCCGCGATCCCACACTCGATAGCAAACCGGCGGTGTAGGCGCTGCACGCCGTGCCTTTTTTTGCAGATGCCGCCGCTTCGACGGGAGGGCGTTAAATGGCAGATTCCCCGCGCGGTCGAGCCCTGATGGTGTTGGCGGCCCTCTATGTCCTCTCCGCGATTTCGGACCTCCTCAAGCCGTTTCACCTCGAAGGCCCGACGACCGGACTTGTGTTCCTGGGCACGCGCCTCAGCGGCGTGCCCAACGCGATTCTCGGACCACTGCTTGGGATCTTCCTACTCGTCTATGCGGCGGGAATCTGGCAGATGCGTCGTTACGCGATCTATCTCGCATACGGGTACGCGACTTATGTAGTGATCAACCTGATCCTGTTCGCGGCGAAGAACGAGCAGCCCGCCACCCAGGGTGAGAGGATTTTCGGTATCGTGTACACGATCCTTGCTCTGCTGTTTACATGGAGTACGGCGATCCTGCTCACACGCCGCAGGGCAGAGTTGATTTAGCAGGGTGTTGAGCAGGGAGCGCACATCGCAGAATGACATTGACTTCGCGCTCAACACCCTGCGTGAAAATTGGCTGCCTTCCTCAATCTTCTCCCCCTCTGGGGGAGATAAGAGAGAGGGGGCAGGCTGTTGAAAAGCCTTCTTCAACAGCCTGCTAGGGGATCAGGAGAACTCGACCCACCGCCAGTCGGCTTTCGATGTAAGCGTGGGCGGCCGCCGCTTCCGACAGAGGGAAGGTCCGATCGATCACTACTTTGAATTCGCCGCGCGCCGCCTCTTCGATCAAGCGCTGGATCATGTTGTGGGCGCGGTCTGTGGCGATCTCGGCGCCCAGGAAAACTCCCGTCAGAGAACGATTGCCTGCCATCAGCGAAGAGACGTCTATCGTCATCGCCTCGCGCCCGGCCGCGCCTACCATCGAGACCCGGCCCCGGTAGGCGAGCGATAAGAGGCTGCCTTGCAGAGTCGGTCCGCCGACGGGGTCGACTACGAGATCGACGCCCCGCTTTTCGGTAAACTTCATCACCGACTTCACGACGTCGCTGGTCCGGTAGTTGATCCCATGATCGAGACCGAGCGGCTTCAGGCGTTCCAGCCGTTCATCGCTCGAGGCGGTGGCCAGTACCGTCGCGCCGGCGCGCTTGGCAAGCTGAATCGCCGCAACTCCCACGCCGCTGGCGCCCGCCTGCACAAGGACCGTCTCACCGGCTTTCAGCCGGCCGAATTCGAATAGGCAGTCGTCAGCCGTACCAAATGGCACCGGGATGGCAGCGGCCAGACGCACATCAAACCCCGGTGGAATGGGCCATGCGTTACGCGCCGGAAGAGCTCGCATGGCGGCATGCGAGCCGGCGTTGAAAACGGTCGTCACCTTCTGTCCAGGCCGCAAATCTGTGACCTCTGAACCGACCTCGATGATCTCGCCGGCGGCTTGATAGCCCACCACGTGGGGTGTGGTGGGCAGCGGGCCACGCCAACGATTGAGTGTGTCTCCGCCCTCGATGCTCACCGCCTCCACGCGGATCAACACGCCCTTCGGATGGCATACCGGATCGGGTACGTCCTCATAACGAAAAACGTCGGGATTCCCATTCTTGTAATAGACGGCAGCCTTCATGGTGGACCTCCTCCAGGTACTTCACTCGATCGCACTGATGGCGATTCTTCGACAAAGCGGGTGATCGCACACTTCCATCTGACTTGTCGAGCCGGTGCTGCGCCTTTTCGCAGCTTCCACTACCGAGATTTGCGACGAGAGCGTGCTCCTCCAGGGTCTCGAAAAAAGCGGCCTTGGGGTATTGACACGCAAAATGTTTTCATCCGGTTGGCAGAGGAAGCGCGAAAATCAAAAAATATAGTGAAATGTGTTTAGTCCTGCGTTGCAAATGGCTACTGCCGTTGTTACCGATCCAGTACCCTGCTCAACGCAACGTCGGAGACATGAGCATGGCGAGTCCGTTTTCCGCCGATCCGTATCTGTGTAGAGGCTTTGAGCCGATCCGAATGGAATGCGACTATTCGCATCTGACCATCGAGGGCGATATCCCTCAGGACCTCAACGGCACCTTCTATCGTATCGGACCTAGTCCGCAGTTTGCACCCCGCGGGATCTACAACCCGCTCAATGGCGATGGAATGGTGCACGCGTTCCGTGTTCGCAAGGGGAGAGTCTCGTACCGCAATCGTTGGGTGCGAACCCAGCAATGGACTCTCGAACACGCCGCCGGCCGGGCGCTATTCGGCACATCGGGCGTTCCCTCGGGTTCGGATTCGAGCGTCGCTGGCATGCGAACGGACGGCGTCGCGAACACAAATATCGTTTGGCATGGGAACAAGCTGTTGGCCTTGGAAGAAGGGCACGGACCGATCGAACTGGACCCGGCGTCTCTGGAGACAATTGGTCGTTGGTCCTTCAACAAGAAGCTGCCGCGCAACATGACGGCGCATCCAAAGATTGATCCAGCTTCGGGTGAGATGCTGTTCTTCGCGAACTTCCCGACCGGGCGCGTAACCAGCGATATCGAGTTCTACGTCGCAAACGCAGCCGGTGACCTGGTTCGATCACAGATCATCCCGGGGCCGTTCCCGGCGCTGGTCCACGATTTCGCGGTGACGAGAGACTTTGTCATCCTTCCGATCTGCCCAGTGACGATGTCGATCAAACGAGCGATGGCTGGCGCGCCGCTGATCGCGTGGGAACCGGAGAAGGGCACGCATGTTGGAATCATGCCGAGAAACGGTGGCGCGGAGGATATTCGGTGGTTCGCTGGCGCGGCCTGCATGGTGTGGCATCCCATGAATGCGTTCAACGACGGGGACCGAATTGTGGTTGATGTCTGCCAGCAGGACATCCCGCTGTTTCCATTCGCGGATGGTTCGCCAACCGACCATCGCCGCGCCACCCAGTTGCTCACCCGCTGGGAGTTCGATTGGACGAAGCCGGGCGGTTTCGAGGTGGAAAGACTAAGCGACGTGCGATGCGAATACCCGCGCATCGACGAGCGACGCACGGGCTTGAGTTACCGGCACGGCTATGTCGCCTGCAACGGCGGGCCCGGCAGCGACGACATCTTTCATCGGGGCCTCGGGCACTTCGATGACGCCGCCGGACAGATGCGCGTATGCACGGCCGGCCCGCGCTGTGCGGTGGCCGAACCCGTTTTTGTGTCCAGGAATGCCAGCGCGCGCGAGGGCGAAGGTTATCTGTTGACCAATATCTTCGACGAAGATCGCAACGCGAGCCATCTGGCGATATTTGACGCGGAGCAGATTGAGCGCGGACCTATCGCGCGGGCGCATCTCGACCATCGTGTGCCCATAGGATTCCACGCCAATTGGAGGTCAGGCGACGCTACTTCATAGCGCGCCACTGTCTGGGCCGCGACCTCTGAGCGACCTGATGCGCGCGATCTAACGCGCGTGCCATGATGGACCCTCCACCCAAACCTCAGCCAACGGGAGACGAGTCTCCGTTACGACGCTCTCTGACGATGCGCAATCGTGATCACGAGGGCGCTATCTTGCAACGCTTCGCTCCAAAAACATTCGACTTTCCTGTACGACAAAATCGCCGTGAAGTGCGATGATACTGGCGATCGGAGGTCGCGATGGAAACTGCCTATGACCGTGCCGCGGAAGATCTCGGCAACGTCGTCGCGCTCGAACACGTCAATGTAACCGTTCCCGATCAGCAGCTTGGGACGCTCTTTTACGTGGTCGGACTGGGACTGACGCGTGATCCGTTTCTCATGGTCAGCATCAGCAACATGTGGATCAACGTCGGGCGCAGCCAATTCCACCTTCCGACCAGCAAGCCGCAGGTGCTGCGCGGCCATATCGGCGTGGTGATGCCGGATCGGGAAGCGCTGCTGAAGCGATTGACCCGCGTGCGCAAGCGCCTCGACAACACCAACTTCGACTTTCGCGAACACGATTCATTCGTAGAGGCGACCTGCCCATGGGGCAATCGCATCCGGTGCTACGAGCCGCAGGAGCGTTTCGGCCGGATTGCGCTCGGCATTCCATATGTGGAGTTCGAGGTGCCTCCCGGAAGCGCGGAAGGGATTTCGCGCTTCTACCGGCGGGTAATCGCCACACCGGCGTCGGTTGTCGAGGACAACGACGGACGTCATGCCCGCGTTTCGGTCGGCGTCGGGCAATGGTTCGTGTTCCGCGAGACTGACCGCCCACTACCGCCGTATGACGGACACCACGTCCAGATCTACGTCGCCGACTTCTCGGGTCCGCATCGTCGCCTCGCGGAGAAGGGACTTGTCACCGAGGAGAGTGACCAGCATCAGTATCGATTCAAGGACATCATCGATCCCGATGGCGGAAAAGTGTTGTTCACGATCGAGCACGAAGTGCGCAGCATGAGGCATCCGCTGTATTTGCGCCCCTTGGTGAACCGCAATCCAGCGCAAAGCAACCTTGACTATGCGCCGGAGCACGACGCGCGAGTCTGGCGAATGCCGCCTGGCGATTGAGGACGCCGAATCGATGAACCAGCTACATACCGAACGTGAGCAGCGCTTCATTGACCTCGCGGCGAAACTAGCTGACGATTTTGCCCAACGCGCCGCCCAGCACGACGAGGAAGAATCGTTTCCCCACGAGAACTATGCCCGGCTCAAAGAGCATGGCTATACGATCATGACGATTCCGGAGCAGTTGGGCGGGCTCGGGGCAAGCCTGCTGGAGCGCATCAAAGCTCAGGAACGACTCGCCCAAGGTTGTGGCGCGACGGCATTGGCGATCAACATGCATTTCAACGTGCTCGGCCTGCTGATCGATTTGCACCGCAAATTCAAAGCCCCGAATGTTGAGGAGATGCTGCGCCAGATTGCGCGTGAGCGGCTGATCTGCGGTGGATCAGGTTCCGAACCGGACAACGCTGTCATCAATCTGCGTCCCCGCACCACCGCCCGCCCCGCAAACGGTGGATGGCTAGTGAACGGACGCAAAATTTTCGGCACCCAGAGTATTGCACTGGACTACTTCTTCGCCGAGGCGACTTGGGAGGACGCTCCGCAGGGCGCCACTATCATCACTTTCTTCATCGTGCCACGCGAAACTCCGGGGCTGGCCTTCAAGGATGATTGGCACGTGATGGGGATGCGTGCGACAGCGTCGCGTAGTTCCGAGCTGACGGACGCCTTCGTGCCTGAACGGGGGGTCGTGCTGCAGCGCCCTGTCTCCAGAAGCGGCCGCATCACGAGGGTATTTGCCAAGGCTCCTTTTGCGATCGGCGCACCTTACATCGGTATCGCTGTCGCCGCGCGCAACTTCGTGGTGGACTTCATGCGCGATCGCCAGCGATTCCCGCTCAAACATCCGATGAGCCACCTGCCCAGCGTCTACAACAAAGTCGGCGAGATGGACGTCCTGATCGAAGGCGCTCGCGCTGTGATGTGGAAGGCTGCGGCGGAAGTTGATCACGATGAACCGGGCAGTTGGTCGCGCAAGGCCGTGGCCGCGCGCATGATAGCTATTGAGAATTCAGTGCGTGTCGTCGATCTTGCCCTGCGGGCGGTGGGCGGCGCCTCTTATTTCAGGCGACTGCCGCTGGAGCGGTTCTTCCGCGACGTGCGAGCCGGCCTCTACCATCCGTTCGATAGCGACGAGACGCTGGAATTCCTCGGCAAGAGCGCCTTCGCGCTGCCTTTGATGGACGATTCCCAGCTCGACTAGGCGCGCGTCGAGCCCTCCGGCTCCACCGAATCAGGTCTGGCAACCATGGCGGATGATGCAGTCTGCTGCGAACCATTCTCTGCAGTCAAATTCCCTGTTAAACAGGGAATTAACAGGGAATTTCCCTGATTTCGGCGCTCCGGGGCCGACTCGCGGCCGAAAAAGCCTTGTGCTCTCTCGGGTTTTTGTCCGAATTCCCTACTCAACGGAACAGGGAATTATTTTGGCGGAACAGGGAATTTTCTTGCCGTAACAGGGAATTGGATCCGGAGAACAGGGAAGGCGGGGGGTGAGAGCTGGAGACTGGCACCCCGGGCTCTACGTTCAGTCAATGATCACCGCGGCGGTGGTCCGTTCCAGCCTCCAATCCTTCTCAATTGCCGCTTACCCGCGTCGTCAACGGTTCGGCCGCACTGGGATAAGGAATCCCCACGTCCATCTGCCCCCACGATCGGTACCGCACCACGCCCGGCAACTGTCTGACGCGCGGTACGTGAGCGTCGAGGTACCACGCTTCGCCGTCGGCGCGCGAAACGCCGGAGAGATAATTGAAATGATGAACGAACGAATCATGGGCGTTACCTCACCAGACTCCTCGAGCCCCATTGGAAGCGCCGGCGCCTTCCCCGCGTCACGGGATCGTCGGGTCATCTCTCAGGAAATCAACGTCGGGCTTGTAGCCGACGAAGGTGCTGACCATATCGACAAATGGAGGAGTCCTGCTCCAGCTGGGAGGCGTGAACTGCGGAGCTGTCCGGCCGATGGCCTCGTGCCACGCCGAGACGTCCTCATACCAGAGCTCTGATACCCGCTGCCACGGCGTTGAGAACGGCGGATTCTCTAGCACCCGATGACTCACGAAACGCAAGAGTCCTGAACGCTGCTTCATCTCTTCCGCGTGGACTCTGAGATACCACGCGTCGCCTTCCTCCAACGAGACTCCGTCGGGATACTTGAAGATCTGGTACCATCTGAGAATCGGCCGCTCCTCAGGCATCGGCTCCTTGCCCAGGAAGTCCTCGGTCGGCATCGCAGGCACGATGGTTACTGCGCCATTGCGGCCGAAGAATGCTTCCCATCCGCCAGCCGGCGGCGTGTACGGACGCCCGTAGGGATTAGCTTCTCTCCAATCATCGACACTGCTGTACCAGAGTTCGGTCAGGCGGCCCCGCCTGATGCCGAACCTGTCCGCTTCGGGAGGAGCATCTAGAGCCCGATAGGTCTCGTACCTTCGCAGCCACGGACCGGTAGCGCGGACCACCTCCTTGCTGTGAAACCTGAAATAGTACCGATCTGCTTGAGTCGGACTGACCGTGGGTTCAAAGAGGAAGACGTGCTTGATCATTTCACCCTCTCCCTTGATCGAAAACACGAGCGAAGCACACGCACGGCGTGAACACTAGCCGCGATCGGCACGCTCTACGACTACGGCCGGTAGGCTGCCAAATGGCGGAAGAAAACCCGACGAGATTCAACTCGTCGCGGCTCACCGCCCATTCGTCGGCACGGCCTGCAAAGTCGAGGACGCGCGGAGTCAATAGATCATCCTCAAGAACCGTCGCGATCCCGACTCGGGCTTCACTTGTCGGGCTCCAGCAGTTCCACCTTGCCGGTCTTTAGGTGATATCGAGCAGCGACGATCTTCAGCTGGTGACTTGCGACCAGCGGTGCGCACACGGGCTCGTGCCGAAGCTTCTCCGCCGTAAGAATCGCGTTCTCCGAGATCGCACTCGAGATCTCATCACCGGGCCGAGCCTTCACCGCGCGCACCGCCGGATGTATGTTCTCCAGCATCGGTCCTGCTTCTTTCGGATACGATTTCGCCGCCGCCGCGACCGCGCCGTTTCCGGGTTGGCGCTCCGAGCTGCAAGCGCCGGGACAACCGATGATCAAGCTCCATGGCCCTTTGCATGATCGCGGGGCATAGAGTCGCGTCGTCGACCTCGCCCTGGCTACGGCCGTTGTAATACGCCACCGTCCTCCCGTCGCGCGGACAGAAAACCACCAGCTCATCGCCCGCCCTCACACTCGGCATCAGTCGCTTCATCTCGTGGCGCCAGGCTGCAAGCCGCGACCCGTCGCCGAGATTGAGCCTGTGCATCTCGCCCGTCGCGGTGCTCACCAGGGTCTCGGCGCTGACGCTCTTGCCGGGCTCGGCGTCGAGCGCGTGAGGCTCAGCGGGAGCGAATTGATCGCCGACGATCCGCAGGGTCGCGTCGTATACGTGGATGCCCCACAGCGTATGGCGGCCACGGCCGAGCGGATGGATTCCGGGCGCCTGCGACAGCACCGCCTCGGGCAGCGCTTTGGGAACGACGGGAGGTGCGGCGAGCGCGGAGGGTGTAGCGATCAGCAAGGCCGCGACAATCGCGGACGCAAGTCGGCGGCTGCGGTTCCGATCAGTTGTCATGGGGCGCGATTCTCCGCTACCCGCGGTATGCGGATCAACAAACTCGTCGGAAGTGATCGCGCTAGGCAACTTTCGCCCAGGAGCGGAACTGCAGTCCGTCGCAGCCCTCAATACCAGCTGCGCTCGGCCACCCACCCCTAATCAGAGGTTTCACCTGAAACACGTGCGTCTGTGCGCGGGTGTGCGGGAATTTCAGAATCACGCGCCACTGGAGGATGTGAGGTCGGCGCCAAGATGCACGGAGATCCGCGGTTTTTTCTCTCGTCCCGGATGTCTCGGTGTTGCGGCCCTGAACCGACCTTGCTTGCAAAGCCTCTAGCGGCGGCGCGCTACAAATCGCGCCTGCGCGATCTTGCCGGCACGCGCCAGTTCGCCGAGGAACTGGAATCCGCTGGTGATGGTTTGCAACAAGTCAGTACGGAACGCGACGGTCCGCAAGACGTCATAAGTGAGCTGCATCTCGATCATCTTGAGATACAAATCCACATACGAAGGGAAGCGCCCGGTGTCCTCGGCGATGCGCAGTTCGCAACCGCTTTCCGAGAGCAGACGGACGTAGCCGTCTATGTCTTCCACATTGGCGAAGCTCATCATGCCCAGGAAGCGCTGAGCCTCGGCGTCAGTCAATCTCGCAGATCCTTCGACCCAGTCCGTGAAGGCAATCACGCCACCGGGGCGAAGCAGTCGCGCCGCCTCTGCAATCAGTTTCGGTTTGTCCGTTACGTAGCACCACGCGTCTTCGCCCCAGATGAAATCAGCGCTGGCCGTCGGTAGCCTGCTCTGGCAGGCATCGGCGAGCACGAGCCGGATGCGATCCTCCAATCCTTCTTCACGGCATAGTCCGCGTCCGCGCTCGACGACACTCTCGGTAGCATCGACACCGATCATCGACGCGACTTTCCGAAAGCGCACCAGAAAGCGCATCCCCGCGCCATTGCAGCAGCAAAGATCGATGCCTTTGAGGCCGGCTCCGATTCCCGCGCGCTCCGCCAGATCGTTCGACGCATTCATTCCGCCAATGTGAATTTGCTGCCCGAATAGAAGTTGCATGAAGTCGCCTTGCGCGCTGCTGTAGAGCGACCTCACTTCGGTCAGACCGATACCTTCGATGGACTTCACAGTTCTTGCCTCCCGGTCGGGGATGCCCGACGGTTGCGGGTGACCGGCTCCATCAATGGACGCACAGACGGGTCGTCGATCTCGACGCCAAGCGCACACGAGATGTATCGTGCTGTAAGCCTTGGCAGCCAAAATGGAGACCCGAGACCAATGTTGGAAGTGGGGCATCTTGTATATCAACTCGAACGATCCGGCGCTGTTTGTGGCGAAGCGCTATGGCATCGGATACACGCTGAACTTCGGCAACCATTGGAGTTGGGCGATCGTCCTCTTGATTCTCTTCGTGATTATCCTTCCATTTTCAGTCCCGGTATTTCTCATCCTTGAAATTAAACATCGTTTGATCGGCTAGATGAGGGCAGCTGATCGAGGATCGACCTGCGCCTGAGTAGTGGCGCCTTCCCGATCGTGCTCGCTTGAGTGAGAGTAGCGCCAGAGCATCGCTATCCCGCGGCCTGAACCCAGATAGCCCATAGCGGATTGCGGCCCTTGACACGAAGGGAACCCGAGATGTATTTAACCCTCGGGTTATTTAACTGAATGGTTCATCATAGGATGTCGCCTGAACGCCTCAGCACCACCTTCGCGGCTCTCGCCGATCCCACCCGGCGCGCGATCCTCGCGCGCCTCGCCTTGGGCGAGACCTCGGTTACTGAGCTGGCCGAGCCCTTTGAGGTGAGCCTTCCTGCGATCTCCAAGCACCTCAAAGTGCTCGAGCGCGCCGGTCTGATTGCGCGCGGCCGCGAGGCCCAGTGGCGCCCGTGCCGACTCGCGGCGGGTCCGCTCAAGGACGTCGCTGAGTGGCTGGAGCACTATCGCCGTTTCTGGGAGGAGAGTCTCGATCGCCTGGACGAATATCTGCGCGAGCTGCAAGTGAAGGAGAAGAAAGATGGCCGCAAGAAGTAACACTGCCACGGAATCCGCCGAGCGGGAGCTCGTCATCACGCGCATCTTCGATGCGCCGCGCGATCTCGTCTTCAAGTGCTGGACCGATCCCGAGCACATGGCCAAGTGGCACGGTCCGAAAGGGTTCACGAGCACCGTCCTTCGAAACGAGCTGCGCCCCGGCGGCGCCTACCGAATCCACATGCGCGGGCCCGACGGGGACGACCATTGGACGCAGGGCGTCTTTCGCGAGATCGTCCAGCCGGAACGTCTGGTCATGGTCGGGAGCTGGGCGGATGCGGAAGGCAATCCCACCCGTCCCGAAACGGTCTTGACGCTGACCTTCGAGGATGTCGATGGCAAGACGAAGCTGACGCTGCATAACTCCGGCTTCGAGTCGGT
>JBGPUE010000026.1:0-35764 GCA_041491005.1 Binataceae bacterium (SeqCode) | reverse complement strand
GCGCTCGAAAAAATCCTGCCGATGCAGCGCGCGGACTTCGTTGGAATCCTCAAGGTGATGGCGGGGCTGCCGGTCACGATCCGGCTGCTCGATCCACCTTTGCATGAGTTCCTGCCCAAGACCGACAGCGAGATCCGCGAGCTGGCGGGCAAGATGGGAGTGAGCTTCGACCATCTCAAGCACGTATGCGAGGGGCTGTTCGAGTTCAACCCGATGCTGGGCCATCGCGGCTCGCGGCTCGGCATCACCTACCCGGAGATCTACAAGGCGCAGGCGCGCGCGATCATCGAGGCCGCCGTCGAGTTGCGCCGCCAGGGCGTCAAGGCGATGCCCGAGATCATGCTGCCGCTAATCGGCGATCGCAAGGAATTCGAGATTCTCGCGAGTGAGATCCGCGAGGTCGGGCGCCAGGTGCTCGGCAACGGCAGCGTGAAGGTCAGCTACACGATCGGCACGATGATCGAGCTGCCGCGCGCATGCATCGAGGCCGATCAGATCGGCGCGGTTGCCGAGTTCTTCTCCTTCGGCACCAACGATCTGACGCAGATGACCTACGGACTGTCGCGCGACGACTCGGGCAAGTTCCTCGACGCGTACATCGAACGCGGCATCTTCAAGAAGGACCCGTTCCAGGAACTCGACCCAGAGGGCGTCGGCGACCTGATGCGCATAGCGATCGAGCGCGGCCGCATGGCCAATCGCAAGCTCAAGATCGGAATTTGCGGCGAGCATGGCGGCGATCCGGCGAGCGTCAAGCTCTGCCATCGGCTCGGGCTGGACTACGTTTCGTGTTCGCCGTTCCGCGTGCCGGTGGCGCGGCTGGCGGCGGCGCAGGCGGCCATCGAGGAGCGCAAGTCGAAGAAGGAATTCAAGGATGTGTAGCCGCGGAAGCACGTGCGGCCGGCGACCGCGCTTGTCATTCCGAGCGAAATCTGCGGAGCGAGGAATCCCGGATCCGTGCGGATTCTTCCGCTCGCATGACTCGTTGTCGTCATTCTGAGCGGAGGCCGCCGGAGTGAAGAATCCCGGGTTGAGGGGCCCTACAACGCCGAAAATCGAACCTGCCTTGGTCTCGCGAAAATTTCGCGCTACGCGTAGTAGTCTTCGGCGCGCGAGGCCGGAATTTCGATCGACTGGATCTGATTGTTGCGCAGCACCCTGAATTGCAGCCGGTCGCCCGGCTGATGGCTGCGCAATAGATCGTATAGCGCGCGCCGCTCGCCGATCTCAAGGCCGTCCACCGAGATCAACACATCACCCTGCTTGAGTCCGGCCTTGTCGCCCGGCCCGCCCGGCATCAGGCCCGCAATCACGATGTGCTCGCGCAGCGTGTACGAGAGCAGGCCGAGCCATGCGCGCGCCGGCGCGCTGGTACGCCGGCCATGAGCCAGCAGTTCGTCGCGGCCTTCCAGGAAGCATTCCGCCGGGATCGCGAGAACTGCGCGTCCGATGTCGGCCATCGTTAAATACGAGATGCCGATCATTTCGCCGCGCCGGTTGCATACCGGACCGCCGCCCAGTCCGAGGTTCATCGCCGAGGTCATGATCGCCCGGTCCAGCGCGAACTCCCACAGCGCGTCGAACGGGCCGAGATAAGTGGCGAGTCCGGAGTCGGCGCGCCGCGCCTCGCCGCCAATGCTCGCGACCGTGAAAATCTCTTCACCGAGCGTGAGCGTCTGCGATGAAACGACCTCCAGATGCGGAAAGTTGCGGCCGTCGATCTTGAGCAGCCCCAGCCCCGAGGGATAGTCCTGCGCAATGACGTTGGCCTGGAGCTGTTCGCCGCTGGTGAGCGTGACGATCACGCTACTCGCGCCCATCAGCAGGTAGTTGACGGTCAGGATCACGCCATCGCTGCTGATCAGCGTACCGGTCCCGCGGCGTTCGGTGCCCAGTCCGACCGCGGCCGAGACATGACCATCCGGCACCAGCGAGTGGATTCCCACCGTCGCCGCGACAACCTTATCCAGCAATACGACCGAAGCGTTCAAGCTGAGCCCTGAAGCTAAAGCTATGCACGCTGGGAGCGGGTTTCAAGCGCGCGCTTTGCCGGATCTCCCCGATGCGCACAAACGAAACGGGCGACCCCGAGTCGGAATCGCCCGTCGAATCGATTCTCTTTGTGGCGCTCAACGGGTCGTGGGAGCCGCCTTGCCAGATGTGCGATCGGCATGCTCGCCGGCACGCATCGTCAGCAACTGCATCGCCGAGCCGAGGTCGAGATCTGAATACTTGCGATTGGAGTAGAGCTCGTTGAGCCGCGCGACGACGTCAGCGGTCTGGACATCGGATACTACGAGTTCATGTGAGAGCTGATTTATGATCTTGCGCGCACCCCTCCAATGAAACAGTTCGGCGGCGACCGTCAGGTTGTCGAGCTTGCCCGTGCTGACCTGCATCGCATCGGCGTAGCCCGTGACGTAGCCCTGCTTGGCCGAGCCGTCGAGCCTGCCCCAGAAGACGCCGTTGTGATCGTAGTTGGCCGCGGCGAATGCCAAGCCGCAGCTCGCGATGAATCCCATCGTCACACCAAGCGCGAACTTCTTCATCTCAATCCACCCGCTATGACGTCGCCCAACATCAGCCGTTTCAGTTCAAGTAACGACAAGTTATGCACTTCGGACGGGCGCTGCAAGCCTAGACGCCTCAAGACGCCCCAATTGAGCCTTTCAGTTCCGTACTGCCCCTCAGTCACCCGCCTTGGCTGCTCGATACCAACTGATACTACAATGTGCGTAGCCGCGAACAAGGTAAGCGGCTTCCGCTCTACGAGGCCGAATCTCACGAACCCATCTGACAGTCAAGACGTTTGCCAATCGCCCGAATTGCGCAGCCGATTGAAGGGGCCTGTCACGCGATGCCATCATCGGGACCGGTCGCCTTGCGTCGGATCGCAATGTCCATCTTCGAGCGTGTAATCTCCTTCATCGAGAATCCCGAGCCCGCCGCTCTTGAACCGCTGGCGCTCGGGGTGTTCCGCCATCAGTTTCAATCGATCGCGCCATATCGGGAATACTGCCGAGCGCTTGGCGCATCGCCCGATTCAGTTCGCTCGCTTGGCGAGATCCCGCTGGTCAGCACGATCGCCTTCAAGTACGCGCATTTAGGACCGGCCGACGCGGAACGCGTATTCGTCACCAGCGGGACGAGTGTCGGGGAGGATTCACGAGGACGCCATCCGATCGCGCGGCTGGAAGTTTACCGGCGCTCGGCGCTCGCGCATCTGGCGCGGATGCTATTCCCGGACGGGATGAAACTGCGAATGCTCGCGCTTCACCCGACTATCGAGCGGATGCCGCAATCGTCGCTCGCCCAGATGATCAGCTGGTGCATCGACGCCTTCGGCGCCGGCCAATCGCTTTGGGCGGCGCGCCCGGCCGGAATCGATGCTGACGCGGCGCTCGATTTCCTCCGTCGCGCCGAACGCGATCGCGCGCCGGTATGTATCCTGGGCACGACCGCCGCATGCAGCACGATCTTCGCGCGCATCCGCACCAGCGGCACGCCGATCAGTCTTGCCAATGGCTCGCGCCTGATGGACACCGGCGGAGCGAAGGGCCAGGCCGTCCCGCTGGCGCCGCGCGAAGTCGTCCAGCTTGCCGACGCCCTGCTTGGCATCGCCCCTGCGATGACGATCAACGAGTACGGCATGACCGAGATGTGCTCGCAGCTCTACGACGCGACGCCCTTCAACTCGGAGTTCGCGACGGTCGAGGGCGATCGCGTCAAGCTCCCGCCGCCATGGCTGCGCGCACGGACCGTTGATCCGATCACCCTGCAACCACTGTCGGACGGCCAGGCCGGTTTGCTCACCTACTTCGACCTGGCCAACGTCGGATCGGTCTCGGCGCTGCTGACCGAGGATCTCGGGGTAGTCGAACTCGGCGCGGTGAGGATCATGGGGCGGGCCGAAGGCAGCGAGGATCGCGGATGCGCGCTGGGCATCGCGCGCTTTGCGGCAGTGGCAACCGCTCCGTCATGAGCTCCGTAGTCACAATAGGCGAATGCGACTTGGGCGCAGCTGCCGTCGCCTCAATGCGCGCGACGGCTCAGCGGCTGCGCGCTGCGATCGGTTCCACGACACCCGACCGGGCTGCGCGGGCGATCGATGCTGCGTGCGTTGAGCTTCGCAATCCCAGGTCACCGCGCCATCGCAAGCTGAGTGATTTGCTGTCGCGAGACCTCGGCTGGTCGGGCACACTGATCGCGGAATCGCTCGACGCTTTGCTCGAGCCGTTTAGCGCCAGCGCGCTGAACGCGTTCGCCGGCTGGCAACCGAAGCTGGACCAGATGGTCGGCTTCGTGATGGCGGGAAATATTCCTGGCGCCGGCCTCCACGAGGTAATGCTGGCTCTGGTCACGGGCGGATCGCTGATGATCAAATCATCGAGTGTCGAGCCGCACTTTTTCCAGGAATTCGTTGGCGCGCTGGCTGACGCTGATGGGGCGTTCACGGATCGAATCGCAGTATTCAACTTCAGCCGCGATGGCGCCGATCTGATGAGCGAGCTTCTGCGCGCCTGCGACTTCATGGTCGTGTACGGCGATGACGCAACGATCGGGGCGTTAGCCGGCTCGCGCACGATCGGGTTCGGGAGCCGCGTCAGCGGTGCGCTGGTGGCGCGCGAAGCATCGTCAGGAACAGGCGCCAACGAAGCCGCATCGGCGATCGCGCGCGACGTGACGCTCTTCGAGCAGCGTGGATGCCTGTCGCCGCATCATGTCTTCGTCGAGGGCGGCGACGGCACGGCCTCACGCGACTTCGCAGAGCGCATCGCGCATGCGCTCGATGCGCTCGCGTGCCCGCTGACGCCTGCACCGTTAAACGCCGGTGCCGCGGCCGCGATCCGGCGGGCCAGGGAGACTGCGCGATGGCGCAAGCTCGGCGGCGCGAAGATCGATCTGTGGGAGGGTGCGCATCTGGCGTGGACGGTGATTCACGATCCGCGGGCGCAGTTTCAGCTATCGCCGCAATACCGCACCGTCCAAGTGAGCCAGTTCGCGGATCTCGCCGACCTAAGTGCACGGCTGGCGCCAGTCGCCGGCCGCATCGAAGCATTCGCCATCGCCGATCCCGCTGCACGCCTCGAACCAACGCTGGCTCATCTGCGCTCGATGGGTGCGACATGGTTATGCGCTCCGGGCATGATGCAGTCACCGGCGCTTCAATGGCGTCATGGCGGCGGCCTCTTTATCGATCGGGTGCTCGCGCGCGGATGAGCGATCTGAAGCAGAACTTCCTGCGCTTCATGGCGCAAACTTCAGACTCGCCACTCGGCCTCGAAGTCGTGCGCGCGCAGGGCTCATGGCTATATACCGCGGACGACCGGCGCTATCTCGACATGATTGCCGGGATCGGCGTCGCCAATCTGGGTCATGGCAATCCGCGCGTGCTCGAAGCGATCGAACATCAGGCGCACCGTCATCTGCATGTCATGGTTTACGGCGAGTATGTGCTCGAAGCGCAGGTTGCACTTGCGCGCCGGCTGCCCGAGCTGCTACCGGCCGGTCTGCGCCGGGTCTATTTCACCAACAGCGGCGCCGAGGCGATCGAGGGCGCACTCAAGACCGCGCGCAAGTTCACCGGACGCGCGGGCTTCGCGGCCTTCGATGGCGCATATCATGGCGACACGATGGGGGCGCTGGCGCTCGCGGGTAATCCCGATTTCCGTGCGCCATTCGAACCGCTGCCCGGTCCGGTGATGCGCTTGCCATACGGCGACGTGGCCGCCCTGAAACGAATCGATTCGACTATCGCGGCGGTCGCGATCGAGCCCGTGCAGGCGGAAGCTGGCGTTCGGATTCCATCCGCCGAGTTCATCCGCGCATTGCGCGCGCAATGCGATCGGACTGGTGCGATCCTGATCTTCGACGAGGTGCTGACCGGCTTCGGACGCACGGGACGGCTCTTCGCGCTGGAGCATTTCGGATGCGTGCCGGATCTGATCGTGCTCGCCAAGGCGCTCGGCGGCGGCCTGCCGCTGGGCGCGTTCTGTGGGCGCGACGAGGTGATGGGCGTGCTGTCGCATGACCCGCCATTGGGCCATATCACGACCTTCGGCGGCCATCCGCTGAGCTGCGCCGCCGGCCTCGCATCGCTCGAGGTGATCGTTGCTGAGCGGCTCTGGGAACGCGCGAATGCGCTCGGCGACCGGTTGATGAAGTGCTTGAGTACGATGATGGGCGCGCAGGTCCGCGACGTCCGCGGTATCGGGCTGCTGATTGGAATTGAGTTCGCCAACGCGGCCTATGCGCGCCGCTTCGTCGCCGAGTCGATCGCCCGGGGCGTCGTGATTAACTGGACGCTCAACGCCGCTCGCGTCGTGCGGCTCGCGCCGCCGCTGACGCTGAGCGACGACGAGGCCGAATTTGCGCTGGCCGCGATGGGTCAGGCGCTCGAGGCTTTGCGCGCGTCGTGAAGGCGCGGATGCCCGGAGAGTTCGAGCTGATCGAGCGTTTGTGCGCGGGAATCACACTCTCCAAACGCACGATTCTTGGGCCGGGTGACGACTGCGCAATCATTGCATCGCGCCGCAGCCGGATGCTTGTCACGATCGATTCGATGGTCGAGGGCGTCCATTTCCGCCTCGGATGGGGTACGCCACGCGAACTCGGCCGGCGCGCGCTGGCGGTCAACTTGAGCGATATCGCGGCGATGGGCGGCGTGCCGGCCTTCTGTGTGATCAATCTCGCGGTGCGGCGCGGGATCGATGCGGCGTTTTTCGATAACATGTACCGGGGGTTGAAAGCGGCGGCGCGGGCCGCCGGAGTTGACGTGGTCGGCGGCAACATCACGCGTGCGGATCAGCTCGCGATTACAATCGCGCTGCTCGGCGATTTGCCGGGCGCGGCGCTCAGGCGCGATAGCGCCCGCGCCGGCGACGAAATCTTCGTCACTGGTACGGTCGGCGACGCCGCGGCGGGACTGCGGATCCTGCAGGGCAAGCTGCATGCGCCGGTCCGCGCGCGCAGTTTCCTCGTCAGCCGCTTCCTGAATCCTGCGGCGCGCCTGGATGCGGGTCGCGCGCTGGCGCGGATTCGACCGGCGCCCGCCGCGATCGATCTCAGCGACGGTCTGCTCCAAGACCTTGGACACATTGTGGAGCGCAGCGGGGTCGGCGCCGAGATCGACGCGCAAGCGGTTCCGCTATCACCGGCCTATCGCGCCGCGCTCGGCGATGATCCTTCGCTCGCGCTGGGCGGGGGCGAGGACTACGAGCTGCTGTTCTGCACCAGCGCAGGCCATCGCGAGCGCGATCTCGCTCGCCGCCTCGGCCTGCCGGTTACCCGGATCGGAAAAATCGTCAAGGGCAGGAGCGTCACCGTAATCGGCAATCGCGGCGCATCGGGCGGGATGCGCGGCTTCGATCAGCTGCGCAGCCGCGACTGAGGGGTCCATGTTGCCGGTCTTCGTCCTGCCCGCGATCGTAGCCGGATTGCTGCTCGGCTCGGCGCTGCTTTCCGCGTCCGAAACCGCGCTCTTCGCGCTGGTGCGGATGGAGCATACGCGCGAGCGGCTGCGGGCGCCTGTACGCCACGCGCTCGAGCGCCTGCTCAGGCGCCCGGCTGAATCGCTGGTGGTGATCATCGGGCTCAACGAGACTTGCAATGTGTTCGCCGAATGTCTGGGCACGTCGTTCCTGCTGCTGGTGCTCGGGCCGATGGGCGCCTACGTCGCGGCGCCGGTGATGCTGCTGCTGATCGTGCTGATGGTCGAGATCACGCCCAAGACTTTTGCGCTCGGCTTCCCGCACTTGATCGCTTCATTCACCGCACGTCCGCTCGCGTTTGCGGTCGAAGTCGTTCATCCCATCGCCCGTTACTTCGCGCCGCCGATCCAGGCGCCGCGTCCCGAGGCGGTTTCCGAGAGCGAGTTCAAGGCGCTGCTGAGCGTCAGCGAGCATCAGGGCGAGGTCGCACCAGCCGAGCGCGAGCTGATTCATAAGGTGTTTGAATTCACCAATCGGCGCGTGGCTGACGTGATGACGCCACGCGAGCGCATCTTCTCGCTCGACATCAACACGCCGCCCGAGCGTCTGATTGGCGAGGTCGCCCGCGGGCGCTTCTCGCGCGTGCCAATCTGGCGCGGCGATGCCGGCCGAATCGTCGGTGTGCTGCATGCCAAGGACCTCGTCGCGCGCCGCCTCGATCCGGTGCTGCCGCGGCTGGAGCGGCTGATCCGCCCGCCCTACTTCGTGCCGCCGCGCAAGCCGCTGGGCGTGTTGCTGGACGAGATGCGCCGCGACCGGATCCATCTCGCCGTGGTGGTGAACGAGTACGGCGCACTGCTGGGTGTGGTCTCGCTCGAGGACCTGTTGGAGGAGCTGTTCGGCGAGATTAAGGACGAGTTCGATGTCGAAGGTCCCGAGCTGACGCGCACCGATAGCGGTGAATGGCTGGTCGCGGGCGGAATCGAGCTGAGCCGTCTGCAGGAGGCCTTGGGCCGCGAGCATCTGCCCGCCATCGACGGCGGCGGCGAAACCACCCTCAGCCGGCTCGTGCTGCGCCGGCTCGGCCGTGTGCCGCGCCCGGGCGAGAGCTTCGCGCTCGGCGGCTACAAGGCGACGGTGGAAAAAGTGCGCGGCGCGAGCATCGAGCAGTTGAGGCTGGTGCGATGATCCTGGCGGAGGTCGTAGTCGTCCTGATCGGATGCCTGATCGCCCAGGCGTTCTTCTCGGCCAGCGAAATCGCGCTGGTCACTGCCGACGAAATCAAGGTGCGCGCCGAGACCGAACGCGGCCAGGCCGACGCGCGGATGCTTGACGGATTGCTCGCGAGACGCGACCGGCTGCTGGCGATGGTGCTGACCACCAACAATCTCGCGACGGTCATCGCTTCGACGGTGCTGACCACGTGGCTGCATGCGACGTGGCCGCGATGGGAGCTGGCCGCCCCTTTCATCCTGACGCCTTTGACACTGGTGCTGGGCGAATCGATTCCGAAGCTGCTGACGCTCCGGCAGCCGCTGGCGTTCGCGCGAATCGCGGCGCGGCCGCTGCGCGCGATGGCGGCCGCGCTGGCGCCACTGCTCAGCGCCGAGACCTATCTCAGCCGCTCGCTGCGCGGGTTGATGGGTGTGTCGCCTGAAATCCAGAGCGTCTTCCTCAGCCGCGATGACCTCGTCCTGCTGATCCGTCGCGCAACGGGCGAGTCCGCCGCCGCACGCCATGACGCGATCCTGCCGGGCGAGCAGCAGATGATCGGGAGAATCCTGCGCTTTTCCAAGTCAGAAGCGCGCAAGGCGATGGTGCCGCTGGTGCGGGTCGAGGCAATTCCCCAGACTACCACGCTGGCCGCCGCCATCGAGGTCGTGCGTCGCGAAGGGTTCAGCCGCCTGCCGGTCTTCGACAAGCGCATCGTCAACATCATCGGGGTCGTACACGTCTTCGATCTGCTTGACGCGCCCGATCGCGAGCGTCCGGTGAGCGAAATCATGCGGCCGGTGAGCTACTGCGCGGAATCCACGCCACTGGACAGGATTCTGCTCGCCATGCAGCGGACCGGCGAGAACCTCGCCGTGGTGGTCGATGAGTATGGCGGCGCATCCGGGATTATCACGGTCGAGGATCTGCTCGAAGAAGTGGTCGGCGAGATCGAAGACGAGTACGACACCGGCGAGGAACTGGCGCGTGTGATCAATAATCGCACGCTCTCGGTCGCGGCGCGTGCGCCGATCGTCCAGCTCAACGAACGCTACGGGTTGCGGCTCCCGGAGGCAGACGACTATGCGACCATCGGCGGTATGGTGGTCGAGCGGCTCGGCCACATCCCCAAGCCGGGGGAACAGCTGACGGTCGGCGAACTGACGATCGGCGTCACGCGAAGCGATGCTCGCGCGGTGCGCGAGGTGACGATCCTGCTAAGCCAGGCGCTACGTCCCGAGCATCTGCGCCCGCGCCGATGAGCGATCGGAAGCGGGGGCGCGCTCGCCTTACCAGCGGCCGTGCGCGCCGCGCGATCAAGATCGGCGGTTTGGCTTCGCAGGTCGGCTCGAACTATTTGTGGACATCATTGCGTCGCCCGTTCCTGGGCCCGCACGCGCGTGATCGCGAACTGCTCGCCACCCATATTCGCAATGCGCGCCTGATCGTCGAGGGCTCCGTGCAGCTGCGCGGCGCTTTCATGAAGCTGGCGCAGATGCTCTCGATGCGCGAGGACATCCTGCCCGCCGAGGCGCTCGAGGTGCTCCGGCTCACGCAATCCAGCGTGCCGCCGATGGAATTCGCGACGATCGCCGATCAGATTCGGCACGAACTGGGCAAGCCGCCCGAGCAGCTCTACGCGAGCTTCGAGCACGAGGCGTTCGCAGCCGCGTCGCTCGGCCAAGTGCATCGCGCGACGCTGCGCGATGGCCGCGAGGTCGCCGTCAAGATCCAGTATCCGGGTGTCGAAGACACTGTGCGGCAGGACTTGCAGAACCTCCGGCTGCTGCTGCGCGCATTGCAGGCGCTGGTGAGCGACCTGATGCGCCAAAAGGTCGATACCGCGGCGTTGTACGCCGAGCTCCAGGAGCGGATTCGCGAGGAGCTGGATTACGTGCGCGAGGCGCGCAACATGGCGCTGTTCGGGCGCTTGCTCGCCGACGACGGCGAGATCGTCGTGCCGCGGGTCATCACCGAGCGTAGCTCGCGGCGGGTGCTGACGATGACCTTCATCGAGGGCTATCCGCTGGCGGACGTGATGGGCCCCGGCGTCGATGCGAACCTCAAGCGATGGCTGGCGCGCAAGTACTATGCGCTGGTCTGGCGCCAGATTCTCGAATTCGGCGTGCTTCATACCGACCCGCATCCGGGCAACTACCTCGTGACGTATCATCCGCACCTCGGCATCCTCGATTTCGGGTCGATCCGGCGATTCCCGGAAGCGATCCGCCGCGCGCATCTGCAACTCGCGCGGAGCCTGATCGATCGCGACGATCGCAAACTCGCATCGGCGCTGGTCGCGCTAGGCTACCTTGATCGCGGGCAGGATCCCGCGCCGATGGTCGAGGTCGCGCATATTCTGTTCGAGCCGATATTGGTCGATCGGGTGGTCGATCCCGAAGACTATGATTCGGTGGGCAAAGCGGCCGCGGTCAGCGAACTCGCGGTGCGGCACAAACTCTATCGCTCGCCCGCCCACGGTGTGTTCCTGATGCGCGCGCTGGTCGGGCTCGAGGGCATCATCCGGCAGCTTGGATGCAAGGAGAATTACCGGCGGCTGTTCCGCGAATGCGTCGAGCGCGTGGGCCAATGAGATCGGCGCAGCATGGAGCGGAACGCGCTCAGCCATCGCTCGCCGGTCGCCTCGAAGAGCATCGCGACTTCCACTTCCGCCGCGTGCCCTCGCGCCGCATCAAGAGCGAACGCGACGCGCTGGGCTTCATCAACGAGGTCGGCTTCTGCGCGGCATTCACCGCCGGAATGGGATTACCGTGCATCCGCGAGGCGGTCGCGGGCGAGCGCGAGCCCGAAATGCCCGAGCACATCCAGCACGACTACGCGATCGGCGTCACTTGGCGACTCAAGGACGTGCTGCCCGCGCGCCGCGAGGTCTACTACGGCAAGGCACTCGGCGGCCGGCCGGGCTTCATCTCGCTCGAATTGCTGCCGGCGTTCCTCAAGCTGCGCATCCAACCCGGCGGCTATCTCGCGATGTACCGTCAGGGCCACCTCGGCCATTGCGCCAAGCTGGTGATGGATGCGCTCACGCGCCGCGGCGCGGCTGAAACCAGGGCGCTGAAGCTCTCCAGCGGCTATTCATCACCGGGCAAGCGTGCGGCGTTCGACGGTGCGATGAAGGAACTGCAGGAGAAGTTCCTCGCGCTCAAGATCGAGGAACGCGCCGATCCGTTCACCTACGTGTGGGACACACTGGCGCATCAATGGGGCGAGGCGTTACGTGCATCGCGATCGATGCGCGCCAGCGAGGCGGCGTATCGCATCGTGTCGCGTTACTTCGAGGTCGCGGCTTACGGCAACGAACGAGCAATCGCGCGCCTGCTGGCGATTCCCGCCGCTCTGGTCGATTCCGCGTCGCGCCGCCTCGAGCGCGAGGGCCGTATCGGTCGAGATCAAAAGATTGAGCAGATCGCAGGGAGATACGCCGTCCTGTCGGAGTACCTCTGAAGGCACGGGCGGCGCCACCCGGCGCTTGGTAACTCTCCCCTTCACGCAGGTAACGGGCGAGTTCGAGACTTGTTGATAAGTCGCCCAAACTTATCCCGGATTTCAACAGTGGGTGATTGTTCAGGCGGGAAGACGCCGTTAGGATTGATGAAGGGCAGGGTAGCAGCGACGTGCTGGCGGGTCCGACCTTTGCTCTCCCGTCACGGAGAGCCGACCCAAGGTCGGGGTCAAACCCATTGCGAGCCGCCGTCGCTGCACCCGCCACGGAGCCGTGCCTGAGCGGATTAAAGGGACCGACTCAAAATCGGTTGACCTGCCTACACAGGTCCGAGGGTTCGAATCACTCCGGCTCCGTCTGTGCTACACTGACACACTAGACTGTCGATGAGTAAAGAGGCCTTGATTAGGCGGCGAGAAGATTTCGTCAACACAACAGAAGCTTTTGTTTCCACCACAACTACTGTCGTCAGGTAGATCGATGGGAGAAGATACGAGCGTCAAGCAGCAGGTTCAGGCCTTACTTGTGTTGGTCCAAGAACAACGGGAACAAATCGTCAAACGACGAGATGCAGCGATGCGTCAAGCTCAAAGCAGCTCAGACGAAATCGGGGTCATTGATCAGCTTGTCAAAGCCCTCGATTCTGCAAGCAGCTTCTACGCACGCGGCCCGATCTTGGATGCAATCCTAGTGGGAAGTCTCAAAGCGACTAAAGTCGCATCCGGTCACAACAGACGGGCTATTGTTGAGATTCTGAAGGAAAAGGGCGAGCCGATGCGGGTGGTTGAGATCGCTCGCGTCGCACACGAGCGGGGTTTGATTCGCTCCCGTAGAGGTCTTGATGGAGTCTACGCGACCATCAGCACCGTTCTGGCGCGAAACAACAAGCATCTGTTCATCAGCCTTGGCAACGGCAAATGGGAATTCCGCGAGCGCCGCAACGCTGGAGTCGTCTCAGCGCCCGCTCGCTCGCCGTGGCCTGCCGACTCACCTGCACCTCCGCAACAGCCGCACGCTGGGCCGCCGATCCCGACTGGGATCCCGACTGGGCCACCTATTCCGACGGCAGGCGTCCTTAGGCATGTTCGCCGTTTCGGTATTAAGGCCTCTTAAATCTCAAGGGGCAGAAGAAGCGTCCCTTTGCTAGAGGCGACTTCCCAGTAGTGAAGGCCCGCCATTCAACCGCGGGAGCAACAGTCGGAAGCGGACGTAAGCCGCGACGCGCTCCGCGATCAGGTGGACCATCGAGCGTGAGTCATTCCGGCGATTCCGACAGAGAGGATAGGTGTTGAGACATCCGCAAGATATCCAGCGGAGACGCGCTTTAGTCCCGCCCTTCACTAGCGGCGTCACCCAGCGCTTGCTATTTCGCCGAACTTTCGCCATCATCCGGCTCGCTCCGGGCGCCTTCCGCTCAAGGAGGACCGACTCGCGATGGCTACGCTAACCAAACGTCAGAAGCAGCTGATCGACTTCCTCGACAATTACATTCGCGAGCACGGCTACGCCCCGACCCTGCAGGAGACTGGCCAATATTTCGGTCTCTCGTCGCTTGCGACCGTCCACAAGCATCTCAAGAACCTCGAACAGAAGGGCTACATCAAGCGCAATTGGAACCACAGCCGCGCGCTCGAAGTGATCCCGCGCCGCAAGCACGGGGGCGCCGAGACGCTGCCGCTGCTCGGCCAGGTCGCCGCCGGTGCGCCGATCGAATCGGTCGAGACGCAGGATACGATCAATGTGCCCGAAGAGTTCGTGCGCCGCGACAACACGTTTTGCCTGCGCGTGCGCGGTGAATCGATGGTGGACGAGGGCATCCGCGATGGCGACTTCATCATCGTCGAGGGGCGCGAGACCGCGACCGACGGCGAGACGGTGGTCGCGCTGGTCAATGGCGAGGCGACGGTCAAGAAGTTCTATCGCGAGAGCGACGGGCGCATCCGCCTGCAGCCGGCCAATGCCACGATGCGGCCGATCTACGCCGACCCGGAGCAGACCCAATTGCGCGGCGTGGTAGTCGGCCTGATGCGCCGTTACCGCTAGCCCCGGATCCCCACCATCACCGCCGCCGCGATCATCAGCAATCCTGCGGCGCGCGCGATCGGACGTCCGAAGCGGCTGATCTTCTCGATCAGAACCAGCGCGCTGATCGCTGCAACCCACAGCAGGTTCATCACGCCCGCGACGAACAGCAGCGCCATCAGCATCCAGCAGCATCCCACGCAGTAGCTTCCGTGACGGAGCCCCATCGCGAGCGCACCGCGCGGGCCGTCGCGCCACTCGGTCATGAAGAAGCCGAGCGGCGAGCGGCAATGCGCGAGGCATCGATCCTTGAGCGTGGTGAACTGGAACACGCCCGCCGCAGCCAGCAGCAGTGCGCCGATGATCGGCGTCGCGCGAAGTTCGTCGCCGACGATCGCGGCGTGCTGGAGGGCCGATTGCATCAGCGTCGCGCCCGCGCTGAAGCCGGTCCACACGCACAGGTAGCCGAGCGTGAACAGCCAGATGCAGAGCTGCGGCGCGCGCGTGCGCGGACGAACCAGCCGCGCGTACATCATGATCATCGGCGCGGCGCTCGGCACCATCATCGCGACCATCATCACCGCCCACATCAGGAAGGTCAGCGCGAGGTCGGCGGTGCTCCAACGATGCGGCATCGGCATCGCCATCTGCATCCCGGCCATGCCGCCGTCCATCGGCATCGGCATCCGGATTAGCCACACCCACGCGATCGCGGTAATCGCGCTCAGGCCGATCCAGACGGCGATGCGATCGCGCAACGGCAGGCGCGCCTCGGCCAGATCGCCGCGCGCCTCCAATGTGATTCCGGCGGCCAATGCCATACGGGCAGTCCTCAGCTATTCGACCAGCTGATCGGCGCGAAGTGACCGTTGCGGCCGCTGTTGTCGAACTTGAATCCCTGATCGCTGAAGGTGCTGCTCGTCGCGCGAGCGGCCGCGAGCCGGCGCGCGGCGAAGTGCGCCACGTTGTCGAGCCACACGTTGTCGCCCGCGCCCCGTACGCCTTCGACCGTAACTTCGGCGATCCCGGGAATCGAGAGCTTCCGCGTGTTGCCCGACATGCTGAAAGCAATCGGCACAGCCTTGGCCGCGATCTTGCGCGACACCAGCGGGGCGAACAGCCCCATCGGACCGCCGGCCGCGCCGGTGAATATCGCCTCGAGCGCGGTACGCTGGGCTGCGGTGGCGCGTTGGTCGAGATAGGGTGCGAGCGTCCAATTTCCCTTCGCCATCGGACCGGGAGCGTACATCGTGAGCACGGCGCACAGTCCCGCGAGATCGGTGTTGCCGAAACTGCCGCTGCGAATCTGGAAGGCTACGACCACGTCGCAATGACCTTCGGTGGGGCGCGCTTGCGCCTGCGAGAGCAGGCACGGACACAGCAATTCGCAGTTGCAGGATTCGAAATACTCGCCCTCGATGCGCCAGGCCGGTGCGTTGCTACTCATGTCGCCCCTCCGTGATTTGATCGGTGTCAGGGACCATGGAACTCGATCGTGGTCCAGAACGCGTTGCGCCCGCTGTAGTCGAAGTTCAGCTCGGGCGTCGTGATCTTCATCACTGCGGTCTTGACCGCGTTCGCCAGCTGCCAGATGAAGCCCTTGGGCAGTGAGATCTGCACGTCCTGCTCGTTGCCGGAGACCGGATCGACATGGGGAGCGAGCTGGACTTCGAGGACCCCGGGCACCGCGAAGCTGCCGTGCTTGCCCTTCGCATCGATCTTCACGGGCACGAATTGCGGATCGAGCACGTGGCGCATGGTCGCGCTGAAGACCGGAAAGCATCCCGTGCCGCCCGCGCGTCCGTAGGTGATTTCGGTCAGCGCCGCGCGCTGTTCGGGTGATGCGCGCTCGTCGATGTATACGCGCAACGTGCCGCCGCCCTCGTGAATCGCGCGCGGCCAAGATGCGGCGTAGATGAAGTCCAGACCACCAAGCGGGACCGGGCCATAGTTGCCGCTGCGAATGTGATAGCCGACCAGCGCTTCGCACCGTCCGCCGGTGGGGAAACCGCTGAAGTTGCATGGGCAACCGAACTCGCAATTGCACGATTCGAGATAGTCCGCCTCGATTCTCCAGGGGGGTGTCGCCGCCATGATCCTCCTTCCGCGCGCCGCGCGGCTGTGAAGTACTTACCTCATCGCACACCCGCGCTCCAATCGCTCGCAGCTTGACCAGGCAGACGAGGTCGATAAGGTTTGGGAGCGCCTCAAGCGCCGACCGATGAAGAACTCCGAATCGAACCCTCCGCAACTCACGCGCGGTCCGCTTGAATCGCTTCGCGTGCTCGAGCTCGGCTCGCTGGTCGCCGGCCCGTTCGCCGGGCGCCTGCTCGGCGATTTCGGCGCGGAAGTCATCAAGATCGAATCGCCCGACGCGCCTGATCTGGCGCGCGAGTGGGGGCCGCATCGCTACAAGGGCCGCACGCTGGTCTGGCCGATTCAGTCGCGCAACAAGAAATGCATCACGCTCAACCTGCGCGCAGCCGAAGGACAGGCGATCATGCGGCGGCTGGTGAAGCACGCCGACATCCTGATCGAAAACTTCCGCCCGGGCACGATGGAGAAATGGGGGCTCGGATGGAACGAGCTGGCGGCGGTAAATCCGGGTCTGATCATGACTCGCATCTCCGGCTTCGGGCAGAGCGGGCCGTACCGCGAGCGCGCCGGATTCGGCTCGGTCGGCGAGGCTATCGGGGGAATTCGCTATCTGACGGGTGAGCCCGGACGTCCGCCGGTGCGCACCGGTGTCTCGCTCGGCGATACGCTGGCGGCGCTGTTCGGCACGATCGGGACACTCGCGGCGCTCGAGCATCGGCGCGCGACCGGGCGCGGTCAGATGGTGGATTGCGCGATCTACGAGGCGGTGTTCGCGCTGACCGAATCGATTCTGCCCGAGTACGATTTGCTGGATGTAATCCGCGAGCGCGCCGGCGCAATCCTGCCCAAGGTCGCACCCTCGAATATCTATCCGACTTCCGAGGGCAAGCTGTTCCTGATCGCAGCCAACCAGGATGCGGTCTTCGCGCGGCTGGCGGATGCGATGGAGCAGCCGGACCTCGCGCACGATCCGCGCTATGCGACTCACACCGCGCGTGGCGAACGCCAAGCGGAGCTCGACGGCATCATCGGCGAGTGGACGTCGAGGCATACCGTCGCCGACTTGTGGGAAGCGCTCAATCGCGCGGGGGTGCCGGCCGGACCTATCTACTCGGCCGCCGACATCGCCAGCGATCCACATTTCAAGGCGCGCGGTTCGATTGTCGAGATGAAAGACCCCGAGATCGGGCCCATCCGGATGCCGGGAATTACGCCGCTGCTCAGCGAGACCCCGGGCGTGCTACGGTGGACCGGTCCCGCGCATCCGGGATCGCACAATCGCGAGATCTACTGCGAGCTCCTGGGTATGAACGAAGCTGACCTCGAACGGCTCGGGCGCGAAGGAATCATATAGATGGACGGCACAATCACGCTGGTTGATGTCGCGCCGCGCGACGGAATCCAGAACGAAGCCAAGATGCTTTCCAGTGCGCAGAAGGTCGAACTCATCAGCCGAATCGCCAGCGCGGGCGTCCGCGCGATGGAAGTGACATCGTTCGTGTCGCCCAAGTGGGTGCCGCAGATGGCCGATGCCGACGAGGTCTTTCGCGCGGCCAGTTTGATCTCCGGCTTCGATCCGATCGTGCTGGTGGTGAACGGCAAGGGGTATGAACGCGCCGTCGCAGCGGGTGCGCGCCATGTGCGATTGGTGGTCGCGGCAAGCGATACCTTCAATGCGAAAAACGCCAACGCCACCACGGCACAGACGATGGAACGCTATGTGCCGATCGTCGCGCGCGCCGATCACGATGGCGTCCACGTCGAAGGCGTGATCGCGGTTGCCTTCGGTTGTCCCTACGAAGGCGCGGTCAGCCCCGATCGCGTGATTGAAATCGCCCGCCAGTTCGTCGATGCGGGCGCCCGCGAACTGAATTTCGCCGACACGGTCGGCATGGCGGTGCCGCCGCAAATCGAGCGGATGCTGGAGCGTGCGCGCCGCGAGTTCCCCGGCGTGCGCATCGGCGTCCATCTGCACAACACACGCAATGTTGGAATCGCCAATGCATATGCCGCGGTGCGATGCGGGGTCGACGTGCTGGATGCATCGACCGGCGGCGCGGGCGGATGTCCCTTCGCACCGCGCGCCACCGGCAATATCCCAATGGAAGATTTGGTCTTCATGCTCGAGGGCGCAGGAATCGCCACCGGCGTCAATCTCGACGTGCTGATCGAAACCTCACGCTGGTTCGAAGGCCTGCTGGGGCGGACACTGCCCGCGATGGTGGCTAAGGCAGGCTCCTGCTGGAAGGAACCGCCGCCGCTAGCCTAAGCATGTCGGCCGGCGAATCGGAACTAATCGCGCCGCCGGCGGGTTTGTATCGCGTCGCAGCGCTGGAATTATCCGGGTCTGCTGGCGTAGGCTAAGCGCCTCGCGAATACTGTCGCGGCTTCGCAACCGTTACCGATCAATCAAGAGGGAGGTTCCCAGATGCTCACGCTTCATGGAGTCGTTGGTTCGCCCTTCGTGCGTAAGGCGCGTATTGCGCTCGCCGAAAAAGGCCTCGAGTATGAATTCAAGCAGGTAAATCTGTTCCCGGCTTCGCCCGAGTACCGGAAGATCAGCCCGCTCGGCAGGGTCCCGGCTCTGACCGACGGTGAGCGCGCGATTCCCGACTCGTCAGTCATCATTGCGTATCTCGAGAAGATCAAGCCCGAACCTGCATTGTATCCTTCGGACCCGTACGAATTCGCCCGCGCGCTATGGTTCGAGGAATACGCCGACGGCGGGCTGGTGACCGTGATCGGGCAGAAGATCTTCTTTCCCAAGATCGTGGGACCGCGCTTTCTCAAGCGCGAACCGGATCTGGCGGCTATCCAGAAGGCGGTCGATGAAGAGATCCCGCCGATGTTCGACTATCTGGAAAGCCAGGCGCCAGCGAGTGGCGACGCAATCGTCGGCAAGCGCTTCTCGGTCGGCGACATTGGCATCGCCTGTCAACTGATCCAGTATCGCCTCGCCGGCTATGGCATCGATGCCAAACGTTGGCCAAAACTGTCCGCGTACCTCGGTCGCGTCTGCGCACGGCCGTCGGTCAAGGCGCGCTGGGACGAGGAATCGAAGGTCTTCGGCATCGCCGCCTAGCGGATCGCATCGAGAATTGCCTCTGCAACGCCGGACCGGGCAAATCATCGCGCGGTCCGGCGTTTTCTCGTTGCTTCAGATTCGTCCGTGACTTCACGGCTTGCGCCCGCGGAGGAGATCGTCCAATTCGCGGTTAGTCTCATCAACGCTGTGACCACTTGAGACACGATCGACATACGACTTCAAAACATCTCGTGCGAGCCCGGCGCACGCGCTTACGAAGTCCGGCGCCCACGTCGTAGGCGAGCCGAGCCCAGTGAGCAACTCTGTAACCTCCGTCTGAAAGACGCTACATCCTCGGTGAACTATCAAGTTTCGAACCTCATAGAATATCTTGGTTAGCTGCACCGTATCTGAGTGTTTTCTCGACTGCGCAAGTAAGACCGCAGCACGCTCCGACATCGTGCGTTGCTTGTATCGACCGTCCTCTCTCACGAGGCAGCTCTCCAGCGCGATGGCGAGGTCGATTATGCGATCTTCCAAATCTCTGCGCGCGTACGTTGAGTTGAAGCGGTCAAGTCCGACTCTCAGGCCACCCATTCCTTGAGTCGTAGCCAACAGGTGCAGTTGGCCTTCAAGCTTGAGGAGGTCTGCGACCTCTGAAGCTAGCAACTTGTATATTGGTCGCAGGGGTTCGATCATAAACTGAGACGTCTGGATCGTTTGGCATCCGCCGAGAGGTTCTTGCACCTGCAGAACTGTCGCCACTCCCACCTCCCCGCCCTTAAGCAGCCTTAGCGCGGTGATGATGCGCTCGTGCGCTCCTCCTAACTCGTCCAAGGTCGCTGGGTCGTTGGGCTTCGACAGATGGCGCGTCTCCAGTTTGAAAGAGGCGCGACTGATCGAATCGACACTCAGCCAACCCTCGAGATCAAGTGCGAACCGATCCCATAGTTCAGTCTTGTCCTCAGGACTAAACTTGGACAACGTGAAGAACTCGCCGACCTTGAGGGCAGTGACCTCGGACTCGAAGTTCAAGAGAGGAAGAAGTAGTAGATAGCGAGCTGTCTGTCCCGTCCACGCACTCAGAAATTGCCTGTAGGCTTCAAGTATTCTCTCGAGAGGCGGTCTAGGATTGCCGGACTCGCGGGCTGCTTGGAGGATAGGCTTGAGCAACTCGTGGGTGAGATGGACGCTCATTTGATCCAGCGTCGGCTGTACTGCTGTCGGATCGGCCGCGGCCGCTCCGATCTGCTGTGCGCTGAAAATCCCGTGGTGCAGATGAGCTGCCGCGCATTGCCGCGTCACTGGAAGCGTCCAAATCTCGCCGCGAGACATCGCAAAGAAGAGTTCAAGGCTTGGTTGGGCCACTAGGCTTGTTTCGCGCGAAGCGTCGTGGAAGACGACACGTCTCGCCAGCAGCCGTGGCATCTGTCCTAGGGCGATTCGGTCCCCGATTCGGTCCAGTACCGCGACGGCGAAGCGACAGTATAAATCTTCGAGGTCCGTTCTGCCCGAAAGCACCACTATTCTCACTCCGACCTGCGCTCACTTGTACGATGTCGCGGTGGCCCAAAGGCGCGTAATTGCCATGCCGCGACTCGGACCTCGGTGCTCTCGGTTCATTTGGCCGGATTGGTAAATGACCAGTGCGTCTGGATGATTTGCCATCGACCAGCATCGCGCCGAAAGACCTCTGTGCAATTCCAGCGAAGCTCATTGTCTGTCCCGCCGTATGAGACGAAGTTGAACGTCAGGACAACCATCTCCCCGGCGCGCTGTACCAGCGGGTTGATCAGTTCGAAGCGGCTGGCGCTGATCTTCCCTCGAATGCCTTCGTAATAGGTAGTCAACGCCTCCAAACCGTCGATGCGTCGGTCCAGAAAAGGATCGAAGTAGACGACGTCAGGAGCGCATATCTCCAGGAATCCGGACGGGTCGCCCTTGCACCATCGAACCAGCGCCGCGCGCTCCATCGCGACGATCTCGCCGTTGTTGCGTTCTTCAGGCATATCGCTCATCTGCTCCCTCTGCGTTGGTCATGAGTCAATTCGTTTGAGGCGGCCTTTCAGATCCAGCACGCGACTTTAGGCGCAACCATGCTGCCAGATTTCGCAGCTCGGCTCCTAGCGTTGCGCATGCGCGGGGCAGCGAAACAATCCGCGATTCGTGTATAATCGTCAACATGCTCAGTGATCTGCGACAACAACTGATCGAACTCGAAGACCGCACCGCCAAGCTCGGGAGGCGTCTTTGACCGCGCCAGCCTGACCGCGCGCCAAACCCAGCTACAGGAACAATCCGGCCGTCCCGACTTCTGGGACAAGCCCGATGCGGCGCAGGCCGCGCTCAAGGAACAGAACGAGATCCGGGACCGGCTCGCGAGCTTCGACAAGCTCGGGATCCGGCTCGAGGACGCGCGCGTGTTCCTCGCGATGGCCGAGGAGGAAGCTGCGGAGGATTCCGAGGCCGCACACGAAGCCGAGCGCACATTGCAGGCGGCAGCGGAGGAGGTTCGCGCTCAGGAAATGCGCGTGATGCTGGGTGGCGAGCACGACCGCCTCGGCGCGATTGTCTCGATTCATCCGGGCGCCGGCGGCACCGAGGCGCAGGACTGGGCCGAGATCCTGTTGCGGCTTTATCTGCGCTGGACCGAGCGGCACGGTTTCAAGGCCGAAGTCGCGGATCTTCAGCCCGGCGATGGCGCGGGGATCAAGAGCGCGACCTTCACCGTCGAAGGCGATTTCGCCTACGGCTACCTCAGGGCCGAGGCCGGGATTCATCGGCTGGTGCGAATCTCGCCCTTCGATGCCAACGCGCGCCGCCATACTTCGTTTGCCTCGGTGTTCGTCTATCCCGCGGTCGATGACAAGGTCGAGGTCGTGATCAATCCGGCGGACCTGCGCGTCGATACCTTCCGCGCCAGCGGCGCCGGCGGGCAGCACGTCAACAAGACCGACTCGGCGGTGCGGATGACGCACATTCCCAGCGGCATCGTGGTGAACTGCCAGAACGAGCGCTCGCAGCATAAGAACCGCGCGATGGCGATGAAGATCCTGCGCGCGCGGCTGTTCGAGCTGGAGCTGAAGAAGAAGCGCGAGGAGCTCGAGCAATTCGCCAAGGACAAGAAGGACATCACGTGGGGCAGCCAGATCCGCTCCTACGTGCTGCAGCCCTATCGCATGGTCAAGGACCATCGCACCGGCATCGAGATCGGCAACACCGACTCGGTGCTCGACGGCAATATCGATCCGTTCATCGAGGCCTACCTGATGGGCGTGCGCAAGCAGGGCGCCGAGGCCGCCCCCGAGTAGCTTCACCGATCAGGATTGCTTCGGGTTCGGATGATTCGGTTTCGGCTTAATTCCACGATTGCTTCCGGTGCGCGAATGCGCGAAGTTCATCGCGAGACCGCCACCGCGCGCATGCTGGTACCGCGCGCGCTTCGGCTACGGAGGAAGCAATGATCGATCTCTATTTCTGGCCCACTCCCAACGGCTACAAGGTCACCATCCTGCTCGAAGAGCTGGGCCTGCCCTACAAGGTCATCCCAATTAATATCGGCAAGGGCGAACAGTTCACGCCCGAGTTCCTCAAAATCAGCCCCAACAACAAGATGCCGGCGATGGTCGATCATGAGGCTGCCGGTGGGCCGCTGGCGATGTTCGAATCGGGCGCGATGCTGCTGTATCTCGCCGAGAAGAGCGGGCGGTTCATGCCCCAGGACGTGCGCGGCCGCTACAGCGTGATCCAGTGGCTGATGTTCCAGATGGGAACGGTGGGACCGATGCTCGGCCAGGCGCATCATTTCCGCCGCTACGCGCCCGAACAATTGCAATACGCGATCGATCGCTACACCAACGAGGCCAAACGAATTTACAACGTGATCGACAAGCGCGTCGGCGAGGCGCGTTACCTTGCCGGCGATTACTCGATCGCCGATATGGCGGTCTTCCCCTGGCTGATCCCGCACAACATGCAAGGCCAGGCGCTCGAGGACTATCCCCACCTCAAGCGCTGGTACGACGGATTGATGGAACGGCCCGCCGTCAAGCGCGGCCTCGCGGTGATGGCCGATGAAGTGCAGCGCATGCGCCAGCAGCAGCAGACTCCCGACAAGAAGTCGTGGGAGATCCTGTTCGGCAAGCAGCAGTACGAGAAGCGTTAGCAGGGCGTTGAGAAGGAGCGCGAATTCCAGAATGACTTTGACTTCTGCTCAACACCCTGCGTGCAAATTGGCCGCCTTCCTCAATCTTCTCCCCCTCGAGGGAGATAAGAGAGAGGGCGCAGGCGGTTGAAGCGGCTCTTTCAACCGCCTGCTAGAGGCCCTGCGGCATCGCGAGCGATCTCGATGAGCGCCGCGGCGACGGGCCGCACCAGCCGGACGAGTTCCTCCGTCTTCGTCTCAGCGTCGGCGAGAATAGTGCGCGCATAGGCGTCGGGCGCGAGCTGCTCCGGCTCGCCCCAGTACTCGCGCACCCATTCGCGGACCATCGGGCGATCGGTTTCGACATGGAACTGGAATCCCCAGCATCGATCGCCCAGCCGGAAAGCCTGGTTCGGATAGCGCGCGCTGGATGCGAGCCGCACCGCGCCCGCCGGCAGCTCGAAGCCTTCGCCATGCAACTGAAAGACGAGCTGGTGCGGCCGATGGAACTCGCGCATCAGGGGATCGCTCGCCGCCGCATCCGCGATGTCAATCTCCATGAAGCCCACTTCGTGGCGCTCGCCGGGCGCGACCCTCGCACTCAGGCTGCTCGCGATCATCTGCGCACCGAGGCACAAGCCGAGCGTCGGTTTGCCGCGAGCGATCGCATCGCGCACAAATCGCTTCTCGGGGCGCAGCCAGTCGAGCTTGTCCTCGTCATTGACGCTCATCGGGCCACCAAGAATCGCGAGCAGATCGTAGGCGTCGTGCGATGAAGGCAGTTTGCCGCCGGCCGCGATGTCCAAATAGGTTATCGACGCTCCAGCCGCCATCCATAGCGGCTCCAACGCGCCCAGATGCTCGACCGCGATGTGCCGGATTGCGAGGACCCGCGTCGCTTTCTCCGCCATGACAGGTTTGTTGCGCGGTGCCGATGTCCAGTCAAGCTAGCGATGCGCCCGGCGCCGGCGATCGGCGCCACACGATTCGCGATCTGATGCGCGAAACGCGTCTCGCGATCGCGATGCTGACGTTGTGGCCGCTCGACACCGCCGCTGCAGGCGCCGGCTCTGAAGAACGCGCCCGTGCGACGGCCCTTCTGCCGCTGGTGGGACTCGGAGCCGGCGTCGCGCTGGCGCTCGTCGATCGCAAGCTCGCCGCTTCATTCGCGCCGCTGATCCGATCGGCAATGCTGATCGCGTTCACGCTGATCGTGACGCGCGGGCTTCATCTGATCGCGCTCACGCGCACCCTTCAGCGCCTCGAACGCCCGGCCGGGAGCGAAACAGAAGCCGGCATGGCCGCGCGCGTCGTTGCCGCAGCGGCCATCATGGCCGAGATGCTCGCACTGGCCTCGATCACCGCACCCGCCGCGCGGGCACGCACGATCGTCCTCGCACTGATGCTCTCGCGATGGGCAATGGTACCGATCGCATACGGGCTACGGCCGCTGGAGCGCGATGGACTCGGCGTCCCCTATGATGGCGGCATCACGTTCCGCGAGTTCGCGCTCGCCAGCGTCGTCGCGATGGGGCTGGCGATGGCGATGTACGATCTGGTCGCGCTGGCAGCGATCGTGCCGGTGGGGCTCGCGATCCTCGGCTTGCGGCTAGCCTTCAGCCGGCGGCTGGGTGGCGTCGGAGGATTCGAGTTGGGTGCGAGCGCCGCGATCTGTGAGCTGGTTGTGATCGGTATCCTGGCGGCGATCCGCGTCTAGCCGTTGCGCGCGAGCGCGGCGCGCCACAGTGTCGCAACCTTGGCCCGCAACTCGTCGAGCGTGCCGTTGTTCTCGATCACGAGCGTTGCGTGCTTGCGGCGCTCCTCATCGGAGAGCTGCGCCTTGATGCGCGCTTCGGTCTGCTCGCGCTTCATTCCGCGATCGCGTTCGACGCGCGCGATCACCTGCTCACGCGGCGCGACCACCAGCCAGATTTCGTTGAACAGCGGCTGCCAGTTTGCCTCGACCAGAACCGCGGCTTCGACCACGATCGGCAGCCGCTCGCCGCGCGCGCGCATCTCGGCCACCATCTCGCGCATCCGCTGGAACATCTTTGGATGCACGATCGACGTGAGCCGTTTCAACTGAGTGGGATCCGCAAAAACGATCGGGCCCAGCTTGGTCCGATCGACGGTGCCGTCGGGTGCGAGGATGCCGCGCCCGAACGCCGCGATGACATCGTCGTAAGCCGGGCCGCCGGGCTGGTAGATCACGTGCCCGACCTTGTCAGCATCGAGGATCGGCGCGCCCAGCTCGGCGAGGAATCTCGCCACGGCGCTCTTACCCGAACCGATTCCGCCCGTAAGCCCGATCGTCAGCATCGATTCGTCCCTCAGTTCGCGCCGGCCTTGGCGGCGTCCGCCGGCTCTCCGCTCCAAGCCTGGAGGTTGTAGAGGTAGCGGAAGAAACCGCCGCTCGAAAGCAATTCAGCAAACGTGCCGCGCTCCTCGATACGGCCGTCGCGCAACACGAGGATTTGGTCGGCTTTCTGGATGGTCGAGAGCCGATGTGCGATCACCAGCGTCGTGCGACCGCGCATCGCCTGCTCCACCGCGGCAAGTACCAGGCTCTCGGTCTCCGCATCCAGCGCGCTGGTCGGTTCATCCATGA
Organism: Binataceae bacterium (SeqCode); assembly: GCA_041491005.1. Lineage (GTDB taxonomy): Bacteria > Desulfobacterota > Binatia > Binatales > Binataceae > JBGPUE01. The sequence goes on along the minus strand of JBGPUE010000026.1, from coordinate 9,763 downwards.
TCAGGATCGGCGCGTCGCGCAGCAGTGCACGCGCGATCGTGACGCGCTGCGCCTCGCCCTGCGACAGCGCATGGCCGCCCTGCCCGACAACTTCGGCCAACCCGAGCGGCAGCTTGGCGAGCACGGGCGCCAGGCCCGCGGCTTGTGCCGCTGCGGCTATCTCAGCATCGCTCGCATCGGGTTTGCCCAGCGCGATATTCGAGCGGACGGTCTCGTTGAGCACCAGCGGCGGTTGCAGAACGATCGCGATATTCTCGCGCAGCGAGCGCGTCGTGACTTCGCGCACATCCGAGCCATCGACCGTGATCTGCCCCGACTGCGGCTCGTAAAAGCGCGCCAGCAGGCTTGCCATGGTGCTCTTGCCGGCGCCGGTTGGACCGACGATCGCGATCGTCTGTCCAGGCCGCGCCTTGAAGCTCACGCCCGCCAGCACTGGACGCGCCGGATCGTAGCCGAACACAACATCGTCGAATTCGATCTCGCCACGGATTCGACCGAGCTTGCGCGCACCCGGTCGATCGCGAATTTCGGGCTCGAGCTCGAGCAGCTCGAAACATCTGCGCAACCCGGCGCGCGCGCTCTGCACCATCCCGTAGGTCTGGAACATCTGATTGATCGGCGCATAGAGCGAGGCAAGGTAGGTAATGAAAACCACCAGTTCGCCGAGCGTCAGGCGCGCATCGAGCACGTGGCGCGCGCCGACATATATGACAGTCGCGGTGCCCACCGCGATCATCACATTGACCACGCCTGAATAGAGCGTCTGCAATGTATACAGGCGCAGATTCTCGCCGAGGCTCTCGCGGCTCGATTCGACGAACTCGGCGTAAGCCTCGGGCTCGCGCGTGAAGGCCTGCACGACATGGATCGCCGAGAGCGCGCGATGCGCGACGTTATACAGCTCGCTCTCCTTGGCGCGAGCGCCGCTGGCCAGAGCCTCGATGCGGCCGCTGATGCCGCTGATCATCAGGAGCAGGATCGGAACGATGCCCAGCGCGATCAGCGTAAGTGTCGCATCGAGCCGGACCATCACTGTGAACATCCCGGCCAGCATTATGGCGGAGGACAGCACTGGGAAAAGCCCGTTCATCGCGATGGTCTGGATCGAAAACGTGTCGTAGGTGATGCGGACCATCAGATCGCCGATCTCGCGCCGACGATGAAACGAAAGAGAGAGCCGCTGCAGATGCTCGAACAGGCGCGCGCGCAGATCGTTCACCATCCGCTGGCCGACCGCGATCGTGAGATAGTTGTTCGCAACCTGGAGGACCGAGAGCGCGAAGTACAGCAGCACCAGGCCGAGGCTCGCGCCCGCCAGCAGCGCCGCCGGGCTCGCCGCTGGAATCATCCTGGTCACGAGCGGGTGGCCGCCGAGCACGTTATCGATCACGATTTTGAGCGGCCAAGGCTTGAGTACTTCCAGCGCGCCGACGAGCATGACCTCCGTCGCGGCCAACGCCATCGCCGGGGCGTGCGGACGCATCAGGCGCAGCACCTGGCGATAGAGCCCGCCAGTACGCATCAGCTGCGCCCCCCCAGCGCGGCCGCTTCACGCGCAGCCGCTTCGATGGTGCCGGCGACGCGCCCGATGCGTGCGAGCATCATCGCTCCTGAAGCCACAATCAGTGCTGCGAGCGCGGCCGTGCCCGCTCGCCACGCATCCTGCGCCGCGAGCATCACAAGGAGGATCGCCAGTGCCACGGCGGCGAGCGGAAGAAGATCGACCTGCACTCGCCACTTCAGCACCATCCGCCCTTCGGCTTCGGACAACGCGTTGAGCGGTACGCGGATGGCGGGCGGTATCACGAGTTGAAGGTCGAATGGCTCGAAGCCGCCGCCGCGCGCTACCGCCAGCCCGCGGCGGATGAGCGCCGTGCGCAGCGCGTCGAGCACGCCGTCAGCATCGCGCGCCGATGCGCCTTTGTTCGTCGCGGGCCCAAATGGAATCGTACCGTGCGTGCGCATCCGCAGAGCGATGAGTTCGCCGCGCACTTCTGGCGATGCGGCCCGGGCAAATCCGAACCGGACGCGTTCGCGCGCCGCGCTTCTCACCAGCGGGCCGAGGAGACATAGCAGCGCCAGCCATATCCGCACTGCGAATCGGCGTCGTGGCGAATCGATTCGTGCGAACGTCGCGGCCAGGCAGGCACTCAGAATTGAGATGGCGAGCGCGGCGGCGCCGGACCATGGGAGCATCAGGAAGAGCGCACCATGCGCTCCCGCAAGGCGGCCTGCCCAGCCGATCACAATCATCGCCAGCGCCGCGCCCACCCAGAACACCGAGATGGTCGCGAGGGCGAATGGCGAGTGCGCTCGCGACGGATAGATCGCCTGGAACAGGCCGCGGCCAAATGCGCCGTAGTAGATGCGCCCCGCGCCCGATTCCCGCAGCCACGACCACAAACCGCCCACCGCCTCGGAGTTGCCATACATCGATTCGAGCGCCGCATCCGCAACCGGATACTTCAGGAATAGCAGCCCTTCGCCGGTGCCGTATCCGCGCTGCTGTCGCAGGTATGCGCCGATCGAGCGGCGCCGTTCATGGATGACGGTCGCGCCGGGAGCGGAGGCGAGGGTCTCGCCGCGCACGCGCATCCGCCATGACAAATCGACGTCGTCGCCGGCATGCGTAAACAGCGGATCGAAGCCGCCGATTTCGTCAAGCGTCCGCTTCGCGACCGCCATGTTGCATCCACACAGCTGCTCGAGTTGATCGTCGCCACCCGGCACTTCACGCGGCGCTCCAGGAGCGGCCGCGATTGCGGCCGCGAGCGCGGTGCGCGGGCGCGGCGGAAAGTTCGGCCCGCCCGCGGCGCCCACTCCTCGTCGCGTCATGGTCTCGACCAGATGATAAAGCCAGTCGCGATCCGCGCACGCGTCGGCATCGATGAACGCGAGGATCTCGCCGCTGGCCGCAGCCGCTCCAGCGTTTCGCGCGGCGCCGAGTCCCCGATGATCGAGTCGCAGCGTTTTCACGCCCGCTGCTTCCCCGATGCGCGCGGTCGCGTCGCTTGAGCCGTCATCGACGACGATCGTCTCGAAGTCCGGGTAGCTCTGCCGTTTCAACGAATCCAGGCACGCGGCGAGCGTCGCTTCGGCGTTGAACGCCGCAACTATCACGCTGGCGTGCGGCGCGCGCTCAAGCGGCGCGGGAATCGGCGCATTGAAGGTCCGCGCAAGCGCATCGAAGGCCGGCTTGCGCGTACGATCGCGCCTGACGACGCCGAACGCCCAGTCGGTGATCTCGGCGCCGCCAGTGTGCCATTCGTCGGTGTAGGCGAAGACGATGAAGCCGCTCAGCCCGAGTTCGAAGGCCGCCCGCGATTGCCACGCCAGCAGCTCAGCCTGATGCGGTTCACCCTCGCGAATCGTATCCATCCCGGTTTCGCTCAGCACCAGCGGCCGGTCGCCGCTCATCGCGAGCAGATGTGTGAGGTAGCGGCGATAGTCGGCCTCGCGATGCAGGTAAACGTTGAAGCTCAAAAAATCGAGTGACGCGAGGTCGAGATATTCGGCTGACGGATAGTTGGCGTAAGTGAAGAGGCCCTCGGGGTCGAGTTGCTTGCCGATATCGTGCAGCTCGGCAATGAAGCGGCTGACCGCGCGCGCGCCATGCCAGCGCACGATATCCGAGCGGATCTCGTTGCCCAGCGTGTAGGCGAAAAGTGCGTCGCGATGCTCACGCATCTCGGCAACACCCTTGCGGATCGCTTCGCGGATGTCGCGTTGCATCTGGCGCGAGTCGAGGAATGCCATGTGAAATGGCCATGGAATCCCGGCCATCAGGCGCAGCCCCGACTCAAGCGCGAGATCGAACATCCATGGCGGCGGCGGTACGTAAGTGCGCACGACGTTGACGCCCATCTCGCGCATCTGTGCGAAATCCTCCGCCGCGCGTTCGAGCTCCGGATAACGCTCGCCGCGCGAGTTCGGCGCGAACGGGCCGTAGGAGACGCCGCGCGCGTAGAATTTCCGCTCGCCATCGAAGAAGTATTTGCCGCGCGCGATCAGCCGGACCATCGGATTTGAGCTAATAGCAAAGCCGATCGGTGCGCAATCAGCGGTGCGCGCCGGTTCCATCGCCAGCCCGCTCCCTTTAATATCGGGCGCGATGGCCATCGCGAATCCGAAGGAAGGCGATCTCAACCTCAACGGTATCCGGCTCCACTACCTCGACTGGGGCGGGAGCGGCGATCCGATCGTGATTCTCCATGCGACCGGATTGCTGGGACGCATCTACCGCTCGATCGCGGAGCCCCTGACGGCGATTGGCCGGGTGTTCAGCTTCGATCAGCGCGGACATGGCGACAGCGGACGTCCCGCGGCACCGGCCTACAATTGGCATTTTACAATGGAGGACCTCGAAGGCTTTATCGCCGCGATGGGGCTGAGCCGCGTTCGCGGTTTCGGCCATTCGGCGGGAGCGACGGCACTCGCAGCGCTCGCCAGCCGCCGTCCCGATCTGATTCCGCGCGCGGTGCTGGCCGAGCCGGTCGTTTTCCAAAGCGCCGAAGCGCCGGAGGCGGCTTGGCGCGATCCGTTCGTCCAGCGCACGCTCAAGCGCAAGCGGATGTTCGACAGCGTCGATGCGATGTTCGCCAACTTCGACCGCAAGCCGCCATACGACACCTGGCGCAAGGAGATTCTGCGCGATTACTGCGAATTCGGCACGCGCGCAACCGCCGATGGCAAACGCGAACTCAAGTGCATCCCCGAAATCGAAGCGCAATACTACGAGAGCTCGCGCCACTTCGACGGGCTCGGTTATTTGCTTCACGCACAAGCAAGGCTGCTGGTCATCTTCGGCGAGCGCGGCGACTCGCTCGGGCTTGGGCTCGCTGACAAGATCGCCGCTGAATTACCCAACGGGCGCGTGATCACGATGCCCGGTGTCGGCCATTTTCTGCCGATGGAACAGCCCGAGAAGGTGGCGCGGCTGGCCATCGAGTTTTTCTCCGAAGACTCGGCCTAAGATGATTCGAGCAGCGCGCGAGCTTCGTCGCTGTAGACGCCTTCGCGCGCATAGACGATGAGCGGCGGTTCGATCGTGAGCTCAACGCCCGCATCCTTGCGCGCCTCGACTAGCATCGCCGAGGCGGGCGAATCGAGGCGCGGATGGATGGTGCGGATGCGCTTGGGTTCCAGCCGGTGCGCGCGCATCAGCGCAATCAGCTCGGCGCAGCGCGATGCGACCATCACGAACGCGACGCGGCCGCCACGGCGCGCATACCGCGAGGCGGCCTTGACGAAGTCGGCCAGCGAGGCGCCGGCCTCCGAACGCGCGGCCCGGCGATGCGGATTGGGGCTCGCGCGGCCGGCGCGCACCGCGCGATACGGCGGATTGGCGACGACCAGGTCGAAGCTCTCCGCGCCAAGACCAGCCAGACGCGTCGTGCGCAGGTCCGCGCATCGCGCCGAGATCACATCGCGCAGCTGATTGAGCGCGGCGTTGCGTTCAATCAGCTCCGCGAGTTGCGCATCGATCTCGATTGCGATCATCTCGCGCGGCTTGAGCAGCGTCGCGAGCATGATGGCGATGACGCCGCATCCGGCGCCGAGTTCGAGCACGCGCGCATTCGGCCGTGCCCGCGCGAATCGTCCGAGCAGAATCGAATCGATCGAGAAGCGATAGCCGCGGCGCGGCTGGATCAGCTTCAGCCTGCCGCCTAGGATCGAGTCGAGCGTTTCATCGGCGGGGTTGATCATGGAAGCGGCTTCCAAGGGCGAACGCTACGCGCGAATCTTTCGCAAGGCCGGCGTCTTCATAGGCAAGGGGGATATTGCGCGCGCGATCGAGACGTTGAAAGAGGGCGTGACGCTGGCCGAGGCCAACGGCGATCGCGCGATGGTGCGCCGGTTCAACGAAGAGATCGAGCGGATTCAGAAGCCTGCCGGCCCGCCAGCTCCGTAGATTCCCCGGCGCGAGGAAGCATTCCCGCGCCTTCTGGTGCATTTCACCCCACTTGACGGCCCACCATCAGTGCTTACGTTCTGCCCGAAGCACGAAGACTCCCAAGCCGGCGACCAAGCCGGTAAAGGAAGAGGAAAATGGAAGTAACCTTCAACAATGGATTGCTGGATCGCAGTTGGCGCGACGGATGGCTGTTCGACGCGGTCGATGGCTTCTTCAATGAAGTGGGCGAAGGCGAAAGCCGTGTCCTACCCACGGTCGAGATCGTCGAGGATAAGGACGGTTATCGGTTCACGCTCGACATGCCAGGTCTGTCGGCCGATTCACTCGATGTGAAGATCGAGGACAACAACCTGACGATCGCGGGCGAGCGCAAGGCGCCGGAGTGGCCCAAGGACTCGCACGTCCATCGCGGTGAACGCCGATATGGCACGATGCATCGCGCGTTCAGGCTGCCCGAGGACGCCCGTCACGACGGTATCAAGGCGCTTTACAAGGACGGCGTACTCGAAGTGACCGTGCCAAAGACGCCCGAGGCCAAGCCGGTCCGCATCGCGGTCGACTACAGCAAGAACTGACGCATGCATTTGGGACGCGGCCGGGTGGCCGCGTCCTCACGCTCCGCGCCGTGCCCGCAAAGGCAGGATATTCGCTGCCGACGGAACACGGTGGCGGGGTAAACCCAGTTCTCTCGCAATCACAGCCGCCAACGCGCAATCATCAAAGCAAGCGTATGCAACCAGTGAGGTGTGATCGATGAGCACGCTGCTGCTCCTGATCATCGTCGCGATCGGCGCGTATCTCGTCGCCGCTTACAATTCGCTGGTGCGCTTGCGCAATGGCGTCGAGAGCGCATGGCGTCAGATCGACGTGCAGCTCAAGCGCCGCCACGACCTGATTCCCAACCTGATCGAGGCGGTCAAGGGCTACATGCAGTTCGAGCGCGACACGCTCACGCAGGTGGTCGAAGCCCGCGCCAAGGCGGTTTCCGCCAGCGATACCGGTGCGCGGGTGGCCGCGGAGAATCAGCTCAGCGCCGGCTTGGGCCGGTTGCTGGCCGTGATGGAGAACTATCCTCAGCTCAAGGCGGATCAGAACGTGCGCCAACTGCAAGAAGAGCTGACCACTACCGAGAATCAGATCAGCTTTGCGCGCCAGGCCTACAACGATCTGGTCATGAGCCTGAACACGCGCATCGAGAGCTTCCCGACCAGCATCATCGCCAACCAGTTCGGCTTCAAAGCCGCCGAATATTTCAAAGCCGCGGCAGGCGACGAGGCGGTGCCCAAAGTCGATCTGTCGATCGGCGCGGCGGCGCCGCGTTCATAGCGCCACTGCCTTCCGCGGGCGGATACGATGGCTGAACGGCAGAGCGATTTCTTCGCGCTGCAGCGCCTCAATCGGCGCGAGACTGCACTCCTCGTCGCGGTCTTTATCGTGCTGTTTACGGCGCTGGGCTTCGGACTCGACATCGTGATGGGCGACCTGCGCTTGGGCGACGCAGGGCAATTGATCGGTTTCCCGACGCTGACCATTGCCGCTCTGATCCTCGGCGCGGTCCAGTCGGTGGGCTCATACTACGGCGGCGCGGCGCTGGTGCTCGCCTCGGTGCATGCGCGCCCGCTCACCGCCGACACGCCCAATCATCAGATGGTGCTCGACGTCATCCGCGAGATGGCGATCGCGGCGCGGCTGCCACCGGTCAAGGCCTACGTGATCCCCGATCCGGCGCCCAACGCGTTCGCCACCGGCCGCGATCCCGCGCATTCGGTGATCTGCGTGACGCAAGGACTGATCGACAAGATGGACCGCGAAGAGCTTCAGGGCGTGCTCGGCCATGAGATGGCACACATCCGCAACTACGATATCCGCACCATGATGATGATCGCGGTGCTGATCGGCGGCGTCGCGATGTTGGCTGATTTCCTCTATCGCTCGATGTGGTATGGCGGCGGCATCGGCGGCCGGCGGCGCGGCAGCGGCGATCGCGAAGGGGGCAACGCCGGCGCGCTGATCGCGGTGGCGGTGTTCATCCTGGCCGCGCTGGCGCCGATCTTCTCGCAACTTCTCGCGATGGCGGTCTCGCGCCAGCGCGAGTACCTTGCCGATGCTTCGTCGGTCGAGTTCACCCGCAATCCACGGGCGCTGCTGCGTGCGCTGGAGGAGATCGCGGTGACGGAAGCGCCGCTGCGCGGCGCATCGCGCGGCACGGCGCATCTGTTCATCGTCAATCCGTTGCAGGGCGCGCGCGAGGATAACGAGGGCTTCTGGGCCAACCTGCTCTCGACCCATCCGCCGCTCATCCGGCGCATCGCGCGATTACAGGCGATGCTGGGCCAACCCGCCGCCTCGACCGCGAGCGCCTGAGGTGCGGCCCCGCGGCGCCGCCGTCGAAGCCAGAAATCGCTTCGCGTAGATTTCCTTCGGCAGCCGCCTCAGGACAGGCCCTCGCTCCGCAGCCATCGCTCGGAATGACACCATTGCTGAACACACCACCCATGTCATTCCGAGCGGAGTCTGCGGAGCGAGGAATCCCGGTGGCCGGGGTGTGGCCGAAGATGCCTCTCCCGCGCCTGAGGCTTGGACGAAGGCGCAAGCCGGGAGAGGCCAGCGATGAATCTGCCGGGCAGATTCATCGCCGGGTGAGGGTTCCGTACGATGCGCGAGCGAAGGGACTCAGCGGTTGCGGCTCTTCATCGCGCGTTCGATGTCGCGCCGGGTGGTCTTCTTCGCGATCGCCGCGCGCTTGTCGTATTGCCGCTTTCCCTTGACCAGCGCCAGCTCGACCTTTGCCCGCCCATCCTTGAAGTAAATCTTGAGCGGCACCAACGAATAGCCCTGCTCGCGCACACGCCCCCACAGCCGATCGATCTCGCGCCGATGCATCAGCAGCTTGCGGTCGCGCAGCTCGGCATGGCTGAATTGCCCCGCCGGCGCGTACATACCGATGTGCGCGCCCACCAGCCACGCCTCGCCGCGCTTGATGCGCGCATAGCAGTCGCGCAGGTTCGCCTTGTGCGCGCGCAGCGATTTGACCTCGGTGCCGGTCAGCGCGAGACCGCATTCCAGCGACTCCTCGACGAAGAAGTCGTGGCGCGCCTTGCGATTCTCGACGACCAGCTCGTAGCCGTCGTCGCTCTTTGGAGTGGCCCGGGCCATGGGAGAGGGAAGTGTAGCCCGGTTCGATGCGGCGGATAAGCGCGGAGCGTGCGATTACGGCTCGCGCGGCGGTCCGTAGTTCACCAAATCGCGCAGATGCGGATACCCTGCGGGCTGATAGCTGAAGAGCAGCGCGCGGCGATCATCGCTGCTGCGATTGGGCAGCGAGCGATGAACGAGGAACGGCCCGAAGAACACCGCGCTGCCAGCGGGCACTTCGAGCGGAGTCAGGCGCGCGAGATTGAACTTCGCCGGGTCCATCTCGAGGGCGCCGAATCCCTCGACGGCAAGGCGCTGCTGCAAGCCCTCGCGATGGCTGCCGGGCACCACTTCCAGGCAGCCGTTCTCGATTGTCGCATCGTCAAGGAAGATCATCGCGGTTGCGACGCGCGAGGCGACCTGCGAGACGTCCGACCAATACGGATGGTCCTGATGGAGCACGATCGGGCCGCCTTTGTGAGCCCGCTTCAGATTCAGCTTCTCGGTGAACAGATCTATCTGCTCGGCGCCGACCACATCCTTCGACGGATCGACCAGCCGCGGGTCGAGCGCCCATGAGCGCAGCGCTTCGCTGATATGTGCGAAGGGCTCCACTCCCTGCAGCAGGTCAGGGTCATCCTTCTCCCATTTCACGATCGTGCGCAGCCGCCGCTGAAGTTCGAAACGGTAGCTGCCGACTACCAGTTTCGTGTG
>JBGPUE010000025.1:0-36516 GCA_041491005.1 Binataceae bacterium (SeqCode) | reverse complement strand
TCGCTATCCTGCCCGCCCCTGCACCGACTCCAACAGCGACTGGGACTCCAACCGCGACGCCCACTGCGACTCCGACATCGACCGCGACTCAAACTGCATTGCCGACGCCAACCCCGACCGCAACAGCGACTGCGACGCCGACCGCGACGGCCACGGCGACCACCACACCGACGCCAACAGCAACACCTACCGCCACAGCAACAGCGACACCAACCGCAACTGCGACAGCGACGCCGACAGCGACTGCCTCGGCGACTCCAACCGCGACCGAGACACCGACCGCCACAGCAACGGAAACCACAACTGCGACGCCGACCCTGACACCCACAGGGACCGCGACTGTCACACCCACACCGACTGTCACGCCGACCCCGGCCGACGGCAATCTCGTATCGAACCCGGGGTTCGAACTATTCGACGCGTCGAACCATCCGCTCGACTGGACGCAGAACTGGGATACGGACGGCGCGGGCGGTACCGCTTTGAGCAAACCGATGCCGCACGGCGGGTCGCAAGCGCTGGGTCTGTTCACCGCCAACGGCAACAACGATGGCGTCGCGGTTGCCGGCAACTCGATTCCGGTCACGCCGGGCCAGGTCTATCAGCTGACGGGATGGTACGAAGCCAGCCAGACCATCACCCATGGGTTGTGGTTCGGTGTCGCTTTCGGCTTTCAGGACGTGAGCGTCGTGCAGGGTATCTACGACAACCTCTTGTATGACGCGCCGGTCAGCACGGGCTATCAGATGGTCACCGGCACGATAACGGTGCCCGCTGGCGTCGGTTACATGCGCGTCTACGCCGCCAATTTCTATCCCGGCCCTAACAACGTCACCGTCTTCGTAGACGATATCAACGTCCAGCTCGTAGCCCCGCCTCCCCCCGCGAATCTGGTCGCCAACGGCGGAATTGAGCTCAGCGATTACACGGGAACTCCGCTTAGTTGGGCGCTGAATTGGGATTCCGATGGAGCAGGCGGCCAAGCGTTCCAGGTCACGATGCCGCACAGTGGGTCGCAGGCGCTGGGTCTGTTCACTGTCAACGGCAACAACGATGGCATCGGCGCTGCGAGCAACTCGATAGCGGTGACGCCCGGCCAGGTTTACGACATCAGCGCTTTCTACAAGGCCAGCGTTGACCTCGGTGGCGGCGTGTACTTCAGCGCGGGCTTTGGCGATCTCGACTTCACACCCTTGACAGGCAGGTTCATCGACGCGCTGCTGGATGCGCCTGCGACCACGCAATGGCGCTTCGTCAGCGGCCAGGTGGTGGTGCCCAACGGCGCGAGCTACATGCGGCTCGACGCCGAGAATTTCTACTCGGGTGCGAACAACGTTACCGTCTACTTCGACGACGTCACCGCGGTGCTGCATCAGGATCCGACGCCAACGCCAACCGCAACCCCGACCGCGACTCCCAGCGCAACTGCGACGCCGACTCCGAGCGCAACCTCGACCGCGGTTGTAACGTCCACCCCCACTCTCACGCCGACGCCGACACCAAGTGCAACGCCGACACCGACCGCAACTGTGACACCAACACCGGTTCCAACGCCGACGCCCGCAGTGGGCGGCCACGCTTACTACGTCGATCCGGCAGGCAGCGACTCGAACGCTGGGACGACGCCGACCGCCCCGTGGGCCACGATCACCAAGGTCAACGCCGCGAACCTTCTGGCCGGTGACGTGGTCTACTTCAAACGCGGCGGACTATGGCGTGAGCGCCTGAAGCCGAGGAGCGGCGCGGTGGGCACTCTTATCACCTACACGGCATACGGTGCCGGCTCGCAACCGATCATCTCGGGTGCCGATCTCGCCCCATCAAGCGGGTGGACCATCGCGACTGGAGTTGTCTACCAGGTCACGCTGTCGCCAGCGCCGGGAGCCATCCACAACGTCTATGTCGACGGCGGGACGGGCTCCGCGGCGCAGAACTTCCTCGGCAGCGACTCGATGTGGGGCCTGATGAGTGCGGCATGCGTCCCGACCGGCAATTGCAACCCGAGCAACTCGTCGGTCGCCTCAACTTATCTCGGCAAGATGCGGCCCGGCTCATGGCTCTATCAGAATCCGACGCTGTACTTGTGGCTCGGCGACGGCAGCAATCCCGCCGACCATACGGTCGAGATCGTGACGCGGCGCAGCGCGATCGGCGGAACCGATACCAGCGGCGTCTCACCGTCCAACGTGACGATCACCGACCTCGCACTGCAGCGCGCCGGGGAAGGGGTGTACTTCTACAGCGATACCCTGCCGGGCAGCCAGAACGTGACGATCAGCGGCCTGACCATCACGCAGACCGGGGCCGGCCAGATTGACGACGATCGCTACTTCAACGCGATCCACATCGAGCGCGGCAGCAATCTGCTCTATCAGAACAACCTGATCAGCTACGCCGGCGGACATGGCAATGCGATCAACAGCCAAGTCACCGACAATTCGGCGGCGATCGGCAACGACGTCTCGCACTTCAACCATCACGGGATCGATGTCAAGGCGTCCGACAATTTCGTCGCGCAGGGCAATGTCGTGCATGACGCCTACCTTGGCCCAAGCTCGAGCCTGCTTGGGGCCAACGTCAACAATTTGAATCTCGATGGAATCTACTCCGAGTCCGATTCCTCCGATGGTCGCTCGGGCAGCGGGCCGGGCGGCAGCTATCCCGCGCGCAATCTGGTCGTGCAGCAAAATATCGTTTACAACGTCGGTATCGGTGGGCCCGGCAGCGTTGGCATCCAGCTCGACTCGTACCTCTCCAGCGGCAATCAGGTCAGCAACAACACGATCTTCGACGTGCCGATCGGAATCGCGCTCTACAGCGGTTCGGGAGTGGCGTACAACAATGCCATCGACCAGACCATCAACCAGGCGATCACGTTCGGGGCCGGAACTGCGAGCTATGTCGAGGATTACAATGAACTCGGCCGCCTGACGAGCGGGCCACCGGCTGGCATGTTGGATAGCAACGGCAATGCGGTCACGGCGGGGGCGCATGACTTCGCGAACGATCCGCAGTTCGTCGCACCGCTGGCGCTGCCGCCTGACTTCACGCTCAAGGCGGGCTCGCCATGCGTCAACAGCGGCACGGCGGCGGCGGGGCTGCCGTTCAGCGGTCCCGCGCCCGATCGCGGAGCCTTCGAGTCGAACTTCTAGGACCCATGATCGCTGCAGAACCTGCGCGCGTAGAACCTTCTCGCGAATGCGACGCACACCGAATGCATTGGTGGGCGGCGCGACTCGTTCAAACGCGCAGGAACAGCCAGCTAACTACGTCGATCCTGCAGGCTGCGACTCCAACGCTGGAACCGTCGCCGGCTGCACCATGGGCCACCATCGCGAAGGTCAACGTGGCGCACCTGCTGGCCGGAGATGTCGTGTACTTCCAAGCGTGCTGGGCTACCGCGCGTATGGCTAATTCCGAAGAGCGGCGCAGGGTTTAGCAAGTTCTATTTGTGACCCTCTTTCCCGTGCTTGTGGGCCAAGTCATCAAAATCAGTCCAGCTTAGCTTGTAACCGTACGTATGATCGGCTGTAACCCAGACCAGCGAACCTTTACTGATCTTAAGCGTGCCGAATTTCTTTCCGTCTCTCTTTACTTCGAACTCGATGTCTGCATTTCCTAGCGGACGTTCGGGAACGGTGAAATTCACGTCATGCTGTGCCATCTTTATGGGTTCCTCCCCAGTGTACAGCGGCTCGGTGCAAATCTTGCGCTTTCGAATCTGACCACGCTGCCCTTCCGTCCGGGTCCGTCGGCATGTCCTCCGCCGAGCTTGGACGCAGACACGCTCACTTTGACATCTTGTCAACAATTCCAGGGGGCTGCAGTCTTGCTCCTTTCTTTAGATTGCAGGTTTGGCACAGCAGTTGTACGTTCTCGGCCCGACTTGAGCCGCCCCATGAACGCGGAATTATATGGTCGAAGTGCAAATCCTTGTCAGTTCCACAGTTACGGCACCGACCGCCATCGCGGTGCCAGACAAACTCCCGCGTATCATAGGACACTGCATCGATTTCTAGGGCAGCTGCGGTAGGTTTCGGATCAGGCGCGTGTACGCGCCCGCGGTGAAGCAACTTTGGCCGTTTTGGTTTCCAGCTGAGTTTCGTCATTAGAGTTTCACCTGCGCAATCGTCGCCAAGTCTTCGATAGCCCTGTGCAGATTCCGAAGCATGATCACCTTCTGCGCGTTGCCCGACTGGAGATCCTGAATGTCTGTCATCGGCGCCTTCTTAACCCGCTCAGTTGCTTCCTTCACCGCCCAAAAGAGATCGCTCTCGAGAGATGGATCGTTGGTCTGTAGCACCCGGATCGCATCAGCGAAGCCAGAAGCCTCAAGAGCTTTGACGGCTTCAGCATTCTGCAGGACCATCGGCAGGTCGCGCACCTGTTTCGAATCGGTAAGCTTGCCGTCCTCCAGCAAGCGATAAAACTTCTGTTTGAACTCGGGGTAATCCTGAAAACGATCCCTCAGATCCCTCTTTCTCATCAGCTCATGAAAGAAGGAAAATTTCTTGATGTTTGCGGGCGCTGGATGGATAGCCAAGTAGTCCTTGGTCGCCTGATACGCCGAAAGAAGCTCCTTGATTTTCGACTTGCCCAGCCGCAAGTGGTTGGAAAGCCAGTCGTAGGTTTTCCCATACAAATTGAACAAGTCAAACACCTGCTTTGCCTGTTCGTAGGCGTCCCATTGAATTTTCCCGGCGACATGCATATCGGCAAGTAGGACAGCGAGGTCTTCCTCAGTAAGTTCCACATCGAAAATCATCGCTGGCATAGTCTGAAAATGGACATCATCCGGATACTGCTCGCTCAAGTGCCGGTCCGCGACCGTCCGACAATTCCCTTCGCGCACCAGAAATTTGTCGCCGCGTCGCTGGACAATAACGTGCTCATAGACGCCACCGTTCTGATGAATAGATTGCGCCAAGGCCTTGACGGCGTCCTTTTCCCAGATGAGCGCGTCCAGTTCATTCTCCGATACGAGGTCGGCTCGTTGCCCGATAAGGTACTGAATCCGCGGATTCTTCGCGTCGAGGACGCAATGAGAGACGGGGACGGATCCACGCACGTAGGGAATCTGTTTGCCCTGCAACGTAAAATATTCTGGCATCTTCGTACTCCTTCGTACTGATCTGATTGTATCAGTACTGTATAGTACCACGCCTCATTTGATACTGTCAAGTACCAACATGATCAAATGACAAGCGAAAGGACAAAATCTAGCAATATGAGGTGCTTACGTCCTCTGCCTACCCGTCCGCGCCCACACGTCGATGAGGAGCTGGAAGCGGCGGCGGGGCTGCCGTTCAGCGGTCCGGGCGCCCGATCATGGAGCAATGGAGTCGAACTTCTGATCGAGTGGGCACCGCCGAGGGCGCCGTTCAAACGCGCAGGAACAGCCAGCCAGCAACGCCGCCGACCAGGATCAGCAGCGCCGGATTTATGTGCCGCAACAGGTACGTGAACGTCACCGCCAACCCGATCGCCATCGTGATCAGGTTGTAGTTCAGCGGCCGATCGAAGTTGAAACTCGCCGTGCGCCCGATCGCATAAACGCCCGAGAGCCCCAGCCCGATCGTGATCGGCGCCATCCCGCGTTCTACGGCAGTGCGCCACGGCGATTCCCGGAAATGCTCCCATACCCGGCACGCGCCGAAGGTCAGCAGGCATGACGGCCCCAGAAAGCCGACCACCGCCAGGATCGCTCCGGCGACACCCGAGACGTGGTAGCCAATCACCGTAACCATCATCATGTTGGGCCCCGGCGCGATTTGCCCGAGGCTGTAAATGTTGGTGAACTGATCGGCCGTCAGCCAGCCGTTGAGCGCGACCGTCTGATGCTTCATCTCGGGCAGGACCGCAGTGCCGCCACCGAACGCCAGCAGCGAGAGCATCGCGAACACCCCAGTCATGTCGATGAGCTTCTTTATCGGATCCATCGCCGCCTTACCGACTCTTCAGTGCCATCAGCCACCGCCCGAGGCAGTCGCACTGCTACTGGCCCTCGCCGCTTGATGCGCCGAGCCTAACCGCGCCGCCGACGGATGCGGCCGATGCATGAAGATTGCAACCGGCGCGAGCACGATCAGCACGAATATCAGCGGTATGTGGAAGACACCCACGCTGAAGAACGCAGGGATCAGCAGCGACAGGTCACGCCAGTTGACCAGTTGCCGATGCCCAACTTTCATCGTGATCGCGAGCAGCAGACCGACCGCCGCCGCGCCGGCTCCATCGAGGATCGCCGTGACCTCGGGATTGCGGTGGAACTGCGCATACAGCAGCCCGAGGCAGAACACCATCACGCCGCCCGGCAGCGTGACGCCAAGCACCGAGACGATCGAACCGATCCCGCCGCGCAGCTTGCCGCCGACGATGATACTGACGTTGGTCGCAATCAGGCCGGGCAGCGTCTGGCCGATCTCCCACGAGGCGAGGAATTCCTCGTCGCTGAGCCAGCCGCGGCGCTCGACCAGATAGTCCCGCAGATAGGCGACCACGCCGCCGCCGAAACTGGTTGCGCCGATGAGCAGGAAAGTCGAGAAGAGCTGCCTTAAGGGAACGGTCCCGGACGGCTGCGGCCCGTCACTCGTGGTTGTGGACGGGGGCGTTGCCAAGACCATAGACCATCGCGGTTTTCGTAGTACCGAGTTTGATCCAGTCGCGCGCGTCGGTCTGTACTTCCTTGTAGAACTTCTCTGACAGCTCAAGCGACGACTTGTGAAGGTCGCGGTAGTTCTCGAACTTGCACTGGAAGGCGAACTCGCCCGACAGCGGCTGCTCCAGTGCGCGATTGCGCCAGATCGCGATCGTGAGATTGCCCGTGTAGCCGTGGCCGAAATGAATCTCGCCGACGTTGACCTGGACTTCCTCGACCGCGACGTCGTTGACCAGCTCGATGCGGGTCCTGGGATGCACATCGATGCGCTTGAGCGCCGGGAAGACGCTTGCGATGTCCTCCAGCGCATGGTCAAGCGCGACCTTGGGCGAGATCAGCTCGCAGCCATGCGAATACAGCGTCCGCATCCCGCCCAGCTCATGCTTGAGCGGCAGCAGCTCTTCCTTGAACTTGACCTTGGCTTCGCCACCGACAGTCGGGCGGACATCGACTGACGCGGCGGTCTTGAGGTCGGGGTTGCGGAACTTGATCGTCAACTCGTGATCGCGCTCCGGCCATCCTTCCTTGTAGAAGGTCCGCTTACGCAGGATGAAGGAGTTGTTGTAGAGGTCAAACTTCGCAGTGTCGTAAAACAGCACCTCGCGGATCTGACTGTCGAAGCCATGCTCGGCCTCTTCGACCCTCACCTCGAGGCGCTTGGCGGTGTGGTGTACGGCCTTGAAGAACTCACGGAAGGCCTCGCGCGAATGGAAGCGCTCGGGCTGCAGCAGAATCTTGTACTCGCGGTAGTGGATGTCTGCCGCGTGATCGTGCGCCGCCTCCTCCTTCGCGCCCGCAGGCTTGGGACTATCTTTCGCCATCATCCCGCCAGCGCCACCCGCGCCAGCCCGTTCCAACAAATAATGCGCGGAATCTCCAAAGAATCAAGATTTGGAGGGGGCGAACCGCGAGGCAGGCTTCGGGTCCGATCAGCTCCATGGCTGGGCTCCCACCGCATTCAACCGGCGGCGCGCACCGCGACCGGACCGACGACGCGATTGAAGACGCGATTGGTCAGCTCGTTGACGTAACGCTCCAACGGCATGCATACCGCCGCGATCACCGTGATCACGACCGCCGCCAGCATCGCGAACTCGATCATGTTCAGGCCGCGCACCCGCTGCCCCAAAAATATGACGTACGGCTGATGGAGCAGGTAAATGCCGTACGAATACGCACCGACGCGCGCCAGCCGCGCGCCGAGCCTCGGCAACCGCTCAGCCATTCGCACGACGTGCACCAAAATCACGAACATTCCGGTACCGGTGAGCGCATCGCTGAGCGTGTAGGTAATGAGCGAATTGTAGCTGTAGATGCCAGCGATGTAGATTGCGATTCCGGCGACCAGCGTCGCACCTGAAAACAGCAGCTGCTGAACCGCTGCGGTGCGCTGACGAAGTTGCATCCCCAGCACCATACCGGCTGCGAATTCCCACAGCCGGCATGCGAAGAAACCACCCTGTACCCAATCGCCGTTGGCGCCGATCACCGACAACAGGATGTAACGACTGACGATCGTTGCCGCGGCGCAGATGATCAGAAACCACGCATTCCCTGCGCGTTGCAATATCCAGAACAGAATCGGGAAAACGATATACAACTGAATAAGCAATCCGAAATACCACAGCGCCGGATTGAAATAGTAGAAGATCATCTCGATCGGATAATCCCGATCGCCAAGAAAGCTGAGCAGAAAGCGGTAGTCGATCGGCTCGGGGCGCGCGACGAACGGCGATACGAGATAGATCAGATGCGCCAGCCAGTACATCGGATAGAGCCGGACGATCCGCGACCGATACCACGTCGGCCAATTCGCAGCCTCATACGGCTTGTTGGCAATCGCGTACGTCAGCCCCAGCCCGCTCATCAGGATGAAGACGCCGACCGCGTGGAAGCCGAGCTGCTCGACCCCTGCGAATAGCGAACCACTCCAGCATTCCAGCCGCGTGCCGAAGCCGGCCTCCGCACATCGCGAGCTGATGGTCGCGATGAAGTGGCGCGCGATCAGCGATGGATAGCGTCCGTTCGACCAGGTGTTGAAGAAATGGAAGAAGACGATCCAGATGATCGAGACGCCCCGGACGCCATCGAGCCACGTGAGCCGTCCAGACGGAGGAGGTTGTCTCGGCGCCATCGCGCCCCTAGCCAATCCGCCGCGCCTCGCGCTGTCAAGCGGATGCGACACTGGTCGTCAGCCGCCGCAGACTCTCTCCCGCAAGAGCTAGCCCGGCGGGGGAATCCGCCGCGAGCGGCCCCATGCGACCGGCTTCAGCACGAAGTTGGCGCCATTCTGCACCACAGACGCACATGCATTGAGCGCGATCTCGAGCTCGCGATTTTGCTCCGGAGCGATCATGATACCGCCGCATGCGATCTGCGCAACCGGAACGATGATTCCCGCTTTCGCGTCGGGCGGCATCGCCAGCGGATGCGATCGAAGCGCGCCTGCGTTCGTCGAGGTCTTCGCATGCGGTCATCCGGCGGGGATCACTCGCGTGCTGATTTCTCCGCCGCGCTCGCGTTCCGCGACTGCCAGATCATGCTGGGTCTGGAGATTCATCCAGAACTGTGCGGAGTTGCCGAAATAACGCGCCAGCCGCAGCGCCGTGTCCGGGCTGATACCGCGCTGGCCATTGAGAATCTCGACGATTCGGCCTGACGGCACGCCCAAAGCGAGCGCGAGGCGATTGGCGCTCAGCCCGCGCGCTCCGAGCTCGCGCTTGAGGATCTTGCCCGGATGAGTCGGTATCCTTGCCATGGTCTCTTACCCCTCGTGATAGTCCGCTACTTCGACGTTGTATGCGTGCCCCGCGCGGAACTCGAAACGGATTCGCCAGCGCCCGTTGATCGAGATTGACCACTGCCCGCGCCGACCGCCCTTGAGCCGATGGAGATGAACACTTCTCAGCGGGGGAATATCCGCAAGCGAGGTCGCCGCGTTGAGAATGTCGAGACGCTCCCTTGCCAGTTCAAGATTCAGAGAGCCAAAGCCGCGGACCCGCTCGCCTGCCCAGAGTCGGCGCGTCGCCTCGTCCCTGAACGATTCGATCACTACGTCACATATACTACGCGCCGCGTACTATGTTGAGCATTTGAATGCGGCTCGGGCGCGATCGCTAGCCGATCACGCCGGATGCGCGCAACTCTGCGATGCCATCCGGCGCGATGCCCAGCTCTGCCAGGATCGCATCAGTATGCTCGCCCAGCATCGGCGCATGCATCCGCAGTCCCGCCGGCGTGCGCTCAAAGCGCGCTGCCGGTCGCGGCTGCCGGATGCGCCCAGCGTGCGGATGCTCCAACTCGACGATTAGCCCGTTGGCCAATACCTGCGGATCGCTCAACAAGTCCTCGCGGCTCAGCACCGCGGCGCATGGCACCTGCTCGGCCTCCAGCCGCTGAAGCCATTGCGCCGAACTGCGCGTCTTGAGCGCCTCTGCCGTCATCTCAAGCCGCACCTCGGCGTTGCGGCCGCGCGCGGCGGGCGAGCTGAAACGCGCATCGGCGATCCATTCAGGATGGCCCAGCGCGCGCGCCAACCCCTGCCATTCGGCATCAGACACCGCGCCGGCCGTGATGTAACCGTCGGCGGTCTCGTAGATCAGATCACGCAGAGTCTGGCGGGCCACCGGCCGCTCGGAACCGACAAAGGTATGCGCGGCCATCCCCTCTGGCCACATGAATGCGACAACCGCATCAAGCATCGCGAGCCGCACATGCTGGCCCGCGCCGGTGCGTTCGCGCGCCAGCAGCGCCGCCGTGATCGCCTGCGCCGCGGTGAGGGCGGTGACCTTGTCCGGCACGATCAGGCGCATCATGCGCGGCCGGCCGGTGGCGACGTCGGCCTGAATCGATGCCAGCCCCGACAGCGCCTGGATTACGGGGTCGTAGGCGCGCTTGTGAACGTATGGCCCGGTCTCGCCGAAGCCGCTAATCGAGACATAGATGAGGCGCGGGTTGACCGCGCGCAGCGCCGCCTCGCCGATCCCCATGCGCTCGGCGGCGCCGGGGCGGAAGTTCTGCACGACGACATCGGCGGCCGCAGCGAGATGCTTCAGCAATGCGACGCCGCGCGGTTCGCGCAGATTGATCGCGATCGAACGTTTGTTGCGGTTGACGACGGCGAAGGTCGGTGCGATGCCGCCGCGCGTCGCGCTCATCGCGCGAGTCAGGTCGCCGGCGCCCGGCGACTCGACCTTGATTACGTCGGCGCCCTGGTCGGCGAGAATCATCGTCGCCATCGGGCCCGAGATCATCTGCGTCAGGTCAACGATACGATAGCCATTCAGAGGTCCGGGCATCGGGGGAGCCCTCCAGCATCATTGCTAGCCGAAGAGCGGGGCGAGATCGAGCGCCGGCGCCTCGCGATCAGGTGGTTGCGGCCTTCGGCGCGGCCAACGCGACGCGCAAACTGGGACGACGGCACACGACAGCGCTTGATGTTCGAGAGGTTTTGCTTGAGTTTGGCGCCCTCTGCGGGATTCGAACCCACGACCACATAATTAGTAATCCTGCAACTCCAGCACACCCTGCGAGCTCTGTCGGGGCTTTTGATTCGACCGACCTCGGCATGTTCGACCGACCTCGGCATGAATGATCAGTGCCCGAATCCCTAGTCCAGTACATCCTGTAGTCTTCACGCGATCAGGTCGAAGCGAGTTTTGCCAAGCGCTGGCGCAACGACCCTGAAGCGATACGAAGAACGCGAGCCGCCTTTGCATGATTTTCGCCACAAAGGGTGAGTACCTCCTTGATGTATTCGCGCTCGAACTGTCGGTTCGCCTGATCTAGGGGCAGTAGTTGGGGCAACAGGTCCGCAGATAGGCGGAGGTCTGCATCTGTCAACAGGGGGCCTTCGGCGAGGCCGACAGCACACATGATGCGATTCTCTAGCTCACGGAGGTTTCCGGGCCATGAATAAAGCTGCATAGCCGCGATGGCCTCAGGAGTAAAGCCGCGCACATCGGCTAACAATACACGAGCTGCGCGCCTGACCATGTTCTGGGCGATCATCAAGAGATCGTCACCGCGTTCACGTAGCGACGGGAGGTGTAGTTTGAGGGCCGCGAGTCGGTAGTAAAGATCTTTTCGAAACAAACGGGATTTGACTTGCGCCTCTAGGTCGCGGACCGTGGATGCCAAGATCCTGACGCTGAAGGCCTGAGGCTGGGTCGTGCCTACGGGTGCAACCGCACCGCCCTCAACGACGCGTAAAATATCCTCCTGAATGGCAAGTGGCATCGCACTGATCTCGTCCAGGAATAGTGTTCCTCCAGCCGCCTCGCGAAGCAGGCCGCGGCCACCAACAGCTCGGTTGATCGCAAAGGTACCCTCAGGGTGGCCGAAAAGTTCGGTCTTGAGGAGTTCTTCCGGAATCGCAGCACAGTCGATCGAAACGAACGGTTTGTCGCTGCGTCTGGAGCGGCGATGAATTTCGCGTGCGAGCGACGACTTGCCGGTGCCAGTCTCGCCCGTGAGGAACACGGGGGCGTTGGTTGCCGCAATTTTGTCAACAAGGCGATAGATCGTCCGCGTGGCTGGGCTGCTGCTGATGAGTTCGCGGACGTAAACATCGTTCGCTTCTTGGGGCTGCTCATACTGAGACAGTTCTGCCTCCAACTGGTCCAAGGCTTGGGGAAGCTGCTCGATGGAATCTTCCAGGACGGCGGCGGTCTCAGAGGCTTCGCGGCCTTGTAGTCGCTTGATGCCTTCTTCCGCGGCGGATATTTGGATCTGGTCAAGCGGAAACGATTCCCGAACCAATCGCAGGAGCCTTTTCTTGGCAGATGAACTCATCTCTTCACGCGCCATCACGAACACCCTCGGAGATATCTCGAAGCAGCAAAATCAGCGTGTCCTTGAGGCTCACCATACTTTCATTATTTGTCCGCTCGGCGCGTCTGTCCAGTCGGGAGCGGCGGGCGGTGATTTCGCCGTTTAGCTTCCTCGTCGTGCGTCTTAACGCTTTCATCAGCGGTTGGCCGATATCTGGACGCGACTGGACCAGCTTCTCGATCTCGGGAATTAGGGCCGCGCGCGCCTCGAGCGCGACCTCGATGAGACCCGTGCCAGTCTGAAGGATGGAGATCAAGCGGTCGCCGTGCTCAGCGTGGCCGGTGATCCTCGCTAGGGAGAGGCCGCGCTTTGCAGCCTTGATCAGATCCGAATCCCATTTGCCCCTCACCTCGGACTGCAACCAATCGGCGTACCGCCCGATAGCCAACGGATCGAGAAGTTCCCGGGGTACCCAAGTCCCACTACTGATCGGAGCCTCTTGTAGGGCGTAGCTCAGCTTTAGAGCAGGGTCGGCGGGCTCGCCTTTCGTGATTGGTAAGACGAGGTTCGTTGCTTCCACGACGTCGTGGGTTAGGGGTGCAATGAAGTCAAGTTTTGCGCGGAAGACCGCAGCAGGGTCGTGGACCGTATCAAGCGAAAGAGGCAACCCGTTGATATCATAAACCTTAGCCCCTGTGCAGAACGCGCGCGCAGATATGGTCTTGGAGAGAGCACGAAGCCGTCGGAGCAGCGGGTCCTTAGCCTTCACAACGGCGAAAGGTACGTACTCACAGAAGTCGACGTCGGCGACGATGCGAAGGGCCTCCCAGAATGTTGAACTCCCGCTCAGGCAGATTGCACCCTGCCCAATGGTGCGGATTGCCAAGGCTAGATCAGTAAGGTCGTCAAGCGTTCGGTCGGCCGGGAAGTCGGGCGCAAGGTGGTAGGGTACTCTGACTTTGGCGTGGCGAGCCCTGCGTATGAGGTAGCCAGGGTTTGCGGAGTCGGCCTCCCACCCTGTCGTTCGCGCCGCATAAATCTGTGCGAATGCGCCCCAGATACGTCCGAGCAGCGCCCGCAGAGTTTCGACCGAGCGCCGTAGCGCATCACTCCAGCGCACTCCGCTCAGCGTGGCTCGATGGAGACGAATACAGCCGATTATCGCGCGCCGAAACTCGACCTGGTGTTTTGCTTCGTCAAGGTCCGAAATCATCTTCATCGCTTCCGGCGGTGGGTCGATCTCCACTCTTCCAATCTTCCGACTCTTTCTTCGTTTGTAGCAGCTATGCACGCCGTAACGAAAGTACAATTTGCCAAAGGGTCGTGAGAGAGGTGGTGTACTGATTCAAATCTTCAAGATGCCAACTCGACGGCTCGTCACGTCCGATGGCGAGCATTTGCTTCCGGCAAAGTCGAGATGATTGTGGATCAGGGGATCGCAAAACTTTTGCGCCATCCATCCTGTATCCGACCACCTCGTTCCCGTCTTGGCCTGTCGCCCGAAAACACCAGCGGTTTGAGGGAGAGTCCGTCACGCGAAGGCGGCGGACGGATGATACGGATGTGTTATCCGGGTCGAGCGGTCTCATCGCGAATGCATGCCTACAGCAACGGCGTCGAAAACACTCGCGGTTTTGCTCGGCTGTGGACGCGCAGAGGCGCGACAGGCGAAATTTTGGCGCCCTCTGCGGGATTCGAACCCACGACCCCAGGATTAGGAATCCTGTGCTCTATCCATCTGAGCTAAGAGGGCGCGCCAAGCAGGTCTTACGACTTACATGATCGCGCCAACTGCGGCCAAGGGCCGCGCGCGCCCATCAACGTTCGTGCTTGCGCAATGGGCGCAATTTCGCCAGCCTCACCGAACCGTCGATTCCGGCAAAGTTCGCGCAGGTGATCGGCGCCGTCAACGGTGATCAATCTCTTCAACGCGCAGGGCGGCGGCGTTGTGAATCTCGGCGGGCTCAATCCGGATGGATCGCCGGCGATTCCGCTGACGCTGGTCAACTCCAACCGGTTCACCTTCGCGGTGCCGGCAGGCGCGATGCCCGGGCCAGCGTTCGTTCAGGCGCTCAATCCCCCGTTCGTTCCCTTCACGAGCACCGGCAGTTCGCCGGGTGGCGGCTTCACGCTCTTGTAGCCGGGCTCCGACCCATCCGCTGCCTGCGCCTCAATCGGCCGCCGCTGAATGTCGCGCCCGAGCCTGATAGGCTCTGCGCGGATGGAAGCCGCGCTGAAAAGGTATGCGCCGGAGAGCGATCTCGCGTCGTATCGCGAATGGCGCGAGGGCCGCATCCTCAGCCGCCTGCGCACGATGCTGGCGGTGGTGGCCCTCGTCATCCTCATCTGGATGCCGCTGGATTATCTCGCGCGTCCGGCCGCCACTTTCCACAACCTGATCATCCTCTATGGCTCGGTGCTGAGCTTGTGCCTGGCGGGCATCTGGCTCTCCTACAGCGGGCTGGCGCGCCGCGCCGCGCTCGTGGTCGCATTCGCCTCGCTGACGATTCTGGCGGCGCACTTCGAACTCTACTTCACCACGCTGCCGACCGAGCCCGAGCTGATGGCAATCGCGTCGGCCGGTGCGATCCTGTTCGTGGCGATCGTCATCCCATGGGGCGCGCTGGTGCAGGTGATTTTTTCGGCGCTCGCCAGCTCGATGTTCGCGATCGCGGTGCTGCTCACACACGGCTTTCTCGGACTGCCGCGGATGTTGCCGATCATGGTCGGCACGGTCGCGATCGACGCGATCGCCTGCTACGCGGCATGGGTGCTCGATCACGTGCGTGCTTCGCTCTTCGCCCGCAACGCCGAACTCGAAGCGGCCAATGCTAAGCTCGAAGCGGTTTCAAGGTACAGAAGCGCGCTCCTGGCCGCGCTCTCGCATGACTTGCGCAGCCCGCTTCACGTACAGATCGGTTATCTTGATCTGCTCAACGACGGTGACTTGGGCGCGCTCAACTCCGGCCAGGCCAACGCCGTGCGGCGCGCGCTTTCCAGCTCCCGCCAGCAGATGAAGCTGGTCGCCGACCTGCTCGATATCTCGCGCATCGACGCCGGCAAGCTCGAAGTCCAGGTCGAGGACGTCGAGTTGGCGCCGATCCTCGAGGATGTCGCGGCGGCCGGGCGTGATCTGCTCGAAGGCCGCCCGGTCGAAATCGCGACTGAGGTCCGCGTCGCGCGAGCCAAAGCCGATCCGGCGCGGCTGCGCCAAGTGCTTCAGAATCTGGTCAACAATGCCGCCAAGTTCACTCAGAGCGGGAAGATCCTGCTCAACAGCGCGCGGCGCGGCGACCGGGTCGTGCTCACCGTCGCCGACACCGGCGCCGGCATCCCCGCCGAGCGGATGAGTAAACTGTTCGAACCCTTCGGCCCCCATCAGCATCAGCCGCGCGACGAAGGCAGCGGATTGGGCCTCGCGATCGCGCGCCAACTTGCCGACGCGATGGGCGCAGCGCTCA
The DNA here is from genome assembly GCA_041491005.1 of Binataceae bacterium (SeqCode). GTDB lineage: Bacteria > Desulfobacterota > Binatia > Binatales > Binataceae > JBGPUE01. The sequence goes on along the minus strand of JBGPUE010000025.1, from coordinate 20,625 downwards.
ACGTCGCCAGCGAGCAGGGACGCGGGACTACTGTCGAAATCGTGCTGCCGGCATCGGATTCCCCAGTCGGCGAACAGCGACCGGCGAGTATCCGGCCGCGCCAGAGTGCCGGCCATCCAGCGGCAAGCACTGGCCGCGCCGCCAAGATCGCATAGCAGCGCGTTGAGAAAGAGCGTGCATCCCGCAATGAGCTTGACCTCGCGCTCAACACCCTGCGCAAAGATCGGCTGCCTTCCTCAATCTTCTCCCCCTCGGGGGGAGATAGGAGAGAGGGATCAGCCTGATCAGCCACGATGAGCGCCATATCGTCTGCGCCGATCCTTTCGGCAGCTGAAACACCGACCCGAAGCGGAGCGCCCGCGCTCGAGGCCGATGCTTTGAGTTTCGCTTACGGCGATCGCCAGGCATTGCGCGGCGTCAGTTTTTCGATCGCGCGCGGCGAAATCTTCGGCTTTCTCGGCCCCAACGGCAGCGGCAAGAGCACGCTGTTTCGAGTGCTGTCGACTCTGATTCCGCCGCAGTCAGGCGCGGCGCGGATGCTCGGGATGGACCTGCGCGCGGATTCGCGCGAGCTAAGGCGGCGGCTGGGTGTCGTCTTCCAGCGCCCGAGCCTTGACGGCAAGCTCACTGTCGCCGAAAACCTCGCTCATCACGGGCGTCTGTACGGGATGGCCGGAACCACGATCCGCGATCGATCGGCCGCGATGCTCAAACAACTCGGCCTCGCCGATCGCGCCAGCGATCTCGTCGAGACGCTGTCAGGTGGCCAGCAGCGACGCGCCGAACTCGCCAAGTCGCTGCTCCATGAACCGGAACTTCTGCTGCTGGACGAGCCGAGCACCGGCCTCGATCCAGCCGCGCGCCGTGAATTCTTCGATCATCTCGCGCATCTGCGCGCGTCGCGGCACGTCACGATCGTGCTCACGACTCATTTCATGGAAGAGGCGGAGCGATGCGATCGGATTGCGGTGCTGCATCAGGGCGGGCTGGCCGCAATCGCGCCGCCGGGCGAGCTCAAGCAGCGGGTCGGCGGCGATGTGGTCGTGATTCGTTCAGCCAACCCTGAGGCCCTGGCGGCGAAGATCGCGCAGCGGATGCATCTGCAGGCCGTGCTGATCGGAGGCGCGTTGCGCATCGAGCGGCCGCGCGCCCATGAGCTGGTCGCGCAACTGGTCGATGCATTCGGGATCGAGATCGATTCGATCACGTTCGGCAAACCGACGCTTGAAGACGTATTCGTTCACCTGACCGGCGATCAGTTCGTCGCCGATAGCGCGGAGCGCTCGCAATGAAGGAAGCCGCGATCCAGGCGGCCACGCTTTGGTGGCGCGAGATCATCCGCTTCGTACGCCAGCGCAGCCGCCTGGTCGGCGCGTTCGTCCAGCCGCTGGTGTTCTGGATGTTGCTGGGTGGCGGGCTCAACGCATCATTCCGGCCGCCTGGAATGCCTGCCGGCGTCACCTATGTCGAATACTTCTACCCCGGCATGATCGTGCTGGTACTGCTGTTCACGGCGATCTTCGCGACCATCTCGACCGTTGAGGATCGGCGCGCCGGGTTTCTGCAGGGCGTGCTGGTCGCGCCGATCTCGCGCGCCACAGTCGTGATGGGCCAGGCGGCCGGCGGAGCGACGCTGGCCGTGATGCAGGGTGTCATTTTCCTTGCGCTGGCGCCGCTCGCCGGCATCCGCCTGAGCGTCGCGGCGATCTCCGCCTCGGTCGCGATGATGGCAATGATCGCGTTCGCACTTACCAGTATCGGACTGGCGATCGCATGGCGGATCGAATCGACGCAAGGTTTCCATGCGATCATGAACCTGATCCTGATTCCGATCTGGATATTATCGGGCGCGTTCTTCCCCGCCGACGGCGCGCCGGCCGCGCTGCGCTGGACGATAAAGCTGAATCCGCTCAGCTATGCGATGGCTGCGCTGCGCCGCAGCCTGTACCTCGCCGACCCCGCGGCGTTGGGCCCGCTCCCGCCATATGCGTTCTCAATCGCAATCACGATCGCGTTTTGCGTCTTTACCTTTTTGCTCGCAACGCGAGTCGCGCGCCGCAGCCTCGCGCTCTGACCACTCACCCACCGGCACACCGCGACTACAACGCATCGAAATATGTTTCGCGGCGGCCCTCGAAGTGGAACTGCCGCGCCAGCTCCTTCCATACCGTCCCGGTGCCATGCAGCGGCTCTGGCAGCCGATCGAGCGAAAAGAAATCCGCGTCAGTCGCCTCGAGCGGGCTCGGGGTCAGCTCGCCGCCGTTCAGCTGGCAGTAAAACAGCAGCGTATAGATATGGCGGGCGGCCGAGCCCTGCTTGCGGCTGTCGAGCACGCCCATCAGATGCAACGGCGTAACGCGAAGGCCGGTCTCCTCCCGCGCTTCTTTGGCGACATTCTCGGCCGGCGAAAGCCCGACGTCGCAGAAGCCTGTTGGGTACCACCAGCGTCCGTTGAGGCGCCGGATCATCAGCAGCCGGTCGTCGTCATCGAAGACGATCACGCCGCAACCCGCTGCCGCGGTCACATAACCGTCGAAACGGCTCCCAACTTCCGCACGCCATCGCTGCGCGATCTCGATTGCACGGCTCGAATCGCCGTTTTCAAGGATGGCGCTGACCCGTGCGGTTTCGCGCAACATCTCGTGATAGCGCTCCGAATCGTAACCATCGGGCTTGAACGCCAAGCCCGTGCGCGCAGTCGCTGCGATTCTCTCGATGAAGCGTGCCAGTTCGACGACCAGATCGATCTCCGCCATTGCCACCTCCCGCTCAGACGGTAGCAGTTAGCCGCGGCCAAGTCGGCGTAGCCTGCGCGCCGGTTTGGCATCGGCGCTCGCTTCATATTAATGACCTAGCAGGGTGTTGAGAGCGCGCGTGTATCCCCGATGAGCCTGACTTCGCCCTCACGCCACTCGGCGCGGCGCATAGCCGGACCGATCGAGCTGCTGTCGCGATTGCCACCCGGCGCAGTGCTCGACATACCTGCGGGCTCAGGCACGCAAGCGCATGCGCTCGGTGCGGCCGGATTTCGCGTCGTCGCGCTCGACTTGTTTCCGCCACGCGATCGCGAGCGTTCATCGGAGTGGCTCGCAGCTGACGCGAGCGAGCGGCTGCCCTTCCGTGATCACGCATTCGATTACGTACTCTCGCGCGAAGGCATCGAGCATCTCGAGAATCAGGCCGGCTTCATCCGCGAATGCGCGCGCGTGTTGAGGCCGGGCGGCCGCATCGTCATCACCACGCCCAATTTGATGCATCTGTCGTCACGCGTGTCGCAGATGCTCACCAGCCAGCGTGGATTGGGCCGCGGACTCGCCAACGAAGCGCAGACCCTGCGCGGGCACTGGGGCGGCCGCTACTATCACGGCCACATTTTCCTGATTGACTACTTCCGCATCCGCTATCTGCTGCGGACCGCCAACTTCGATGGCATCGAAGTTGGCAGCGAGGGCATCAGCCCCACTTCGATCGCGCTGGTGTGGATGGCGCCGCTGATGTACGCGGCATCGCGATGGTCGATCTATCGTTCAGCGCGGACCGCGCGGCGCAAAGGATCACTCCAGCCGCCGGCGGAGATTCTCACCGAGATCATCAGGCATGTGTTCTCGCCGGCGCTGATGTTCGGCAAGCGAATGATCGTGACCGCGACGAAGTAGAGCCCAAGCGCCCCACCAAATGGCTTTGCAAAGAGAATAGGAGCAAATCGCTCCGCGCGTTGATCCCTCGTCGCCTCATTAGCGCTCGGCTCGCTCGGGATGACATCAGGAGAGCCTTGCTCAAGTCATCCTGAGCCGGTGAGCGACGCGAGCCGTGTCGAAGGATCTACGCGAAGCGATTTGCCTGAATTGCCAGAGTCCCTGGCCAGAACGGCGCACAGCGCTCCGACTCGCTCATGCGATCGGCGGAGCCCTCATTCGCGGCGGCGACTCCGGCTATTCGGGCTTGTGGCAAACGGCTTCGATGTTGTGTCCGTCGGGATCCAGCACGAACGCGCCATAGTAGTTCGGGTGATATTCAGCTCTCAGCCCGGGTTTGCCGTTATCGCGTCCGCCGGCGGCGATGGCCGCGTCGTAAAAGCGCTTTACGCTGGCGCGGTCCGCAGTGGTGAACGCCAGATGCACCGGCGCCTGTGGCCCGCCGCCCGACAACCACACCGAACTGCCGCCCTCTTCGCCCAGTCCCACGACCTGGACTTTGTCGTCGGCGTACCGCACCTTGTAGCCGAGCGATGCGAGCGTCGCTTCGTAGAATTTCCGGCTGACCGCGAAGTTGCCTACCTTGAACCCAACATGATCGATCATCCTGGCTCTCCTCTCCGCGCCGGCACCCTACTTCTTGATGCGCCCGGCGGTGCGATAGTCATTGAATTTCGAGTCGCGCTCGTCGAGCGCCTGCTTCACGCCCTTACGCAGCTTGCCAAGATACTCGCGCGCTGAAGGCTGGTGGAAGCACAGCGCCTGGATTTCAGTAGCCGATCGGATCGCCGCCCGCGCGCCCATGATCTCCATCGCGCGATGCACCACGCGTTTGTTGAGCGCCTGCAGATCGCGCGGGATCTTTGCCACACGCCCGGCAATGCGCAGGACTTCGGCCTCGAGCTGATCGGCCGGGAAAGCGCGATTGGCGAAGGCCATCTCCGCCGCTTCGATCCCTGAGATCGAATCACCCGTCAGCATCATCTCCATCGCATTGCGCATACCCATCAGCCACGGATGATACGCAGCGTCGGGCGTGGACATCAGGCGCACCGGCGGGTAGCCGATCTGCGCATCCTCGGCGACATAGACCAGATCGCAGGCGGTCGCGAGTTCGCTGCCCCCCGCGAGGCAGAAGCCGTGCACCTGCGCGATGATCGGCGTCGCCATGTCCCACATCTCGAACCATCCGTCCACCAGATGGCGCGGCCATGCGCCCTCACCCGGCGATACAGTGCGTGGCAGCGCTTCGGCCGGATCTTGCGCGAGGTCATAACCCGCGCTGAAGCATGGGCCGTTGCCGCGAATGATGATGGCGCCGATCGCGGCATCTGCGTCGGCCTTGCGCAGCGCGTCGAACAGCTCGCCGCGCAGCCGGTTTGAAAGCGCATTGCGTTTCTCGGGACGGTTGAGTGAGATGCGCCGGATCGCCGGCTCCGGATCGTCAACTTCGATGAACCTGTAGGGCTCCATGTGTCTCCTCGCTCAGCGCGCCGCCTGGCATACCGCCCACGCCGCGTCGGCCAGTTCCGGCACGCGCTCGGTCATCGCGGCAAACATCGGATCGTCGGTCTGGCCGCGGATAAAGCGCGAGTAGCTGCCCTCCATGATGATCGCGAGCTTAAAGATCGCGAACGCCTCGTAGAAGGCGAAATCGCTCATGCGCCGCCCGGTCCTCGATTCGTAGCGATCGAGCATCTCACGCCGCGTCATAAAGCCCGGCTCGGTTGTGACCGCGTTCGTCACGCCGCGCTGCCCGGTCTCGCCCGGTTCCTTCCAGTACGACAGCAGCCATCCGAGATCGGCGAGCGGATCGCCGATCGTGGACATCTCCCAATCGAGGACCGCAATCACCTTCGCGTCGCCGCCACTATCAAACATCACGTTGTCCAACTTGAAGTCGCCATGCACGATCGTAGCGGGCAGCGACTGGGGAATCCGCTGCCCGAGCCATTGCGCGACCTGCCCCATCACCGGCAGCGGGCGGGTCGCGGCCGTAATCGCGGTCGCACCCTGCAACTGGCTCACCCATCTTTTGAGCTGGCGCGGCAGATAGCCGTCGGGACGGCCGAAACCTTCGAGCCCAACCGCGCGCCAATCGACCTCCTGTAGCGTGACCAGCAGATCGATCATCGCCTCGCTGGCCTTGCGCCGGCTCTCGGGGGTCGTCGCAAAAGTGCCGCGCGTCTCGGCGCGAATCACATCGCCCTGCATGTACTCCATCAGGTAGAACGGTGCGCCGATGTACGATGGGTCGTCGCAAGCGGCGTACACGCGCGGGATCGGCACCGGCGTGTCCTGCAACGCGCTCAGCACGCGATACTCACGCATTACATCATGCGCGGTCGGCAGCAGCGGTCCGCGCGGCGGACGGCGCAGCGCCCAATGCTTGCCCTCGAAATGCGCGAGATGAACCTCGTTGCTGTGGCCGAACGAGATGTTCTCGACGCGCAGGTCGTCGGCCGCACCGAGCTTGCGTTCGCGGAGAAACCGGCGCAGCCCCTCGGTATCGACCGTGGCGTTCGGTCCGGTCTTTTCTTGAGATACTTCGCCCATCGTTGTAGGCGGGCGTCGGCCCGCCCGCCCAAATTAAACGAGCGGGTCGAAAAGATCGAGGGCGGCCGAGCGGCTATTTCTCAGGCGACTCGCACGTAGGCGAAGTCCAGCGGCTGGCCGTTGATGCCGCGCGCGGGCGGCGCGATCCATCCCGCGATCTTGCCCGGCTCATGCACCGGCGTCAGCACTCCAGCGACGCGAGCCCGATCCTCTTCGGTCGGCAGCCATTGCGGCGTTCCGCGGGTGTACTCGTCGGCCGGGATGATCTGTCCATCCGGCGTGCACGAAATGCCGGCGAACGCGCCGATGCCGCGATTGAAGGTCGCCGCGGGCAGATACAGCCGCGCGCCCAAACCACGCGCTTCGAGTTCCTGGTTCCAGCGCTTGAGCGCGCGCGCGCAGTCGCGCACGTAGTCATCGCGCAGGATCACGTTCATCGCGCGCCGCAGCGCGATCCGTTCGACTGCACCGTCGGGCTTGCGCAGCTCGTAGTCGCCCTCCAGCGCGCGATGGTCGGAATGGACGCGCGGTGAGCTTTCGCGATAGCGGCCCTTCAGCCCGCCTGCGAAGTAGGTGGCGGCATTGCTTGAATCTTCACTGCCGAACAAGTCGAGGCTCTGCGAGTACCAAAGATTGATGTACTTCTGCACCACGGCGAGATCGATCGCGCCCAGCGCGTGCACATCCTCGCGGCCTGATTCGGCCATCAGTTGCGCGGTGCGCTGCACCACCCGCTGGATGCCGCTTTCGCCGACGAACATGTGAAATGCCTCTTCGGTGAGCATGAACTGCGTGGTACGCGCGAGCGGATCGAAGCCGCTCTCGGCCAGCGCCGCGAGCTGATATTTGCCGTCGCGATCGGTGAACATGCAGAAGCAATATAGATCGAGCCAATCCCGGATCGGCGCATTGAACGCATTGAGCAGCCGCGGATGGTCCCGATGGCCGCTGCGGCGCTCGAGCAGCTCGTCGGCCTCTTCGCGGCCATCGCGCCCGAAGTAGCGATGGAGCAGGTAGACCATCGCCCACAGATGGCGCGCCTCTTCGACGTTGACCTGGAGGAGATTGCGCAGGTCGTATAGCGACGGCGCTGTGGCGCCCAGATGGCGCTGTTGTTCGACCGAGGCCGGCTCGGTGTCACCCTGCGTTACGATGATGCGCCGCAGTTCCTTGCGATACTCGCCCGGTACCTGCTGCCACGCGTCGGCCTCAGGATGGTCGCCGAAGCCGATCTTGCGATCGGTCTGCGGCGCGAGGAACACTCCCCAGCGGTACTCTGGCATTCGCACGTATCCGTAGTTGGCCCAGCCATCGGCCGAGGCGCTAATCGCGGTGCGCAGATAGATTTCCGAGGTGTCGAAGCCAACCGGCCCAACCTCGGACCACCAGCGCAGGAAATGCGGATGCCAAGTCGCGAGCGCGCGCTGCAATTGCGGGTCGCTTCCGAGATCGACGTTGTTGGGAATCTCAGCTGGCATCACTACCCCCGTAGTTGATTCTGTCTAGCGCCGCTTGCGTCCCCTGTTGAACCACCGAAGCAACCGCATCAGCTTGTCGACAGCCCTTGGCGCTGGCCCGAACGTGCCCACCAGGGCCGGGTCGTGCTCGGCCGGATACAACGGAGTTGGTGGTTGTCTGTCATGTCTCCGGAACTGGTTTCTTCTTCGAGCCACGACACTCAGGTCCTGCGCCAGTCGAACTGCGGGCTTTGCGGCTGACCATAAAGCTTGAGCGCGCCGCGCTCGCCGACCGCGTTGGGGCGCTGGAAGATCCAGTTCTGCCATGCCGAGAGCCGCGCGAAGATCTTGCTCTCCATCGTCTCCGGGCCGCCGAAGCGAAGGCTCGCTTCCATTCCGGTGAGCGCATCGGGCGACAGCGACAGCCGTTCATCGATGGCAATTCGCAGCTCGTCGTTCCAATCGAGCTCATCGGGCGCACTCGTGATGAGTCCCGCTTCGAGTGCCGCCGCAGCATCGAAGACGTGCGCACGGCATAGCTCTTCCGCACGCGCGGGATCGCCGAGGAAACGCGCCTGCATCCGCGTCAGTCCATGCACCATCGGAAACGAACCGCCATTGAGTGCGCTGGTCGCGATCCGCGCACCGGTTTGCATGTAGGCGCGATCGGCGGCGAGCACGCCTTCTAGCAGGAAGCCAGCGAAGCACGACTCCTTTTCGATGACCGCGAACAAGCTCTTCGCGGTCAGGTCGAGCCGCTTGAATGCGCGGCGCATCAGCAGGAGCGTCTCGTTTACCAGCCAGTCGGAGCGGCGCGCATCGAGGGTTGCGTCGAGTGCGAGCACCTTACCGAGATCGCCTCGCGATTTGAGCAGAACGAGCCCGATCTCCGGATAGTTGAAGCGCAGACGTAAAATAGCGTCGTCCAGCTCGCGCAGCATCCGGATCGGATACCAGTCCGCGCCGAGATCCGATGCTTCGCCTGGGATTTGGTCGACGCTCGCCGGTCCGTCGATCACGATCTTCGCGAGGCGCCGCCTGTGGTCGAACTTCAGCGTGACATGACGATAGCGGATCTCGGTCTCCTCTACGGCCGGATTGAGCGCGTCGAGCTTGATGCCGCGCCGCGCCGATCGCGCGGGATCGCGCGCAACCATGCGCGCGACATGTTCATTCACGCCGGCGAGGAAACCCGAGCGCGGTATGATCGCATCGACCAGCCCCCACTTGAGTGCGCGCTCGCCGCGCACCCCCTCGGCCAGTGTCACGAAGATATCGGCGAGGTCGCGGCGCACCTTGCGCTTGTCGATCAATCGCGTCAGCCCGCCGGTGCCGGGCAGCACGCCAAGATACGGAATCTCGGGCAGGCTGACCGCCGAGCGGCGATCATCGACCAGCAGGATCTGATCGCATGCCAGCGCGAGCTCGTAGCCGCCGCCGCTGGCGATGCCATTGATCGCAGCGACGTAACGCTGGCCGCTGAGCGCACTAGCTTCTTCCATCGCCAGCCGCGTCTCGTTGGTGAACTTGCAGAAGTTGACCTTGAAGCCATGCTCGGAGCTGGCCAGCATGAAGATGTTCGCGCCCGCGCAGAACGTCCCTTCGGTCGCGCTGGTGATCGTCACCACCGATACTTCCGGATGCTCGAAGCGCAGGCGCTGGATTGCGTCGGCGAGTTCGATATCGACCGCGAGATCGTATGAGTTGAGCTTGAGCTGATAGCCGGGGCGCAAGCCGCCCCCTTCGTCGACCTTGAGCTTGATCGAAGCCTGACTACCGTCGGCTTCGAGCTTCAGATGGCGATAGCGATCCGGATGAGTTTCGAAGTTGATCGCGTCCATCGCTCAAATCATCGCGCGATCGCTCATTTGCCGATGAACCTGGGCGGGCGCTTCTGCTGGAAGGCCGCAAAGCCCTCGCGATAGTCCTGCGTACGCGAGGCGGCGGCCTGCGCCTTCGCTTCGAGCGCAAGCACTTCGCTCAGCCCGAGCCCCGCTTCTTCGATGCGCCGTACGATGCGCTTGGATTGCATGAAAGCGGCAGTCGGTCCGCTGGCGGCCTTCGCAGCCATCGCTCGCACCGTCTCCAGCAATTTGCCGGATTCGATGCTGCGGTTGATCAAGCCCAGCTCGGCGGCCTCGCGCCCGGAAATCAGCGTGCCCGTGTAGATCAATTCAAGCGCACGATGAGTTCCCAGCCGCTGCACGAAAAACGAGTGGCCGCCCGAATCAAGCACCGCGCCGATGCGCGCGAAAGGCGAGCCGAACTTCGCGTCGTCGGCGCCGTAGACGACGTCGCATGCCAGCGCCAGGCCAAGTCCGGCACCCAGGCATGCGCCCTGCACAGCCGCGAAAGTCGGCGCAGGAAAATTCGCGACGCGCATCACCAGCTTGTTGAACACCCCGCCCAGCACCGCCTCGGCGTCGTCGGTGGCGGGATCGACGCCGGCAATATCGCGGCCGGCCGAGAACGCCGGACCTTCGCCGCGAAAGATGACAGCGCGCACGCCGGCCGCCTCGGCAGTTTCCAGATGCGACGTGATGTCGCCGACCATCAGGTCGCCCATCGCGTTCATCTTCTCGGGCCGATTGAGGACGATCTCGGCGACACCATTGGCAAGGGCTATCTCGACTTGCATGGCTAAAGTCTCCCCACGACAGACCCTGCCCGCATCTTTACTACCATTTGGGCCGTGCCGACAGCCGCGCCGGGATCGGGATCAGAAGACCGGGATGATGTCCTCGGCGCTGATTTCGCCGACATCGACACCTTCGATATCCAGCTCAGGAATCGCCGGGAACTCGATTCCCCAGCGCTCGATCAGCCGACGCACGCGCGCGATCGCCAACCGCCAGTTGTCCGCCTGCTCATCGACGCTGAGTACGCCGAGGCCGGCTTGCCGCGCGATCTCGATCAGCACGCGATGGTTGTCGAGGAAGTAATCGGGAAGTTGCCAGAACTGCTGCGCGCGCGGCTCCCACAGCACCATCGACAGAAACACGAATCCCGCGCGCAACTGCTTGGTCACGAAGCTGCGATGCTCGTCGGTCAGCCCGGGCCAATCCTTCTCGAGCAGATTCATGCAAATCTGCAGATGGCGGGCTTCGTCACGGCCAATCCTGGTGAACATGTCGCGATAGACCGGATGGCGCGCGTTGCTCGCCATGCCGCGAAACAGCGTCGATGAGGCGACCTCACCCATCATGAACGAGGTGAACAGCACCGCCAGAGGATAGCGGCCCAGCGAGCGCGAATAGCCGCTCCAGTAGCGGCCGCCGTTGTGGTACAGCCACGCGATATTGTTGAGCGCGGCGCGCTCGAGGTCGCTCTGCGGCTCGAAGTTCTGCGGCCCACCGGGCATCAGCGCCTGGATCGCACGCCCGCAGCACTCCTCGTGGTTCTGCTCGTCGCGCGTGATCGAAAAGAAGCACTTGCGAATCGGGTCTTCCTCGTGCGTCTCGTACGCGTGAATCATGGCCTTGGCGAAGACCGCCGGACCAGAGGCATCGAAGTTCGACAGCAGCGCAAACCAGTACATCATCGAGACGCGCTGCTCGCGGCTCCACGCGTTCGGATCGAGCGTGTTCCAGGCAATCGACGACGGGTTGAACCCCTCGAGCTTGGCGCGCTCGTAGATGTCGGCGAGCTTGGGCGTTTCAACCCGCCATTCCATCGGGAAGATATTGGGCTGTTCGATCGGCGGCGGTTCTTCAAACCCGCCCCGGGGAATCATTGATTGCGTCATTCGCCGCTCCTCGCTAAATCGACCACTTGGTTGATTTATAGGCTGAGGTGTCCGGATGCGTCAACCACGAACTGAGCTAACGGCCTTTTAAGTTAATTAAATCGAATCCTTAGGCCGATCCGCTCGCGTCGTCTGCGCGCCTTCACTTATTGGGTAAATCGACCTAGCGGTCGATATTGTCAGGACTAGCCCCCACGCCATGGCCGATACTCTCGAAGATCAACTTGAAGACCGCGTCCGCGATATCCCGGGCGCTGAGCTCCCCGTCGGGGCGGTACCATTCGGTGATCGAGTTGAGCATTCCCCAGATTAGCCGCGTCGCCAGGCGCGGCTGGATGTCGGCACGAATCGCGCCCGCGCGCGCAGCCTCCGCGACGATCTGCGCGATCAGATGATCGAACTCGCGGCGACGTTCGAGAACTCGGCGCTCGGCGGCGGTGTTACCGCGCACGCGCACCAGTAACGCGACCTCGGGCATGCGTTGCACCGTGACCTCGATCGTGCGTTGGATCGCATGGCGCAACCGATCCGCATGCGCGCCAGTGGTCGCACCCGGCTCGTTAAGCGCGGCGAACAGGGCATCGAACGCCCGGCCCACGCCGCGCGCCAGCAACTCCTCCTTGCCCGCGACGTGATAGTAGATGCTCGACTTGGTGATGCCTGCGGCGCGTGCAACCTGTTCGATCGAGCTGCCATCATAGCCGCGTTCGAGGAACACTCTCACCGCAACGTCGGTGATCGCCTCGATATCGTATGGTTTTCGATCCTTGGCCGACGGTCTGCCCACGACGGTTGAGGATACCGCACGCCGGTGTGTTGGCAAGTCAACCTGCGCTCGGGCGCTGGCTGGGCGCACGGGTACTTGTCCGGCGCGCGACGCAACCGGTACAAGACTGCCATGGCACGCGAGGCTGAGATGCGCGAGGCGGCGGCGTCACGCGGCGCGCTGAGCGCGTTGATCGCGCTGGCGCGGCCTCATCAATGGATCAAAAACGGCGTCGTGCTCGCGGCGCTGGTCTTCAGCAAGCGGATGTTCCATCCGCGCGACTTCTTCCTGGCCTGGATCGCATTCGCGGTGTTCTGCGCGATTTCGAGCGCCGGATATGTGTTCAACGACCTCGCCGATCGTGACGCAGATCGCGCACATCCGGCCAAGCGTAAACGGCCACTGGCCAGCGGCGAGCTGCGGCCCCGCGATGCCGTGCGCTTTGGGATCGCGCTGGTCGTACTCGGCGTCGTCCCGGGCCTGATGCTCGGGCAGGGGTTCACGGCAATCGTGATTCTCTACCTCATGCTGCAATACCTGTACTCGGCCGCGCTCAAACGCGTTGTGATTGTCGACGTGATCGCGATCGCGATCGGCTTCGTGCTGCGCGCGTATGCGGGCGGCGTTGCGATCGGCGTCGAAGTCTCGCCGTGGCTCATTTTCACGACCTTCCTGCTGGCCCTGATGCTCGCGCTGGCGCGACGGCGCAGCGAACTGGCAGTGCTCGGCGTGGCCGCGAGCGATCATCGCAGCGCGCTCTCCGACTATAGTGCCGCGCTAATCGATCAGATGCTCTCTGTAATCAGCGCGGCGACGCTCGTGGCCTACATGATCTACACGGTCTCGCCGGAAGTGGAGAGCAAGCTACATACGCACAATCTCTACCTGACGGTGCCGTTCGTCGCCTTCGGACTGCTGCGCTACCTCTTTCTGGTGCAGCGCCACGGCGAGGGTGGCGACCCGTCGCGGCTGTTGCTCAAGGACCGCCAGCTGCTGGCTTCGCTGATCCTGTGGGTGGCCGCGGACATCGCGGTGCTCTACGTCTGGCCCGGCACCTGACGCAGAGGTACATGCTCCGTCGCGCACTTGCAGGCACGCGGCGATCTGCAGGGGTGGCGTGGCTCCGCCGGGTTAGAACTGCTGCGAACTGAAGACGCCCGGACGCGAGCTGGGGCGGAAGGGATTAATGCCGAACGGATTGCGCCCGAACGACCCGATTCCGCCCAGCGTGATCTGGAACTGAAACTGCACTTCGTTCGGGTTGACGGTGTCGGTCGCGCCAAGATCGACTGCCCAGCAATCGCATATCGACTTGAATCGCACGCCGTATTCGCTGGAGAGCAGCGATCCGTCGGCGAGATTGTAGTTGGGGGCGTAGTAGAGTCCCACGCGATCGAACATTTCGTAATAGGCGCGGATCAAGACTGACTCGCTGGTGAAGCGCCCGCCGAAGAAGTTATAAGCGATCTGCACGAACGAGCCGCCGGCCAGCGAGCGGCCCATCGAAAGCTTGGGTGCCTTGAGCTGCTCCCATGGCGGCCGCAGGTTCAGGTATATGCTGGAATAGGTGACCTTGCGTTCGCTTGGGCTGTACGCGACTTGCGAACCCATCGATGCCACATTGGTGGGGAACAGGCTGGCATTGGCTTGAATATCCGACAGGCGCGCGCCGCCGCTGGTCACCGGGTGGGTAACATCATATGCCTGCAGCAGCGTCAGGCGCGCGAGTTCGCTCACCTGGGTACGCGGGCCGCTATAACTGACCGGCGCGTCCGGGCCGAGCCCGTTAAGGTTCTCGTTCTCCGCCTCGTCCTGTTCGCGCCGCTCCTGCGACGGTCGTTCGGATTCGTCGCCATACTGAGCGAAGATCCTTGATACCCCGCCATAGGTGACAAGGCTGCGCGGATTGACACGATCGACCTGATCGAACAGCGGCAGATCGCTCTGATTGACGGTCGGCACCCAGTTGTAGTTCGCGAATGGCTCGATCGTATGCTTGAGGCGCCGCAGCCGCCGCCACTTGACGTCATAGATCTTCTGGATGACGGTGGCCATGCCGCTGCCCGCGTAGATCATTCGGCGATCCTGCAGCCCGCCCTGGCCCAGCGCTCCCAGCGACAGCCCGTTGTTGTTAGTCAGCCCGGCCGTGCCGACCGGAGTGACCGTGATGTTGTGCCCGGATGTGTCGTAGACCGTCTCGCGCGCGCCGACCGTGCCGTATCCATAAACGTAGTCGCCCAGCCGCCACGGCGCCGTGACGCGCGGATTGATGTCGAGCCGGGAGCCCTGAACGCCTGTGCTGCGCCAGAAATTCGTGCCTTGTACGTCATAGTCGGCGTACGCCAGACCGCCCAGCAACTTCTGCCGGCCGCTCAGCAGAACCTCGGGCAACTGCTGAAGCGCGAAGGTCTGCGGCTGGATCAGGTCCTGATTCCAAGTGCCCCGCACGCGCAAGAAGGCATTGTCGAAGCTTTGCAACAGGCCAAAGTGCGACTCTCCGGCGCGCATCGTGGTGAAGTTGCTGCCGTACCCCCTGGATAGCCCGTAGACGTTGATCTCGCGAAGATAGAGGCTGTCGCTGTTCGACACTGCGTCGCCGAAAGCCGTCAGGTTTGGGGTCAGATGCTCGCGGAACTCGCCGATCACGCTCCATCGATTGGTCGGGATATGCGGATCGGCAAGTTGGTTGTCGATTACGTCGGATTCGGGATTCTTGCGGATCGATTCGTTGAGGATGCCACCAGTGACGCGCAAGTAGTCATCGGGCCCATTGCGGATGCGGTACTCGCCGAAGGCGCCGACGCGGGCCGCGGTTTCCACGTCGAGTGCGACCGTCGCATCCTGACTGCGGTTGATATTGATGAACAACGGCTGCAAGTACTGGAGGCCGCGCAACCGCGACTGGCCGATACGCGGACCCAGCAGTCCGGTCTGCCGCTCGCTATTGGCTGGAAACGCCGCGTACGGAAACGCCAGGATCGGAACGCCCAGCACGTTGAAACGCGCATCCTTGACCGTGCCGCGTCCGCCCAGATGGACGTCGATTTCATGCGCGCTGATGCTCCAGGCTGGCCGCCCGCTCTCGCACCCACAAGTGGTGAAGAATCCGTCGTTAACGCTGTAGTTCTGCCCGAGCAGTTTCGTGATCCGCTTGCCGGCGAGGTAGTAAGTCCCCTCCATCGCTTTGAGCTTCGCGTCGCTCAGCTCAGCGGTCTCATCCTGCGTGTTCAGTTGCGCGCGCGAGGCGGTGATCTGCGATTCGGGATCGTTGAAGCGGACATTGCCAGTGGCGGTCGCTTCGCTTTGCTTGCGGCGGAATTCGAGCTCGTCGGCCGTGAGATGCGACGTCTGCTGGCTCAGCGCCGCGTCGCCCTTGACAATGAAGGTATCGCTCTTCGCGTCGTAAATGAATTCGCGGCCGCTGACTTCGACTTTGCCATCGTGCGAACCGCTGAGCTTTAGGGGCAGGCCGAGACCGTTTTGCGCGCCGGCGTCCGATGCGAACAACACGACGAGGACAAACGCGACGAGACTCAGCGCTCTACACGGCAGCTTCAGGAAACAACCCCCGGCGGCCCGCGCGGGCCAGAAAATAAGGGTAAATCTCGCCGATCAAATACACGGACCCCGCCACCAGCACAACCTCGCCGGGCCCGCTTTCCTCAACAACCCGCGCGATCGCCTCCAGCGGCTCGCGGACTACGCGGGTGGGGACATGTGGCGCGAAGTGCGCAACGAGATTTTCGGGATCCAGCGGCCGTTTCGGCTTGACGCGCGTGAGCGTGACGTCCTTGATTCGCGGCGCCAGCATCGCCGCCATCCGCGCGTAGTCCTTGTCGGCGAGACAACCGAATACCAGCCGCGGGCGAACATCGGCGCCCATCTCGACCCGGATCGTTTCGAGCAGCGCCTCGATGCTCAACTCGTTATGCGCGCAGTCGAGAATCACCGTCGGGTTGCGGGCAACGATATCGAAGCGCCCCGGCCAGCAGACCTCGCACAATCCTGAGCGGATCGCGGCTTCGTCGATTCGCCATCCCTGCGCGCGCAGCGCCTCGATTGCCGCCAGCGCGACGGCGGCGTTCTCATGCTGAAACGGTCCGGCCAGCCCCAGCTCGACATCCGCGAGCGTCAGCCCCAGTCCCTGGTAGTCGAGCCGATGCGCGGGAGCATGAGAGCGATAAGAGAACTCGCGGTCCATCATCCGCACGGCACTGCCGCGCTGATCGGCGATTGAAGCGAGCGTGTCGCGCGCATCGGGCTCGCGCGCGCCGACTACGACCGGAACGCCGGGCTTGATAATCCCACCTTTCTCCGCCGCAATCGAAGCGATCGTGTAGCCAAGATACTCCATATGATCGAAGCCGATCGGCGTGATCACACTCAGCAGCGGACGAATGACATTGGTCGAATCGAGCCGGCCACCGAGCCCGGTCTCGATCACCGCAAGCTCAACGTGCGCCTCCTCGAAATATAGAAACATCAGCGCGACGGTGAATTCGAAAAAGGTCAGCGCCAGTCCGGCACGCTCGTAAATGCCGCGCAGGCGCTCGATATAGCCAAGCAGAAGGCGCGCCGGAATCTCTGCGCCGTCGATCCGCGTCCGCTCGGCGAGATTTACCAGATGCGGCTTGGTGTAAAGCCCGCATCGATAGCCGGCGGCGCGAAGGCATGAGTCGAGCATCGCGGCAACCGAACCCTTGCCCTTGGTGCCGGCGATGTGGATCGCATCCAGCCGCAGATGCGGATTACCGATCAGCCGCAGCGCACGTTCCATCCGCTCGAGCTTGTAGATTTCGCCGCGCGCCTCGAGCGAATAGAGCCAGTTGAGGGTCTGATCGAGCTGGCCCACGATTCGCGTATTTTACGCGCGTGATGTAGCGATCTAAAGTCGCGTTTGAGCGGGTCAGCTCGCGCTATCTGGACTTTCGGCGACTCCGCTTGACCGTCGACCGCCCGGTGGCGCGCTGGCGCAGCGCGGTGAGCGTCTGGGCGAGCCGGTGCTTCATTTCGGCGCGCGGCACGATCGCATCGAGCATCCCGTGCGCGAGCAGGAATTCCGCCGTCTGGAAATCGTCAGGCAGCTCTTGGTTTGTCGTCTGCTGGATCACGCGTCGTCCTGCGAATCCGACTAGCGCCCCCGGCTCCGAGATGTTGAGATCGCCTAGCATCGCGAACGACGCCGCGACGCCGGCGGTAGTGGGATCGCACAGCACCGAGATGTATGCGAGGCGAGCGTCGCGATGGCGCGTGATCGCGGCCGCGGCCTTCGCCATCTGCATCAGCGACAGCGCACCCTCCTGCATCCGCGCGCCACCCGAGGCCGCCAAGATCACCACCGGCAATCGGCGCTTATCGGCAAGCTCGAACAGCGCCGCAACCTTCTCGCCGACCACCACGCCCATGCTGCCACCGAGAAAGTTGAAGTCCATGACGCCCAGCGCCGTGCGAACCTTCTCGATCGTGCAGGTGCCAATCACGATCGCATCCTCGCGACCGGCGCGCTCGCGCGCCTGCTTGAGCCGCTGCGGGTAGGGCCGGCTGTCGACGAAGCCCAGCGGGTCGCCGCCGCGCAGATCGGCGAGTACTTCGCGCCACGAGCCGCGGTCGGCTGTGACGGCCAGCCGCTGCTCGACGGTGAGCCGGAAATGATGGCCGCATTTGCCGCATACGTTGAGGTTGCGCTCGACTTCCTTGCGAAACGCGATTTCGCGGCAGTTCAGGCATTTGACCCAAATGTCCTCGGGCGGCGACTCGATCGGTCGCTGCGGGCCGCTGGTCGAATTCGAATCGGTCGCTCCCATGGCTACTTGGAGGCGGCGGGATGGGCCGCGGATGCGTTCGCACTGCGCCTTACACCGTTCATCGCTTCCTTCATCGCGCCAACGAGGCCGGCTACTTTCTCGACCTCATCCCCGGCCGCGCTGTGACGTTCGATCAACAACGAAAGCGCGCTGCCGACCACGACCGCATCGGCGAACGATGCGACCTGCGCGGCCTGTGCGGGAGTCGAGATGCCGAACCCGACCGAAATTGGCAGGTCGGTGACGGTTCGCAACTCGCGCACCTGCTCCTCGACGTCGCCGCCGACGTGATCGCGCGCACCAGTCACGCCAGTCACCGAAACATAGTACAGGAAGCCGCTGGCCGAGCGCGCGATCCGGCGGCTGCGTTCCAGCGGCGTGGTCGGCGCCAGCATATGAATCAGGTCGAGTCCCGCGGCGTGCGCCGGACGGCCAAGCTCGGCCGCCTCTTCCGGCGGCAGGTCCACGACCAGCAGCCCATCGACGCCGGCGGCGGCGGCGTCGCGGCACAGCCGCTCGCATCCATAATGAAGGATCGGGTTGTAATAGCCGAACAGCACTATCGGAATTTCTGTCTGCGCCCGCAGATCTTTGACCAGCGAGAGGATGGCGTTGAGCGATGCGCCCGCCGCCAGACCGCGCGCCAGCGCGCGCTGATTCGCCGGTCCATCCGCCATCGGATCGGAGAACGGCACGCCCAACTCGATCAGATCCGCCCCCGCACGCTCCATCGCTAGCACCAGCTCGTGCGTCCTGGCGAGATTCGGATCGCCGGCGACCACGAACGGAATCAAGCCGGCTCGGCCGTCGCGGCGAAGCTGGCGGAAGCGCGCCGCGATTCTGCCTGAGTGCTTCCCCATTATGAGTTCAGACTGACCCCCAGTGAACGCGCGATGCTATGCATGTCCTTGTCGCCGCGACCCGATAAATTGACGATCATGATCTGATCGCGTGCGAGCGCCGGCGCAAGTTTGACCGCATGCGCTACCGCATGCGCGCTCTCCAGCGCCGGGATGATTCCTTCGTTTTCAGACAGCAGCTTCAGCGCGGCCAGCGCCTCGGCATCTGTCACCGCGACATACTCCGCGCGGCCGCTGTCCTTTAGCCACGCATGCTCGGGACCGACGCCCGGATAGTCAAGCCCGGCCGCGATCGAATGCGTTTCGCGAATCTGGCCGAGTTCGTCCTGCAGCAGGTAGGTGCGATTCCCGTGCAGCACCCCGACGTTGCCCAGCGTGAGTGTCGCCGCATGCGACGGGCCGTTGAGCCCGAGCCCGGCGGCCTCGACGCCGACCATTCGCACGCTCTCGTCTTTGATGAACGGGTAGAAGAGCCCGATCGCGTTCGAGCCGCCGTTGACGCACGCGAGCAGCACATCGGGCAGCCGGCCCTCATGCTTCAAGATTTGTTTGCGCGCCTCGGTCCCGATCACGGACTGGAAGTCACGCACGATCATCGGGTAAGGATGCGGCCCGGCGGTCGTTCCGATCAGGTAATAGGTGTTACGGACATTGGTGATCCAGTCGCGCAAGGCCTCGTTCATCGCGTCCTTGAGACTGCGGCTGCCGGACTCGACGGGCGTCACCTTCGCGCCGAGCAGCTTCATGCGGAAGACGTTGAGCGCCTGGCGCTCGATGTCGACCGAACCCATGAAGACTTCGCACTGGCGGCGCAGCAGCGCGGCCATCGTCGCCGTCGCGACGCCATGCTGGCCCGCGCCGGTCTCGGCCGTGATGCGCTCCTTGTTCATTCGCGCCGCTAGCAGCGCCTGCCCCAGCGTGTTGTTCACCTTGTGCGCGCCGGTATGGCAGAGGTCTTCGCGCTTCAAATAAATGCGCGCGCCGCCCAAACGTGCGGTGAGGTTCGCCGCGAAGTACAGCGGTGTCGGGCGGCCGACGAATTCGCGCGAGTAGCGATCCAGTTCGGCGCGGAATTTCGCGTCGCGGCGCGCAGCCTTGTAGGCTGCCTCGAGTTCGAGCAGCGCCGGCATCAGGGTCTCGGCGACGTAACGGCCGCCGAACTCGCCGAAGCGTCCGCGGCTATCGGGCAGACTTCGCATTGCGGATGAAGCTCCTCATCTTGTCAGGATCCTTGATGCCCGGCACCGATTCGACGCCGCTGGCGACATCGACGCCGTACGGGCCAAGCGCAGCCACCGCGGCTACATTCTCCGGCGTGAGTCCGCCGGCGATGAAGGCGCGGCTGAGGTCGAGTCCGTGCAGAGCGTCGAGCGCGATCCGCATCCGCGCGCCGTGGCGATTGGAATCGGCGCTGTCTAGCAGCAGATAGTTGGGCGCGCCCGGCTGCGCGATCGGCGCGCCTCTCGTCACAGCACAAGCGCGGATTACTGGCACGGGCCATGCCTCGAATATCTCGCCCGCCCCAGCGGCGAATTGCAGCATGTCCAGGGAAAGAGCGCGCCGTATCTGGTCGACCTGTCGGCGCTCGGGAGATACGAATACACCCACGGCGAGCGCCCCGCTCCCAATCGCGTCGCGCACCCGGCGCGCCTGATCGAGCGCGAGGCAGCGTGGACTGGCGGTATGGAAAATCAAACCGAGCAGAACCGCCCCCAGTACAACGGCCGACGCCGCAACTTCGG
>JBGPUE010000024.1:0-37746 GCA_041491005.1 Binataceae bacterium (SeqCode) | reverse complement strand
CGCTGGCCGCCCCCTCCGATCCCGCTCGTGAATATGCCCGGCCCGACGATCTGTCCGACACAGGGGTGTCGTGGCGAAATGTGCTGCTGAGGTATAACGAACAAGAGGAAGACAACCCTCTCGGGCTCTATCTCGCGTATCAGCTCTACGAAAACAAAATTTACAAGCGTCTCGTAGATCGCTTTGGCTTGCGGAAGGTCTACATCCTCTCCGCAGGATGGGGCTTGATCGCGGCGGACTTTCTAACACCGTACTACGACATCACGTTTCGCCAGAGTGCGGAAACGTATAAGCGCCGGAGAAAGGCAGATATCTATCGTGATTTCCGCATGTTGCCAGACCATACAGACGAAGAAGTCGTTTTCTTTGGCGGCAAAGATTACCTTCCGCTGTTCAGTTCGCTGACGAATGCGGTCAGAACCAAGAAGACAGTATTTTACAATTCAAAGCAGACTCCACAAGTAATCGGGTGCGAACTCAGACGGTTCGAAACGACAAAACGAACCAACTGGCACTATGAATGCGCGAACGCCTTCCTTTGATGGCGCAATCAGCACCGGCTAGGTCTTGCGGGACCTCCTTGGCGCTAGCTACCCGGTGCTGATCAGCGAGGAATCTATCTGGTGAATATGCCGAGAAGCCGGGCACATACACGGCTTCGTGGCATGAGATTCTTCGCTGCGCAGACTCCGCTCAGAATGACGACCAACGGAGGCGCCCTTCCGTCGTCATCCTGAGAGCAGCGAAGGATCTCACGCCATCGACGTCTCGCTGAGCTTCGCTGCGCCGCAAATCGGCTAAGGCGACGGCGCGGGCCAGCCGAAGAAGTCGCGCGCGTACAGGAAGCGGCCGACGCCGGCTGCCCGCGCGCATTGTTCGTCGACTTCCTGATCGCCGACCATTATCGATTGCGTCAGCTCGACGCCATAGACCTCCGCCAGCTCGTGGATCATTCCGGGCGCGGGCTTGCGGCATCGGCAGGCATCCTCGGCCGTATGCGGGCAGATCTGCCATGCCGTCACGATTCCGCCCAGTTGGCGATCGACTTCGGCGATCGCGGCCTCGACCTGCGCGGTCGTGAGGCGGCCGCGCGCGATGCCCGCCTGGTTGGTGACGATCAGGATCAAACGGTCCCGCAGTGGGCGCAGTTTCTCTGCGACGTTGGGCATCAGCTCGACCCTGATCCGGCCGTCTTCCAGCGGCAGCTCGCGATTCGAATCCATCCGGACCAGCGTACCGGCGAGATCGAGAAAGAGTCCCGGGTTGCCGGGGTTGACTGCCATGGCTGGTCTCAGAACAGGTCAGGCTTGCCGCCAATCGACGTGGTCGCGAACGTGGGTAAAGACCTCGTCGAGGATCGCGGCGCCGGCTTCAGCCTGCGCACGCGTGATCACCAGCGGAGGATTGATTCGCACGCGCGGGAAGTAGCTCATGGTGACGAGGCCGCGCTTGAGCGATTCGAGAAAGATCAGCTCAGTGACTTTGCGCGCAAGCGGCTCGCGGGTCTTGCGGTCGCGCACCAGATCCATCCCGATCAGCAGCCCGCGTCCTCGCACGTCGCCGACGAACTCGAATTTTTCGGTGAACTCGAGCAGTCGGCCGAGTAGGAAGGCGCCGACCTCGCGCGAGTTGCCGACCAGATCGTCCCGCTGAATCGTTTTGATTGTCTCAGCGAGCGCGACCGCCGCCAGCGGGTTGCCGCCGTAGCTGGACGAGGACGCGCTAGGCTTGGCGAATGGCTCGGCCTTGCTGAGCTCCTCGCCCATCAGGACGCCCGAGACGGGGAACCCTGAGCCCATGCCCTTGCCGACCGTCACGATATCGGGCTTCACGCCGGAATGTTCGACGCCCCACATCTTGCCGGTACGGCCGAACCCGGTGATCATCTCGTCCGCGATCAACATCGCGCCGTTCTCGCTTGCGACGTCCTTGATCGCTGGCATCCAGTCATCGGGCGGAATCACGTTGCCAGCCGTTCCCTGCATCGGCTCGGCCAATATCGCGGCGATCGCGCCTGACGACGACGCCTTGATCTGCTTGCGGGCGAAGTCGACGCAATACAGCCCGCACGACGGGTATTCGAGCTTGAACGGGCATCGGTAGCAGTCGGCGTAAGGCACCTGATAGCGCCCGCCTTCCAGCGGCCCGTAGCCCTGCTTCGATTCGTCGCCGATCAGTCCCAGCACGCCCGCGGTCTTGCCGTGAAAGCCGCCCCAGAAGCCGACCACTTCATGCTTCTTGGTGCGCGATCGCGCCAGCCGCAATGCTGCTTCGACCGCCTCCGCGCCGCCGCTGTAGAGATGCGCGCGCTTGAGCCCAGCCGGCGCGATTTCGCTGAGCAGGCGGAAAGCTTCGGCGCGCTCGGGCGTCGCGAAGGTTCCGACGATCAGCCGCGCAGCCTGGCGCGAGAGCGCCTGGGCGAGACCCGGATGGCCATGGCCGAGACTGGCAACCGCGACGCCGGCGAAAAAGTCGACATAGACGTTGCCGTCAACGTCGGTAAGCGTGGCGCCATCGCCGTGATCGAACGCAACTCCCGCCAGTTGCGAGATGCGTTGCCGACCGGGCGCGACATGGCGTTCCTCGTCGGCGAACACTTCGCGCGACTTCGGTCCGGGAATGGCGGTCTTGATCTTCGGCAGCTTGCCGTTGGATGTGGCCATCGGGCGTCGCAGTTCACCTACCTCCTGCGGATCCGGAAGCTTCGCGGCCCGGGCGCCTTGCCAATCGCGCCGCGCGGCGCGCGATTGCGGCTGCGGCCTGGTCGCGGACGCGGCTGAAGCTCGGCCAGTCGTTGAAATCGATGATCACGAATCCGTTGTCATTCAGCACGGCGTCACCGCCCCACACTTCGAGCCCCAAAACCGCAGCCGCATTGACGGCGGCCTCCGCCAGTTGGCGCCTAAGCCCGTCATCAAACCGGCGATCGTCAGTCAACGCCGCGAAGTACTCGCCGCCGCTGACGCCGTAGAACTTCACCAACGGTCCCGCCACAGCCTGCTGGATGTAAGCGAGCTTAATCTCCCGCGCGCCAAAGCTTAAGAGCGCCGCGCGCAACGCTTCGAGGCTGTCGACGCGCACCACATCATCGTCAGTGAGCGCATGGAGGTCGCCGCGCTTGAGATAGATTCCGGCCGCGATATCGAGCCCGGTAAGTAGCCGCTGATCGAACCCGCTGCCCGTTTCGACCAGCACGCCATGCGGGATAGGAACGCCGGCGCGCTTGAGACCCGCGCTCAGCAGATCGCGATAGCAGTTGCGGATCGCTAGCGCGGGGTTGATCACCAGCGCGCCAGCCTCTTCGAAGGCGGCCAGCTGGCTGAGCGCGCGCTCGCCCTGGCACATCGCGAGCGCCACGTCGAAGCGGCCGGCCGGCGTCAAGACGAAGCGCGCGGGATCGATCGTTGTAGTCGCGAAGCCATACGCGCGAAGCTCGCTCAGCGCCGCTTCGAGGATGGCCCTGTCCGCCTCGACCTTGCCCGGCGAGAACTCCGCTTCCCGATAAACGCCCAGCGCGGTTCGAGTCATGGCCGTGATGCCTGCGATTGAATCAAAACCCGGGCGGCGTCGAGGTCAGCGGCCTCATCGATGTCGATCGCGTGCGCGACCGGGATTGCACCGAGGCGCACCCCGTTGGTTATCAACATCGCGAGAAACTCCCGCATCGCGCCAAGCCCCATGCTTCGCGCACTCCAGATCAGTCCGAAGATCTCCGTCGAAAGAAGATACACGCCCGCGGTGACCCATTGCGACTCGCGGTCGCCCAGTTCGCGGATGCGTCCATCATTGTCGCTTATGACAAACAGCGGACGCCGATCACCGCGCCATCGCACCACGCCGAGGGCGCCGTCAAATCGCGGATTCGCGCCGGAATCGGTCGCGCGCAGGGCTTCCGATACGAAGGCCGCGAAATCCGCCGGGGTCAGGATGGCATCGACGGTGGCAAGTACGAATCGTCCCGGCCTCAGCACCTCGCCAAGCGTGAATAGCGACTCCATCGAGCTGGCCGTATCGCGCTCGATCAGGTGCAGCTCGGGCGGGAGCGCGATCGCGCGAGTCTCGATGAGACGTGCGGTCTCGCGGTTGACCACCGCATGCACAATCTCGGCGCCCGCGGCGATCATTTGGGATGCTTGGCGCGACAGCAGAGGCATGCCGTCGAGCTCGACCAATGGCTTGGGAAGCTCGACGCCGCCCGCGCGCAAGCGCTCGCCGCGTCCCGCGGCGATTATTGCCCCTTGCAGTTCCATTACCAGTCGAGCCCGGCGACTTCCTCGAGGCTCCTGATCTCATAGTCGGCGACTCCGGAGCTCTCGTGCTGCGGAGCATCGGGACCGCGCAACCAGACTGTGACCATGCCAAGCCGCTTGGCCGGCGCGCAGTCCTTGTCGGGCGAATCGCCGATCATCGCGGCACGCGATGCCGGTATGCCCAACCGCTCGAGCGCGACCTCGAAGATCCGCGGATCGGGTTTGAATGCATCGACCTGGACCGAGTCAACGGCAGTGTCGATCAAGTCCGCAAGCCCGGCCTGATCGAGCACCCGATCGAGGTTGCCATAGAAGTTCGACACCACCCCGATACGATATAGGGACGCGAGCTTTGACAGCACGCTATGCGCCCGCGCCAGCGATGCGCGCGACTGGGCGACGAAACCGCCGCTGATCTGCCCGGCGAGCCGATCGCGTCCGGCGGCTCCCGCCTCGGCGAGACGCGCGCGTAGTTTCGCCGGTCCACGCTGGAGCAGCTCGTCCAGTTGCATATCGACCAGATGACGAAGCAGCTCGCTCAGGTTCATCCGGCGCACGGCGGTCTGCCGGTATGCGACCTCGGTCGCCAGCGCATAAGCCCGGTCGAGTTCCTCGCGGCCCAGCAGCAGACCGGCTTGGCGGTAATGCTCGAGAAAACGGTCGAGCCAATGACAACCCGGCACGTCGAGCGTCCCCCCGAAATCGAACAATAGCGCCTCGATCTTCGCCACGTGCGGGAGGAT
Organism: Binataceae bacterium (SeqCode); assembly: GCA_041491005.1. Lineage (GTDB taxonomy): Bacteria > Desulfobacterota > Binatia > Binatales > Binataceae > JBGPUE01. The sequence continues at coordinate 32,753 of JBGPUE010000024.1, read as the reverse complement.
AGCAGGCGGCTGCGTACACTCTCCACCTCGGCCAGTTGACACTGCAAGAAGTCGTCGGGCCGACCGCGATATTGTGCGCTGGCGCGGCGTATGGCTTCCTAGTTGCGCAAGCAGCTTCGCATCGCGGCAAATCCGGCTCACTCGTGAAGACGCGCCGATCGCTTGCCGGGGAGACCCTGAGTTGGTTCGTATTCGTATTGGACGAGTTATCATCGCATTCACGGTCGCAACCGGCTGGTGGTGTACGCCGCTGCGAGCTAACGCTGCCGACGACGCCCAGAAGCCCCAAGCCGTGGTCCGTCGGGTCATCGATTCGATTCGCGCGCTCGGGACCGTCGCTGAACCCAGAGAGAGAGCGCACGTAGTCGAGTCGATCAATCAAAGCCTCGCCATCACGTCGCTGTCGCGGCAGGCGCTGGGCTCGACATGGAGCCGGCTCGACAAAGCCGAACGGACAAGATTCGCCGCTTTGATGACGGAGACGCTGGAGAAGGTCGCCTATCCACGCGCGGTCGAGTTCTTCGCCGGCCTCGAGATCGACTACCGCGGCGAAGAGGCGTCCCGCCAAGGCACAATCGTCAAAACCTCGGTGACACGGCCAAACAGCGGCCAAGTCGAGATCGACTACATCATGGAGCGCATCAACGGCCGATGGCGAATCGCCGATATCAGCCTTGATGGCGAAAGTCTCTCGCACGGCGTCACCCAACAGATCCAGAATCAGCTCAAGCAGGGCTCCTATGATGACTTGGTCATGCGAATCCGGTCTCGCCTGAAGCAGGTCACCGATGCGCAACATTCGCGATTCGGGACAGCGCAGGAGTCCATTATCGGTGGCTTGGCGGGCGGTTACGTTGACTTGACTGACCGATTGGTTTAGAACGTTGATTCTTAATACGTTGTCTCATTCCGGCAGAAACTGTTGATCGACACGGCCGTAATTGCCGCGGCTTCTCGCGGGAACCAGCCCATCTTCGGCCGCCCGGTTCTGGAGCGCCTGCTTCTTATGTGCCAGCGCGCGGGGCTCAAACGATTCGTTATAGAGGCCGGCCCAGAGCAGCGCCAGGGGATGGTGGCCAGCTTGGGGGGCTTTCTGAACGACCCGCGCGTCTGTTTCATCGATTCCCTCGATCAGCTGGACGGTTCGTCTTCCTCGCCTTCGCCCGTCGACCAATGCCTTGCCTTTCGCGGCAGTCTTGTCTTCGGGCGTTCGCAACTCCGCCAGCTGCTCGATGCCGCGGCTGCCGCGCCTTCGCAACTAGTTAGACTGAGCATCTGGGGTGAGGATCGGTCGGCCGAGATGGCCGCCGGTCCACTCGGCCAGATTCTGGAAGCCATGCGCAAAGGCGCGAGCGATGCCCCGCCCCATGGCGACCTGCCCTTCGCCCTCGATGGGCGGGCCCAGGATCCACAGGAGGCGGAAATCCGCCTCGCGCGATCGCTGCGCTATGAGACGGCCAATTCTGATGGCGTGCTGGCGCGGATGCTCGACCGCAAGCTCTCATGGCGGCTGAGCTACCGGCTGGCGCGAACCGCGATCACCCCCAACCAGGTCACGCTGGCCAATACGGCGCTTGGTTTCGTGATCGCGCTGATGTTCGCATCGACCAGTTACTGGCTGCGCGTGGGTGCGTCGCTGCTGTTCCTGGTCTCGGTGACGCTCGATGGCGTTGACGGCGAATTGGCCCGGCTCAAGATGGCAGAGTCGGAAGCGGGCGGCAGGCTCGACAAGCTCACTGACAACATCGTGCACGTTGCGGTTTTTGTCGGCTTGATGGTCGGATGCTACCGGACCAGCCAGAGCGGCATCTACCTCTGGCTGATGGCGCTGCTGCTGGGTGGCTTCGCGCTGTCCGCGTTTTCGGTCAATCGGGCAGTAAGTGTCAGTGGCGAGAGCGCGCGCAACTTCATCGACAAAGTCGAGCGCCTTAGCGGCCGCGATTTCGCCTACCTGCTTGCGCTGCTGGCGATCCTGAACTGGCTGCCGTTCTTTGCATGGGGTGCCGCTCTCGGCAGCTATCTCTTCGCAGGCGCGCTGTGGTGGATCACCACCCGGCAGATGGAACATCCAACACACGCCTGACGCGGGCGGCCGTGTTTGTAGAGGAGTCATGAAGAAACCAAGGATTCTGTTGGTCCAGCCAACTACAGTCCATCTCGACGGCACGCCCCATAAGACGCGCTGGCGCCTGATCATGGGCTTGATGGTCCCGCTGATGGCGGGGCTGACGCCAGATGACTTCGACGTCACGCTGTGTGACGAGCGTCTGGAAGACATCGACTTCGATGGCGGATGGGACCTGGTCGGGATGACCACCACGATCGGCGCGTCGCTGCGCGCCTATCAGCTCGGCGACGAGTTCCGCCGCCGCGGCATTCCCGTCGTGATGGGTGGCTTCCATGCGACCCTGCAAACCGCCGAAGCGCTCAAACATGCCGATGCCGTCGTGCAGGGCGAAGCGGATCTGGTCTGGGAGCCGCTGCTGCGCGATTGGCAGGACGGCAAGCTCAAACAGGTTTACAAGGCTGACAAGGTCCACGACCTCAAGAACCTCCCGCGCCCGCGCCATGAGCTGCTCAAGCTCAACCGCTACCTGTTCAAGGCGGTGCCGATTCAAGCCAGCCGCGGATGCCCCTACCGCTGCTCGTTCTGCGAGATCCCGGTCTTCTACGATGGCAGCTATCGCACCCGGCCAATCGGCGACATCGTCAAGGAGATCGGGGAGGTCATCGCGATCACCGGCTTTCGCCGCTTCCAGTTCATCGACGATCAGATCACCGGCAAGCACAAGTTCGCGCGCGAGCTGTTCCGTGCGCTCGCGCCGCTCAACATCCGCTTCTCATGCCTGTGGACGATAAACTCGAACCATGACGACGAATTGCTCGAACTCGCCGCCAAGGCGGGAATCTTCCACGTCAATATCGGAGTGGAATCGATCAGCCAGGACAGCCTGCTGTCGATGAACAAGATTCAGAACCACGCCGACCAGTACAAGAAGCTGCTCGGCAAGCTGAAGAAATACGGAATCTACTACTCGTTGAATTTCTTGTTCGGACTTGAGAACGACCATCCGGGGATTTTCGACGATACGCTACGCTTCCTGCACGAAGTGAGAGCCCCCGAGGCCTTCTTCAACACCGTCACGCCGCGCAAGGGCACTCCGATGCGCCAGCAGCTTGAGGACGAAGGGCGCGTGATCATTCCCGACGCGGACATGTACACCAACAACTTCCGCTGCATGTTCGTCCCCAAGAACCTCTCGCCGCAGGAAGTCGAAGAAGGCGTGTGGCGCTGCACCAAGGAGTTCTACTCGCTGAAGTCGATGTTCAAGCGGCTGCTGATGCCGCCCGGACCATTCACCTGGCAGGGACTGACGGAAAACATGCTCTTTTATTGGGGCGCCAAGCGGCGCATCGATCCGGTCGACTACTACTGAGATGCGGCGCGCATCGCGCGCGCTACGACGACGCGGACCATCGCGGACTGGCCCGTCGATCCGCTCAGTCCGCCTGCTTCAATACGCCCAGGCGGCACCTGGCGGGATTAGTACCGGAACCTGCACCCGCTGCCCGCCGCGCACGATAGTCAGATAGACGATATCGCCTGACTTCGCGTCGCGCATCTGATCCTCGAAATCGATCAGATTGTAAACGCGCTTGCCGTCCACGCCAATCAACATGTCGTAGCTTTCGCCGACTTTCGTCTGATCGAGGATCGCAGTCGCCAGAATCGCCGGCGGGAACACCAATGCGGCGACCAGCGTCGCCCCTTCAAGCACGGCATGCGTGGTATTGCGGGCCGGCCGCAAACCGGCCTTCGCCGCCGGACTGCCGCCCCGCACGTCCATGATCGCCAAGCCGTCGAACTTCTCGCCCGTAGTCAGCTTGCCCGAGTCTTCGCGCAGCTCCAGTCCAATCGGTGAGCTGCCGCCGGCCTCATTGAGGAACTCGTGCAGAGAATGGAAGCGCGGTGAAGCGCCGGGCGTGTTTGCCTGCGCAGCCTTGTATTCCTCGATCTCTGGGCTGGTGGCCGCCTCTGCAGACGTACTTTTTGTTGGCTGTCCTTCTGTGACGCTCGGCTGCGCTGAGTGGGGATCCTTCTCGACAGCGGCAGGCGGATCAACTGATACAACCGATGGGATCTCGGTGGTCGCCGATGACGTGACACGCTCGGACATTCGCTCCGCACCTGCCGCGGCACTTGAGGGAACCATGGGCGCAGCCCCCGATCCTGCGGCGGCTGGTAAGCGGGCCGGCTCGCCCCTGGCCATCGCGGATGATGAAGCCTCCGCGACCGGATTCCATGCCTTCTTGGAACTGGCAGTGGCCACCCCAGAGGAAGGAGGTACGACCGCACCCGGCGACGTGTCGGGCGGATGCGCTGGCGCGGCCGCAGGTGACGCGGCCTCGGTGATCGATGGCGCGCCCTCGTCCGCGAGCACGCAGAAGGCCGGTGCGATCGCCAGCGCAATCGCGGCGCAAACGGCGCTCAGCCGCAAAGCAATTCGGCTAGCGGAGGCTCCAGCGGCTTCCATTTTCGATCACCCGGTTCTCATTGCGCAGTTTCTTGAGGTGCGACCGGACCGAACTGCCAGCCGCCTGATGCAGATACTCGGGCACGTCGGTGTAGATCCGCTTGACGATGCTCATTACTTCCTGCGGGCCCTCGCTGAGCACATCGAGCACCTGGCGCTCGCGCAGTTCGCGATGGGCGATATATTCGCGGATCTTCTGATGAGGATTACGGATCACGGGCCCATGCGCCGGATAGATTCTCTCGAGATCGAGCTCGAGCAGGCGGCGCAGCGACGCCATATACTGACCCAAGTCGCCGGTATCGTCCGGTATCACCGTGGTACCCGCTCCCAGAATCACGTCGCCTGTGAACAAGGCGCGTTCTTCGGCCAAATAGTAGCACAGGTGATCGGGGGCGTGACCCGGCGTATGGATGGCCTTAAGCGTGAAACCTTCGCCTTCGATGGTCGCGCCGTCGCCGATCGCTTCTATTGCGCATCCTGCCTCAGCGTCCGGCCCCGGCCAAGGCAGCTTTATCACGGGCAGATTGCCGTATCGCGCGCGGACCTGTTTCACGCCGCCGATGTGATCGATGTGGGCATGCGTAAGCACGATGCGGTCTATATGTTCCGCCCCGCATAGCTCGTCAAGCGCGCGCGGCAGCAGCTCCATGTAGATCGGCAGACCCTGCCCGGTGTCGAGCAGGATCGGATGGCGAGCGGTGCCGACAAGCCATGTGTTTGTACCCGGGCCGGTGAACGGTCCCGGATTCTTGCCCAAGACTGTGGCGACGCGCGGTGAATGGCGCGTGTAGTCGGGCAGGCTCATCCCGAGCATCGAATCGGTGACGACTCGCTGTGCCTTCTCCATCTGATGATCGCTCATGCGCGCCGGTTACGCTCGAAGATCAAGCGCAATCCGGTCAGCGTCAGAAACTCGTCGGTCTCCTCGATCGTCTCGGACTCGGGTGCAATCAACTCGGCGAAACTGCCGGTGGCGATCACGCGGGCCTGTTCGCCGCGTTCGGCGCGGATGCGCCTGACCAGCCCATCCACCAGCGCAGTATAGCCGAAGATCACGCCTGACTGGATTGCGCCGACGGTCGTGCGGCCCACCGCTTCGCGCGGCCGCGTCAGCTCGACCCGATAGAGTTTGGCTGCATGCTCAATCAGCGCGTTCATCGAGACGCCCAAACCGGGCGCGATCGCGCCGCCCGCATACTCGCCACGGCCCGTGATGTAATCGAAGGTCGTCGCGGTGCTGCTGAAGTCGACCACGATCGTCGCCGCGGAAAACCGTTCATAAGCGGCCACCGCGTTGACGATCCGGTCCGCGCCGACTTCTTTGGGATTCTCGTAGAGAATCGGCATACCGGTGCGGATACCCGGGCCGACGATCAGCGGCTCGCATTGCAGGTAGCGCCGTGCAATCTGCTCCATCACCTGATTGAGCGGCGGCACCACGCAGGCGATCACGGCGCCCTCGGCATGCCTCGGGACGGGTAGATCAGCCGCCGCGAACAGCGTGCTCAGCAGAGCGCCGTGTTCATCGGTGGTGCGATCGCGACCAGTGCCGATCCGCCAATGATGAGTTAGGCGCTCGCCGTCGTAGATCCCGATGACGGTGTGGCTGTTGCCGACGTCGATTGCAAGCAGCATGAATGCACGAAGCTCTCGGTGATGCCCCGAAGTCGAGCATTACCGAAAAACCCGCTGGGACGCGAACGGAGTCAGCGATGCGAGAAAGGGATTCCGGAGATGTAGGGGCTGCCGTAAAACGACGCTCCGGCGGGCGGTCCCCACGCGGGCGGCGCATTGAACATCGGCGCGCTGAAGCGCAACAGCGGCGGCCCGATGGGCATGGAACGAAACGGCGTCGGCATCATCAGGGGTGAGAACGGAGCGCTGGTCGAGAATTGGAACACGTGGGCATGGTAGCCTGGCCCATAGCCAAACAGCACGCCGGGCGGGATGCCGGCGATCGCCGCGCCCTCGACGGCCCGCTGGCTCATATATTCGTCGGCGCCGGCGAACTTCGGCGCAGGCGTCGTCGCCGCACCCTCGCCATCGTCATCCGCATAGGCGGGACTCTCCGCTATCGCTGCGGGATCCGCACCCGGGTCCTGATTCGCGGAATCGCCTGGCGGTGCATAGCGGCTGGGAAGTTCGAGAACCTGCGATGAGCCGCTGGCTGACGGACTGCCGCGGTTGTCGGGCGGTTCAGCCCTGACGTTCGGCGCGATCGCTACGATCGTAGCCAGCGCGACCATCATCAGCCAGATAGAAAGTCTACCCATGATCGAGTAAGCGAACTTGTTGGCATCGCGAATATATCGCGGCGAGCCGATGGCTAAAGCTTAGCACTGCACGTCCATGGGGCAAGCTGGCATCCGCTCGAGCCGGTTTCACCACCTTGACGAGGCACGCTAAGATGCGGCCCCATGTCGAACGCAAAGGTCGCATTGGTCACTGGCGCGGGCCGCGGAATCGGGCGCGATATCGCGCAGCGGCTCGCACGCGAAGGCTACGCCTGCGGGCTCATCGCCCGCACCAAGTCGCAACTCGAAGAGACCGCCGAGCTGATTCGCAAAGCCGGTGGGCAGGCACTCGTCACGCCGACTGATGTCTCGCAGCGGGCGCAAGTGCTCGCATCGGTCGAGGCCATCGAGCGCGAACTGGGTCCGATCGCGGTGCTGATCAACAATGCGGGCGCCTATTTGCATAAGAACATCGTCGAGATCGCCGAGGACGAGTTCGACTTCCAGATGAAGGTCAACGCTTACGGGCCGTTCTTCTGCACGCAGGCCGTGGTCAAGGGGATGGTCGAGCGCGGCAGCGGCACCGTAGTCTTCCTGCTGGGCTCTGAAAGCCGCGGCGGACCCGCCGGATACTCGGCCTATACCGCCTCGAAGCTCGCACAGCGCGCGATCGCCGAATCGCTGGCCTACGAGGTGATGCATCTGGGGGTGCATGCGGCGGCGCTCGACGTGGATGGCGCGGTGGACTCGCCCCGCGTGCGCGAGGCGATGCCCAACATGTCGGCGGACGACTTCGTTTCGCCGCATCAAATCGCCGACGAAATCGTGCGGTTGATCAATCAGCCGCGCAACGCATGGACGTTCTCAGTCGATCTGCGAGCCTTCTCGCAATGGCGTCCGCGCGTGGCGAAGAAAAAAGCGCCGTAGCTTTCTCTGTCGTCATCCTGAGCGAAGCGAAGAGCCGGTCCTGAGGCCGCCGAAGGAATCGCCGCGAAGCGATTGGTCTGATTGGCAGCCGAGGGCGAGGCTCGTTTGCGGCGATCGAACTTGCCACACTAGGATGGTTGCGGTCGGGGCGTGGCGCAGCCTGGTAGCGCACACGCTTGGGGTGCGTGTGGTCGCCGGTTCAAATCCGGCCGCCCCGACCAACTCCCACCGTCGCTCCGAGGTGAAGAGCACGGGTTCGATGATGTCAAACCCAAGGACGAGAAATATCCGCTTAGGGATAAGAGCGGGTCGCCGCCACGAGTCGCCCAGTGTGCTAGGACCTTTCTCGTGGAACGGTGCAGACCGGTTGCAACATACGCGATGGCGGTAGGTCTGCTTCTCTGTGGCGCGGGGTGTAGCACCCTCAGCGGCAGGATGCAGGGTTGGGCAGGCCAGTCTCGTGACCGGCTAATGCAGGCGTGGGGACCTCCGGATCGAGAAAGCAAGCTGCAAGACGGTGGGACGAGCATCGTCTACATCCAGCAGTACGCTCATGGTGACTCGTCGGGGTTCAACGCCTCGACGTGCCGGATGGTCTTCAATTCGGACAGCGCTGGCGTCGTTAGATCGTGGGCGTATTACGGATGCCCAATAGGGCTGGCCTGGGGGCGTTAGGGCGTGCGCTAGAGTTGCTGCCGCGACCGTGGCCAGAGCGTGACGGCGAGCGGAGCCGGTTGGTCAGGAAAAAGCAGGAGAACCTTATCGAAACAGCCCCGCTGCAAATCAGGCCAAACTTCCCGCTGGACGCGTTCCGCTAAGTTTCTCTGGCTGTCGTGCGCATCTGGGCCATAGTCAAATTGGACTTCCGGGCCTAGTAACGGCGCAGCCCATTCAAGCGCCGTGTCGTCGTAATGGATCACCAGCCACACCTTGTCGAAGCCCCGCGCTTTTCCGACGGTTCGGTACTTCTCAGCCTTTTGCATTTTTCTTCTGAGGTTGATCCTTAGGGACTCGATGGGGTTGGCCCTTAGGCAGTCGAAGGCTGGTCCCGTCGTGAAAGCCGCACGCTTGGAGACACTCACGGAAGGACCTGAACGCGGCCACATCTTATAAATGATCGCTTCTTGAAAGATTGCTCTCAGTTCTCCGGGAAGGTCTGGCTCGTCGAGGTACAGCCGAGCGTCGCGCAACGTTTCAGCTTTATCTGCGAGAAAGATGAGCAACCGGCGGGCGATACACTCCCATCGTTTACTGGGTGGGACTTCGACGGCTTCGAGCCGAGCCCAATGGCCTTCAAGCGCCCCAAGCCATCTCGGCTCCTTGCGCAAAACATCGCGGATCTTAAGATTGAATTGTTCTAGAGTTTTGCCCTCGTGTATTCGGGCCTCTTCGATCCAGCCGGTCAGTTCAACCGCGAGGCTGCCTCCGGGCCACAGGAAGTCTGGCTCGCTGTCTCCCGCCAAATAATCCCAGCAATCAGCGTGAGGGAGCGATCCGAACTGCGAGGTCGAGACTGATGACAGGAAGGCCCGAAAAATTCTCCATGACTCTTGGGCTTTCGCGTCATGCGGCGGTTGTTTCATCATCTTGGATGACGGATGCCCGCTCGGCGCGGGATTATTCCTTGAAGTGCTTCTCGTTGTATCCTCGCGCAACGTGTGGACCTTCTCGGTCGATCTGCGGGCGTTCTCGGAATGGCGTCCGCGCGCGGCGAAGAAAGCCAAGCCGGCTTAGATCTTTCACGCCGCCCCGACCAAAGCTTCCTTCACTGCCTCGACCTCCGCGCGAACTGCCCGGCGTACGACCGTTTCGAGGCGTGCGCCGCGGATGTATTCACGCAACGCATCGTTGATCAGCGTCTGGTAGTTGCCGCCACCCGCACGATCCACGGCGTTTTGAAAATGCTCGATAATGCGGTTATCGAGGCGAATCGTGACGCGAGTCTTTCCCGGCGTTGCAGGAACTACGGCGCCACGGCGGGCCTTGCTGAAATCGTATTGCCTCTTCATTTGTGTCTTCCCTCGTATTCCGACCGCTCCCGCGGCGTGGCCTTGCGGGCGGAAACGATTCTGATGCGATCCCGGCGAGCCGTGTAAATGACCACCAGAACTCTTCCTCGTGAGCCGATACCAAGCGCCACGAAGCGCTCTTCGTCCGGATCGTCGTCCGGCATTGTCAGCATCTCGTCACCCTCGAAGATGGTCACCGCTTCAGCGAATCGGACTTCGTGCCTTCGAAGGTTGCTCGCCGCCTTATTCGGGTCCCGCTCAAACTCCACGACCGCCCCTTGTGTACATCTGTACACCAAATCGGGCTCAACATCCACCGCCCGGCGAATCAGCCTTGCGACGCTTGGGGTGCCTGTGGTCGCCGGTTCAAATCCGACGGGTTGCTCCAGTTTCATGGCAGATTCCCCCCACATACGCGCCTTTTCGCCCACATGCGCGGAGAATCCGGGGGAACTCGAGGGTCTTCGCAGTCTGCGGCCCGGGGTTGCCGCTCGGACGGCAGGTCGTTGAAGCCAAACCCGACCTCATTGAGCGGGGATATATCCGCTTGGGTTCTCTTGCCCGCGCTCGTCGGCGGTTGGGCGTCAGTCGTGGGCTCTGCTATCCGTAAAAACGGCTCCGCTCCATGGGCTTATCCACAGGTTCTCCACAGGCTTGGCGCGATCAAACTAACCGGCGCGTTACAGCAGCGTGAGATTCGTGAGATTGAACATTGGTTGGAGATGGAAAGGATCAGCGGTTTGGCGCGGGGATTTGGAGGCGCGACGCCATTCGCACTAGATCTGCAAGCGAGTCAGCGCGCATCTTTTTCATTACACGCCCCCGATGAACCTTGATAGTCCTCTCGGTGGTGCCCAACTCCGCTCCGACCTGTTTGTTGAGCAGGCCCGTTGTCACGAGAGCAAAGACCTGACGTTCCCGCGCCGTCAGAACGCTGAACCGTCCCTCGAGTTCCATTAGCTCTGCGCGCTCGGATCGGCTTTCCCGGCTCTTCGCGAGGCCAGCACGGATGGCCTCCAGCAGCGCCGAATCAGTGAACGGCTTCTCGAGAAAGTCGATCGCACCAGCCTTCATAGCTTGCACGGTCGCCGAAACATCACCGTGCCCGGTGATGAAGACGATCGACGCCAGGGGAGCCGCCCGGCTGAGCTCTTCCTGGAGTTGGAGGCCATCCATGCCCGGCATGCGCAGGTCGACCACGATGCACTCGGCCCGATCGACGCGGGCGTGGTTTAGGAGCGCTTCGGCCGATGAGAACGATTCGACCACATACCCGGCCGAGCCGATGAGGCGAGACAGAGCCTTCCGCACCGATTCATCATCATCGATGACGAGGATCTCGCCCGGGGCCAGGTCGCCCTTGCTCAGGCTTGTGCCCCACGTGGATCGACCGGGATAGAAAACTCGAGGGTTGTGCCCCGACCACGATGGGGAGTCGCCCACAGCCGTCCACCATGCGACTCGACGATCGACTTGCTAATCGCCAACCCGATGCCAGTGCCGTTGGGCTTGGTCGAGAAGAACGGATCGAACAGCCGTGTGAGGTTCCTCTTCATGATTCCGGAGCCCGAGTCACGCACCGACACATTGACCGATTCGGGTCTCTCCTGAAAGGCGCGTATCACGACATCGCGGGGAGCCACTCCGTTCCCCGCCACCGCATCGAAGGCGTTGATGGCGAGATTGATGATCACCTGTTGGAGCTGGACACGATCGGCGCGAACCTTCGGCAGCTCGGCCGGCGCTTCGACGACCAGCGGAACCCTGCGGACGAGCGCATCTGCGCGAAGCAGGCGCGAGGTCTCGCGCAGCAGTTCGGTCAGGTCCACCGCCGACAGCGGGCGATTCTCTTTCAGAAAGAGCGAGCGGACGCGTCTGATCACATCGCCCGCGCGCTGGCAGTCTTGCACAATGTCCCTCAGGGCGCCGTGAGTCTCATCGAGGTCCGGCACAGGCCCGGACAGCAGACGCGTCGAAGCCTGCGCGTTACTCAAGATGGCAGCCAGAGGCTGATTGAGCTCATGCGCCAGAGCCGCTGCGAGATGACCGAGCATTACCACTCGCGATCCGTGAGCGACCTCTTCTCGCAGCCTCCGCATCTCCAAAGCCTGGTCCCGTCTTGCGAGCGCATTAGCGAAGATGTCGCCGACGAGACGAAGCCGACTGATCTGCCACTCGGGCCAATCGCACTCACGCGTCAAACTGCCGAATGCCATCGCAGCTACGACCTTCTCGCCGATCATCAGGGGGAACAGCGCTGACGACTTTGGTCCGTACTTCCGAGCAAAGCGCTTGTCGCGCCGCGCCTCTGCAGGGAGCTCACCAAGGCTCGAGAAGATGACGCTCTCGCCGGCCCGGATTCTCTGCGTTATCCACGGCAAGTGCGCTTGAACGAGGACCATAGGCGCCCGTGGAAGCCCCGGCCTGACCCATTGGAACGTGTTTCGGAAATCTCCCTTCTCGGTGAGCCACTCGGCCAGGTTGGTGCGATCGAGCCCGAGCTCGACAACAATTTCCTTTAACCAGCGGCCGATCTCGTGATTGATCTCATCGCTCGCCACGCGAGCGAAGGCGGCCGAGAGGCTGCCCAGCAGCGACTCAAATCGCGAGCCTTGACCTGAAGACGCGCTCCGCGAAATGCGGGCGACATTCAGGGACCGGAGAGGCGCGGTCTTCTTGAGAATTCGTGAGTTCTTGCTGTTGGGGCGCGAGCTACTCATGCCGAAGGAGTCCGAGTGGCTCTAGGGAGCCTAATTGCCGCGAACGCCGGAATTATCGGCAGATCCTGAGTCAAAGTCCACCCCGGATCTCCTGCCCTTTCTCACTGAGGCGTCGTGCGTTTTTGGACGCGCGGCCGAGCGTACGCATACGCGGGTCGCGCGCAATCGCGAGCTCGCCACATGCCGACTGCCCGACGATGGGAAGTAGCAAGGCTACGACCGGGCAGCGGCCCGACCTACCCGCTGCGCTTTCAGGCAGGCTAGCGTCGGTCAGAACGAGCTCGGTGGCGAACCTTTGGCCGGTTACGAGCCAGAGCCCGCCCGACGGCTTCGAGGAGTTCGGCTTCGGCGATCGGCTTGAAGAGCAGCCCTACAGCATCGGACTGACCGGCGAGCCGACGTGTTGCCTCATCGTCGCGGCCAGTGATCAGGATCTTCGGCAGGCCTCGACCAGACGCGCTCAATGCCTGTGCCAGCTCAACCGCGTTCATGCCCGGCAGGTAGAAGTCGAGCACGAGGCAGGCATCGTAGCGCGGGGTCTCAGCCGCGAGCAGCGCCGCCGGGCCATCAAAGGTCGAGACCTCAAAACCGGCGGAATCGAGCAACCGCTTCATCGACCGAAGCACTGACGGGTCATCGTCCACGATCAAGACTCGTGGGCGCTGCCGGTGCGCTTCCGACTCGGGCGTGGCCTCCGTCTTGTGGCGTACGCCGCCGTGCATGGCGGTGATTCTGCATCTTCCGGGCGATCGCGGATATTGGACTTTGGTCGGATTACGACTCGGTTACCGAGCATCTAAGCGCTCGTTAGACCAAGGTCCAATTTGCGCCCCACATCCTGCTCGATAGGATTCCGCGCGGGATCGAGCCATGAAACGGAACAGTCGCGGCTGCCGCAACGGGCGTCAGGAAGGCACTCAATGAGTCCGAGCACCCACAAAGCCGCCGCCGCGATGGTCGGAATCCTGGCCGTCCTATTCATCGGCGCGCCAAGAATCGCATGGGGCGGTGGATTCTTCCTCTACGAACTCGGCACCCCTGACCTGGGCTTGGCCGCAGCGGGCCAAGCGGCACGCGCCCAGGACGCTTCCACGGTTTTCACGAATCCTGCCGGAATGACGATGCTGGATAAGTCGCAGGCCTTGTTCGGCATGCAGGGGTACTATGGACGCTTGGACTACAAACCGGACGCCAATACTACTACGACCGGTACGGATGGAGGGAATGCGCTGGTTCACATCCCGGCGGCAAGCGCTTTCTACGTCCATCGCCTGAGCCCCAAGCTCAGACTGGGGATCGGCGCATTTTCCTACTTCGGCGGCGCGATCGAATACAACCTCAACTGGGTGGGCCGCTACTATCTCCAGGGCATTACCATGCTTGGCTTCAGCATCATGCCCGCGATCGCCTACCAAGTGAATGACTGGCTCTCCGTCGGGGGCGGCCTCAACATCATGTTGGGCGCCCTCAGACAAAAAGTAGGCATCAATAACCTGATTCCGGGCATGCCCGACGGGAAGATGAGGTTCGAGGACTATACCGTTGGTGTTGGGGGAAACATCGGCATAATGCTCACGCCTCAAGAGGGAACCCGAATAGGCATCTCGTACCTGACGCCTGTCTCACTCGACTTCAAGGACGTGCCTCACTACACAGGTCTTGGCCCGGTTCTCTCCAAGGTGCTTCAGAACGGCGCGAGTCTGAGTCTGGGTATGACAGTTCCGCAGGCGGTGATGGTGAGCCTATTCCATCAAGCGTCGGACCGGCTGGCGTTGATGGGAAACATCGGGTGGCAGAACTGGGAGCAGTTCGGGCAGCTCGCAGTAAGTGTCGACTCAGCGAACCCCAAGAGTTTGACGGCGGACCTGAAGTACCAGGACACCGCGCACATCGCCGTCGGGGCTCAGTACCTGCTCGACCCCAAATGGCTGCTCTCGGGCGGATTCGCATACGACAGCTCGATGGTGAACAACGAGAACCGCACAACCCTCACACCGGTGGGAGACCAATATCGCTTTGGGCTCGGCGCTCAGTGGTTCCGGAGCAAGAAGGTAGTAATTGGCTTTGCGGATGAGCTGCAGTTGCAGGGTGACCTCCCGATGACGCAGGCCGGCGGACCGGTCCGGGGCACCGTATCGGGCAAGTTCTCGGACGTGTTCATCGACTTCTTCAGCGTGAACGTGACCTGGAGACCCGGGGGAAGTTCCTAGCCTGAGAACAAGTACCCCGTTCGGGATTGAACAAGAGGGCGCGTGCCGCGAGTTGTCGATTCGCGCCTCTGCAATTTCAACACAAGAGGGCGAAAGGGATTGCCATGAGACCAGCACACAGATTGACGCGCCGGCTTGACCGCACCTTCCGCTACGGGGCTATGGCGCTCATCGCGCTCGCAGCCTGCCTCGCTACGCTTTCCGCCAGGGCTCAGCAGCCGGAGAAACTCGATCGGACGGTGCTGCCGATTCCCGAGCCCAAGCTGTCACCGATCACGGAACTCGACGTTCGAAAGGCCAAGGCGCCGCCGCGCTTCGAGGTGAAGGCGCCGAAGGGCGCCCCGAACGTCCTGATCATACTGATCGATGACATGGGCTTCGGTCAGTCCAGCGCCTTCGGCGGACCGATCCATATGCCTACGCTGGAGCGTCTGGCCGCGAACGGTCTCATGTACAATCGATTCCACACCGCAGCGTTGTGCTCGCCGACGCGCACGGCGCTGCTGACCGGCCGCAATCATCATTCCAACAACGCTGGCTCGATCATGGAGACGGCGACGGCGTTCCCCGGCAACACTGGAGTGCGACCAAACAACATCGCCCCGCTGGCCGAAACACTCCGCCTAAATGGTTACAGCACCGCCGCCTTCGGCAAGTACCATGAGACCCCGACTTGGGAGATAAGCCCTTCAGGCCCTACTGACCGATGGCCGACTCGGTCGGGCTTCGACAAGTTCTACGGGTTTCTCGGCGGCGAGACCAACCAATGGGCGCCGCTGATCTACGATGGTGTTACCAGGATCGAACCGCCCCACGATCCGAACTATCACTTCACTACCGACATGACGAACCAGGCCATCGGTTGGATTCAGTATCAACAGGCGCTTACGCCCGAGAAGCCGTTTTTCGTCTATTTCGCCACTGGAGCGACGCATGCGCCCCATCATGTTCCCAGGGAGTGGATCGAAAAGTACAAAGGCAAGTTCGATCAGGGCTGGGACAAGCTTCGCGAGGAAACGCTAGCACGGCAGATCAAGCTGGGCGTCGTCCCACCGGAGACGAAGCTCGCGGCGAAACCGAGTGATATCAAGGACTGGGACAAGCTGACTGACGACGAGAAGAAGCTGTTCACCCGCCAGATGGAGGTATTCGCGGGGTTTGGCGAGCAGACTGACTATGAAATCGGACGCCTGGTGAAGTCGATCGAGGATATGGGGGAAATTGACAACACGCTGATCTTCTACGAGGTCGGCGACAACGGCGCGAGCGCTGAGGGCAGCCTGAACGGCCTTTTCAACGAGTCCACGTACTTCAACGGCGTGCCTGAGACGATCGCCGATCAGCTCAAGCATTTGGATGACCTCGGCGGACCGATGGCCTACAACCATTACGCAGCTGGATGGGCGGTCGCCGGCGATACGCCCTTCATGTGGACGAAGCAGGTCGCCTCAAACTTCGGCGGCACCCGCAATCCGCTGGTCATCCACTGGCACAAAAGAATCAAAGCCAAGGGCGAGATCCGCAGCCAGTTCCACCACGTGATCGACGTCGCGCCGACAGTGCTGGAAGCAGCCGGATTGCCGCAGCCGAAGGTGGTTGACGGCACACCGCAGCGGCCGATCGAGGGTGTGAGCATGATTTACACCTTCGCCGATTCCAAAGCCACGGACCATCACAAAACGCAGTATTTCGAGATGTTCGGCAATCGCGCCATCTACCAGGACGGATGGGTGGCGGCCACCGTGCACAGGACTCCGTGGGGACGGAGTGTTCTCGCGCCTTTGGAACAGGACAAATGGGAGCTTTACGACGTCACGAACGATTTCAGCGAGAGCACTGACTTGGCGGCGAAGCACCCCGACAAGCTCAAAGAGCTTCAGGCGCAATGGCTCAAGGAGGCGGTAAAGTACAACGTCTTGCCGATCGATGACCGCCTTCTCGAGCGCCTCAACGCCGCCCTTGTCGGCCGCCCCGACGTGATGGGCGGGCGAACCTCGCTGACACTGCATGAGGGCATGACCGGGATGATGGAGAACGTGTTCATCAACGTGAAGAATCGCTCGCACTCCATCGCGGCCGACGTGGAGATTCCGGAGGGCGGCGCCAATGGCGTCATCCTTTGCCAAGGCGGTCGTTTCGGCGGTTGGAGTCTCTATCTGAAGGATGGCAAGCCCGCCTACACCTACAATTGGGTTGGCCTCGAACGCTACACGGTGAGCGGCACCGAGCCGATCGCGCCGGGCAAAGCCACGATCAAGCTCGACTTCGCCTACGATGGCGGCAAGCCCGGCTCCGGAGGTGTGGGCACGATCTACGTAAACGGTCAAAGCGTGGCCCAAGGGCGCATCGAGCATACCAACGCGTTCATCTTTTCTGGCGACGAGACGGCCGATGTTGGTCTGGATGAAGCCACGCCGGTTACCGAAGACTATAAAGAGCGCGACAACAAGTTCACCGGCAAGATCGACCGGGTAACTGTGGAGTTGAAGGGACAAGCGCAAGCGCCGCCTCCCGCGTCAGCCGACGTGCCTGTCGCCGAGGACTGAAGACCGAATGCGAAGGCGAGGATGAGACCCAGCAGGCCGAAGACTGCGCCATCGACCACGGCACCACTGGTTCGCGCATTCTCGGACTCCCCGATCTCGCGTTGGCCGATCCGGTAGCCGAGACTCCAGGCAGATTAGCACCCCGACGAACAGGGCTCCTGCGAGCCCTGCGGCAATTAAGGTTGGATCCATGACCTTTATGTTGCATCACTTATTCGCTAGCGCGCTAATCGTTGGACCAAAGTCCAATTGGCAAATGCAAGGCTCTCCATGCGATGCTAACGTTTGCAGTTCATCGCGAACAACATGATGGCGATAACCAATGCGCTCGGTCTTACACTGGCGGTGCTGCTCGTTTCGGGAGTGGCGTTCGCCAGTGACCCGATCATCCGTCCGGCTGATAGGCGAACCGCAGAGCGGCCGGGCCGCGACCGATCCACGCGTGCGCCCTTCCGGGCTACGATCTCAAATGCCGCGGCTGCTCCCGCTCCAGCGCCGAAAGGCATGGTTTGGATTCCGGGCGGTGAGTTCTCGATGGGAGCAGCCGACCCGCGCGGCACTCCAGGCGGCGGCCACCAGCCGATGGACGATGCGCGCCCGATTCATCGCGTATACGTGGACGGTTTCTGGATGGATGCAACGGTGGTGACGAACGAGCAATTCGCGCGCTTTGTGAAGGCGACCGGATACGTGACGGTCGCTGAGCGCAAGCCGACGCGAGCGGAGTTTCCCGACGCGCCCGAAGCAAACCTGGTCGCTGGTTCGGTCGTCTTCTCGCCGACGGCTGAAGCGGTGGCCCTGAACGATCACTACCAATGGTGGAACTACGTTGCCGGCGCCAATTGGCGACATCCCGAGGGACCCAAGAGCGAACTCAAGGGACGCGAGAAGTACCCGGTCGTGCAAGTCGCCTACGAAGACGCCGAGGCTTACGCGAAGTGGGCCGACAAGCGGCTCCCCACGGAAGCGGAATGGGAATTTGCCGCGCGTGGCGGCCTGGCCGGCAAGATCTATGTTTGGGGCGACGATTTGAAGCCGGGCGGCAAGTGGCAGGCGAATGTCTATCAGGGCGACTTCCCCGTGCAACGCGGCGACCGCGGCGAGGACGGCTTCAAGGGTATCGCGCCCGTCGCGCGGTATCGCTCCAATGCATATGGCCTATACGACATGACGGGAAACGTGTGGGAATGGTGCAGCGACTTGTATAGGCCTGACTACTATGTGACGCTGGCCGCTCAAGGCGATGTAGCGCGCAACCCACAGGGTCCGCCCAAGAGCTTTGATCCCGGCGAGCCTCAGGAGCGCAAACGAGCGCAACGCGGCGGCTCGTTCCTCTGCACGGATGAGTATTGCAGCCGTTACATAGTCGGTTCGCGCGGCAAAGGTGAAATCCGCTCGGCCAGCAATCATCTGGGGTTTCGCTGCGTGACGACGCGCGAGGGATTGGCGTCGGGCCGGTAAGCGCCCACGAGTGACTTCCGACAGTCGATTGACTATGGTGGGCAAGTTGGATGAGCGTCTGGGTCGAGCGAACTCATGGGGCAGTACTTTCAAAACTTCGAGGAGGAAGGAATCGTGATAGGCAAACATTACTGGGATAGGTGCACCGCCGGTCTGGCCGCAGCGGGCCTCGCGACCCTAGTGCTGATGTCGGGTTGTGCGACCACGGTTGGAGGTACGCCCGAAGCGGCGAAGGCGATCGAGTCGGGTGGGCCTGCGCCTGCGGCGGTAGCCGGATTTCTCGGTCCCGACGCTTCCAAGATGACGGCCGGGCCAAAGGGTGGCGCCGCGCTGGTCTGGATAAATCCTAATGCGCAGTGGAATAGCTACACCAAGGTGCAACTGCCCCCTGTTGAGTTCTGGGCCGCTGCCGACTCGAAAGTGTCGACCGCAGACCAGCAAGTGCTGACCGCATATCTCTACAACTCCTTGAAAACCAACTTGGCAAAGAACTTTACGCTCGTCGAACAACCGGGACCGGGCGTCATGACGCTTAAAGTGGCGCTCATGGACGCAACGGCTGCGGTGCCGGGACTGCGGAGCATCTCGGTGCTCGTGCCGCAGGCTCGGGTGCTGAACGCGGCGCAGTCTCTAGCCACCGGCAGCTACGCGTTTGTGGGTTCGGCCGAAGCTGAAATGAAGCTCACGGATTCGGTCACCGGCGAGCTGCTGGCGGAAGCAGTCGACGAGCGGGCCGGCGGGATGGGGCTCAAGGGAGCGGCTTCCTTTCAGTGGGGCGATGCTCAGAACGTGATGGACTACTGGGCGCAGAGACTATCGAATCGCATCCTGGAGCTGCAAGGAAAAGCTCCCGCGAAGAGCTAACGGAATCCAGGGTTATCGCCGACCGTGTTCCGCACGGTCGGCGAATATTCCGTCATCGACGGTTCTATCGATCGAGCGCAAGACCGAGTGAGGAAAGCCCACTTTTCGCTAGTTGCGGCTCGGAACGTCGACGCCTTCAAGGTTCATATCGCGGTAAAAGCATCGCGGGGGAATTCGTACATGAAGCTGCTGACGCTCGGGAACACACGCCCACTGGAGATTCGCCCGGTTCTCGTCACAGCCGCGATCGTCCTCGGGCTATTAGTGATCAGTCGGACGCGAGTGCTTGCGCAAGAGCAGGAAGGCAGTGAAGCGACAATCGCACCTCACTCCGAATCGCAGGAGGAGGCAGATGCGACCATGCAGACGCTCAGAGAGGCCGTAAGAGCGAACAAGAGAGCGTTTGTCGCACGCAACATGGAGCTCGCGGGGGTCCAGGCCGAGGAATTCTGGCCCTTATACGAGGCGTTTCAGCGTCGCATGGACGAAATTCAAGCACAGCTTAGCAGTCTGGTTCGCGACTATGCCAAAGAGTACGAGCATGGTGCACTGACGGACAAGGTAGCCGAGCCAATGATCGAGAGACTGCTCTCGATCGAAAGAGCTCGGGTGCAGCTCAGAGATTCCTACCTCCCCAAGTTCCTCAAGGTTCTGCCCGCCACGAAGGTGGGTCGCTATTACCAAATCGAAAACAAGATCTGGGCCGTTCAGCAATATGAACTGGCTGGATACATCCCACTGGCTCGATAGCCCACTGCGCTGTCCGGGCGGCCGGCACACGACTTCGTCGATCCCCCCTTTTCTTCGGTCAGCCCGCCGCCGCCCGGACCATATAGTGGTGTGAGGCGGACTGGCGATGATTACGACCGGTCGAGTTCCAGGATCAGCGCTCCATCGAGGTGGTGCGATCGGTCGGCTTCGGTCACTAGATCCAGCCCTCTTGTTGGAATCTGATCTTGAGCTGGTCGGCGATTTCACTGGCGGTCTGCTTGGCGCGGCCCTCAACCTTACTGCTGCCGCTCTTTTCTCCGTAAATTTTGATGCCGCTGCTGACAATGAGGCCGATTGGGTTGCCGCTAGCAATTGCGACGGCGAGTGGTACAGCCGCACCTGGCCCTTTGTTTCCGCCGGCATCGACCGTGCCCGATCCGAGTTTGCGAAGCCCCTGGGCGGTCATCTGGAAGCCTTCAACCATCGTCTTCAACTCTGAAGCCCCGGAACCGAATCCGACGATGAGACGCTTGGCCTCGCTGCCCTGGTCAACCGAAACGAGGTAGCCCCTGATCACGAGGTCGCTGATCTGGGGCGACGTTCCCGTTGTGGCCTCCTCCGCCGGAAGACCCATGTCCCGGATCTGCGCGACGAGCTCCTTGGCAACTTGGGCGCCCAGTTGACGGCCCGTATCGATCTGCTCGGCGGTTTGTGGTGTGTCTTGAGAATACTGACTGGCTACGTCGGAGTCCGCCGGAACGTCGGCCGCCGAAGCGACGAAGTCGTAAACCCAGATGTGATCGGGCCGAGCGATCTTGTCGCTCACGAGTTGTTGGCGGTCGGTAACCTTGGTTGATGCGCAGCCGAACGCGAAAACCAGGGCAAATAGACACAGAACGATATGGTCACGAGACTTCATCGCAAAACTCCCTTGATGTGTTGGTAGCGGGCCTCATCGAATGCACCACAGCTGTTGGCCCGTGCGCTCCACCGCGCGCGTGCGGCGCCGGCGGGACCTCATTCATTGACTCTGCTTGTGTTTCCCATTTTATCATGGTCGGTGGTACTTGAGCCTTCGATATGCTCGTTGCCCAGTTCACGCCGTCGGGACTCGCGCAGGATAGCGGTTTCGAGACTAATCCGGAAATCCCCACTCAGTGGGTGCTTTGGGGGCGTCGCCGCGCGCGGCGCAGAAAGGCCGGATATCGCGCGCGAGTGTCTTGCCGACGAAAGACGCCCTCCATCCGGCGCATTCAACGCGCCCGAGCAGACGGAACCCCGCTTAATTCTTCGAGAAGTGACTTGGCGTCTCTGAGATCGGCGGTGTCGAAGCCTTCGGTGAACCAGCCATAGATTTCGGCGAGCATCGCACGCGCCTCATCGCGCTTGCCTTGGCGGTCGAGCAGCTGCGCGAGGCTCATGGTCGCGCGCAGTTCCCACGCTTTCGCGCCCATTCCGTGCGCAAGCGTGATGGCCTCGCGTAAGTCAGCTTCTGCCAAGTCGGTCTGGCCCTGCTTATAGTGCAGTTGTCCGCGGCACCTGAGAGTCTGAGGCCGTTCCACGAGTTCAGCGGGGTTAGCTTGCAGGCTCTCCTCCAGGGTGGCGAGCGCACCGATGATATCTCCGTCCAGCGCCTGCGCTTCTGCGAGATAAGTCAGATAGCGACAGATGCCGAGGCGCGTTCCGACCTTGGCGACGCCCGCAAGTCCCTCGCGGATTAGCGCGGTCCCGTGGTCGGCCTGCCCAAGTTGTGCTCGCGCCCGTCCGAGAACGGCGCGGGAGAGCGCGGCAAGAAACGGGAATCGGTGTTGGTCGGAGAGGCGAACCGACTCGGCAGCGAGTGCTTGCGCTTGCTCCGGTTCTCTCAGATAGAGGTGCAAGTCAGCGATCTTCCATTGTGCGAACGCGAGATCGTACGGATTGTTATTGTCGTTCGCCGCCGAAAATGCCCGGCGGCTGCGCTCGCGGCCGACGTCGGGGCGGCCCATAATCCATGCGCACCAGCTTGCAGAACCGAATACATTTGCAACCGCGCCGGGATATTGTTTAAAGCCCGGTGCATCGAAAAAACCGCTCCCCAGGGCGAAATAATACTCGCTGCCGGCCAGGTCCCCCCTATAGAAGCGCGTGCTGACCTGAGCCATGTGAGCCAGCCCGAGATGGCCGGGACTCCGCTCGGACTTGGCCAAGTCCAGCAACTGGTCGGCAAGAGCGCCGCCGACACGATAGTCGCCGGAGGCTTGGGCGCTGGTCCATGCGGCAAATACCTGACGCAACAGCTCCGCAACGTTTCCGCTCTTTTCCGCCAACGACCGCGCGCGCACCGTCCCTTCAACCATCTCGGGCGCGCCGTAAGCTTTCGTCACGGCGAGCACGTGAACGAACGGGCTCATGAGTGCCAGTTCACGCACATCGCGTTCGGGCGATTCCGGTAGTGTGTTCAGGATGAGGAGGGCCTGCCGATAGGCTTCCTCCGCTTCCACGAATGCCCCCCGCGCGCGCGCCTGCTCGCCAGCCTTCTGCCACGCCGTAATCGCCCGCTCGCTTTCGCCCGCCCCAGCCCAATGGCGCGCGAGCATTTCAGACCTTTCGTCGGCGACACCCCTGAACTCCCCCTCGATCGTTTTGGCGACCGCGCGATGCAGCTCGCGACGGCGGCTCTTGAGCAGCGCTTCGTAGGCCGTGTCCTGAATCAACGCGTGCTTGAAAGAATAGGTCGCCTCGGGCGGAATTCCGCGTGTGTAGATAATCTCGGCGTCGGCGAGCTTTGCCAGCGCGGATTGCAAGTCACCTTCAGGTATCGCCGAGATGGCGCTGAGCAACTCATAGGAAAATTCCCGCCCGATCACGGACGCGATCTGCGCGACCTCTTTTGCCGGCCCGAGCCGGTCCAGCCGCGCCATCAGCGAGTCATGCAGCGTCGCGGGAATCTCATGCGGGGTAGGCTTGGCATCGCCCTTCTCGAGCACCGCGCGCGTCAACTCCTCGACGAATAACGGCACGCCGCCGGTGCGCTCGATCACCTGGTCAACCGCTTCCCCAGACAGTGCGCTGTTCGCGACCACCTGGACCACCATCTCGCGCACATCGCGTGCGCTCAGGCGATTCAATGTCAGTTGGGAGTGATGTGCCCGCGGCGTCCAGGGCGGGCGAAACTCCGGCCGCGCCGTAAGAAGCAGCATCAGCCGGGCTGTCGCACTCTGTTCAGCCACGACTTGGACAAGCTCCAGTGTCGACGGGTCAACCCAGTGCAGATCCTCGATCACAACCACCAGCGGTTGTGCGCGCGACGCGCCGAACACCCATCCCGCGAGGGTCGCCAGCAGCCGTTTGCGTTGCTGCTCCGCCGAGAGCAGAAGCGGTGTGTACTTCTCCCCCACCGCGACATTCACCAGCGGCGCGATGAGGGGCACGGCCTCGGCCAGATTTAGTCCCGCCAGCTCCAGCGTTCGCTCCAACTCGATTAGCTTTTCCTCGTCCGATTCATCGCCGCGCCCCGCGAAGCCTTTCCGAAGTAAGTCGGCGACCGGATAGAAGGGTGTGTTCTGAAAATATGGCGCGCCAGCGCATTCCGACCAGGTGTACGATTTTCCAGCCAGCCGCTCGCGAAATTGTTCCATCAAGCGCGACTTGCCGATCCCGCCTTCACCCACGATCAAGACCAGCTGTCCCTCGCTCTCGCTCGACCGCTCCCAGCGGTTCCACAACAGCCGCATCTCGTCCTCGCGGCCCACAAAGGGCGTGAGGCCGCGGCCAGCTGATGCAGCCAGCCGGCCTCGCACACCGCTGAGCCGGACGATTCGATACAACTCCATGGGCTGGTCGATGCCTTTGAGCCGGTGCGGACCGCGCTCTTCGACCAAGAACAGGCCCGAGATCAGCCGGTGGGACGCCGCGCTGACGATTACCGTGTCGGGCTCGGCGGCCGACTGCACCCGCGAGGCAATGTTGGGCGTATCGCCGTAGGCCAGGGTCTTGTCAGCGCGTCCTGCCATGACACCAGAGCCAGAGTGGATTCCTATCCGTACGGCAAGGCGTGGACTCTGTTCCGAGGCAAGTTGATCATTCAGGACCGCCATCGATTCCAGTATCGCAAGGCCTGCGCGCGCGGCGCGTTCGGCGTCGTTGTCGTGCGCCTCCGGCCACCCGAAGTAGGCCATCATGCCGTCCCCGAGGTATTGGGCGATGTGACCGCCGAATCGCGTCACGGCTGCGCCTGCGGCTTGCTGATAGCGGGCCGCAATCTCGTGCCATTCTTCGGGATCGAGTTGCGCGGCAATCTCGGTCGAGCCGACCAGATCGCAGAACAGAACCGTCAGATGCCGTCGCTCGCCGGCGATGTCTCGCGGTTGGACCGTCGATGCTTCGGGCACCGGTGTGCGCGCGGGTGCATTAAGCTGAGCACCGCATTCACCGCAGAACTTCGCCGAAGGTGCGTTGCCCGCACCGCACTGCGGACAGCCGCGCGGAAGTCCCGTTCCGCATTCAGAGCAGAACTTCCTGCCGACTGGATTCTCAAACCCGCAGCTCGCGCAGCGCATGTATTACTCGGCGACCATACGACTGGCCCCCTTCTACCACGCAGCGACGAAAAGGGACCAGCCAAGTCGCGGAACGAGGGACAGTCGCGACGCCTCCCATCGCCGGTCCTCGCCAAGAACGGGAGCGACCGCTCGCCGCGGATGACTGCCCACTCGGCGTCTTCTGCAGTCTCACACACGCGGTCGGCGCTATCTGCCCAGATGAGCGAGGGCGCTGCGCAACGGGCCGCTGGAAATCTGGATGATCCCTTGGAACGACCGGTCGAGTTCCACGATCAGGAATATCGCGCACCAGGTCGAGTGGGCTTTCGTGAATTGCCGACTGACAACGCGAGGCTGCTAGGTTCTCGATCTTGAGTTGTTGTCCAGCGCTGCTCCGCTCCACTCCTCGATAAGACTATAGCCAACCGCCAGCAGGGTGGGTCCGAGAAACAATCCGATCAGCCCAAAGGCCATCGCACCACCGAACACTCCCAGCATGACGAGGATCAATGGCGTCGTGCCGCCGCGGCTGATGAGCAGAGGCTTCACCACATTGTCCAGAGCGCCGACGACAAATCCCCAGACGATTATGAAGACTGCCCAACCGGTCGAACCTTCCCGGTAGAGCCAGAACGCGGCCGGTGCCGCGACGAGCGGCGGTCCACCGGGAAGCGACGCAAAGATGAAAGTGACGAATCCAAGAAATGTGGCTCCGGGAACTCCGGCGATTAAGAATCCGATCGCGGCGAGCAGCCCTTGCAGGAGGGCTGTCCCCAGGATTCCGTAAACCACTGCCCGGATCGTTGCGCCTGCTATGTCGGCAAGGCGGGTACCCTCGTCCCCGGCGACTCGATGGATCGCGGCATTGATCCGATTCGCGACGGCTTCTCCATCTCGATAGAAGAAGAATGCGATTAGCAGGCTCAAGGCAATCTGCAAGACCCCTTCAGCTACTGCGCGCCCGCCGCCGAACAGAAGCCGCTTGGCCGTCGGAAGAAGCTTGGCCAGCTCGGCGAGACGTGCCGAACTGCTCTCGTTCAGAACCTTCCAATAGGCGTTGATGCGGCCACCGACCAGCGGGACATCGGCGACCCACGAAGGTGGCGCCGGCGGGCCTTCATGCACAAGTCTTTGGGTGGCTGCGATCAGAGCTGAAACGTTGTCCGCCAGGGTAGCTCCCAAGATTGCGACGGGGGCTACGATGATCGCGGCGAGCGCCAGCGTAGCGATAAACGCAGCGAGGGATCGGCGTCCACCGAGCAGGGTTTCCAATCTTGAGAACAGCGGCCAAGTAGTGAAACACAAGATCACTGCCCACAAGGCCGCAGAGATGAAAGGACGAAGGATGAGGAAGCAGCCGAGAACAAGCAGCGCTGCAGCCACGGCGCCGATCCATGGATCGACTCTCCGCTCAGCTTCGGTATCAGACTTCACTGGCACCTCCGAGTCGCTCATCCACCTGCCAGCGTCGATTGTTTTGGCGGCCTTTCGCAACTCATTGGCGTACCCCTGATTCTCACTCAGGACGCCGGCTGCACGCAGTCCTCATTTGACTGTATACCCTCGGCCTTCCATACAGGCCGCAAACGCGCGGTGGTAGGTATTGAGCGTCATGTCTTGTTCCATCTGCTGGTTCATCATTCCGCGGCGTCTTCCCATGACGCCCCCGCCAACGGCTCCCATCGCTGCACCTTTTCCCGCATCGCCGTCGATGGCTCCCATAGCTGCTCCCAAGGCAGCTCCACGGCCAGCGCCACCCAAGGCTCCCGCAGCGCGTCGTCTGCGGTCTGGTTGCTGGGGTTGGGAATTGGGGTCGACCCCGCTATTGCTCTTGGCCCAGCGGTAACAATCGTGCTCGTCTTTGTCCTGGCGCTCGGCGTCTTGTCCATTCTTCGGATAAACGAACAACTGTGCGCCGCTGGCAGCATTTACCAGCGCCAGGCACAACACTCCAGTAAGTATCAGACGCTGAAACCTCATCGGCATGGATCT
Organism: Binataceae bacterium (SeqCode); assembly: GCA_041491005.1. GTDB lineage: Bacteria > Desulfobacterota > Binatia > Binatales > Binataceae > JBGPUE01. The sequence goes on along the minus strand of JBGPUE010000024.1, from coordinate 6,018 downwards.
CTCTAGCCGATCAAGTTGCGCCAGAAGACTTGGCGCGTTTATCAGGTTGACTTCTCAAGATGCTGATCTGCGCAGCAATGTCCCTGCTCAGCGAAGCCAGGTCGCCGCTCAGAGCGGCCGACGCACCGCCATCGGACTTGTCAACCGGAACCGAAGCGAACGTCCGGTTCGTGTAGAGCTCGTGACCGTCCTGCCCGCTTCGAATGGTCCAGGTTGCAGTCAGCTGCGACTGGCCGTTCGCGCTGGTCTCGAAACGCTCGACCTGCACTTCGACCTGGAGGTCGACGTGCGTGGTCGGGTACCACGGGTATGTAATGATGCGCTGCGTTCCGAGGATTTGTGCGAGATTCTGCGCAAGCACACGCTCGAAGTTCTTGTCGAGCGGCTCACCCCATCTTTTTTGATCTGATACCTGCAATTTGTTGGGTGTCGAGCGAGTAACTACTTCGGCGCGTTTGAGGTATCCCGGAAACTTGATCGGTCCCACGCCGACCGACAGGTCTGTGGTGGTCTGCTGCACCGGCGGAGCGGAATCACCGTCGCCGAGAGGAGTGAGAATGTAATACTCCGTGCGATCAGGCCGGGGCGCCAAGGGAGAACACCCGCCGAGCCCGGCAAGGCCCACGAACAGAGCGAACAGGTAGGGCTTAACTCTGTCAGTCATCATGGTTTCTCGGCGGCCTATTTCCCGCGTATCAGCGACGAAGGGTTTCTCTGTAGGTAATCCGCGAGGCCGCTAATCGACCGGGACGCGTCGGATAGATTCTCGAGAGTCGTGTTGAGCTGGTAGGAGAGTGGCGATCCGGGCGCGAGAGTGTTTTGGAGGTCGGCGAGCGTCGCTCGAGTCTGAGCGAGCGTTACCTCGGCTGTGTTCGAGGTCTTTTGCAGGCTCGCCACCAGCGGATCGATCTTTGCGTTCGCGTTTTCGACCGTGCTCTTCACTGAAATCAGCGTCTGGCTGAGATTGGCGGAGGTTTCTTTGAGCGAGCCTATCGCCTGCTTCAGCGCCGGATCACTGACGAGGGTCTTGATCGAGGCGGTAGCTTCGATCATCGATTTGATTAGAGCCGCGAAGTCGATCGCATCGAGCTTGGCGATCGCTCTCATCGCATTTTCCTGAAGTTGCTGGAACTGGGTCGGTATCGTCGGAATCTCGAGATATCGCCCGCTGCCAGCGACGAGCACCAGATTGACTGGAGCGTCGGGATGAAAATCCAGATCGATGTAGAGCAGACCGGTCAGCAGACTTTCCACATTGAGTTGCGCTCTAAGACCGCGCTGAATCAGGCGCTGGAGTTCGCCGGCTTTGAGGGCTTCGCCAGTTCCACCTGCGCCTTTGAGTTGCGCCTCGTCGATTTCGAGAAACACCGGTATCGCAGTGGCATTAAGACCGGGACTCACCTCACCTTCCGAGGGCGGCAAGCGAAGGCTGATTCGCGCTACCGTTCCGATCTGAACTCCCCGGACCTTGACCGGAGCGCCGGTCTTCAGGCCGTTGAGGCTGCCGGTGAAAAAGCATACGAAATAGTGCGGCTTGCGGAACAGCTGGCCTGAGCCGAGTATCACTGCGACCGTGACGACCAGAGCCAGGCTGCCCAATACGAAAGCCCCGATCGCCGTTGAACTGACGCGCTTAGCCATTGGTGTTCGCGATTGCGCCTCCCTCTGCTCCGCGCGTCAGGAACTTTCGTACCCGCTCATCCCGGGAGTGTGCAAGCATGTCGTGCGGATCACCGGTGGCGATCTGGGTGCGGGAGTCCGCGTCCAGGAACACGCTGTTGTTGGCGATCGTGAAGATGCTTGCGAGTTCGTGCGTGACCACGACAATCGTCGCACCGAGGTTGTCGCGTAGCTCCAGGATCAGATCGTCAAGCAGTCGCGAGCTGATCGGATCGAGGCCAGCCGACGGCTCGTCAAAGAACAGAATGTCCGGATCGAGCGCCATCGCGCGCGCCAGCCCCGCGCGTTTCTGCATGCCACCACTGATCTGGTTGGGATAGAAATCTTCGAATCCCTTGAGCCCAACCAACGCGAGCTTCAAGGCGGCGATTTCACGAATCTGCGAAGGAGTGAGATCGGTGAACTCTCCCAAGGGCAGGCCTATGTTCTCGGCCAGCGTCATTGAGCTCCAAAGCGCCCCGCTCTGGTAGAGAATGCCGAACCTGCGGAGAAGTTTTTCGCGGTCCTCGAGCGCCGCTCTGGTGAAATTGACACTGTCGTAGATTATCTCGCCGGTCGCCGGCTCCTTGAGCCCAATCAGGTGGCGTAGCAGTGTGCTCTTCCCGCACCCGCTGCCGCCCATGATTATGAAGATGTCGCCGCGGCGCACGGTGAAGTTCAGATCGTGCATCAGGATGAAGCTGCCGTAGGCCATCGTGAGATTGCGGACGGTGATGTGAGCGTCGGCCCCGGACTGCCTGGAATTTTCTCCCGCTGCCATAGCGATCGTGTCACTCAGATTCGTAGCATGTTGAAGACGACTGCGAAGGTGCCGCAGGCCACTACGACCATTACGATGGACGTGACGACGGCCTGTGTGGCGGCATCACCTACGGCAGATGAGCTGTTCCCGCACTGGAAACCGCGCAGGCATCCTGCAATGGCAATCAGCGTTCCGTAGACCGTTGCCTTGAACAGGCCGCCGAGCAGGTTCAAGAGAGTAAAGGTCGAAATTGTCTCCCGCAGATAATTGCGGGCCGAGAGGTCCAGCATCCCGACCCCGACGAACGCGCCGCCGAGAATCCCGACGAAATCTGCATACAGGCACAGCAGCGGCATCATAAGGACCAATGCCAGGACACGCGGGAGCACGAGGAACTCCAGCGGTGAAATCCCCATTGTGGTGAGTGCGTCGATCTCTTGCGTGACCTTCATGGTGCCGAGCTTGGCGGCGAAGGCTGCTCCCGTCCGGCCCGACATGATGATCGCAGTCATCATCGCGCCCATTTCGCGGACCATCCCGATACCAACAAGGTCAGCGACATAGATTGATGCACCAAATTGCGAAAGCTGGACCGCACCCATGAACGCAAGGATTACACCCACCAGGAACGCAATCAGTGTGACGATCCCGACGGCATTCGCGCCGCATTGTTGGATCACTTCGAGCAAGTCGATCCGGCGATAGCGCGCTTTGCCGCGAATGAGTTTGCCGAACGCGATCGACAGGTCGCCGAGGAAGCCCAGGAATTCGCGAAGCGACAGCCCGTAGCCCAATGTCCAATCGCCGATGCGCTGAAGCAGGGGAATGCTTGCCTCTTCGCTTCGTGCGCCCTTCTTTTCCGGTACCGCCTCGGCTAGTTCGAGCAGACGGCGCAGACCAACCGGCAGACCCTCGCGATCTTCGCCTATCCTGCGTTGACGGCACTGCTCGCTGACCTGGGTCAGGAACGAGATGAGACCGCTGTCCCAGGCGGTCAATTGTGTCGAATCGAACGAGACGCGTTCTGGCGCAGGCCGCGAGCTGAGCTCGCGGATCAACAATGATGCGGGCGGCAGATCGGATTGGAGATGCCACGGGCCAGAAAAGCGCACTATCAAGGTCGCATCCTTCGTTCGCTCGAAAGACACTCTCCCCTGCTCCTGCTTCTGTTTGACATCGTCCATCGGATCAGTCCGCGCGCCCGCTTTGGCGCCAAAGCGTGAGGTTTGAGGATGCCAGACGGGGAGGCCGTGGAAAATCGGACTTTAGTCGTATGGAACGCCAGCTGACGATCGAGGACACTCGCGGTCTGCTAGGTTGTGGCTCTTCCCCGGCCTTCGAGAAATCGGAGCGGCGAAATCCGAATTTGGTCTGATTCGCTGCCATGACTCCACTGGCGGCGGTGCGAGTCGAACATGCTCGATCCATCAGACCAAAGTCCAATATGAGAGATTGCCGAGATTCGATACTTGGACTGAGGCGATGAGAGATGAATGAAGCCGTCGGAAGCCCGCCGGTACTCCGCTGATAGTTTGCCCACGACGCTGGCTGCGTGTATCCATCGCCAGGTTCCAACCAAGGAGGAATCTCAAGTGACATCATCATCTGGTTCACCCGGCGGGTGGAAACTGTCGATGGCGATCATGGGAAGCGGACTCCTGCTAGCGGCTCTGGTTTCAGGGTGCGCGCAAACGGTGCAATCTGGGCCGAGCGCACTCCAGCAAGTTGAAGGCGAGAAGCCGGGGACACCATCGGCCAGCGGATTCCTCGGAAGTGCATACTCTTCGCTCCAGCCCGGCAAGGAAGGTCAGGCCCTGCTGGTTTACATCAACCCGAGCGCTCAATGGAGCAAATATAGCAAGATAATGCTCGAACCGGTGGAATTCTGGGACAGCGGCAACTCCAGTGTATCGCCGTCGGATCAGCACATGCTCACCGCGTACTTCTACAATGTCCTCAAGGAGAACCTGCAGAAGAACTTCACGCTGGTTGACCAGGGAGGACCGGGCGTAATCACGCTGCAGTTTGCGCTCATCAATGCGTCCGCAGCGACGCCCGGTTTGAGATCAGTGACCGTCATAGTTCCCCAAATGCGCGTACTCAACGCGGTCCAGTCTCTCGGGACAGGCAGCTATGCCTTCGTGGGTTCAGCAGAGGCTGCAATGAAGGCGACGGATTCGGTGACCGGCGAACTTCTCGCGGCCGCGATTGACCAGCGCAAGGGTGGCCTATCTATAACCGCTGCGGCGCAGTGGAAGTGGGGCGATGCCGAGAACGCGATGAAGTTTTGGGCCGAGAAGGCCAACGAACGGCTCACGCAGCTAAAGACCACCGGTACGATTGCGACCAACTAGCGCAGAGCGCTGACGCTGGATATTCGACCTCAACGAACGAACTAAATCGCAATGATAGGAGTCGGCACACGATCGCAGTCGTCAACCCGACGGCAAGGAGTAGCGGTTTTGCGAAGGCCTCTGACTATCGTGCTTGCCATCCTGTTGCTGGGGGCGAGATCTGCGCGTGCTCAGGATGTCGTACTGGCATTGCCGCCCGAAGATCAGCAAAGGATCACCGCGCTGCTTGGCCCGGGTGTCGTGGGCAATGCATTACCGAGCAAGCCCATCGCGGACGCCTCCGTTTACTTTCCACTTCACGAGCACGCCTTGACCTATCAGGTGACTGCTGGCCCGAACACCGGCAACACACAGACGCTCGGGCTGGCCAAAGCCACCCGTCCCAGCGGGAAGCGAGCGTGGCGATTCCAGTTCTCGCCCACGCTCGCGGGCTTCATTCGACTGACGCCGGAGGGCGACTTGGTGATGCCTGCAGTGAGTGATTCGAGCGAAGGGGTCGTGATCGTCAGTTCACCCGCGAATCCGTTTGTCCCCAAGGGCATGAAGCCCGGCGAGTCGCGCCCGTTCACGCAACAGGTGGCGGTGAACTATCTGGATGATCCGACTGATCAGGAATATTCCGGATCGCTGACTGGCACGTACACTTACGTGGGGACCTATCAAGTCACCGTTCCTGCCGGCACATTTGAGTCGATCCTGCTCCGGGTCAAGTTCCACGGAAAGGTCGGCCCCGCCTATACGAAGGACACGCAGTATAACTTCTTCGCGCCGGGTGTGGGCGTCGTCGCGATGATTACTCAGGAGAAGGTGACCGCGTTCTGGATTTTTCACATCGACACCAGCACTGGCAAGGTGCTGATGTCGCGCTGAAGATATAGTTCCGGAGGAAAGGAGGATCCCCATGAGACGTGACGAGCACTGGGTATCGATTGCGTGGTTGGTATTGCTGACGACTATTGCGATCTTTGCCAGCCCCCTCCATGCACAGGCAGCTGACAAGCCCCCCAATATCATCTTCATCATGGGCGACGACATCGGCATGTGGAACATCGGCGCCTACCATCGCGGCTTGATGGCCGGCCGGACGCCAAACCTCGACAAGTTGGCCAAGGAAGGCATGTTGTTCACCGACTACTACGCCGAGGCAAGCTGTACGGCGGGTCGCGCGAACTTCATCACCGGCGAGCTGCCGATCCGTACCGGCATGACTACGGTCGGCCAGGCTGGCGCGTCGGTTGGCCT
>JBGPUE010000023.1:0-38727 GCA_041491005.1 Binataceae bacterium (SeqCode) | reverse complement strand
CGATCGCATACATCCTCTATATGCAGTCGCCCGCGCTGCCCGGCCGCATCGCCGAGCAGACCGCCGCAATCTACCGGCTGCTGCTGGACAAGTACTACATCGATGAAGGCTACGACCTGTTGATTTCGCGTCCGCTGTTCTTCATCTCGCGCTATGCGCTCGGCCGTGTGATCGACTCGTACGCGATCGACGGGCTGGTCGACGGTGCCGGCATGACAGTCGAAGCCGGCGGCGGACTCGCGCGCCGCACCGAGACCGGCAACGTGCAGCACTACGCGTTCGTCTACCTGCTCGGCGCGATCGCGATCGTGGCGTACTACCTGTATCGGGTGCTCCATTGAACGGCGGCTTCCTGCTGAGCGCGGTCATCTTCCTGCCCCTGCTGGGAGCGATGTTCGTCCTGATGCAGGGGGACGAACGCGGCGTATGGCGCTCGGCCTTCATCTTCTCGCTCTTGCCGCTGGCCGCGAGCCTCTACTTGCTCGGCGCCTTCGACCCGCATGAGGCGGGCTACCAGTTCGTCGAGCAGTATCCGTGGATTCCGCAGTTCGGCATCTCGTATCACCTCGGCGTTGACGGCATCAGCCTGTTCCTGGTCGTGCTGACGACCGGATTGATCACGCTCTCGATTCTGTATTCAGGCGGCGGCGACATCGAGACGCGGCCGCGCGAGTTCTGCTTCTTCATGCTGGCGCTGGAGACGGGATTGCTTGGCGCGCTGCTGTCGATCGATCTGTTCCTGTTCTACGTCTTCTGGGAGCTGATGCTCTTCCCGATGTACTTCCTGATCGGGATCTGGGGGCATGGCCGCAAGATCTACGCGGCGATCAAGTTCGTGCTGTTCACGATGCTGGGCTCGATCCTGATGCTGGTCGCGGTGCTGTACCTCGCACTCGCGGCGCGCGCGCATCTCGGCGCGATCACGTTCGACTTGCCCGCGCTGTATCGGGTGCCGCTGACACCCAGCGAGGCGCGCTGGCTGTTCGCGGCCTTCGCGCTCGCCTTCGCGATCAAGGTTCCGATGTGGCCGCTGCACACCTGGCTGCCGGATGCGCATACCGAGGCGCCCACCGCCGGCTCGGTAATCCTGGCGGGCGTGATGCTCAAGATGGGCACCTACGGCTTTCTGCGTTTTGCGATCCCGCTTTTCCCCGATGTCGCGATCGCGGCCACGCCGATCTTCATGGCGTTGGCGGTGATCGGGATCATCTACGGCGCGCTGGTCGCGCTGGTGCAGCCCGATCTCAAGCGCCTGGTCGCGTACTCGTCGGTCAGCCATCTGGGCTTCGTCGTGCTCGGGATGTTCGCGCTCAATCCGCAGGGCGTCGAGGGCGCGATCTACCAGATGCTCAATCATGGGCTGTCAACTGGCGGATTGTTTCTGCTGGTCGGGATGATTTATATACGCCGGCACACGCGCGAGATCAGCGAGTTCGGCGGATTGTGGCATCGGCTCCCGATCTGGGCGGCGATTTTCATGGTCACGATGCTCTCGTCGATTGGATTGCCCGGGCTCAACGGCTTCGTCGGTGAATTCCTGATCCTGCTAGGCGCGTTTCTCAACACCTGGCAGGCGGTCGCCTTCGCGGTGCTCGGAGTAATCCTCGGCGCGTTTTACATGCTGTGGGCCTATGAACGCGTGATGTTCGGGCCGATCACGCACAAGATTAATGAAACGCTCGCCGATCTCACGCCGCGCGAAATTGCGGTGATGGTCCCGTTGCTGGCGATGATGCTCCTGATGGGGCTTTATCCGCGGCCGCTCCTGGAGCGGATGGAACCCTCCGTGATGGCGATGCTCGCACGCGCGCATTCGCCCGTTGCGCGCCTCGCGCCCGCAGCCGCGCATCCGCGGATGGCGGTGGCGCCGGACGCCGGGAAGGTCGCGCTGCGATGAAACCGGGCCGCTTCAACCTCTACCTGATTGATTTCTCGTGGCTGCCCATCCTGCCGCTGCTGATCGTCGCGGTCGCGGCGATCGTCGTGCTGCTGGTGGGCGTGAAGGTTGACGATGAAGATAGCGAAGGGCTTGGTTGGCTGTCGCTGTCATCGCTCGGCGTGGCGCTGGTGCTCTCGCTTGGATTGCTCGGCCAGCCGCGCGATGTGACCTTTGCCGGCGCGATCGCGCTCGATGGCTTCACCGCGTTCTTCTACATCGTGGTGCTGATCGCCGCCGGCATGACGGTGCTGATGTCGCTGGACTACGTGGGCGAGCTCAAGCTGCCCGGCGCCGAGTACTACGCTCTGATCTTGTTCGCCACGTTGGGCATGATGCTGATGGCGGCGGCGGGCGACCTGATCGTGATCTTTCTCGGCCTTGAAACGATGTCGGTCGCCGTCTACGCGCTGGCTGGAATGGCGCGCCGCGATCCGAAGTCGGGCGAAGCTGCGATGAAGTACTTCCTCCTGGGCGCATTCTCGACCGGCTTCCTGCTCTACGGAATCGCGCTGATCTATGGCGCAACCGGCACGATCAAACTCGACGGCATCAGCGACGCGCTTTCCAGCCCGCCCAGCAGTCCGCTGCTGCTGCTTGGGCTGGGCATGCTGCTGATCGGCTTCGGTTTCAAGGTAGCGGCGGTGCCGTTCCATATGTGGACGCCCGACGTCTACGAAGGCGCGCCGGCCTCGATCACCGCTTTCATGGCCGTGGGCGTGAAGCTCGCGGCGTTCGCGGGGTTCCTGCGCGTCTTTCTCGCGCATCTGGCTCCGGTGCATGCCGAGTGGGCGTGGGTGATGTGGGCGATCGCAGCCCTGACGATGACCGCCGGCAACCTGATCGCGCTGGTTCAGACCAATATCAAGCGGATGCTCGCGTATTCCGCAATCGCACACGCTGGTTACATCCTTGTCGCGATGACCGCCGGCGATGCCGCCTCGGGCAGCGCGGTCCTTTACTACTTGCTCGCCTACGCGTTTACGAATCTGGGTGCGTTCGCGGTGGTGATCGCGCTGGGCGGACGCGGCGAGCCGCACGACATGATCCGCGACTATCGCGGCCTCGCGGGACGCCATCCTGCGATCGCGGCCGCGATGGCGATCTTTCTCCTCTCGCTGACCGGCGTGCCGCCGCTGGCCGGATTCGTCGGCAAGCTCTATGTCTTCTCCGCGGCGATCGACGCGGGCTACGTCTGGCTGGTGATCATCGCCGCGCTCAACAGCGTGATCTCGGCCTATTTCTACATCTCGGTGATCGTCGCGATGTATATGGACGAGGGTGGCGCCGTGACCGCGCCGCTGGCGAAGCGGCCCGCGTTGGTCGCGGCGATTGCGATCGCTCTCGCCGGCACCGTGCTGATCGGAATTTATCCGCAGCCCTACATGGCGGCCGCGACCACCGCGTTCAACTCATCGCTTCCGTCATCTGCGCCCCGTCACGCCTCCGCGCTGCGACCTTAGTGCGAGATTGCCGCTGATAGACCAAGCGGCGGCTCCGCACGCCGGCGCGGCGTTGCCAGATGTGAGCCTCGTGTTGTAATGCACCCTTATTGCCCCAGCATCGATTCGTGAAGGAGAACTCCAATGCGCGCTGCCATAATGCGAAACAAGCGTCTCGTCGTCGATAACATCGCAACCCCGGAGCCGGGCCCCGGCGAAGTTCTGGTCAAGACGCTCGCCTGCGGCATCTGTGGTTCGGATCTGCATACGCTCAAGCACGCCGAGAAGCTGGTCGAGGCCGCACGCCGATCCGCTGGCCCGTTCGTGATGGACCTGAGCCGCGACATCGTGATGGGCCATGAGTTCTGCGCCGAGGTTGTCGACTACGGGCCCAACACGCAAAAGCGATTTAAGCCGGGCGCGCGCATCTGCTCGATGCCGGTGCTGATTCGGCAGACCGGTGTCGAGACGGTCGGCTACTCGAACACCAATCCGGGCGGCTACGCCGAATTCATGCGCCTGACCGAAGCGCTACTGCTCGAAGTTCCCAACGGCCTGTCAACCGAGCATGCCGCGCTCACCGAGCCGATGGCGGTCGGCCTGCACGCGGTCGAAAAAGCGCGGCTTGGTCCCGACGACGTGCCGCTGGTGATCGGATGCGGTCCGGTCGGGCTCGCAGTGATCGGCGCGCTCAAGCTCAAGAGCGTGCATCCGATCATCGCGGCTGACTTCTCGGCGGGCCGCCGCAAGTTCGCACAGCAAATGGGCGCCGACTTGGTTGTCGATCCGAAGGTCAAATCGCCCTACCAGAGCTGGCGCGAGATGGCGGCGTGGAAGGATCCGGCCAAAGCGCCGGCGCTGCCGCCATGGCTGCCCGGTCCCGCACTGCGGCCCGCCGTGATCTTCGAGTGCGTCGGCGTGCCGGGCATGATCGAGCAGGTGATGCTCGGTGCGCCGGCCAACGCGCGCGTGATGGTGGTTGGCGTCTGCATGGAGCGCGACGCGATCGAACCGATGTTCGGCATCAACAAGGAACTGAATCTGCAATTCGTGCTGGGCTACAACGCCGAGGAATTTCGCGCGACGCTGCGGCATATCGCGGAAGGCGAGCTCCCGGTAGCGCCGTTGGTCACCGGCAAGGTCGGCGTCGAAGGTGTGGCGCAAGCCTTCGAAGATCTCGCCTCGCCCGAGAAGCACGCCAAGATCATGGTCGAACCCTGGCGTAGTTAGTCGAGCGCCGACGTTCAGCGGCGGCGCTTGGGCTTTTGGCGCGCGGACTTCCGGGCGGCTGCGGCTTTGGGCTTGCGCAGCGCGGGCTTGGACGGCGCGGCTCCCGCATCGGCGCCGATGAACGCATCCGCCTCGATCTCGACCAGCATGTCGGGATGAACGAGGCGACGGACTTCAACCGCGGTTGCGGCCGGCGGATTGTCGCCGAAAGCCTCCTTGTGCGCGCGCCCAACCTCGCCGAAGCGGCTCATATCCGTGACGAAGATGCGCGTGCGGATGACGTTGCTCAGGCCTGCACCTGCACGGCCAAGCGCGCGCTCGATATTCGCGATTGCCTGGCGCGCCTGCACGTACAACTGATTGACGCCGACCAAGCGGCCGTTCTCATCGGTGGCGGTAGTCCCAGAAACCGCGATCCACGGGTCGGCTTTTACCGCGCGGCAATAGCCCACGATCGGTTCCCATGGCGCGTTGCCCGATATCCTTGTGATGTCCGCCATATCTCCGCCGCCCTCCCCGGCGCGCACGCAATTCTGAAGAAAGCGCCAGCACAGATGCAAGCGGTGCGTTGACGCGCGCGGTCTCTGATCGGCAGCGGAATGCGCCCTGCGAAGGCCCGGATCAGGCTGCGGATTCGGACGGCGGCGTGTGCCGCTCAAGCGGCGAAAGCGTGGCGGTATCCAGCGGAGCGCCCGGCGCCGCGGTGGCGCTCAGCAGCCGCGGCAGCATCTGCGTACACATCTTGAGGAAGCCGCGATGGGCGCTGGTATGATGCGCAGGCTGCACGTACGCCACGCACCATTCGCGCCATAGACCGCGCCTTCCAAAACCGGCGGCGGCCAGTTCACCGCGTGCCAATTCATCGCGCAGCGCCCAGCGTGGCCCGATCGTGATTCCCACGCCGTCTGACACCAGCGACTTCGCCAACGCGAAGTTGTCGGTCTCGACCGCGATCCGCGGAAACACGCCAGCCTCGATCATGAAGTTGTGCCACGGCGCGTACTCGCTGCCGGCGCAGGGCGGCAGAATGAACGGCTGGTTGCGCAGGTCGTCGGCGCTGATTCGCTCGCGTCCGGCCAGCGTGTGGGCAGGCGGAAACACGCACATCAGTTCGTCGCGGCCAATTTCGACCGTCGCAAGATTTCGCGCTTCGACGGGCTGATGAATCAGCGCGAAGTCCAGTTCTCGCGCAGCAAGTCGTTCTGGCGCGGCCGCATCGGCGATCGCAAGCACGGCAAGTTCCGCCTTGGGGAATCGTCCACGGAAATCGCTTACGATCCGCGGCAGAAGAACCTGGCACACACTCGCTGGCGCGCCGATTCTGAGCCGCCCGCTGCCATTGCCCGCATACTCCGCGACCAGAGCGCGCGCTTGTTCCAACTTCTCAAGCACCTGCCGTGTACACTGCAGAAAGATCTCGCCCGCTGGCGTCAACCCAATCAGCCGATTGGAACGAACCAGCAGCGGAGTGCCAAGCTCGAGTTCGAGTGCGCGGACTTGCTGGCTTACCGCTGACTGGGTAAGGCCAAGCGAATTGGCGGCGGCGGTGAAACTTCCGCAGTCGGCGACTGTTCTAAATGTGTTGAGAAACCTGGTTTCGAGATGCATATGCTGCCTCAGCTCCGATTCCCGCACCCCCTGATGCCCAATCCGTGAGCATCAGGTTGCTCGTTAGTCATCGGGAAAGGATGACTCTCCCGAGCAGTCGAAACCCCAGTGAGCATCCGCCTTTCAGAAAGCAATAAGCTCTCCAAGCCCGCGACCGAGCGCACCGCCGGCGGCACGCTGGTTCATTCGGCCTCGACATCGCGACGCCACGATGATTGACGCGCCGGGTTCGGGCGAATTCAATCGAACCGCCGTTGTTACAAGTATTTTAACGAACCGGAAACGTCCGAAGCGCAGGGCAGATCTGCGCCATGCGTAAACTGGCCGCGCTTATAGCCGGGAACCGCTGACTATCGGTGCATGGGCCAGGAATCCGCGACGTCGCGATCGACAGCGCGGGTCGGCGGACCCATCCGGTGACTGCCGGGAGCCAGCCATTGAAGCGCCGCCGCAAGCCGCATGATGGAGCTCGGCGGCTTATGCGCGCGCCGGTCCATGTCGAGCTCGTGTTCGCGCACGACAGATAATCTGGTTGGTACTTGCAACGAGAAGAAACGACTCCACCGCCATCGCTCGATCAACACCCCATCCTCCCCATCCACCCCCGCCTACACACCTCATAATACAGAGCACGCGAACAAACTCAAAAAAACGCGCGATACCGGCCACCCTTCGCATTCGCAGCGCGGGCGGGCGGCGCTTGAAGTCGCGCGAAACCTACAGTATCCTTAGCGCCGTTTTGGGTTCTGCTGCTTTAGTCGAGGGAAAATGGAGGACGTGATGCGGAAGATCCTGATCTTGGCGTTGGCAACGATGCTGTTCGCCGCTTGTTCCAAACCCGAGGAAACTGCACCGCCGGCGGCCGAGGCTTCCGCCGAAGCGAGCCCGGCAGCTGAGGCGAGCCCGATGGCTCCTGCTGAGATGGCCAGCCCTGCCGCGTCGCCTTCTTCCTAGGCTGCAGGCGACGGCACGCTACGGCTACGGTGCGGCGCTATGGCCGCGCGTCGAGCTAGCTCGGGTGATTGAGTTCTGAGCAAGGAGGGCGCTCGCTCGCCGGGTGCCCTCCTGCTTTTCGCACCGTCCCTTGGCTTTATTTTGAACGATATGAGGGTCTCGCCACGCCGTCATACGCGGCTGGGCGACGGACCTTCGGGCTCGATTCGCGGCTGTGAGGAGGAAGAGGCGGCGATGCCTACCGTGGTTGGCGGCGGCGCAGTCGGGGCGTTCCTGATCGAACCATCCACAATTGCTCGTGCACGGGCGGCGGACTCGCGGGCCAGCTTCGCCAACTCGAGTGATCGGCGCCGGAAGTCATCGGTTCTTTTGGCCAGTTCCTTTTTGAGCTTGGCGACGTGGCTCGAAGGTTCCGATCGTCGTCGGTCATTGCGGCCCGACTTTTTCAGAGACTTGCGAAGTTGCCTGGCGAGATTGCGCCCCTGATCGCGCAGGGCCGCGATCTCGTGCGCGAGGCGGGCACGCGCCTTCCGCGTCTCATCGAGCAGCCGAAGATCGGTCTTATGCTTTCGAATTTCGGCCCGCAAAGCGGTGGACACCGTCGATACCCGGGCCCGCAGAAGCTTCATCTGACGCTTGGCATCTGCCTTGGTCAGCTTGATGGCGCCCGCGCGCCGCGCAGCTCTTTTGGCTGCCATCCCTCTCGCCTCCAGCATCGGTGATGCAGTCGTGATGATTGGTTACGAGCTAAGTCCCATCCTTGCTCGAATGCAATCCGCGGTCCCCGGCCAGCGTTATCTGTCTTCCGCCAGCGCCAAGATGCGGGTGCGTTCCTAATGCCTGCCGATGCGGCGATAGACTCGAAGGCGCTCAAGGCGCGTCTGTCGCGGTTCGATGCCGTCACGTTGGTGGCAGGCTCGATGATCGGCTCGGGCATCTTCATCGTCTCGGCCGACATCGCGCGCCAGGTGGGCACACCGTTTCTGCTGCTGCTGGTATGGCTGGTCAGTGGCCTGATGACGATCGCGGGTGCGCTTGCGTATGGCGAGCTGGCGGCGATGATGCCGCAGGCAGGTGGGCAATACGTCTACCTCCGGGAGGCCTACGGCGGGCTGTGCGCTTTTCTATTCGGATGGACGCTGCTGCTGGTGATCCAGACCGGTACCATCGCCGCGGTCGCGGTCGCGTTCGGCCGCTTTCTCGGCGTGCTGTGGCCGGCATTGGGACCGCGCATCTTCGCTGGGGTCGGCAATGTCGGGCTTTCGGGCGAGCGCATCGCCGCGATTGCCGTGATTGTAACGTTGACCCTGGCCAACTTGCGCGGCCTCGACACGGGCCGACTGCTACAAAACGGATTCACTTCGGCAAAGGTGCTTTCGTTATTGTTGATCGTCGTCGTCGCGCTTTTGATCGCGCCCAACACCGGCGCGCTGCGTGCCAACTTCGGCGCGATGAACGCATTTTTCGGTTCGCGCCCGATGTCGCTGGCCATCGCAAGCGCGTTTGGAGCTGCCATGGTCGGTGCGCTGTTCTCGGCCGACGCCTGGGCGTCGGTCACCTTCACGGCGGCCGAGCTGCGCAATCCGCGCCGCGATCTGCCCGCGTCGCTGGCGATCGGCACCGGCTTGGTTATCATGCTCTATCTTCTGACCAATCTCGGATACCTCGCGCAGCTGCCGGTTGATGGCATTGCGCGGGCGGCGACCGTCTATGGGCGTGGGATCGCGGGGGCGCGAGCGGATCGCGTGGCCTCGGCCGCGATGGAAATGGTCTGCGGCAATCCGGGTGCGGCGCTGACTGCAATTCTCGTGATGATCTCGACCTTCGGATGCGCCAACGGCCTGATTCTCACCGGCGCGCGAGTGATCTATGCGATGGCGCGCGATCGAGTCTTTTTCGATTTCGCAGGCAGGTTGAGCGAGACCTCAGTACCCGGCGGTGCGCTCATCCTCCAGGGACTGTGGGCGTGTGTGCTGGCGCTCTCGGGCAGCTATGGCGAGCTGCTCGATTACGTGATCTTCGCGCAATTACTGTTCTACGTGCTGACAGTCGCGGCGGTTTTCGTGTTGCGTCGCCGTGCCCCGGACGCCGCCCGTCCGTATCGGGCTTGGGGCTATCCCTACGTGCCCGCAGCCTACATCGTTGGCGCCGTCGCCTTGATGATCGATCTGCTGATAGTCAAGCCGCGCTATACGACCGCCGGTCTGCTGATCGTGCTCAGTGGCGCGCCGGTCTACGCGTGGCGGATGCGCAACCGTCCCGGTGCATCCGCGGCGAGTTCCTAGATCAGGCGCGGCGCACGCGCCGGTTGACATCCGCCTCAGAGAAATGATCAGTTCGGCGTCGCGCGGCGATGGCGGCTGTGCAGAGTGGTCTTGCTGTCGCTGCCCGCCTTGCTCTGCGGCGAGCAGCTGCCGCCCGCATCTTTGACGAGTCCGGCCGGCCCCACATGGAGCCATGAGCCGACATCGCATTCGTAGCCCAGCGGACAGTCAGCGTTACTGGAACATTTTGTAGGGCCAGCCAAGCAAATTGGCATGATGCGCGAGGTCGGATAGAGCATCGAAGTGCAGAGATAGCCGGGCGGGCAGTCGCGGTCGGACAAACACGACGCGGCCGGCTGGGTTGCCGTCCCCAGCGCAGCGCGTGCCACGCCGCCGGTGGCCAGCAGCATACTCAAGCCGCAGGCGGTCAACAGACCAATCAGGCGAATCGTCATGTTTCTCCCCGCCATCAGCCGCAGGAGGTGCGCCAGGTCAGATGAACCGGTCTCAAGTCTTTTAATGATTTTTCACGGTCCAGCCAAGGGCAACGCGTAACTGAATCAGTGGCACTGACGTATTCGCGAAGGGGAACCGCAAGCTGTATGCTCGGCGGGATACGCGTGTCCGAGGATGTGAGGGAGACAACAAGAATGATGCCGAAGATCGAGACATTCCTGCTTGGCGCAATGGTCTGGCTGGCGATCGCGATGGCCGCTCCCGTGGCCGCGGAAGTTCGTCCGGGCGATCTGATCACGAAGGATGATGCAGCCAAGGTCGCAGACCTGCTCAGCCCCGGCAACCTGATGCTCGTCAAGCAAGGGATGCAGCTGAAGATCGTGGCTCCCCAGCGCCTGGAATGGCCGCCGCCGTGGAAGGCAGCCACCGAGAAATACTCCGCGCAGGTCAGCCTCACACCCGACGGCGGCATCAAGAATTACCTCGCCGGGCAGCCCTTTCCGTTGCTCGACGCCAACGATCCCCAGGTTGCGGCGAAGGTGATGTGGAATTTCAGCTTCCGCCCCCTGTACACCGACGATGTCGACATCCGCAACGTCGAGGTCGCCAGCTACAAGCCCGGGGAGAAGCTGGCGAATCCCGCCGCCTACTTCACCATCGGACACTTTGCTTTCTACAACAATATTGGGCGCGTCGAGGTCGCGCCGATGCCCACTGATCCTGAGGCGGCGCGGGCTGGAATCCGCTACCAGTTCGGCGCCTATCCGTTCCTTGAACCCGCCGACCTGCGCGGTTTTGGTTTCATCCGCTACCGCCATATCGATCCGAAAATGGAGGACAATAGCTGGTTCTTCAGTCCACGCAGCCGGCGCTTGAAGCGTGCGACGGCCACATCGCTGTCGGATACGGTTGGGGCCGTGCCCATGGGCTACTCCGACGGCTCTGGCGCGGGTCCTTACTCAAACAACCTTGACCCTGATTCGTACTTTGGTTTTGCCGCGAAGATCGAGGACTTCAACTACAGGATGCTTGGTATCAAGCCGATGCTGGCTTGCGTGCACGCCGAGAATTCGCCCGCCAAGCCCTGTCCCACAGACGGCGGACGAACGGTCTGCCCGGAGAACTGGGAAACCCGCCAGCTCTATGCAATCGAGGCGACACAGAAGACTGCGACGGGACTTCACGATACGTACACCATCCCTCGTCGCATCCTCTACGTCGATTCCGAAGGCTGGTTCATCACCGCCTCGGATCAGTACGATCGCGACGGGCAGCTGTGGAAAACAATCGCCACGTTCAACGCATACCGCGATCGGCCAGTGCCCGATGCGAAGATTGCGATCTGGCCTTTCAAGCGGATGTTCCAGACCGCGCTGGTCGATGAGAACGTGCAGAACGGATTCTCGACGGTCGTCTACACGCCCGGGATACAGACGCCGGAGCGCGAGTGTTGGTACATCAACATGGGCACGGTCGATAAGGGGTTCTTCGTGCCTGATGCGATCGAGCGGGCCAGCCATTGAAGCGATGCTCGCGTACGGCATCAAAGGGACGTAAAGATGCGCAAGACTGGTGCGATACTGTTCGGCGCGATCGCCACGGCAATTCTTGCGACGGGATTGGCCTCAGCGGAGGTTCATCCCGGCGACTTGATCAGCAAGGACGACGCGGCCAAGGTCGCGGACCTGCTCAGCCCCGGCAACCTGACGCTCGTGAAGCAGGGGATGCAACTCAAAATCGTGCCGACCCAGCGGCTGGAATGGCCGCCGCCGTTTAAGGCCGCCACCGAGAAGTATTCGCCGCAGGTGCAACTCGGGCCTGACCGAGGCCTGCGGAACTACGTCGCCGGGCAACCTTTCCCCTTGCTCGATGCCAACGATCCTCAGGTTGCGGCGAAGGTGATGTGGAATTTCAGCTTCCGGCCGCTGTACACCGATGACGTCGATATTCGCAACGTTGAAGTCGCCAGCTACAAGCCGGGCGTGAAGCTGGTGGATCCGGCGGCCTATTTCACCATCGGCCACTTCGCCTTCTACAACAATATCGGGCGGGTCGAGGTTGCGCCGACGCCGACCGATAAAGAGGGCGACGAGGTCGGCATCCGTTACCGCTTCGGCGCGTACCCCTTTCTCGAACCGGCCGAGCTGCGGGGTTTCGGTTTCATCCGGTTCCGCCATGCGGATCCGAAGATGGAAGACAACACCTGGCTCTACAATCCCCACAGCCGCAGCCGCCGGCGCGTATCGGCGACGTTCTTGTCCGATACATTCGCGATGACCGCTTCGGGCTACTCCGACGGTGGCGCGGGCACCTATGCGAACAACCTTGATCCCGATTCATATTTCGGCTTCGCCGCGAAGATTGAAAACTTCGACTACAAGCTACTCGGCATCAAGCCGATGCTGGCGTGCGTGCACGCCGAAAATTCGCCCGCCAAGCCCTGTGCGGCTGACGGCGGACGAACCGTCTGCCCGGAGAACTGGGAGATGCGCCAGCTATATGTGATCGAGGCGACCGCCCGGAGGACGTCGTTGCTCGGCGACACCCTGACTATTCCGCGCCGCGTGCTCTATATCGATTCCGAAGGCTGGTTCATCACCGCCTCGGATCAGTACGATCGCGACGGGCAGCTCTGGAAGACGATCGCGACCTTCAATGCATATCGCGATCGGCCAGTGGCCGACGCGAAGGTCGCGATTTGGCCGTTCAAGCGGATGTTTCAGACCGCGCTGGTCGACGAGAACGTGCAAAACGGCTTCTCGACCGTCGTCTATACGCCGGGACTGCAGACCCAGGAGCGCGAGTGCTGGTACATCAATATGGGTACGGTCGATAAAGCGTTCTTCCAGCCCGATCAGATGGAGCACGTCGGCCACTGATCGGCCGCTAGCCCGATTCGGTCAGCAACCATCCGCCGAACTGCGGCGACGGCTGACCGAAGAAGATTTCCGAATCCTCCCGGCCGTGCCGCGGCGTGACCATCTTGCCGTTGTAGTCGAACGGTCGCGCTTCGGTCGCGCTTGCCACCAGCCGGACCATGATCTGCGCACCCAGCTCGACGCTGAAGCGCACCCGGTCGATTTCGACCAGCTCCGGGCTCTCGAAGCTGGTGAGATCGGCGAACGAACTCCGCGCCCCGTCGGGATGGAAATATATGCGCCGCTCGCCTTCGGCGCGCAGCCGGCCCGGAGCGCTGATTCCTCTCTCACTGGTGCTGGTACGAGCCCGCACCACCTCGACCAGTCGAAAATCCGTGCTGTAGGTGAAGCTGCCACGATGCGATGCCCCTAGCGCGGGAACCGAGACCGGTGGCGTGAGCAGATATCCGACCATCTTGCCTCTGCCTCCAGGTGCAAACCTCTCTGGGAGGATAGTGAGCGCGACCGGTCGATACGGCGCCGACTTCGCAGAATGAAAAAGGAGCAGGCTCATGCAGCCACCCGCGGTGATCGCCATCACCAAGGCCACGATGCGAGAAGCTCTGCGCATCATCGATTACGAACGAGTCGCGGAGTTGGGAATGATCGCGCCGTGAGTTTTGCCTTCTCTAGCCGGCTTCGGTCATCAGCCATCCGCCGAACTGCTCGGTGCGGCGCCCTAACAAGACGCTTGAATCATCGCGTAGCTGCACGGCTGTGATGACGGCGCCTCTGTACTCGAATGGTTTCGTCTCCACCACTGTGGAGACCATTCGCAACATCAGTCTCCCGAATCCTTCGCTGAACTCGAGACTGAACCTGACATCGTCGATTTCGACCAGATCTGAGCCCTTGAAGGATTGAAGGTCCGCGAAAGAGGTACGCGCGCCGTCTAAATGGAAAAAGACACGGCTCACGCCCCTCGCCTTGGCCCATTGCGAGAGCGGATCGATCCCAGCATCGACAATCCTGAAATCCATGGTGTAAGTGAGCAGCCGCTGCAGGTACTTCTGATCGCTGCCCTCGGGCGCTGCGGTCTTGCAGCGCAGATATCCGACTAATCTGCCATGAGTACCCGGAGCCATCGGCGAACCGTTGAAGGTCGCCAACGCGACAGGATGATAGCCGGGAGATTGCGCGCGAGCAGAGTGATCCGGAGGTACGCTGAGTGCGCAGCCGCCGGCAGCGATCGCGATCGCCATCACTACGGCTGCGATGCGAGAAGCTCTGCGCTTCATTGTTCACCCCGAACGCGCCGCGCGCTTGGGAACGATCGCTCCGTCAGTATGCCTTGTCGAGCAACCCCATCAGGTCGGCCTCAGTAATCGGCCGATCGATCGTGCCGGCGTGATTGATTTCGCCCAGCACCGACGCCGCGATTTGTTTCAATTCCTCGCGCGATATGTCGAATTGCGACAATCGAGTCTTGACCGGCAGGCTCGCGATGAACTTTGCGGCCCGCTCGGCGCATTCCAATGCCGCCAGCCGCGCGTTTGATTCATCGAATCTGAGCCCGAAGCCCTGCGCGATTGGTCCAAAACGCTGTGGCGCGATCTCCGCCATGAAGCGCATCACGTGCGGCAGCGTGATGCATGATGTCATTCCGTGCGGCACGTCCCAGCGCGCACCGATCTGATGGCCCATCGCGTGCGAGAGCCCAAGTCCGTTGCCCGCTCCCGCGATCGAGAACCATGAAGCGGTCTGGCAAAGCACTCGATGACCCAGTTCGTCGCTGCCCTGCGTCTGCATCGAGGGCAGCAGGTGCGCGGTGAGTAGCTCGATCGCGCGTGCGGCCAGCGTGTCGGTAAACGGTTGGTGGCGCGGCGCATAACTCGCCTCAACCGCATGGTCTAGGGCGCGTATCCCCGTGCATGCCCACAGCCATCCGGGAGTTTCCACCGTCAGCTCGGGATCGAGGATGATCGTGCGTGGCTGCAGGCGCGGATCGCCGACGCCGCCCTTGACGCGTGTCTGCTCGTCGGTGACGCCGCCGAACGGCGTGTACTCGGCAGCCGAGAGTGTGGTTGGAATTGCGATCTGGATCAGCTCACGGCCGACCGCTGCGCCGGCCCGCATCCGCCCGCGAGTCTCGATCGCGCCGATTGCGATACGGTCTTCGCCGCGCATGATCGCCATCGCGACCGCTTTGGCCGCATCGATCGGGCTGCCGCCGCCGAAACCGATCAAACTGTCAGCGTCGACCCGCCGGGCCTCTGCGAGGGCCGCGTTGACCGTCCCGGAGGGGGCGTGCTGGCGGATGCCGCTGAAGACGCCTGCGATGCGATCGCCGGCCGCCGCCCTGACCTTGTCGAGCAGCCGCGAGCTGCCCAGCGTTTTGCCCGTGATGATCAGTGCGCGCTTCAGCCCGCGGCGCTCAAGCTCGCCGCGCAGTGCCGCGATCTTGCCGGGCCCGAAGATAATCTTTTCGAGCCGAGTGAACCGGTACTCGCCGCTGGCTGTTTCCATCTCGGCCAACCGTCCGCGTAACGGGTGAGGATGTGCGAACTGCGGCTACGATGCCACAGTGGCGGCGCAATCGGTAGGGGAAAATGCGGAGCGCGTCCTGGTTAGGGCTTGATGATGACGATCGTGCCGACTGGCAGGATGCGATCGAGCTCGAGAACCGCGTCGTTGTCCACCGAGATGCATCCGGCCGTCCAGTTGATGTCCCAGTGATTGAAGCGCGGCTCGTCGGTTCCGTGGATCCCGATCTGCCCGCCCGGTGATGGCTGCTCACCATCTTCCAGCGGTACTTCGCCCGCCTGGACCTTCTCCAGGAAGCGGCGCCGATCGACGTAGTTGGGGTAGTTCAGGCCGAGAAAGCGATGCCATCGCGCGCTGTCGTGTTTCTTGACGATCCAATACACGCCCTCGGGCGTGCGGAAGTCACCTTCGAAAAGCTTCGCGCCATGGTCGGGATTGCGCCCGAATACCGCATGATAGCTCCGGAACAGCCGGCCCTTGTAGTAGACGTCGATTTGGTGGCGCAACTTGAGCGCCGTAACACTCCAGCTGAGCCAATGCAGATAGGTCTCATCGTTGGTCTCGGCCAGCTTGCGCTCACCGGCGCTGAGATCGCCCGGATGGCGGACCGATGCGAGCAGGCGCGCGCCTGGCGTATCGGGAAGCTTTGCGGTTGGCGCGGCCGGCGGCTGCACCGCCGCAGACATCGGCGACGCAGGTTGCGCTTCGGGCTGTGCCGCGGCGTCTTGATTGCCAAGCTGGGCGGAGGGCTCAGTGGGGCCGGCCGGTAGAGGCGGCCCTGCCGCTTGCGCCTGCGCTGCGCTCCATACTGAGGGTGGAACTCCTGACGGTGAAGACGGCGACAGCAAGCCACGCGCCTCCGCGTCCGCCGCAGTCACAGGCGATGTGGCGTCCGGCGATAGCGCCGCGGGCGAGGATTGCGGAGGGGCGGGCGCGGTGGCAGGCTGCGGTTCCGCCGCCGATGTGACACCACCCGAAGCGAGGGGCGATTGCGGTCCGCCTACCGATTCGGCTTCGATGCACATGGCTGGAGAGGAGAACGAGCAAAACGCGGCGAATCCCAACGCTGCCACCGCTGCCCAAATTTGCTTCAGTTCCATACCCCTGGGCTCAGTCACCCACAGCACGATCTTGTAGTGAGCGAGAATGCTAGTCAATTGGGGGCGAACGACTTTGTAGTAATTTGATCACGGTCTTTTGCGTTAACGCGAGGCGATTTGCAATGGATTCCAACTTGCGGCGTGCGCTGGCCAATCTGACCACCGGCATCTACGTTCTCACCGTCGCCGACGGCCAGTTGCATCACGGGATGTCTTCATCGTGGGTGACGCAGGTTTCCGGCGAGCCCATGCTGATCATGGCGGCCGTCGACAACGCGCATTTCTCGCGCGGCGTCATCGAGCGCGACGGCGCGTTCGGATTGAACATCGTGGGTGTGCGCCATCGCGCGATCGAGGACTACTTCCTGTCGGCAGAGGCGCGCCGTCCCGACAACTTGAGCGGGATGTCCTACAGCCTCTCGCCGATGCTCGGCGTCCCGTGGCTGGTCGACGCGATCGCATCGATCGAGGCGCGCGTGGTCAACGTGTATACGGCGGGCGATCATGCGTTGATCACCGCTGAGCCGGTTGGCGTGCGCATCGGCGATGACGATCGGCCGTTGACGTCGCTCGATCTCGATTACGTCTATCTCGGCGGCAAGACCGTGTTCAAGCGCGCGCGTGCGGGGACCGCGTAGAACGATCGAGCGTCAGCCGCGCGGTGGGCAATTGATACGCATCCGCGGCGGCTTTCATTGACCGGTTTGAAAACGCTCTGATAGCATCGCGCGCGCGGAGAGAGTGTCGATGGCGATTGATAAACCCGAGTTGCGCCGCGTGATGGGTCATTTCGCGACCGGCGTCACGGTCATCACCACCCTTTCCAAGGCCGGGCAGTTCTATGGCCTGACTGCCAACGCCTTCAGCTCCGTGTCGCTGGTGCCTCCGTTGTGCCTGGTATGCGTCGACAAGAAGGCCGAGAGCTATTTCGCCTTCGAGGAGAGCAAGGTTTTCACCGTGAACATCCTGTCCGATCGGCAGGAGGAACTGTCGCGGCGATTCGCCGTAAGCGGCGGCGATAAGTTCGCGGGTGTCGCCCATCATGCCGGCGCCAACGGCGCACCGATTCTTGATGGTTCAATCAGCTACATCGAGTGCCAGCTTACAGGCATCCACGACGCCGGCGACCATACGATCTACGTTGGCGAGATCGAACAAGCCGAGACCTTCGATGGCAAGCCGCTGCTGTTCTACCGCGGCGGCTACCGGGCATTGGGCGACTGAGGCCGCCGTCCGCAGAGCGGAGAGCGGGGCGGGAAGTGGGGCGGCGAGCCAATCTCACTGCGTCGAAAAGACTCTGCCTCCCGGTGATCATACTCGACGCGCGCGCGACGCACCCCGACGGCCGACTCAATTGAGCGTCGACAAACGACTCCCTGGCCTGAGCGTCTTTCTTCCCAGCCATAACGAAGAAGGCAACGTCCAGCGAGTGGTTGAGGGCTTCCTTGCGGTGCTCCCGCGCTTCGCTGGGCAGTTCGAGGTGATCGTGGTCGATGACGGCAGCCGCGATCGCACCGGCGAGATTGCCGATCGCCTCGCGGCGGCGAATGCGCACGTCATAGTCGTGCATCATCCGCTCAATCGCGGCTATGGCGCTGCGGTCATATCGGGGGTGCGCGCGGCGACGCAGCCATATGTTCTGCTCGCGGATGGTGACGGCCAGTTCGATCCCGCCGACATCGGGCTGTTGGCGGCGCGAGTGCCCGAGTACGACGTCGTAGTCGGCCGCCGGATCCATCGGGCCGATCCGCTGATCCGGCGGATAAATGGCGCGGCGTGGACTACGCTGGTGCGAATCCTGTTCGGGCTGAGCATCCACGACATCGACTGCGGCTTCAAACTATTCAAGCGCGATTACCTCGATCGAATCGAGCTGCACGCCCAAGGTGCGATGATTTCGACCGAGCTGATGGCGCGCATAGCAGGGCTGGGCGCGCGCATCACGGAAGTTGCGGTGCGTCATCTGCCGCGAGTCGCGGGGGAGCAGACCGGGGCACGCCTGCACGTGATTTTGCGGGCTTTTAGGGAGCTGTTCCGGCTCTATGGCGAGTTGCGTGCCGGGCGGCGAGGGCGAGGATAACCCTCGCACCGAGGTCCGAAATCGGCGTGCGTCTGCCCGCCCCCGAATGCGGGATCGCGATTGATTCGCCCGAAAGGGTCAAATTTCCACACCAAACCGGATGATCGATTGAACCTTTGGAAGAGCCTGCTCTCCGTGTTGTAGCGACATCCCCAGTAAAATCAAGGAGTTTTCGCTTGTTGAGGTGCATCTCAAAGGTGGCACGAGCCTCGCAGACGTAAGATTCAGACGGCCCAAGGGTTAACCTTGAGCCCAAACAAGGGAGTACGAAAATAATGAAGCGGACCCTTTCAATCATCAGCGCCGCCTTGGTAGTTGGCGCTCTCGCGCTGCCGGTCCTGGCACAGGACAGTGGCACGACCGCTGTTCCGAGCACCAGCGGCGGAACGACCGCGACGGCCCCGGCCGGCCGTGGCGAGATGTCAGGCGGGCCGATGGGTGGTGTGACGTCTGCAGCCAAACCCAAGCGCGCGACGCGTCACAAGAAGCACAAGATGGAAGGCGGCGGCGAGATGGCGGCTCCAGCGCCTGCTGCCAGCCCGGCGCCAGCCGGCAACTAGCCGGTTTCCGAATCGTTCTGCGGCCCGTGTCCCGCCGCGGGACACCGCCAGCCTATCAGGGGGGTGCGGCCCGGGCGGGTATGAGGGGTGAGCCTGCGCGCCCCCAAGATACCGGATGTGAGAGGCACGCGATGGTTATTCATCGCGTGCCTTTTTTTCGTTTGAAGCTTCCTGCTACGATGAATGCAGTTTTCTCGTCGATTTGGCCGTTCGCGCGGAATTCTGACTTTGGTAAATCGCCGCCACCATTACTTCTTTCCGCTCGCAGCGATACTGGGTCTGCTTTGGCTCGCGCCGGAGGTTCGCTCCGCTGCCAGTGCTGGCAACGCTGGCGAGGATAAGGTCTGCGATTCTCTGGCAGACTACTTCCTTGGCATGGAGGACTACCCTCAGGCGATCCGTCGCCACGTCCGAATCATCAGGGAGCACCCAAATAACGCACTGGCGCACTATCATCTGGGCTTTGCGTACGGCCTTAGCGGACGTCATCGTGAGGAGCTGAGGGAGTATCGCAAGGCGATCGATCTCGGCCTCAGCGACTGGGAAGTGTTCCTCAATCTCGGGCTGCTCTACATGGAAAGCGGCAATCTGCGCGCCGCCAGTGACGTTTTGCAACTGGCGACGCTGCTGGCGCCCGCACGTTCCGAAACCCACTTCAACCTTGGATTGATTTACGAGCGGCGCGCGATGCTCGCGCAGGCGCAGCAGGAGCTGCTGGTGGCGTTGCGCCTTGATCCGGGCCAGGCCGACGCGCGCAATACGCTGGGCGTGATCTATGCCGAGCAGGGCGACTATGTCCGCGCCCGCGAGGAATGGGGTGAACTGATCAACGCCGACCCGGGTTATGAACCGGCCCGCAGCAATTTATCGATTCTGGAACACATTCAACAGGGCGATTTCAAAGCGGCTCAGGGCGAGGCCGGCTTCGCTCATCGTTGAGCTGGAGGATCGGCAAGGATGTGCCGTTGAAGCGGTGGTGGGGAATGATCTGTCGAGGCTCGCGGTTTAGCCAGGCTGCGTTAGTAGCCGCTCTGGTAGCGGTGCTGGTGATTGTGGCGGGTGCGGCCGACGCATCCCAGCGGCTTCGTTCACATAAGAAGCCGCATGCGGCGGCTTCGGCGCCGACGCGATCGCGTCGCGCGCGGGCTCCGCTCTATCGTTGCGCTCTGCTCGAAGATGCCGACAGCGGCAAAGTCCTGTACGAGATGAACGCGGATATGGATTGGCCGCCCGCTTCGATGGCCAAGATGATGCTGCTACTCATCGCGCAGGAGGAAGTCGAGGCTGGTCATTTCTCGCCCAACGATTTGGTCAGAGTCTCCGAACGCTCCGCGATGACCGGCGGATCGCGTCTGGGGCTGCGCCAGGGCGAGATCTATCCGCTGGGCGAGTTGATGAAGGCCGCCCTGATTAAGTCGGCCAACGATGCGGCTGTCGCAGTCGCTGAGAAGATTGCCGGCTCGGTCGAGGGATGCGTCCAGGCCATGAACCAGCGCGCTAAGGCGCTCGGCCTGACCCATACCGCTTACAGAACTGTCGACGGGCTGCCGCCGCGCCCGACCCATGATGCCGATCTGACCAACGCTACTGACCTCGCGCGCCTGGGCCGCGAACTGCTGAAACATACAGACCTCCTCAAATGGTCGGGCGTCGAGGTGGCTGACTTCGACAACGGTTCCACGATGCTGCGCAATACCAACCATCTCGTCGGCCATTTCGAAGGATGCGATGGGCTGAAGACCGGCTTCACCACGCAAGCGGGGTTCAACCTTACGGCGACGGCCAAGCGCGGCGATATGCGCCTGATCGCGGTAGTGCTTGGCGCGCCGTCAAACGCCGAGCGCTTTCGCCAGGCGGCCCGCCTGATGGATTGGGGGTTCGATAACTTCAAGCGCGTCAGCGTGCTTGAGCGCGGGCAGCTGCTGCCCGTCCACGTGCAAGGGCCTTCGGGTCAGTCGATCCAGCCGATCGCTGCCAGCGAGTACAAGCTGGTCGTGCCAAGAGGCGAACCCGCGAACATCAAGCTTGAATATGACGTGCCGCCATCGGTCGAGATGCCCGTGCTCCTCGGCGCGTCGATGGGCGAGGTTGTCGTGCGGCGTAGCGGCGAGGTGGTCGCCAAAGTTCAAGCGATCTGCCCAATCCCGGTCGATGGCATCGAGAGCTCGACCCGTCCGGTCGCCGCCAGTTATGGCGAATCAGGTGCCGACGGTTCGGCTCCGGCATCCGCCGTGCCCGCTGCGCCGGTCCAGACTATGATTCAGGAAATACGATGAAAGCAGCCTCGCGCCAGCGCAATCGGCACAATAGCAAGCTCGCCCGCAAGCGCCGCACTAATCCGCAGCAAGTCAGCGCGCGCAAGCGCCGGATGCTCAGGAACCGCAAGCGCTGATCCCGGCGCCCAGCCCCTTCTGCCATGTCCGGGCGTCGCCGGTCGGGCCCGCGAAACCGCCGCTGTCCGCGGCTGTGCGAAAACGATCCGCGTGGAAATTGACATTGCCTCGTGGCAACCGATACGAATTAATGTGCTCCCGACATCGAATCTGATTCAGCGCGGATCGCGAGTCTGAGCCGCGGTGATGGTTATCGCCGTCATACCGGCGCGTTATGCCTCAAGCCGCCTGCCGGGCAAGCCGTTGGCGGATATCGGCGGAGTGCCGATGGTAGTGCGGGTGTGGCGGCAGGCGCGCAAGGCCGCCTGCGTGGATCGCGTGCTGGTGGCGACCGATGACGAGCGAATCGCCGGAGCGGTGCGCGACGCAGGCGGCGACGCGATCATGACCCGCCCGACTCATCCCAGCGGCACCGACCGGATCGCGGAAGTCGCCGAGCGGATGCCAGCCGAAATCTACATCAACGTGCAGGGTGATCTGCCGTTCCTTGATCCCGCGGACCTTGATGCGCTGGTGGATCCGATGAAGGCCGATGAGGGGCTCGCAATGGCAACTCTGGCGACGCCCATCGCGAGCGATGAGGAGTGGCGCAATCCCAACGTGGTTAAGGTAGTATGTGACGACAAAGGCGACGCGCTCTACTTCTCGCGCAGCCCGATTCCCTACGCGCGCGACGGCGACCAGTCGCGCAGCGCGCGGCGCCACATCGGCGTTTACGGTTATCGGCGCGGCTTCCTGCTCAGATTCGCGACGCTTGGCGTCGGCATTTTGGAAGAGATCGAAAAGCTCGAACAGCTGCGCGCGCTGGAGCGCGGTTATCGTATCCGGGTGGTTGCTTCCGTGGCTCCTTCGCTTGAGATAGATACTCCCGAAGATCTTTTCCGGGCGCGGCAGAGCGTGGAGCACGGTCGATGAGTGCGGGAGGAGAGAAGGTGGAGCGCAAGACCAAGTTCATCTTCGTAACCGGCGGCGTGGTCTCCTCACTGGGGAAGGGGCTTGCCGCCGCGTCGCTGGGCGCCTTGCTCGAAGCGCGCGGCCTCAAGGTCACGCTGCTCAAGATGGACCCGTACATCAACGTCGATCCGGGCACGATGAGTCCATTTCAACATGGCGAGGTTTTCGTCACCGACGACGGAGCCGAGACCGACCTCGACCTCGGCCACTACGAGCGCTTCGTCAACACCCAGATGGCCAAGCGCAACAACATCACCACCGGGCAAATCTACGACGCCGTGATCCAGAAGGAGCGGCGCGGCGACTATCTCGGCGGTACCGTGCAGGTTATCCCGCATATCACCGACGAGATTAAGCGCCGCATCCTCGACGCCGCCGATGGCGCCGATCTGATCATCGTCGAGGTCGGCGGCACGGTCGGCGACATCGAGAGCCTGCCGTTTCTGGAAGCCATCCGCCAGTTCCGCTGGGATCGCGGGCGCGAGAATGTGCTCTACGTGCATCTGACGCTGGTGCCGTTCATCTCCTCGGCCGGCGAACTCAAGACCAAGCCCACCCAGCACAGCGTCAAGGAGCTGACCGGGCTCGGAATCCAGCCCGACATCCTGCTGTGCCGCAGCGATCGCGCGATCGAAAAGAAGGTCAAGGCCAAGATCGCGCTGTTCTGCAATGTCGAAGAGAACTGCGTAATCGCGGCGCGCGATGTCGAGACGATCTACGAGGTGCCGCTGGTCTTCCACGAGGAAGGCTTCGATCAACGCGTGGTCGAGAAGCTCAACATCTGGACCGGCGCGCCCAACCTCGCCAAGTGGCGCCGGATCGTCAAGACCGCCCAGAATCCCAAGGTCACCGTGAACGTCGCGGTGGTCGGCAAGTACATAAATCTGGTCGATTCCTACAAGAGCCTGCATGAAGCGATCGCCCACGGCGCCATCGCCAATGAGGCCCGCGTCACGATCGATTACGTTGATGCAGAGGAGCTCGAGAAGGGCGATCCGGCCGCGCGCCTGGCGGCTGCCCACGGCATCATCATCGCTGGCGGCTTCGGCGAGCGTGGTGTCGAAGGCAAGGTGCGCGCGGCGCGTTACGCGCGCGACAATGGCGTCCCGATCCTCGGCATCTGTCTCGGCTTGCAGATGATGGTTATCGAACTCGCGCGCAACGTGCTTGGCCTCAAGCAGGCCAACACGACCGAAGTCGATCCAAAGACGCCCGATCCCGTGATTGCGTTGATGGAGTCGCAGCAGGGCGTCACACGCAAGGGCGGCACGATGCGGCTGGGTGCGTATCCATGCGTGCTGAAGTCGGACTCGTTGGCCTACAAGCTCTATCGCAAGCAGCGCATCTCCGAGCGCCATCGCCATCGTTACGAGGTCAACAACGACTATCGCGAAGCTCTGGAGAAGGCGGGCTTCGTCGCGACCGGCATCTCGCCCGACGGCAGCCTGGTCGAGATCATGGAGCTGCGCGGCCATCCATGGGCGCTGGGATGCCAGTTCCATCCGGAGTTGAAGTCGCGACCACTTGATTGCCATCCGTTGTTTCGCGGGCTGATGCGCGCCGCGATCGAGCGGCGCGCGCAGCGGACGCCGGCGCGATCCAAGGTGAGGCAACTCAGGTCGGCATTGTGAGCGCAACGAAGGTCGAGATCGGATCGATCATTTTTGGCGGTCCCCGGCTGGCGTTGATCGCCGGGCCATGCGTGATCGAGAGCGAGCAGGTATGCATTCGGCACGCCGAGAAGCTGGCGGCAATCGCGCGGCGCACGGCCACGCCTTTCGTATTCAAGTCGTCCTTCGACAAGGCCAACCGCAGCAGCCACGAGTCATATCGTGGGCCGGGCCTCGACAAGGGCTTGCGCATCCTCGAAGCGGTAAAGCGCGAGATTGGTGTGCCGGTTCTCACCGATGTTCACGAGGCATCGCAGGTGGCGGCGGTGGCGTCGGTCGTCGACATCCTGCAGATCCCCGCGCTGCTGTCGCGCCAGACCGACTTGATTCGGGCGGCTGCTGATAGCGGATGCGCGCTGAATCTCAAGAAAGGCCAGTTCCTCGCGCCGTGGGACATGAAGCCGGTCGTGCGCAAGGCCGAGAGCGCCGGCAACCGGCGCATCTTGGTCACCGAACGCGGCTTCTCGTTCGGTTACAACAATCTGATCGCTGATTTTCGGTCGCTGGTGATTATGCGCGAGTTCGGCTACCCGGTGATCTTTGACGCGACACATTCCGTGCAACTGCCGGGCGCCAACGGCGAGCAATCGGGCGGGCAGCGCGAGTATGTGGCGCCGCTGGCGCGCGCCGCCGCGGCCGTCGGCGTAGATGGCATCTTCATGGAGGTGCATGAAGATCCCGACCATGCGCTCAGCGATGGTCCGAATTCCTTTCCGCTGGATCGCGTCGAGGCACTGCTCGGTGAGCTCAATCGCATCGACGAACTCGTCCGCGCCGCTCGCGCTGCAGAGTGAGCAAGCGCGATGCAGCCTCTTCGCCATCGATGATCGAATGCGTCCAGTTCCTGCAACAGACTGCCTAGCCGTGCGATGAAGCGATCGCTCATCGCATCCAGCGCAATTGCCTCACTGATTTGCATCGTCGAGCAGGCGTGCTAGCGCGATCACGCCTACCCTCTCACGTTTACTATGGGATACTCGCTTGCTAGCCTTCACGCTTCGGTACAAGGATGAGTCCTAGGCGGGTAGCCAAGGCGCTCGCCGGGTTGGGGGCGGCGGCTCTCGCGGTGATCGTCATCGCCGCGATCTGGATCGTCAATCATCGCGGATCCCAACGAGCAATGCGCGAAGCGTTGGGCGTGCTGCCGGGCACGCTTCTGCACGCGCACAACTTTCACTGGACTCAGATGAAGGGCGACGACAAGCAGTGGGAGCTGAGAGCGCGCGAGGCCAGCTACGCGAACGATCGCCTCTCGCTGAAGCTCGTCGACGCCGAGCTCTCGATGAAGCTAGATGACGGCAAGGACGTGCAAGTACGGGCGCCGCGCGCCGAGCTCAAGCTGGCCGGCAATCACGTCAGCCGCGCCGAGCTGAGCGGCGGGCTTAAGCTGCGTTACGGCGATACCATGATGGATGCGGCCGATCTGGTCTATCTGCCCGATCAGGATGAGATGCATTCCGATAGCGCGATACACATCGAGGGCGCGGGGTTCAAGGTCGACGGAGTCGGACTCAATGCGCGGCCGCGGGCGCGGTTGTTCAGTTTGCAGAGTCAGGTGATCAGCCGCTTCACGCCAGAGGCAACGAAGAAGAGTGGCAAGTCCTGACCGAACGATGCACCTGCGGATGGCTCTGAAAGCCAAGCGTGCGGCGATTTGTCGGACGTCGAGCGGCGGGCGCGCGCTGACCGTCGCGATCGCAGTCGTAACTGTCCTGGCGGCGATTGGCTCCGGCCAGACGGCTGAAGGCGGCAGTACGATTCGCAAACACCGTCGGGTTCCAGCCAGCGCCCACAAGACTCCCGCATCGCCTGCCGCCAGCCCCGAAAGCACGCCCACCCCCGGCCTTGGCGACAGTTCGTCGAATTCGGAGGGAGGCTCCGTGCCGAGCGGGGGATACACGGCCGCGCCGGCAGCGGCGGCGGCGGAGAGCACGCCGGCGGCAGAGGCAAGCCCTCAAAGCACCGCCATCGCCACGCCGACTTCGCGGCCGTCGCCGGTGCCGGCCGTAAGTGGTGACCGGGCGACCGCCGACGGCCAGAGTCCGCTAAAGAATTTTGGGCTCAACGCCGATCACGGTCCGATCGATATCCGCTCTGACTCGATGGACCTCGACTACAAGGGCAATCAGATCACCTTCAAGGGGCACGTGCACGTTAAACAGTCGGGCACACTGCTCAATAGCGACACGCTGCAGGTCACCTATGGCGGCAACTCCCACGAGATGAAAGAGATTGTCGCCCTGGGCCACGTCAAGATGGAGCAAGGCGGCCGCTGGGCGAGCGGCGATCGCGCGGTGCTCGACCAACTCAAGCATACGGTCAAGATGACCGGCTCGCCGGTAATTCACGACGGGCAGGACTCGATCGCCGGTGACCGCATACTAATCTATCTCGAAAGCCAGAAGAGCGTGGTCGAGGGCGCCCGCGCGGTGATCTTCCCTCGCAAGTCGGAAAACCGCGATAATGACCACAATGATCAGGGACCGTAAGTACTAGCAGTGGCACTCGAAGCGAGACTCGGACAGGAACTGCGGCTGCGCCAGCAGCTGGTGATGACGCCGCAGCTGCAGCAGGCGATCAAGATTCTGCAGCTGCCGCTAGCCGAGCTCGAAACCGTTGTCCAGGCCGAGCTCGAGCAGAATCCGATGCTCGAAATGATCGATCGCAGCCCGGCCGAATCGGCCGCCAACGGCACCGGCGACGATACCGCCGAGGCGCCGGTCGCCGCGGAAGGCGACGCTGTCGGCCTCAATGGCGACGGCAATCAGAACACGCTGACTGGCGACGAGACCGAAGCCTTTGCGACCGCGCCCGAGGCTGCGGCCACCGAGTCGCATGACGCGGCGGTCGAGATTAAGGAAATGGGCTCGCTGGAGAAACTCGACTGGCGCGAGTACCTCGAAAACTACTCGAACCATTGGCAAGACGCGCAGTCGGAGGATAGGGACGACGAGCGGCGCATGACGGTCGAGGACCGCGCCGGGCGGCGCGGCTCGCTGGAAGAATATCTGATGTGGCAGCTAAGGCTCTCGGGCCTCAGCGATGCCGACCAGCGCATCGGTGCGACCATCATCTACAATCTGAACGATGACGGTTATCTCGAAACCCCGCTGGAGGAATTGGCTGCGCAGGTCGAAACCAAGGTGGCTGAAGTCGAGCGGGTGCTGCTGCGAATCCAGCGCTTTGATCCGCCCGGCGTCGCGGCGCGCAACCTCGGCGAATGCCTGTCGCAGCAGCTCGCGAACCTGGGGATGGAAGACTCGCTTGCCGCACGGGTCGTCACCAATCATCTCGGACTGCTGGAAAAGCATCGCTACGGCGAGATCGCAAAGGCGCTCGGCGTGCCGCTGGACATGGTTTCGCAGGCGGCGAAGATCATTTCGCTGCTCGAGCCCAAGCCGGGCCGCGACTACGGCGGCCAAGAAACCAGCTACATCACGCCCGACGTATACATCCAGAAGCTGGGCGATGAGTATGTCGTGCTGCTCAACGAGGATGCAGTCCCGCGCCTGAGGTTGTCGGGCTACTATCAGCGCGTGCTGCGCGACGGCGACTCGAGCGCCGAGGCCAAGGAATACCTGCAGGAACGGCTGCGCTCGGCGCGCTGGCTGGTGAAATCGATCTACCAGCGCCAGCAGACCATCTTCAAAGTCGCGACCTCGATCATCAAGTTCCAGCGCGCTTTCTTCGACCACGGTATCGGCCATCTGAGGCCGCTGGTCCTCAGAGATGTCGCCGACGACATCGGGATGCACGAGTCGACCATCAGCCGCGCCACCGCCAACAAGTACGCGCATACCCCGCAGGGAATTTTCGAGCTCAAATTCTTTTTTACCTCGAGCGTCAAGGGCGCCAGCGGCGAGGACGTCAGTGCCGAGACCGTAAAGGAGAAGATCCGGCGGATGGTGGCGGGCGAGACCAGCAACACTCCGCTCTCGGATCAGGCAATCGCCGAGGTTCTGCGCAAGGACGATATCAACATCGCGCGCCGCACTGTCGCCAAATATCGCCAGGCGCTCGGCATCCTGCCGTCGGCGCGCCGCAGGTCGGTCGAATAGGATTTCAGCCTGGGCAGCAGGCGCGCCAATGAAAGAGAAACTTCGCCGGGGCAAGCGATCGCGAAGCGCCGCGCGTACTGAGCGCCGTGCCGCGCGGGTCGGGGCGGAACCGCGTGCCGAAGTGACGGTCACTTTCCGCCATCTCGAGCCGACCGCCGCGCTGCGCGAATATGCCCAGCGCAAGCTCGCGCACATCGCGCGCTACACGCGCCGTCCGTGTCAGGTGCATCTCATCCTGACAGTTGACAAATATCGGCAGTGCGGTGAAGTTACAGTGAAATCAGGGCGTTTGGCGGTGACTGCGCAGGAGCAGACCAAAGATCTGTACGCGGTGATCGATCTGCTCGAGGCCAACATCGAGCGCCAATTGAAAAAGCACTTGGAGAAGATCGACGCCAAACGAGTGCGAGCGCGATCCACCGGCGAGATCCTTAGCGCCGCCGAAACTCAGGACTTGCAATCCGGACCGGATCGCCAATGACCCCACGCTCCTGAGGCGCGCATGAAGACGCGCGTCCATGCGGCCCGGGTGCGGGGCGGTGCAGCTGGCACTCGTCTGAATCCGCGATAGCCGCCCGGCCGGCCGCAAGACAGCGTGGCCTCCTGCTGCTGAAAGGTCTTCGTCCAAAAGCCATGAAGATAACCGACATCCTCAGTCCCGAGATGGTCATTCCCGAGCTTGCCGCGAAGCGCAAGCCGGAGGTGCTGCGCGAGCTGGCTGCGCATTTATGTTCACGCAACAGCGGGCTCGCGCTGGACGCTGTGGTAGCGGTGCTCGATGAGCGCGAGAGCCTGGGTTCGACCGCGATCGGCGACGGGATCGCGATTCCGCACGGCAAGCTGAAGGGCGTCGACCGGATCGTCGGCGCATTCGGCCGCAGCGTAAATGGCCTCGACTTCGACTCGCTCGATGGCAAGCCGACCAACTTGTTCTTCCTGCTGGTCGCGCCCGAAGACTCTGCCAGCCTCCACCTAAAGGCGCTGGCCCGGGTTTCGCGCCTGTTCAAAGATCCGGCTTTCCGCGAGCGGCTGATCGCGGCAGCCGACGCGACAGAGATGTTTCGTCTGATCAAGGACGAGGACGGGCGTTATTGAGCGCCGCACGTGCCTGCCCAAGCACGATCTCGAATCGTAATGCTCGCGCGCTGATTCGATGACCCGCACGCGGCTGATAATCGTCACTGGCGTCGCCGGCTCCGGGCGTCAGTCGGCGATGCGGGTGCTGGAGGATCTCGGCTTCTATTGCGTCGACAATCTGCCCGTGGCGCTCGCGCCGACCGTGCTGCAACTCGCCACCAGCCACAATCCGGGGCTGCGGGGTGTCGCACTGGGCCTCGACGCCCGCGAGCGTTTGTTCTTTCCCGAATGGCCGCGCATATTCGCCGAACTCGAGCGCGACGGCTACAAGCCCGAGATTGTCTTTCTCGACGCCGCCGACGAGGTTCTGATCCGGCGCTATTCGGAAACGCGCCGCCCTCACCCGCTGGCGCAAGGCGGTGTCAGCGTGATCGAGGCTATCCGGACCGAGCGGCTGGCGCTGGCCGAGATGCGCGACCGCGCCACGCGGGTGATCGATACCACGACGACCTCGGTACATGAGCTGCGCGAGATCATCACGGCGGCTATCATCGGCGCGGCGGCCGGCGGCCGGATGGCGGTCACGCTGGTCTCGTTTGGCTACAAGCATGGAATGCCGGTCGGACTCGATCTCGTGCTCGACGTACGTTTTCTGCCCAATCCGTTCTTCGTGACTGAGCTGCGCCCGCTTGACGGACTGGATCCGCAGGTGCGCGCATACGTGATGGCGCAGCCTGAGGCATCCAGGTTCATCGATGAAGTGACGCACCTGCTCGAATTTCTGTTGCCGCTGTACCAGCGCGAGGGCAAGAGCTATCTGACGATCGGGCTTGGATGCACCGGCGGACGTCATCGTTCGCCCGCGCTGATCTCCGAGCTCCGGCAGCGGCTGGCCGCACGCGGCTTCGAAGTCCAGCTCCGCCACCACGACATCGCCCGCTAACGCTCGCGAACCGAGGCGGAATTCGCCACTGTCAGCAGCGCAGGCTCGCGCTTCGCGTCTGGCCAGTCCGACAATGCATGATGGCTCCCACAGCGGCTGGCCCGAGCTTTTGCGTCCGGCGCGATCAGTTCATGATGTTGCCGGCGTCGACGTTAATCGTCTGGCCGGTGACGCCGGCGGACGCCTCGGTGACGAGGAACACCGCGACCCGCGCGACTTCGTCCTCGGTCACCATCCGCTGCAATGCGGATTGCGATGTGAAGCCGCGCTTGACCTGCTCGTAGGGCGCGCCCATCGCCTCGGCGCGGGCGCGGATCACGCGCTCGATACGCGGTCCTTCCACGGCGCCCGGGCAGATGCAATTCACTCGCACGCCCGCCATTCCCCATTCGCCGGCCAGCGTTTGGGTAAGGCCGATCATCGCCCATTTCGATGTCGCATACGGTGACCGCAGCGGATAGCCGCGGCGGCCGGCGCCTGAGGAGATCATGAGAATGTTGCCTGAGTGCTGCTTCTCCATCAGCGGCAGCACCGCGCGCGAGGCCAGCCATGCGCCGGTGATGTTGATGTCGAGCACTTCCTGCCATTCGGCCAGCGACATCTCGGTGAGCTTCTTGGTTGGGCCCGCGATGCCGGCATTGTTGACCAGGACGTCGACGCGTCCGTAGGTGGCGAGCGTCTGCTTCACCATCTTCGCACAGTCGGCTTCCTTCGCGACGTCGGTCTGGATGGCGATTGCGCGGCCGCCGTCGCGCGCCAGCTCGGCGCAGGCCTCCTCCAGTGGGAGCACGGTACGCGCCGCCAAGGCCAACTTGGCGCCCGCGCGCGCATAGGCGAGCGCGATCAGCTTGCCGATGCCGTAGCCGCCGCCAGTGATGATCGCGACCTTGTCCGCCAGCTCATGCATCTTGAAAACCCTCCGATCCGGCGCGCCTCAGCGCATTTTTCGACGCCGACTCTAATGCGAATCGAGGTGCGGAACAACGCGCATCGTTGGGCAAATGCCGGCTTGAATGGAAAACTGCGCGGCCCACATAATGAAGGCGGCTCATGGCGGCGCAAGAATCAATCGCGATCGATTCATCCGAGGCGGCCGCCGCATCGCCGTCTTCATCGATCGTGCTCAACGCGCTTCGGGTCGGAATCCTTGCCGTCCTGGTCGCCGGCTCCTCGTATCTTATTTGGTCGCACACCGAATGGTTCCGCGACCCGACGCTGATCAAATCGGAAGTGACGTCGTGGGGCGTTTGGGGCCCGGCGGCTTACGTGTTGCTCTATGCGATCGGGCCGTCGTTCCTGGTGCCGGGCGCAGTGATGACGATCGCGGGCGGGCTCGCGTTCGGCACGCTATGGGGGTCGCTCTACGCGATGGCAGGCGCGGATTGCGGCGCGCTGATCGCCTTCGGCGCGGGCCGCTTCCTGGGCCGGGGTTTCGTCGCGAAGACGGTGGGCGGGCGCTTCAGCGATCTGCTCGACAAGATCGCGCGCCACGGCTTCCATATCATCTTCTATTTGCGCATCGTGCCCGTGATTCCTTACAACGCGCTCAACCTGATCGCCGGCGCTTCGCCGATTCGCTTTCGCGACTACTTCTGGGCGAGTATCTTCGGGATGATTCCTGGCACGATCGCGTTTGCCTTCCTCGGCGACGCGCTATGGCATCCGACCTCGCCGCGCTTCTTCCTCGCCCTGCTGCTGATCGGACTGTCGGTGTTCGCGGGCGAGCTCTATCGCCGCCGCACTTCGGTCAGGATCCCCGATTGACTACGATCGGCGCCTGAATCGCGCGCCGCTGACGCGCAGCCTAGGTTCCCGACTCCCAGCTCGACAGGTAGTGTTTCTGCGCGCCGGTCAGCGTGTCGATCTTGATGCCCATCGCGGCTAGCTTCAGGCTAGCGACCTGATCGACGATGCGCCGCGGCACGTTATGCACCTTAACATCGAGCTGCTGATCGCTCCCGGCCCATTCCGAGGCCAGCGCCTGAGTGGCGAAGCTCATGTCCATCACCTGTGCGGGATGGCCCTCAGCGCAGGCCAGGTTGACCAGACGCCCTTCGCCCAGCAGGTATAGCCGCCGGCCGTCAGGCAGATGGTACGCGTCGACCGTGTTGGTGACGTCCTTGACGACCTTGCGCGCCATCTTCTTGAGCGCCGTGATGTCGATTTCGACGTCGAAATGCCCGGAGTTGGCGAGGATCGAGCCGTCCTTCATCGCGTCCATGTGCTCGCGGCTGATGACGTCGCGGTCGCCCGTGGCGGTTATGAAAACGTTGCCGATCTTCGCCGCCTCGGCCATCGACATTACGCGGAAGCCGTCCATCGATGCTTCCAGCGCCCGGATCGGATCGATCTCGGTCACGATCACGTTGGCGCCCAGGCCGTGCGCGCGCGAAGCGATGCCTCGCCCGCACCATCCATAGCCGCCGACCACCACCGTCGATCCGGCCATCAGGATCCCGGTCGCACGGATGATCCCCTCGATCGTCGATTGACCGGTGCCATAGCGATTGTCGAACATGAACTTTGTGTAAGCATCGTTGACCGCGACCACCGGGATCTTCAGCGCGCCGCTTTGCTCCATCGCGCGCAGCCGGATCACGCCGGTGGTGGTCTCCTCCATGCTCGCGATTACTTCGCCGGCCTGAGCGCTGAACTCGCTATGCAGCATGTTCACGAGATCTGCGCCATCGTCCATCGTGATCGTCGGATGGCGGCTCAGCACCGCGCGCAGGTGGCTGTAGTAGGTCTCGCGATCCTCGCCATGGATCGCGTAAGTGGAGATTCCGTAATCGGCGGTGAGCGACGCGGCGACATCATCCTGGGTCGAGAGCGGGTTGGATGCGCAGCACATCACTTCCGCGCCGCCCGCCTTGAGCGCTCTGAGCAAGTTGGCGGTCTCGGCCGTGATATGCAGGCACGCTGCCAGACGCATCCCCTTAAGCGGCTGCTCCTTGGCAAAGCGCTCGCGAATCGACCGCAAGACCGGCATCTGCTCGTCGGCCCATTCGATCCGGCGCCGGCCTTTCGGCGCGAGCCCCAAATCCTTGACGTCATAGTCGCTGGCGACTTCGGATCGTCTGCGCGGTGCGGGCATTGCCTTGGGCTTGGTCTTGGCTGCCACTGTGATGACTCCGATACAGATAGTTGGGTCCGCGCTCTAGCGGCGGCCGTTGCGTCCAAAGGCGCCTTGCAGCGCGTCAACCATATTGGCTTGCTCCCACGGGAACAGACCTTCCAGCGGTTCGCGTCCGAAATGTCCGTAGGCTGCGGTCGGCCGGTAGATCGGGCGCTTGAGGTCGAGCGTCTTGATTATCCCCGCCGGCCGGAAGTCGAACAGCTCCCGCAGCGCGGCCGACAGTTTGTTCTCAGGTACGGTGCCAGTGTCGAAGGTATCGACCAGGATTGAAACCGGCTCGGCGACGCCGATCGCATAGGCGACCTGGATTTCGCATTTGCTGGCCAGCCCCGCTGCCACGACGTTTTTGGCGACGTGGCGCGCCATGTAGCAGGCCGAACGATCGACCTTGCTCGGATCCTTGCCGGAGAAAGCGCCTCCGCCGTGGCGGCTGTACCCGCCGTACGTATCCACGATGATCTTGCGGCCGGTTAGTCCGCAATCGCCCTGCGGACCCCCAATCACGAAGCGGCCGGTCGGATTGATGTGGTAGACCGTTGACTTGTCGAGATACTGCGCCGGGATGACCTTCTTGATTACTTCCTCGATGATCGCCTCACGCAGCGTTTCGTATTTCACATCTTCGGTGTGCTGGGTCGAAATTACGACCGCGCTGACGGCGACCGGACGCCCATCCGCATAGCGGACGGTGACCTGGCTCTTGGCGTCGGGACGGACGAAGATCAGCCGCTTCTCTTTGCGGAGTTTGGTCAGATGCTCCATCAATTTATGCGCCAGCGAAATCGGCAGCGGCATGCCGTCGGGCGTCTCGTCGCACGCGAAACCGAACATCAGGCCCTGATCGCCGGCGCCCTGCTCCTTGTGCAGGCCCTGTCCCTCGGTGACACCCTGCGAGATGTCCGGTGACTGACCTTCGACCGCAGTGAGGACCGCGCAGCTCTTGCCGTCGAAGCCCATCGCGGAGTCGTCGTAGCCGATGTCGAGCACGGTCTTCCGGACGATCTCCGGGTAATCGACGCGCGCCTTGGTGGTAACTTCGCCGGCGAGCACGACCATGCCGGTCTTGCTCAGGCACTCCATCGCGACGCGCGAGTTGGGATCCTGCGCCAGCAGCGCATCGAGAACCGCGTCCGAGATCTGGTCGCACATCTTGTCAGGATGGCCTTCGGAGACCGATTCGGAGGTGAACACGAAGTCCTTAAGCGGCATGCGTCAATACTCCTGGCGATCTAGTGCCTGCGGTGCGGATGGCGAATGGCGCCGTTGCTCTGGCGCGCGATGATGGGATCGAAACGGTTCGATACCCGTGGCGCGCGGTTGGCATCAAGAAGGTGTAGAGGAACCCCCATCAAGGCCGCGGAGTTTCGCGGATTGGTAAGGGTATAGTCAACGCAATCCATGCAATCAAGTTGGGAGCGCTGAACACGGCTCGCTGCGGTTAGCGGCCGGACGCCGCGCTTTGTCTGCTAGTCTTCGCCGAAGCGGGCATCGAAAAGCGCCAGCACTGCAGAGAGCGCCGCCTGCGCATCCGCGCCTTCGGCCTTGATCTTCAGCTTCGTCCCCGGTCCGGCGCCCAGCATCAGCATGCTGGTGACGCTGCGCGCGTCGATCGCGTTCTTGCCGCGCCTGATGGTAACGGAGGAACTGAAGCGTCCAACCGTCTGGGCCAGGCTTGAGGCAGCGCGCAGATGAAGCCCCAACCGATTCTTTACCTCCACTGTCGCCTCAACAACATCCACGGCTTCCACAATAAAGAGAAGCCCGCCGCAGGTAAACGTTCAGCCGGCTTAACGACGCCGTGATCTGCCGCCGCTGGGCGATCCCCATCCGCCACGATCGCGATCACGATCGCCGCCGAAACCGCCGCCGCCACCACCCTGCGGGCGCGGCCGCGCCTCGCTTACGTTCAACTTGCGCCCGGCCAATTCGGTGCCGTTGAGCGATCCGATGGCCGCTTCCGCTTCGGCCTTGGTCGGCATCTCGACGAAAGCGAAGCCCTTGGGCTGTCCGCTAAACTTGTCCTTGATCACATCGACGGAGGAGACTTGGCCAAACGCCTCGAAGGCCTCACGCAGACCCTGATCAGTGGCTTGGTACGAAAGATTCCCGACGTAGATACGCATCATCTCCCCCGAACTGGTTGGGCGACGGAGACCCGGAAGGCGAATCCAATCGGGCGGCGTCGCGTGATCGCGGCTTTGGTTGCTGGGCTATTCGATTCGCTGCGGTTGTCCACTACCCGATGGCGAAGACATGGCCGCCTCTACGCTATCAGGCGCAGCATCGGCTTCCCGACTGCTTATGTCAACAAGGCCTCACCGGCACCCGCTCTGTGGAAAGCCCCTGTTATTCATTGACATGATTTTCTGCGCTTTCGGCGCCGGCGGCGGCCATATCTTCGGCGAATAACTTGCGCAGGCGAGACTCGATCACCGCGTCGCGCGTGCTGCGTTCGCGACGACGCCATGCGGTCAGCGGAATGACGGCCTTGGCCATGTTGCGATGGCCCCCAGCGCTGCCAATATCGCCGAACAGGCGTTTGACTGACTCGCCCGCGCTGCGGCCCATGCCATGATTGCGCACTGCGATGACAAGATTGCCCGCCAGCTTGCCTGAGACCGCGACCCATTCAACGTTCTCGAATTGCAGGCAGAAGTCAGCCATCTGTACGATCAAGTCATCGCGCTCGACCGGACCCAGATGCAGGACTGCGACGCCATCGTCGATCTTGAGCCGGCGCATCGCACGCGACATCGCACGCGCGAAACTCAGCGGCAGTTCGGGACGTTCGATCCGGCGCAGCAGCCCGTAATTGGCCAGCGGGTAGAGATAGGTGAAGGCCTGCAGATCGTCGTCGGTGACGCGCCGCGAGAGCATCAGCGTGTCGCTCTTGATTCCATACAGCAGCGCGGTCGCGAGCCGTTCGCTGATGCGCTCCTCGGCGCTGACCAGATACTCCGTCATAATCGTCGCCGTCGCGCCGTAGCGGGGGCGGATATCTTCGAACGGCGCGTTGCCCACGCTGTAGCCCGGATGATGGTCGATCACGATGTCAGCGCGAGCCACACGGCCGTCGAAATAGGGCGGTTGCACGTCAACCATCGCGATCTTCTCGAACTCGCCGAGTTCGGGACCACTGATTTGAGCTACCTCAATCTCGAGCAGATGCACCATCGTGCGGTTTTCGGGCCGCGTGATGGGTCCGAAGGAGAGAATCGGCGTGGTGAGTTTGTTGCGGCCCAGCAGCGCCCTGAGCGCCATCGCACTCGCGATACCGTCAGGGTCGGGATCGTCCTGCAGCAGGATCGCGACCCGGTCGTTCTCGCCGACGAGGGCGCGCAGCTCCTTGGTCTTTTGTCTGGTCAGTGTCTGGTCCATGGTGGCCGGCGTAAAACGTCAGCCCGCAGCCATGAAGAGCTCGCGGGCGAGGCGTTGCCGTTCGACGGTCAGGGGCGGGGGTTCAGGCACTCTGCGCGATCAGGGGTCTCGGCCATCAGAGGGGAAACCATAACACGCACTCTCGTACAGAATCAACGTTATCACTATTATTCAGCCATCGCTGCGCCGATCCGCCACTAACCGTCATGACTCAGCTTCAATGCCAGATCTGCAGGCGGCCGACCAATGAATGGTTCCTGCGTTTGAGCGTCGAGGACGAGGCAGGCCTGCGCGAGGAGGCCTTCATTTGCGCCAATTGCGGCGTCAAGCTGCGGCTTGCCTCCGAAAAGAGCCGTGACCTGCAGATCGATCCGTGGGTGCATGAAGCCATCGC
Organism: Binataceae bacterium (SeqCode); assembly: GCA_041491005.1. GTDB lineage: Bacteria > Desulfobacterota > Binatia > Binatales > Binataceae > JBGPUE01. The sequence goes on along the minus strand of JBGPUE010000023.1, from coordinate 1,692 downwards.
GCGCGTGCTGAGAGGAAAGGACTAGATGGAATCGGCGCCCGAAAGGACGGCCGCATCGGTGCTTTGGCCGCATGAAGAGGCCCGCCGAGTTGCGCAGCGCGTGGCGGATTACGCTCCCGGTCGGCCGGTGATCTTCGAGAGTGGCTTCGGTCCATCAGGTCTGCCGCATCTGGGCACGATGTGCGAAGTCCTGCGCCCCGGTTTCGTGCGGCATGCGCTGAAGATGATCGAGCCGTCGCGGCCGAGCAGGTTGATCGTTTTCATCGACGATGTCGATGGCCTGCGAAAGGTGCCCGAGAACGTCCCCAATCGCGAGCAACTTGCCGCCTATACTGGCCAACCGGTCTCGCGTATTCCGGATCCGTTCGGATGCTGCGAGAGCTTCGCTGCGCACATGATCGGGCTACTGGGCAAGTTCCTCGAGCCGATCGCGGTCGAGTACGAGCTGCTGCGCGCAAGCGAGATGTATTCAAGCGGACGCTTCGACGAAGCCTTGCGGCAGATCCTGGGCAAGCACGCCGACATCACTGCGATCATCATTCCCACGCTGCGCGAAGAGAACCGCGTGGGATGGTCGCCGTTCATGCCGATTTGTCCCCGCTGCGGCCAGGTCAACTCCACACGCGTGACCGCCTATCATCCCGATCGCGCCACGGTTGAGTTCTCATGCGAGCGCACCTTCGGCGGGGCGCATGGATGCGGTTTCAGCGGTGAGCAGAGCGTGCTCGGCGGCAAAGCAAAAGTAGGATGGAAGGTCGATTGGGCGCTGCGCTGGCATGCGCTCAAGGTCGATTACGAACTCTACGGCAAGGACCTGATCGATTCGGCGCGGCTGTCGGGCGAGATCCTGCGGCTGCTCGGCGGGCGCCCGCCGCTGGGCTTCCCGTTCGAGATGTTCCTCGACGAGGAAGGGCACAAAGTCTCCAAGTCGGTCGGCCGCGGCGTCGGCGTCGAGCAATGGCGTCGCTACGCGCCGATCGAGGTGCTCAAGTACTTCTTGATCCTCAATCCGCGCCGCGCGCGCAAACTATTCCTCGAATCGATTCCGCAGTACGTCGATGAGTATCTGACCGGGCTCCGCGAGTATGGAGCCATGGACGCGGAACACCGGCTCGGCTCGCCGCTGGAGTTCGTCATCCAGCCGGGCAGCTCACGCCGCTTCGCATCGGCTCTCAGCTACGGGCTGATGATGAACCTGGTGGCGGCGCTCGGCACCAGCGATCGCACGATCATCTGGAACTACCTGATGGGCTACGACCCCAAGCTCGACGCCGATCCCGAGACGCGCGCATTGGGAGAAACGCTGATGGAATGCGCGCTAAACTTCTACACCGACTTCATCGAGCCGACCAAGCAGCGATACACGCCGGCTGCGGGCGAACGAGAGCAGCTCGTGGCGCTCGCCGATTTCATCCGCGCCAATCCCGATGCGAGTGCCGAGGAATACGAGACGGCGGTTTACGGTCTCGGGCGGCGCTTCTACGACAAGCCCGGCAAGATTTTTCCGTTGATGTACCGGACGTTGATCGGGCAGGAGCGTGGTCCGCGGCTCGGCGCGTTCATCAAGCTGGTCACGCCCGCGCGGATCCTGGCGATCCTCGAAGCCGCGCTGGCTTGAAACGATTCAGACGAACTCGGCGAACACTGAGTCGGCGAGTTCCAGTCCGCGATCGCTAAGGCGGAGGCGGCCCT
>JBGPUE010000022.1:0-43784 GCA_041491005.1 Binataceae bacterium (SeqCode) | reverse complement strand
TGGCGGTGCTCGCGCTGATCGCGACCGAGTCGATGTTGTTTAGCGGATTGATCGGCTCGTTCCTGGTCTTCAAGCTCAGCGCGCCGTTTTGGCCGCCGCCCGCGATGCCGCGGCTGCCGATCGCGATCACACTGCTCAATACCGCGGTGCTGCTCGCAAGCGGCGCCACGATGGCTATGGCGGTGCATACGCTGCGCCGCGACCGCCGCCCGCGCCATCGGCAATGGCTGGGCCTGACGCTCGCGCTCGGCGCAAGCTTCCTGCTGATCCAGGGTACTGAATGGGTGCGCTTGATCGGGCACGGCCTCAAGCTTTCGAGCGGCACCTACGGCGCGACTTTCTACACGCTGATCGGATGCCATGGAGCGCACGTTGCGGCAGGTACAATCTGGCTGGGATGCGTGCTGATCGCGGCGCTGCGCGGACGCTACAGCGCGCGCCGGAGCGCGGGCGTTGAGGTCTGCGCGCTGTATTGGTACTTCGTCTGCGCCATCTGGCCGCTGCTGTTTGTGCTGGTCTATCTGTGAGCGCGAAGCGATGCTAAGCGGACTCGCTGAGGAGAAAGCCGTGCGGATCATCGAACAAGGATGCGTCGTGTCGCCGACGCTGGCCGCTGGCGCGCGCGCGCTGGGCGCGATCGCGGTATGGCGGCATGGCCTGTCGCTGGGCTTCGCCAGCGCAGAGATCTTCCTCGCACCAAATCTGGCCTATGCCTGCGCGATGTGCGGATTGCCGGCAGGCGATCATTCGACGCATGCCTTCAACACCAGCGTGCTGTTTCTGCTCTGCGCACCCTATGTGATTTTCGGCGGGCTCGCGGCGGTGGTTTACGCCGCCTATCGCAGCGCGCGACGCAAGCGGAGCCAAGCGCCGGCATTGGGCCCAATACACGGCGCACACCCAAGACATTCCGGAGCGCCGAGCTGAGCACAGCCGGCATCGATACACAGCAACCGGTCCGAACGAGAGGAATCAATAGATGAGCGACGCCGCAGCAGTCCAATCGCACGCCGAGCATCTGGCGGGCCATGAGCCCGCCGAATCGCCGCTTACCCCCGAGAGCTGGGGCAAGCTCGGAATGTGGATTTTCCTGGCCGCCGACGCGATGACCTTCGGCGCGGCGATCTGCGCATACGGCGCGTTGCGCATCGGCAACGTCAACTGGCCGGTGCCGTCAACCATCCTCGGCATCCCGTCCACCGCCTTCATGACCTTCGTCCTGATCGTCAGCTCGCTCACGATGGTCGAGGCGCTCTCGGGCATCAAGCATGGCGACCAGGCCAAGCTCAAGCGCTTCCTGGCCTTCACGATCGCTGGCGGATTGATCTTCCTCGGCATGCAAGCGCGCGAGTGGACGCATCTGATCGTTACCGACGGGCTGTCGATCAAGACCAGCCTGTTCGCCGCAACCTTCTTCGTCCTCACCGGGTTTCACGGCATGCACGTCTTCGGCGGCGTGTGCTATCTCAGCACGATTCTGGCGCGGGCGGCGAGCGGAGTTTATAGTGCGGCCAACTGCAACGAGGTCGAGATCGTCGGACTCTACTGGCATTTCGTCGACCTTGTCTGGATTCTGATCTTTACCTTCGTCTACCTGATCTAGTGGCGGCGAGGTTGCGAATTCTAGTGAACAAGAGGCAGGTCTGAAGATGGCGAACGAAGCGGCCGCGTCCCACGCTGAACCCAACTACATAGCGATCTTCGCATACCTGTCGATTCTCACCGGACTCGAACTGGCAGTGGTATACGTCGGTCTGCCCAAGCTGGTGACGGTGGGCTTCCTGATCGCATTGGCATGGGCCAAGGCGGTGCTGGTCGCGATGTACTTCATGCATCTGCGCTTCGAGCGCCGCGGGCTGGCGATCGTCGCCTTCACTCCGGTCGTGCTCTTACTGTGGCTGGTACTCATGTTGATGCCGGACATCACCACACGAATCTGGGCGTCAGTCGACGCGCATGAGCAGGTGACTTCGAGCGCCGAGTCCGCGGCCCCGGCGTCGGCGCCGGCCGCGCCGCAATGATCTGAGTCCGCTACCGCATGCCGCGCGGCGGCGCGCGGAGTATTTCCACCACATGGCGGCCGGACCAAGCTGAGGCGCACATGGCCAATTGGTACCTGCTCGCGCCGCTCAATGCGTCGCTCAACGCGATCGCTGCCACGCTGCTGCTGGCCGGCTTCGTCTTTATCCGGCAGCGACGCATCCGGGCGCATCGGCGCTGTATGCTGACCGCATTTGGAGTCTCGACGCTCTTTCTGGTCTCTTATCTGACCTATCACTACCAAGTCGGTGACGTCCGTTTCGCGGGGCAGGGATGGGTGCGGCCGGTCTACTTCACGATTCTAATCACGCACGTGGTGCTGGCGATCGCGATCGTGCCGCTGGCGATCATCACGCTCAACCGCGCGCTCGCCGGACGCTTTGATCGCCATCGGCGGATCGCACGCTGGACCTGGCCGCTGTGGATGTACGTGTCAGTTACGGGAGTGATCGTCTATCTGATGGTCTACCAGTGGCCTTGGGCTCGAGGCCCTTGATTCTGTTGGGTCTGCCGTCCGAAGGTCACGGCCGAGTGCTCCCCTGAGGACAACCGGAACGAGCATTTTCGTACTTAAAGCAACATCGCTCCGCTACGTGCAACGGGATTTCATTTGGTGACGCATGTCGACCCCCCCGCGAGGTTTGGTTGACAATTGACCACGTGGACTCCCGCTTGGCTTGCGGCCTGACAGCGCTGAAACTCCTCTTTTTTGCCGGTTGGGACACAGCTCCAAGTGCTTGCCGCATCCGTTACTCCGGGGCTGGTCCGAATGCACGCGCTAACTTGAAGCGGGTCGATCCCATGATCAAGAAGGCAGAGCTTAAACGAGCCATCATTGTCGATGGACTGAGCTACCTGCTCCCTCTGTACCGCCCAGCACCCTTCTAGAGACAAGGACACGCACAGGGCGACGGCGATCCAGATCGTTCGCATTGTCTTAACCCCCGATTGATTCCTGTCGCGACTATGGCTGCAAGGACGAAGGTTGGAAGAATTCTCCGACTCTGCCCTATTGTTCCAGACGGCCTCTCGCTCTTTACTCCATGTTCTACAATTTCACCCGCATTCACCAAACGCTCGGGGCCACGCCAGCGATGGAAGCTAGCGTCAGTGATCACATCTGGTCGCTCTAAGAGATTGCAATGCTGGCAGATTGAAAACCGCTCAGTACTCAGCTTGCAGATCCGACTCTCGCCGCGACGCGGAGCAGCCAGAGAGGTACGGGCGGGCACGGGGTGAACGCGAGGGGTACGGGTCCCCGTTCGCGCCGCTGCGGCGAGCTTCGCCATGCCCAGCGCCATCGCGGGCCGGATTCTTGTTCAGCGCACCGTTGATGGCAACGACCGTCCGGCATAGGAAGCTCGACATCGTCTGATAGGACTCATTAAGCAACAGAAGAGCGGACTCGCGCAGCAATATGGGCAGGTCGGGATTGAACGCGGGGGCGCGGCGCAGGCCGTCCAATGTTAGACTGGTGAGCGCTATGGTCAAGTCGTACTCAAGCGACCGGGAATCAGGACCAAGGCCGCGGCTAAACGAGGTGATCCCGCCCAACGTCTGGGCCGCGTTCGTCGATACCATCGAAGCGCGGATCGCCGACGGGTCATTCGGTTGGAGGTACCCGTATCAATGTCCTGATGGGGGAATAGCGGGTGCCGACGAGAAGGCGGTGAGGACGGCTATCGCCGCTCACATACCTGAACTCGCTGAGATTCGACAAAATGTGCTGCCTAACACGCTAACGATCCGAGATCTACTCGAATTTGCTCACGATGCGATCGCTGAGCCAATCAGACTCGATTACCACAAGGGCCTCCGACATCACCATCTAGACTTTCACGTTGGGAAGGGCCAAGCGGGATTTCGAGACGGGATCAATCTGATCTTGGCCCGTAATGGCCTCGCTTATGAGATGAGCGATTCGGGGCAGGTCGTACGTCTAGCGCCACCCGTCCTTCGAGAACTCCTGCAACAAGCGACCTTCATTACCGGCGATGGGGATCTTGATCGCTTATTGGAAATCGCACGGAGCAAGTTTCTTGACCCGAATCCGGATATCCGGCGCGAAGCGGTAGAAAAGATCTGGGACGCTTGGGAGCGAATCAAGACGCTCGAAGATCCACGCGACGACAAGAAGAAGAACTCGACGCGAATTCTTCTGGACAGATCTGCCTCAGCTCCCGAGTTTCGAAAGGCTCTGGAAGGAGAAGCGACGGCGCTGACTAGCATCGGGAACACTCTGATGATTCGTCACACCGAGGTCGCGAGGGAGCCCATCGACGATCCCGATGAGGTTGACTATTTGTTCCATCTGGCATTTGCGATGATCCATCTGGTCTTGCGGAAGACAGCGAGGTTACGAACCTAGCGCAGTCCAACGGTTCGTTTGGTCCCTTCAGTCAGCCGGAACGGCGCCCTTTTCCCCTTTAGATCCGTCGGGAAGTCTTAGTGTCTATCTGATGGTCTATCGAATCTACGGTCCGCCGCTTAGCCGTTGACGTATGGCAGCACCTCGTTGACCAGCCGCTGATACTGGCCCTTCTGGTCCCATGAAGTGATGCGCAGGGTAATGCGCTTGGCGCCGTCATGCGCGAGAGCGCGCAGATGCTCGATGCATTGCGCTGGCGTGCCCGCCGCGGTCCATGCCTCGACCATCTGCGGCGCAAATACCGGCCCGTAATACTCGTCGAGGAAGCGTTTGGACTCGGCGAGCGCGCTCTGCCGGTCAGCGGCGATATTGATGTTGTGGTAGGCCATGTTTGGGAACGCGTTGGGGTCGCGGCCCTCCTCGCGCAGGTACTCCGATAGCTTGGCCCAGTTGGAGGCAAGCATGTTCGGGAAAAGCTGCACGGTCATCCAGCCGTCAGTCTTGCGCGCTACCCGGCGCAGCACCTTGTTGGCCGTCGGTGGCGGATTCGACGCGATCCATATCGGGCAAGGCTGCTGCACAGGCCGCGGCTGAATCGTGACGTCGGTGAGGGAGCGGAACTTGCCGTCGAACGTGACGTGATCCTCGCTCCATAACCGCCGACAGATCTCGATGTTCTCCATCATGCGCTTGCCGCGCTCGCCATCGCTGACGCCCCAATTTGCGCCTTCAGCCGCGCTCGCGCCTGCGACGATTCCGGTGCACACCGCCGCGAGCATCCGTCCGTTCGACATCAGGTCGAGGTTCGCCCACTGGTAGGCGAACATCACCGGATCGCGGATCGGGAAGCTCGCCATGCATCCGACGCCGAGCGTGACGCGCCGCGTGCCGGTCGTCAGCCCGCCTAGCAGTGTCAGCGATTCGGGGCGCGGCTTGGCGAGGATGCTGTCGCCGACCCAGATCGAATCGAACAGCCGGCACTCGTCCACCTCGTGCGCGCGCTCGACCATCTCGGGCCACGTGCCGATACCAAAGAAAATCCCGCGCTGGGGCAGAGTGAAGCCGAAGGTAACAGGTTGGGTTGCCATCGAACGATTCTCCTCAAAGCCAATGCGTTCAAGCGCGTCACTCAATCGACAGCCGCGCGCCCAGCGTCAGCTTCTGATCGAGAACCCGTGCGGCACCGTCGATCCCGCTGAACACCGCGCCATACGGTGATGGTCCACGCTTTCGCAGGTGCTCAGCGAGCGGTCCGTTCGGTCCCCGCGGCGCGATGAATTCAAGCGTATGCGGGCCGACGGTGATACGTACTCCGGTGCCGCCGACGTCTTTGCGCTCGATCTCGCGCGGCGCAGTGGAAAGCACGCTTGAATAAAAGCGCCGCACGAAGTCGAGGTCGTTGACGGCGATCGTCAGCGTCCGAATTCCGCTGACGCCGTTGGAATGCGAGCGCTGGCGCGGTACGCGTTCGTCGCGCGGCGTTTCATCCTCGATCAGGAACGGTACGATGCCCGAGTAGGGCGGCGGAGGAATCGAGAGTACCCAGCTCAGCTTGTAACCGTCCGGGCGATCGCGGGTAAGCGGCATCGGATCGATGATCGCGACGCCAGCCTGCCGGATGCGTACAACGTCGCCGCGCAGATCGTCGGTCTGCATGCAGAAATCGATGAGCCCGCCGCCTCTTTTGAGCGCCGCGAACCATGGATGCGGCGAGTCGGCAACCATGAAGGCGAGCAGCTCGATGTACGCGCCGTCGGCAAACGCGATCAGCGCGTTGTGCGTGCCGATCGGATGCTTCCCGCCGCGCACTACCGTGAAGCCGAGCTGCGTATAGTTTGCGATAGCCTGATCGAGATCTGGCACCACGACGACGATATGATCGATACCTGCGAACATCGTTTACTCCTGGGGTTAGGGCGCGTCGTGGCCGAAGGCGACCTTCAGGTCGTCGCCGGCGAATGGATAGACGTGCACCATCCAGCCGAAGATCTGTTTATGGAACGTGCCGCCCACCGATTCGCATTCGGCAGTATCAGAGATCTTACCCTCGAACCCAAAGCGATCGTCGGCGAGATAGCCCAGCCTCATCCTCATCCCACTGGAGACCCGATCGACGCCGGCGCGAGGAATCAAGGCCGCGCCATGCGCCGCGTTGCGGACATCGCCGTTGAAGACATCAGCCATCGTGACGCCCTGAGGCAGGCAGATATTTGTGTGCGCGTGCCATTGCGCGAGGCCCAGCGGGATCATCTCGTCGAGCTGCGAGAGCGAATCTTCGGCCGGCGCGCTGTACATCGCGCCCACCAACCGGTAGCCGCCGAAGGCCTTCTTCGAGTAGAGCAGGGAACCCGGCTTGGCGAGATCAAAGTTGCCCGCGTACTCGGCGGCGCCGAACTCGCGGTTGGCGAAGTGATAGACGTCCTGTGGCACCGAGGGCATGAAGGGCACATAGCCATCGGCGATCGCGGTGTTGGAGTCTTCGTACTTGGCCAGCGCCGCGCGCATCGTCTTAAGGATCTCCTGGCCGCGCCCGACGTCAGCGGGCGTTACGGGGCGTGGGTCGGTCATCGTCATGTGCGGGCCAGCGTGCATGTGCTTGCCCATCTGATCTGTCGCACTGCCGCCCGCGGCATCATCGCTCACATCGTGGGCATGGGTTGGTGATACGGCAAATGTGACGGCGAACGCCAGCAGGAACGCGGACACGATACGATGACGCGTCATGGCGTGATCCTCCCTGAACGGCGGAACCGCAGAGCCGAATTTAGCCTCACTGGCCCGCAGAATACAGGGCGCCGATAGCGCCAATCTGATAGCCGAAGGTGGCCGCTCAGTCCGCCGACGCATGCGAACGTTCATTCAATGGCGAGAACCCTGACGCTCGATTCCAGCCCGAGGTTGTCCAGGTGGCGCCACCCGCTTCGATCAGGATCGCTTCGACGTCCGGCAGTCGCTCGAGCATCGCGATGCCGCGCGCGCTGCCCAGGATCAGTAGCGCCTTGCTCAATGCTTCGGCTTCGGCAGCCGAGGGAGCCAGCACGCAGGCTTCGAGATCGCGCATAAGCGGGCGTCCGATCCGCGGATCGATCACGTGGCCGTAGCGCCGTCCTCCGATCTCGACGAATTGCCCGAAGCTGCCCGAAACGGATAGGGCGCGATCGCGAATCGTTATCACTCCGGCGAAACCGCCCGCTGGATCGTGTAGCAACACGCGCCATCCCGGCGCGCGCGCCGAAGCGCCGATGGCGACGATGCTACTCTGGCCGAAGCTCAGGAGCGCCCGCTGGACGCCGGCACCTCGCGCCTGCGCTGCCATTGCGTCGAGTGCGTAGCCTTTGCCGAAGCCGCCCATATCCAGAGCCATGCCCCGGCGCATCAATTGGGCGCGGTCGGCGGAGTCGACGAGGCACTTGTCGGTCCCGACTATCGCGAGCGCGTGCGTGATCGCGGCTGAAGAAGGAGCCGTCCCGTCATGTGCCGCCTCTCGCCACAGCGCGACCAGCGGGCCCACCGTGACGTCGAACGTGCCGCCGGTGATTCGCGACCATCGCTTGCTCGATCGCAGCGCATCGGCCAGCGTGGGATCGATCGCCTCAGGGCCTCCGCCGGCATCGCGGTTGAGCCGGCACAATGAACTGTTCGCATCGTATGAAGTGAGGATCGAATCCAGGCGGCGCGCGCTCGCGAACAGGGCGTCGAGCAACTTGTCGCCGCGCGTGCGGTCGGGCGCATCGATGGCCGCTTCGAGCACGGTGCCCATAACGTACTGCCCGCGATGCAAAGGGACGCGCGAAGCGGGGGAGGGGCCCGCACGTGCGACGCCGGTCAACGATGCAAGCATCGCAATCGCAACGGGCAGCGTGCGACGCGTGAACCTCGATGCGATCAAGTGGCCCTGTCGTCCTCGTCAGCGAGATCGTCGAGCGACTCTGGCTCGTAGGAATTGGGCGCGCCGGCGAGCACTGACCACAGGCTTACAGCGATTAACGCCGAGAAACTGGTTTGCAACAGGATGAAGCCTCCGATCTTGACGTAGGCGAAGCTGGGACTCACGAAGCGCACCAGCCATCCGCCGCCTTCGTCGGCCAGCGCCGCGACGAAGGGCGTGATGATGAGCCACATCTTGAGACGCTGCGCCAACGGCACGAACAGCATCAGATGGGTCAGCGTCAGCAGCATGATGCCCATCGCGAACAGATGGAAATGCGCGATCTCGAGCATCCCGCCAAAACTCCTGGGTCGCGTGAAATGCCGCTCGGAGCCGAGATAGTACTCGACCACCGAGCGCGAGCTGAGGCTCATCTTGCTGAAGTACAGCATGGTGTTGGTGACCCACAGCAGGGCTGCGTAAACCAGGAACAGAATGATGATCGTCTGGAGAAGCTGGTTGCGCTTCCATTCAGCCGTGATCACGAATCGCACCGGCTACTCCTTTCCTTTGAGCAGCACCTGATAAAGCGCGAGACTGCGGCGCACCGCGGACGTGACCGCCTGCGAGCTGAGCGTCGCGCCGGCGACGCCATTGATCTCGCGATGCAACTCGAGGGCAGGCGTGAGCGCCTTGCCCTTGAACTGCGAATACCATTGCTGGGTAGGCAGATACTCGCTGGGTTCGTAGAAGGCGAGCGTCTCGATCGAATGGACGGCGCCATCGGGCGCGATCACGACTATGAATGTGGCGGGCATCGTGCGCACCATCGCGGTGTCGATGAATGCGTATCCGAGCGCGGCGCGATTTCTGAGGCCGATATAGGCGGTCATCGAGCGCGAGGGCAGTTCCGACCTGGCCAGCTCTTCGATTTGCTTGGCCTTCGCGTCGTCGAGGTCGAAGCTGCGTTCGTCGATCTGATCGGCGTCCGGAAACGCGGCCTTGACCGCATCCTCACGCGTCATGAAGACGCCGGCGCGCACAGGCGCGAAGAGAATCGCGAGCATCGCGGGAGCGAGCAGGACGGCGATGAGCTGGAGCTTCATCAGGTGTTGCGGTGTCAGAACCCGAAGGCGGCGCCTGCCAGCAGCGCGTTCATCTGGTTCTGGGTGGGGCGTGCGACAATGAAGTTCGTCACGTCGGAAAGGCTCTTGCCGGAGTTGGTGCGCGTGAACTCGTAGGCGAGCTGGAAGACCACCAGTGGCGTCGGGCGATAGGCGATGCCGGCGCTAATCCGGTTGATCAGCCGGCTGTCGGTGCTGAGGTTGGTGAGCGCGCCGGTGGTGAAATTGGCGGCGGTCAGCAGCGACGGTATCCACACCTGCTCCATCCTGATCAGAGGGATCAACTGCGGATTGCTGAAGCCGCGCGCCAGGATGCTCTGGCTGAGAAATTCAGGCCAGAAGTTGTAACGCGCCTCCAGCCAGTATCCATGCTTGGTGCGCGCGAGCTGCGAGAGCTCGAAATCGAGCTCGGTCTCGACGGTGCCGATCTCCGCTTCCGATTCCTGCGTACCCACGATTTGCGCGAATCCCTTCGCGACCTTGTCGATACCCTCAAAGCGCGTGAAAATGTATTCGCCTTCGAGTTGAACCGGCCCCCAAGTCGAGATACCGTCGAGGCCCAGCGACCACACGTCCTCGCTGGGAAGATAGCTGGGCGTGTAGCGGCCCCAGTAGAACGAAGGCGCAATCTCATGGCCGGGCGCCGGCGAGTACGCGACGCGACCCGACAGCGCCTTGGCGCTCTTGGAATCGTTGGCGAAGGTGCCGGTTTGCGGCTTTACCTCGACCTCCGCTTCGAACTTGCTGGTATCGCCGCTGCGGGTCTGGACGATGTTCTCGATCTCGCTGTCGAGAGATACCCCATTGAGCACGTAGAACTGATAATCGAGCGATCCGCGCTGTCCGACGGAATACCGGCCAACCAGGCCGACGCCGAGCTCATCCCATGCGGCGGCCGACGGCAGCACTGGCACGCCGCGATCCACCAATGTCCGCCGCGGCAGGTTCCATAGGTTGTCGTCATGATGGAGGTTGAAGCGTCCCAGCGGAACCAGCACCGCACCGAGGCGCAGGCCGATCGACTCGGTGAGATCGTACTGCAGCCAGGCTTGCTCCAGCGAAATTTCCGACTGATCGGTCGCCTCAATCGACTGTTGGGCAGTCAATCCGCCGAACTGCTGCGTGGTGGTCTTGTCGACTTCGAGCTTGCGGAAGCGCTCGAACTCGAGCTCCGAGTAGAAGCGCAGGCGTGGCGCGATTTGCGCGTCAGTGGTCATCACGACGCGGCGGAGGGTGAAGGTATCATGCTGCCGGTTTAGCGAATCGGTTTCGAAGCGCAGCGATCCGTAGCCGCCAATCTTGACGCGTTCGAGCAGGCTCAGTGTGCGCGCGGTAGCGCCCTCGATCGCGCTCTGATTGCGGCTGACGCTGCTCGCGATCTTGCTGGCGGTTTCATCCGCTTCCGCTTTTTCCCGCTGCTCCATCTCCTGCTGCTTATGCCGGAGCTCTGCCAGTTGTTGCTGAACCGCGGCCAGCGTCTTCTCCAGTTCGGCGGTGCGCTTGCCCAGATCGTCGCCCATTGTAGCGAGCGCCAAGGCCGGACTGAGGGTCAATGCGAGCGCGGCCAGAGCGGCCGCCAATCTCCGCGACATGGGATGTCCTCCTGCGGGTTGGTCGGGCTCTGGGCTCGCGGCCGCTGGCCTCAGCTGGCTGTTGAACTATGGGCTAATCGGCGTTCCTCTCATTCGTGGTCGCCAGCGTGGATAAGAAGGGCGTGCTTCGCTGGGCGGATTCCTCCAGCGGTACGACGACGATGCGCTGGCATCGGCGGCACTTGAGTTCGACGCCGCCGGGGACGAGGCGCGCCAAGAGCCGGCCGCACAGGCATCGGCAATCGGTGGAGCGGGGAGAGTGAGGAGCCATCTAAGCGATTTTGAGAACCATTTTCAGTTCGGGCTAGTTAACCAGCCCGGCCTGCCTCCTGTCAAGGCGTTTAGGACGGCATCGGAAGGACCTGATCCTCGGTCCCTTCCTTGAGGGGAAGGAATGAAAGAAGGATCACTTCCTTTCTGCTCCGCCCCCCTCCCGCTTCAAGGGAACGGAACGGATGGGGCGAGGTCCGCGCTGCGGCTGTACGTGAACGAATGTTCGTGGCGCTACAACAACCGGAACGACGCGAATGCTCTTTGGCGACCTGATTACGACGTGCGGTCACTAGCCGCGCAGAGATCGACGCGCTAAAGTACGAGGGTGGCTTCCATCCGCGTACTCGAAAGCGCGCAAAACCTATAAGCGCAGAAACGCGCGCCGCAGACGAAAAGCTGCGCGAGAAAGTCCGGTACATCGATCTCAAGAAATTGGATAAGGCGCTTGAGCGAGCAATAACTCCGACTAAGAGGGCGTCTTAATAGTGCCTCCTACGGATTCAGCGAGCGGGTCGTAAGCCTCAAGCGTTTCGATATGTTCAACCATTGCCATAATTGCGCCCTTGGCAATTGTATGGATGATCTGCGCTTCGACTTCCGTCAAGAGCTTTGTCGGATGGATGCTTTCGTTCCGTTCAATCCGCACAACCTCGTCTAGAAAGCGCAAGAGGTCGGGCGGCGCCCCGCGTCTTCTTAAAATGCTGACGTACTGACCCCAATTGCGTTGGGCGGTGGGAACGCTCTCGTTGTAGTACTCCTGGAGAAGCGCCAGCACCACGATCTCGGCAGCGCGCATCATGTGAAATGCGTGCGCTGTGAACAAATCGAAGGCTAGACATCTACCGGCTTGCTGAATCTCTTTGATGGCTCCCATCGAAAGCTCAGAGTGATTCGCGAAATCCTGTTCCGCATGCTCGATCAAATCAGTGGTATTGTAGATGCCCTTTTGTGGAACGAAGAATACTGGCATCCCCGGTGATTCGCGGGCGAGGAGGGTTTCAAAATCGGCGATGGCGCGTTTTAGACTATCCAGAAGATAAGGTTTGATGGTCTGGCTCCAGTCTATTTCGTCGGTCTCCTTACCAGCCGCGTCCTTCTTCCGATGCGCTTGGAAAAGACGGCGAATCTCTTCACTCATTTCTTTCGCGGCGACTTTCGAATATTGCAACGGCGACTTCTCGAATTCGTCCAGTGCCTCTTGAGCCCTAAACATCACGAGCACGGAGTCTCCTAGAACCGATTTAGCCGGAAGCGCCGACACTGCACTCAGCGCCTTGCTCAGGCGATACCACGAATATTGGTCAACCGGTTCCAACTTTCCCCTCCTTGACGGGCATCCAAAAACGTATCTGTGTCTACTTATTGTCCCCTCCCTGAAGGCGACCGTCCATTGCAACACAATCGCTTTCAGGGGAGGCGATGGGGCGAGGTCTGCGTTTGGCGGGCTATGCGCTTCCCGGCGGCTTGGCGCCCGCGAATGTGCGCGTGCCACGGACGAGTTGCGAACTGACTAAGTTGCGGTTCTGCTGGAAGCAACCGCACGATCACTCGCCCTTGACCAGGCCGGTGACGCCTGCGATCGCGATGCCGGTGAGAATCCAGCCGGCGATGGTGTGCAGGGCGAAATAGAGGGAGCAATACAGGTAACGGCGATCCGGCCGCCGCCGCTCGTGCAGTCGCCAGTAGGTTTTCTGATGCAGCTCGACGAAGGGCAGGAACGAATCAAGCGAGAAGATGAACGACCGGAAGTGTGGATATTGATGCGGCAGTGAGTTGGGCGCGGGCCGCTCGTACCGCGCATCGAGGTACATCCACTCCGCTGAAGGCTCCATCAATCCCCAACGATCGGCGTAGCTGAAGACGATGGTGCCGAGCGCGATGAAGGCGGCGATCCAGACCAGCGAAAGCCACGGGATATAACCGTATCCAATAGTCACATACAGGAACCAGTTCCATGCCGCGCCAGCTGGCCCAAGTTGCCCGCTGCGGCGAATCGCATGCTGCTCGGCGATCGCGACCTTGCGAGCCTCGTCTTGATAACCCATCTGGCGCAGGACGCGCACCGTCTGCTCGTAAGGCTGCGGGCGGAAGTAGCCGCGCGGCATGCGGCTCAACCAATCCAGCCGCGCCTGCGCGGTGGGCGTGTTGCCGGCCAACCCGTTGTAGATGAAGCCTTCGACCATCAGGCTGCCCGGCGTCGGCCACGCGCCGGCGTCGTCGTCAAGCAGCCCGACCTGGCTGTATGAGAAATTCACGACACCGATGGGCGCGCGCGCGAAATCCTTGAAGAAGAGCGTGCCGCCGATGTTGGCCCGCACCATCGAGAAGGCATCGCCCTTGGGACTGTGGAAGACGGCCTTGGAACAGATCAGATCGCCGCGCACCCGCGCGTCGATCATCGTGACGGCGCCATGCGCAGCGAAGCCATCGGTGAGCAGTACGTTGCCTTCGATGGCGGTCACGTCCGCGTTGAGTGCGACGCCGTCGGGATTGTTGAACTTGCCGCCGATGCAATTTAAATCGCCGCCCAGCTTGGCGCCCACCATCGAGACCGCGCCGCGCGATTCGAAGCCGCCCAGCATTCGCATATCGCCGCCGACCGTGATGCCGTCTGCGTTGATCGCGATGCGGCCGGGATTGTCGAAAGTTCCGGCGTAGAGATTGACGTTGCCGCCGACGTGCGCGCTCAGGATACGTAGCGAGCCCTTGGCCACGAATCGGTCGCGCATCTGGATGTCGCCGCTGACGGTCAGGCCCTCGGCGTTGAGTGCAATGCCGCCGCCGTCGAAGGTCGAATCGTCACATTCGAGATTGCCATCGATGCGCGCCTGGCTGAGCGAGACGCCATCGGTGGCGACGAAGCCCTCATCGAGGAAGATGCTGAACTGCGTGCGCATCCCGTCGGCCATCAGGCGCGGTACGCGGCTGCCGGCCAGCGTGATCCACGGAATCGATGCGGCGCGCAGATTGATCGGCTGCTCCACATAGCAGCGGCGCAGATCGATCGGGCAGCGCACGGTCGCGGCCTGCAAGTCGAGCGCGCCGGTGATACGCGCGCCTTCGACCTGCACGCCTTTGGGGTTGACTAGCCAGTTGGGATTCGCGCCCATCGCGAGCGCGTAGATGATTTCGGCGCGGACCGTGCGCTCGGCGCCCCAAGTCGCGCCCGTGGCGGGATCGTTGGCGGTTTTGCCGCCGGCGCTGAAGTTCGCGAATTCGCCCTTTTGGGCAGCATCGATAAGGCGACGCTCGGCGGTGGTGGGTGTGAGGTCCGGCCACGGCATCCTGGGCGCGGCACTCGCGGCTGGAAAGATAACTATGATTGCCGCGGCCAGCGCGACGAAGGCGATTGCGGCACGCGATGCGCGACCGATGCGCATGGCTGTGACGAGGGTCCTGAAGTTTCTCACCAATTGATGTAACGCCACGCTAGCGCGGCGATTGCCGCCGCCAACAGGATCGCGGCGACCAGCGCCCGATTCCTCGAAATCAGTTCGCGGCCGCGCGAAGTATCGATCACCGACAAGACAACGCCGACGGGCGTCAGGTGCAGTTTCCGCCGCCATGCCGCTATGCGCGACCGGTGGAGTTTGTCAGCTGATGGCACAAGACCGGTCGCAATACTCTGGCTAGAGCGTCTGGCGGCGATCGATCACACGCCGCGCCTTGAATTCCGTCTTGGGCAGCGTGCCAGGCGCCGCCAGCTCGACGCGCGGCCGTAGCTCGCATCGCCGGATCACATCGCTGACAATCCGCTCGCGCAGCTTGCCGGCATCGCCATCCGCGATCACGGTGCGCGTCTCCGCGACGATCGTGAAGGAATCCATCACGCCTTCCGTCGCCAGCACGATCTGGAATTCGTCGCCAAGTTCGTCGAAACCGCGCACGATCTCCTCGATGGCGGCGGGGAACAGCTTCAGACCGCGGATGTTGAGCATGTCATCGGCGCGGCCATGGAAGCCGCCGCGCGCGCGCGCAAAGGTCCGGCCACATACGCATCGATCGTGATCGAAGATCGTGAAATCGCCGATCAGGAACCGCAGTTGCGGCGATCCCTCGGAGTTGAGGTTGGTGACGACGGTGAGTCCTCGCGATCCATCCGGCACTGGCTCGAAAGTCTGCGGATCAACCGTCTCCCAAATCTGCAGATCTTCCTGAACGTGGGTGGAGACCGGCGATGAGCCGAGGCCTTCGTGGCACGTGAAGGCCCATCCGGCAGGCACCGCCTCGGTGCATCCGTAGACGTCATGCAGTTCGGCATGCCAGGTCTGCTCGATTCGGTGGCGCGTCGAGGCAATTCCCGATGCGGGCTCGCCGCCGCAGATCAACTTGCGAATTGAGCTGGCCCCCGGATCAAGGCCGAGCTTGCGCGTCGCGTCAGCCAGATGAAGCGCATATGAGGGCGTCGCGGCGAGCAGCGCGGGTTTGTACAGGTCGATCATCTGCACGCGCCGTTCGGTAGCAACGCCGCCCGGCACGATCGCCACGCGCATCAGGTTGAGTGCGTAGTGCAGCGACCAAAAGAAGACGTGCGGGTTGTAGTTGGTGCAGGTCAGCGCCAAATCGCCAGCGCGGATACCCATGGCATAGAGCGCTCGCGCGCTGGTCGCAGCCCAGAGCTCGCGGTCAAGCGCCGTGTAGCGAAATGAGCGCGGCGTTGCGGTGGTGCCCGAGGTGGAGAAAACCATCCATCCACGATCGCGCCACGCATCGTCATCGATTGGCGTGTAGGTGCCCCAAGGCGGATGCGCGATTACGTCGCGCGCCATCTCGTCCTTGGTGGTGATCGGCAGTTTGGGCAGGTCTCCAAGCGATCGGATGTCGGCGGGGCGGAGCCGGGCGTGATCAAACTTGGCGCGATAAAACGGGCTGTGCTCATACAGATAGGGAAGCATCGCGGCGAGCTTCTCTTCCTGAATCGCGCGAATGCGTGTGCGTGAGGCGGTCTCGAATTGCGGCGCCCAATAGCGATCGTTGGCTGGCTCGCTGATCCCAGCTGCGAACTTACGCAGAATCGCCGTCCATCGTTCGCGCGAATCCAGCCGCCGCACGCGCGCCCTAGCGTGCGGACGGCGGCGAGCGGTATTGGTGCGGCGCACGGCCATCGGTGCGAGGCTAGTGGGTGGTGCGCTCAGCGGCAAGCTCCCTCACCCGCCGGAGAATTCGCTCGGCGAATTCTCCGGCGGCTTGTCCCGCGGCTTGCGCCTTCGCTCAGGGGTCAGGCGCAGGAGAGGCTCGATCCGGAAAAAGGCGCTGGGCGCGGCCGATGGCCGCGCCCAGCGCTCGCTTGTCTCTCGTCGGCAAAGGGCGCGGATCGCGCCGGCCGGACCTCAGGGGTCCTGCGGCGCGATTAGCTCTTGCAGAAGTCGCGAACTGCCTTGCAGAACGCATCGTTCTGCTCGTAGGGGAGCATGTGGCCGGCGGCCTTGATCATCTGGACGCGGCTGCCTTTGATCTGGCGCGCGAATTCGCCGGCATAGGCCGGCGGCACCACCTTGTCGGACTCGCCCCACAGCAGCAGCGTCGGCGCGGAGATCCGATAGGCGCGTTTCTTGAGCCCGCGGTCGGGGATCGGCCACAGGAACTTGCTCGCCATCGAGAAGCGCTTGGTCCGCTCGAGGTACATCTCGCCGAGCACCTGCAGATCGGTCGGAATCGCGGTGGCCGCTTTCGCGAGTGGCGACTCCGGATCATGGAAGAGCAGGCCGGCCAGCTCATAGAGTTGGGCAGCGAAGATGTCCGGGATCGGATGCGCGTCCAGCCAGAAGCCCGCCGCTCCGACCAGCACCAGCTTTTTCGCTCTGCGCGTATCGAGCGCGGCGACTTCCGCCGCGATCATCCCGCCCATCGAATGGCCGACGATGTTCGCGCTGGGGATGCCCAAGTCATCCATCAGCTGATGATAGAACAGCGCGGCGTCGATCACGTCGTCGATGCGCTCGCCGCCGGTCGAGTCGCCGAAGCCCGGCAGATGGGGCGCGATCACGCGGAAATCCTTGCTGAGCGTTTCCAGGAACGGCTCGATACCGGTGAGCCCGCCCGCGCCATGGAGAAAGAGCAGCGGCTCGCCGCTGCCCATCTCCTGAGTTTCGACGGAAAACTTGCCGTTTGCGACTTTGAGCGTCTTCTTCATTTTGCGCTCCGCGCCTCGGCCGGCGCATGCATCGCCGGACGGGTCTTGCCGTTGGTGTCGGGACCGTAGCCGATTGGCCCGGGTGTCGCGATTTCGGACGCGGGCAGCCGCTTGGGCGACCAGCGATCCTGATATTCGGGCCACAAGCCGCGCATATGCGGCATGACTTCCCGGGCGAACAGCTCGGTGTTCTTGCGCACCAGCTCGGGCGGCATCGATCCGATCTGCATCAGCATCATCAGATGGCCGCATCGCAGCGACTTCATCGCTTCGGTGAGCCGCTCGCGGACCGTCTTCGGCGAGCCCGCGATCACGTAGCCTTCGTCGAGGAACTGCTTCCAGGTCATGCCTTCGCGGCGCAGCGCGGCCTGCGCTCCGACTTGGCCGAGCAATCCGGCCTTGATCGTGTTGAGCGTGCGATAGCCCGGCGCGTCGGCGAAACCGTTATAGACGTGCAGGCAGCGGTTGTAGAAGTAATCCATATGCGGAGCGTAGTCCTTCTCCGCCTGCTCATCGGTTTCCGAGACCGCGACCACCTGCGCGAAGCCGAGGCTGTAAGGATTCATCTCCTTGCCTTTCTTCGCCATCACGTCCCAATAGCCGTCGGAGACTTTCTTGCCCGCGATGTAACCGAAGTAGGAGAGGAACGAATACTGGTAGTCGTGGTCGGCGCAGAAGTCGTAGGTTTCCAGCGAGCCGCCGCCCGGAATCCAGACCGGCGGATGGGGCTGCTGGATCGGCTTGGGCCACAGGTTGACGTAGCGCAGCTTGGTGTACTTGCCGTTGAAGGCGAAAACCTCCTTCTCCTTCCATGCCTTGATGATCAGATCGTGCGCCTCGTAGTACTTCTCGCGGATGGTGGCGGGGACTTCGCCATAGCAGAAGTTGGTGTCCATCGAGGTGCCGACCGGGAAGCCTGCGACTAGACGCCCGCCGCTGATCACGTCGAGCATCGCGAACTCTTCCGCCACCCGAATCGGTGGATTGTAGAGCGCGATCGAATTGCCAAGCACGACCAGATTGGCCTTGCTGGTGCGCCGCGTCAGCGCCGCCGCCATGAGGTTGGGCGACGGCATCATGCCGTAGGCGTTCTGATGGTGCTCGTTGACGCCGAGGTTGTCGAAGCCCATCTTGTCGGCGAACTCAAGCTGATCGAGGTAGTCATTATAAAGCCGGTGCCCGACCTTGGGGTCGAAGAGGCTTTGCGGGATATCGACCCACACGCTGCGATACTTGTCTTTGAAGTCTTCGGGCAGGAACCGATACGGCATCAGATGGAACCAAGTGAACTTCATAACTCTTCTCCTTGGCGGCCTACGCGCCGCATTGCCAGCTAAACCGCGGCGGCCGCGGTGACCTGTTCTGCTTGTTCGACTTCGATGTCTTGACCGTTTCCCGGCTGCCGGACCTTGGCCGCTGGGTTGTTTCCATTTCCCGCCGCAGTGATCGGCTGCGACGCAAGCTGAAAGTTGAGCGTCTCCTCGACGAAATCCTGCGCGCTCAGGCCGGTCAGATGGCTGAACAGCGCTTCATCGCCGGTTAGCATGAACGCGCCATGGAGGCTCGCCCACAGAACGGCGGCAGTTCGGGTCTTCCCCAGAGCGCCGCGAATCAGCCCGGCATCATAGACGCGGCCGACCGATTTCTCCCACAAATCGAACATCTCGCGGCCCAAGGCCATCACGCGCTTGAAGTTGTCAATCTCGGCCTTTCGCCGCAACCGCTTGCCCAGTTGTGTGAAGGCGACCGACAGTTCAGTCATGAAGAGCCGGCGCGACTCGCCGAGATAATCGAGGTAGGCGCGCGTCATCGCGCGCAACTCGGCCATCGGGTCCAGCTTGCGGGCGCGAATCTCGACGTAATGGTCGCGGACGCGCGTCAGGCGCTCGGCCACCATGCTCAGGAAAAGATCGTCGCGCGAGCAGAAGTATAGATAGATTGTGCCGACCGCGACGGTTGCTTCGCGCGCGACCATCTCGATGGTCGCGCCTTCGAGCCCGTGCTCGGCGAAGACAGTGGTCGCGGCTTCGACAATCGCCTGGCGGCGCGCATTGCGCTCGCGCAGATGGCGCTTGCGGACGCTGGTTCGATGCTGTACTGAAGCTCGCTTCATTTTCTGAAATCGAACTCATATCGCGGTCGCATCCCGATGTCAAAGGCCCCTTTGTCGGTACCGGGGCCGCAGCGAATCCTGGGCGGCGAGGATGTTCTGGTCGACGAAGCTGCTCCCCCAAACGGGCCTCTTCGTGGGCAGATCCCATGTTGACAATAGTGGGTAAGTGGGTATGATCAGGCGCGACGATAATCCACGATAGGAGAGAGTCCAATGAAGGCCGCAAACTAAACATCAACGCATTTCAGCCAATTTTAAGGACAGTCAATGTCAAGTGTTAGGCCCATCGTTCAAGAGTTCGAATTCGTAACCGAAGGCAGAATCGATGAGCGAAAGCGCATCTCTCTCGCAAAGGTCTTAGTTGAAGTCAAGACGCGTCTCACCGATTTGGTCGACGAGGCGCTTCACTTCCGCCTCTACATCAACGCCGCGGGTCAAATTCTGCTCGACCCGACCATCTCCGTGCCGGCGCGCGAAGTCTGGCTGTACCGTGACCCAGAGCTGCTCGCCAGCTTCAAGCGGAGCGTCGAGCAGGCCGAGCGCGGCGAGCTCGTGGCGCTCGATTCCTTCGCCAAGTTTGCGGACGACAAGCTGGAGGACTGACGAGTGAGTGCGCCGCCATTCAAGGTGCGGTGCACGCCCGAGGTCCAGAAGCAACTTGCGGCATTGGTACGCGACAAGGGCCTGGCGAAGCGGCGGCGTGCCGTCGAGAAGGCGCTCGGGCAGTTGGAGAAATACGGCCCACGTCACCCGGCGCTCCAAACGCATCCATTCGAATCGCAAAAGGGTCCCGGCGGAGCCAAGGTCTTTGTCGCGTACGCCGAACAGGGCACGCCCGCAGCCTTTCGCATCCTATGGTGTTATGGCCTCGGCGAAGACGACATCACCGTTCTGTGGGTTGGCCCCCACTATTGAGGGAAATACGTTCGCTAAATCCCTGTCTTTGCCCGAGCTAACTCGCTGAGCACTTGTCCGCGCCAGACACTCGCTTCGCGCTGTGCGGCGCAGGCGAGCACATCGATGTGCGCGCCTTTCGCGACCGCCCGATGTTTCTCCCAGAACGCCCGGTCTGCGATGCGCTGATCGTCAGGCACATCTTTGCGCTGCCAGCGCTCGAACGAACTGGGCCCGGCGTTGTAGGCTGAATAGATCGAGCGCGCGAGATTTCCGGAATCACGCGAAGCCTCGGCGCCGCGCGCGGTCGCTGTATACTGCTGGATCAAGCCGACCAGAATTTGCGCGCCCGCCCCCGCGTTGTACAGCACATCCCATTCGAGCAGCCTGATGTTGTAAAACCCGCGCCAGACATACTTGTTCACCTGCATCAGGCCGACATCGCCGGTTGACGATTCGATGAACGTGACGCGCTTGCCGTCGCGCTCGAATTGCCGCCAGCAGCTTTCCTGCCACGCCGTGCTCTTCATGAGCGATCGGAACAGTGGCATGAAGATGGGGTCGAGTTCCTCGTTGTCAGCCTCGCGAATCGCCGTCAGTGCGAGGAGGCGGTCGAGATCGCGCGTGTAGTCCGCGACATTGTCACGGTCGGGGACTCTTCTCCTGAGCTTTCGGCCCAGCGTCTGAAGCTCGGCGAGACCGGGCTCAGCGGCGGAAGCCTCAGTTGGGCCGAGCCATCGCAGAAGCGGTTCGAGAATGCGCAGGGGCGGCAGCTCAAATAGTGAAACCGGGGTCGCCGCAGGCGTAATCGTCGGCGCAGGAGACGGTGTCGGGGTCGCAGCCGGCGTCGGGGATGCATCGGCAGTGGCGGAAGACGCCGGCGTGGGCCGGGACGCCTTGGTTGGCGATGGTGTCACCGTCGGAGCAGGCGCTGTCGCAGCCTCGCGGATCGACGATGCCGGCTCGGCGCTTTCGGGCGGCTTCGGCACGCCGAACAGCTTGCGCAACTCGGGGTCCTCGTCGAAGCCGTACTTGAGCGGATCGCCCGGCGCGCTCGGGGCGAGGATATGCGCGAGGTAGCGCAGGTCCTGCGACGTGATTCTCATCCCGAGCGCAGGCGCTGCCTGATCGAATGCGACCAGCGCGTCGCCCGCCGAGACGAAGCTCAGCACTTCGAGCGCCTGATCCTTGATCAGGTTGCGGCGCGCCGCGTCGCGAATCAGATCGCCCAGCCGCGTCCAGACGTCGAGGAACAGGATTCGCACCGGATCGGGACCACTCTCGGGCTGCGGATGGGCCAGCGCATGCACCAGCTTGAAGCGGCTATCGAGCAGGAGATCGAACAGACGCTGGCGCAACTGCGCGTCATCGGCGCGCAGCCCGAACTGCTTGATGGCGAAGACCAGGAACGCGTCCCATTGGTCGAGCGTGTGCTGCCATGCCTCGAGCTCGGCCGGGGTCAGCGGCGCGGCCGATGGCGTCGATGCGGGCGCGGGGAAGTCCGGCGTCATGATCCGAATCGGCACCTCGACGGAATCGGCGCGCGCGACGATTGGCTCGCCCGGCTTGAGCGTCGCGAGCGCATCCTTGACGCGTTGCGCAACCTTGGGCGGCGCGCCCATCGCTATCAGTTTGCTCACCTCATCGACCGGGGGCCGCATGCTGAAGGCGAACGCTTCGAGGTTTGGGATGACGTGGCCCTTGATCAGATCGAACCCGCGGCCGGCAATGATGGTCTTCTCGTGTTCCCGATTCAGCATGTTGATGTCGTCAACGCGAAACTTGAGCATCCAGTTCTCAGCGATATATGGAGCCAGCCGCGCTTCGACCACGCCGTTCCATTGGATCGGGGTCACGCATTTGCCCGCCAGGCTAACGCCGATGCTCAGATCGCCGTCGGTGTCGAACTGCACAGCCGATCCGGCGGGGGCGAATTCAGGATTCTGCAGCGTCAGGTACTCGCAGATGTCAGCTCCGCTCCAGACCACAGCGCGATCGCCGGATGCGGTATAGACCTGCCGCTTCAGCGCTTCGCGCAGCGTGACGTAGGGGATGCGCAAGGGAATCGTCACTTCCGATGCGAGCGCCGCATGCGCTGCCACAATCGCGAGTGCGTTCACGACCAGGAGCAGGCTCAGCGCGCCGGATCGGCGCCGGCCGCAATGCGGCACGCATCTCATGGCGGAGAACATTAGCTGGCGCCGCCTTAGAGCCGAAAGAGTTTTGAAATATCTCGCCGCCATGGAGTAGGCTGCGTTCTTCGCGTAGCTGGCTACGCCGCGGGGAGGGAATCGACGATGCGGCTTCGACTTTCAACCTTGGCCGCCGCAGGCCTGATACTCGCATACTCGACCGGGGGGCCGGCGCAGGAAGTCGGCCCGCATCAGGGCGTGCTGGCGACGATCGCGACCGATCGAACGTTCCGGATCGGCGCGTTTCGCCATATGGATCGGATCTTTCCCGACCGTGTGATCAGGCGGTCGGGCCCGGTCTTCGAGCTGGCGCACGCCGAACGTCCGCTAGAGGTGAATTACGAATGGAACGGCGGGAAGCGCAGCCTTGCCGACTTCATCCGGCGCACCTCGACGACCAGCTTGCTGATCATCAAGGATGGGAAAATCGTATCCGAGAACTACTATCTTGGCGCCGACGAGCATTCGACCTTCACCTCGATGTCGGTGGCCAAATCGTTTACCTCGACGCTGGTCGGCCTCGCGATTGCGGACGGCAAGATCGAAAGCATCGATCGCCCGGTGACCGACTATCTGCCCGAGCTCAAAGGTTCGGGCTACGATGGCGTTCCAATCAAGGCGATCCTGCAGATGTCGTCGGGGGTGAACTTCAGCGAAGACTACGGCGGCACGGACGACCTGAGCCTTATGTGGCAACGATGCATGGAGCAAAACATGCAGTCGCTCGACGACTACGCCAAGTCGTTGACTCGCAAGGAGCCGCCCGGCGAGCGCTTCTACTAGCCGCAGCGTCGACACGCAAGTGCTCGGATGGCTGGTCAACCGCGTCACCGGTGAGCATCCGGCCGACTATCTTTCGCGCAAGGTATGGCAGCCGCTGGGGATGGAGAGCGATGCGACCTGGCTCACCGATGCGACCGGAATGGAGGCGGCGTTCTGCTGTATCGGCGCGACAGCGCGCGACTATGCGCGCTTCGGATTGCTCTTCATGAACAAGGGGCGGGTGAATGACAGGCAGATCCTGCCAGAGAAGTGGATCACGCAGGCGACCGTACCGGGCAGTCCGCAGGTCCAGCCGGGTAAACTGATCAAGGGGAATCCGCTCGGCTACCAGTATCAATGGTGGGCGTTCCCCGGCTCCGACCATGCTTTCAGCGCCGAGGGCGTCTTCTTCCAGTTCGTCTACGTCAACCCGGTGGAGAAAGTCGTGATCGTCAAGTCCAGCGCGTTCGACACTTTCTGGGACGACAAGGTCGAGCTGGAGACCTACGCGGCATTTCACGCCATCGAGGCGGCGCTCAAATCGAACTGAGCCGCGAGCGCGGTTCAAGGCTATGCGTAACTCGGATGATCCGTCGCTTCGCTCCGCAGCATTCGCCGGGGATGAGGATGCTCCTCTTCGTCATCCTGAGCGAAGCGAAGGATCTCATGCCGCCAGTCTCACCAAGAGCGCGGGCTGGTGGATCTCATCGATGAAGGCTGTGCCGCGTCAGGTCGTCGCCATGACGGCGTCGGTCGCCGCGCATGCGGCGATCGTCCTCGCGCTGGTAATGCTTATTCCTGCCGCGAGATCCATCACCCGGCCAGCGTATTATGTGCTGGCGTGGGTCAGCTCGGCTGATTCCGGCAATGCCGGCGGCGCAAACGCCGCGGCTGCGCCGGTAGGTCCCGAATCGGACCCGGGGCGCTTGCGCGAGCGTCTGTCCGATGCTGGCGAGGTCCCGGCGATCGCACCGGCGCGCCGCCCTATCGATGCGAGCTCGTTTGCGAAGCCCGAAACACTAGCGGCTCTTTTAGAAGACGGCGACGCATCGCTGGAGCATGAAGCAGACACGCCCGAGGGCAGAAAGGGCATCGCCAGCGGCCAGGCGCAATCCGGCTCGCCGCACGGAGCCGACGCCACCGCGATGGCCACTACCACCGGAGCGGCTAGCGGCGCTGGACCCGGTCACGGATGGGGCGAGGCGCATGCGATCGGCGGGCATAACCCATCGCCCCGATATCCGGAGGCGGCGCGCCGCGATAATGAGGAAGGCGAGCTGATGCTGCGGGTGCTGGTCGCCGCGAGTGGCGCGGTCGAGCGCGTCGAGCTCGCGAAGTCGTCCGGCTTCGAGCTGCTCGACGATGCGGCGCTGGACACGGTGCGTATGCGATGGCGCTTCGTGCCGGCCCAGCGCGACGGCCGTGCAGTCGAGAGCTGGGTGCTGGTGCCGATTCGCTTCACCCTGACCCAGGCGCGAATCGATTGAAGGCGGCGGCCGCCCGGGCGCGTCCGGAGCCAATGCGCATTTTGGGCGCACGAAGCGACGTGCTATATAGCGCGCGATCTCCTCGATTACGGGGGTTTATGGCGATGACGCGAAATTGGACCTGGCTTGCCGTGATCGCGGCGCTCCTCGCGCTTGCCACTATCACTGCGCCCAGGAGTGCTGGCGCAATTGAGGTGAAGAAGAAGCTCTACTCGGGCGGAGGTGGTGGCGGTGCTTCCGGGCCGGCTCCGAAGAACCCGCTGACTCCCGCGCTTCAACAGAAGCTGATCGACGTCGTTTCCGATGAGTCCTACAAGTTCGTCTCGGCCGAGAGCGAGAAGAAGTCCGACGGCGAAGTCTATATCGATCTCGAAGCGGCCAAGATGAAGTACCTGCCTTCGGTCGCTGGCGACAAGACCAACGTGACTTGCAAGCTCGAAGCGGCTGAATATAAAGGCAAGAAGGGGACTATCAGCAAGGGTTCGGCGACCGGCAAGCGCAAGGTGCTCGTCTTCAAGTATCAGCTCGACGGCCAGAAATGGGTCGAGCAAGGCGAGCCGGCCTGGGAAGACGTCAAGAGCGACGAGACCAAGACCGCCAAGGGCAAGTAGCGTCGCATGAGGCTCGCGTTCGCGGGTGCCCATCCGAATCACCCGCCGTGCGAGGATGTCCATGACTTCGCCGGCCTGCTTCGCTACAATCGCGACATCATGAAGGCCAAACTGCAGGCCGATCTGAAGGCCGCCATGAAGGCCGGCGAGAAGACCCGCTTGATGACCATCCGCGGCGTGCTGGCCGAAATCACGCGCCTTGAGAAAGACGTCATCCGCGAGGCCAACGAGTCCGAAATTCTCCAGATCGTCAAGCGCGAGCGTGCCAAGCGCGACGAATCGCTGGAGTTCGCGCGCCGCGGCAATCGCGCCGATCTCATCAGCCAGTATGAACAAGAGGCAGCCGTGCTGGACGGCTACATGCCGGCCGCGGTCGGCGCCGACGAGCTAAAGGCCGCAGTCGCGAAGCAGATCGAGTTGGGCGCAACGCAAATCGGGCCGATCATGAAGGCGCTGCGCGATCAGTACGGCGCGCGGCTGGACGGCAAGACCGCCAGCGATCTGGTCAAGCAGGCGCTCGCGCCGAAATAGCCGCGGCCCGCATGGGCGATCCTGCGACCAAAGGCGTCATGCTCCCTTTCAGGTGAGATAAGAAGTCTCAGCCTGGATTGCCCGCACGGTAGTAGGCGATGCTCCCGACGAGGGTGTTCCCATGTGCCACCTCCTTGGGATCAACGAGCCCCGCCTCGCCCATAAGAGATGTAAAACGACCTTCGATGTTGTCTCCCACGTGCCCAACCCGATGGAAGAGGTGACCAACAACTCGCGAGAGGAAGCTCCTCGCCGGAACGAAGTCGAGCAGGTGAAGTGAACCGCTGGTCTTGAGGACGCGACGAATTTCGCCAAGTGACGCTGCCTTCTCTTCAGGCGTCAGGTGGTGGAACATGAAGGACGAGAACACGCGATCGAACGACGCATCTGCGTAGGGCAGACGGTCTGAGAAGCCACGATCGAACTTTAGTGAAAGCCCGGCTCGTTCCGCCTTCCGTTGCGCTATCGATAGAGCCTTGGAGTCTGGATCCAACCCGACGACCTCAGCCTGTGGGTGCGACCTCTTTATGAGGACCGTGAGCGAGCCGGTACCGCATCCGACATCGAGCACGCGGAAGCCGGATTTGATGGCGGCCTGTTCGATCAGAGGCCGTTTGATCGCGTTTCCTCTCAGAATCCAGAGAAATGGATCATAGAACGGAAGAAGCCAGTGTTGTCCCGCAGCTGGGATGTAACTTCGCTCGGGTTGATCCATGGTTCTTCATCCCCTCCGCCGTGTCGTCAAGTCGCGGAGACGCCGCCGTCCACCATATAAACGCCGCCGGTGCAGAAGCGGCTTTGGTCTGATGCCAGGAACAGCATCACTTCCGCCACCTCTTCGGGTTGTCCGTAGCGTCCGAGGGGGATTGTGCTCTGTAGTTGTTCCTTGGCCTGCCCCGGATGGCCCGGCGCGAACTGCTCTTCGAGCGAGCGCATCATCCGCGTTTCAATCGGCGCGGGATTAACGGTGTTGACCCGAATCTTGAGTGGCGCGCACTCGAGCGCCGCCGTGCGCATCATCCCGACCACGGCGTGCTTGCTGGTCACGTATGCTGACGCACCGGCATAACCATGGATGCCGGCGGTCGATGACGTAACCACAATACTGCCGCCGCCGCCCTTCGCCATCACGGGAATCACGTGTTTCAGACCAATCCATACGCCGCGGACGTTGACTGCGATGACGCGATCAAAAAAATCGATCGGATAGTCGGGGATTGGCTTGATGTTGCCCTCGACGCCCGCATTGGCAAGGTAGACGTCGATCCGGCCATAGCGTTCGACCGCGGTCTTTACGTACCGCTGCGTGTCATCGTCGCTGGTCACATCGGCGCATACCGAGCTGGCATGATTCTCCCCAAGAGCATCGACCACGCTGCGCAATGCGCGCTCTTCGATGTCGACCAACAGCACGTTTGCTCCCTCGTCGACGAAAAGTTTCGCTGCGGCGCGACCGATACCGCCCGAGCCACCGGTGATTACCGCCGCGCGACCATCGAGCTTGCCCATATTTGACGCCTCCGATTCTCAAAATAGTCGCATTGGAAACGCCGGAAGCGCAACGGCGGAAAGGGTCCAAAACTGTTGTCGAGCACCGGACGTCTCGCTGACGCCCTCTGATGGCTTACTGACTGCTGACAAAGTCGTCTGGGAGTTCGAATTCACTTCCCACCGCCAACAAGTTCCCAGCTGTTCAGGAAAGCTCGGAGACTTCAGCGAAGAGGACGCAACAGCGCGATGATTTCGCCACGTGCGATTCTCTCCGGGCCGGGGTCCGCACGTGAGATCCCTGGTCTGACACCACTTCTCTCTGTAGATGATCTCGCCGGTTTCCATTTCGCCATCGAATCGCCGTCGATAGATAGCCCCAGCCCCTGGCGAATGTCCGAGAGCACGCCCGAGAGGCCACGGTCGTCATAGGATCATAACTGTACGAATCGGTGTCGCCGAAGCACTGTCAAACGACAGTAGGTCGACGCTAGCTCGGGCGCGCTCGCCAGACCAATATGGCGACTGCGAGGGTTGCAATCGAGACGAGAAATCCAATTGTCGCCCGAAGCCCCATATACCAGAGCTTGATTTCCTGCGTACCGGCTGCGAGCTGGACGGCCAGCCGACCGTCATGCGCAAATACTTTCCCGGCGCCGAGGCGAAGCCGCCACGACGAATCATAGTTCTGGTTGATCACCAGGACGCCAGGCGCGGGCAGGTCAACCCGATATGTCAGCGCATTCGGCGACCATCTTTGGAGCATCACCGAGCCTCGGCCGAGCAGGTATTGCTCTCCGCGATAGCCGGGCTCGTCGTAGGCAGCCACAGTCGTGGGCCATTTCGTATACGCATAGCAATGGACAACACCATGATTTTCCAGAGCGGCGATCAACTGTTTGTTGTTGTCGGGACCGAAACCGATCTGCGTGAAAGCTGCCGATGGCGGGCCAGGGTGCTGAAGAAAGTTGATCAGTTGCCCCATCAGCGGGATCCCGACCAGCATCGTGTTCACAGTCGAGCCGACGAGGATCACGAGAGCCGCTGCCAGCCCGGCCAGATGCCAGTCGAGGGCGCACAGCCATTGCAGTCCGAAGCCCGCCACCACGCCGACCATCAACACCAGCGGAATCAGAAAGCGCGAGGGCATCCGCAAGGAGTCGAAGATGGGTAGTCGATGCACAATCGGCCAGAGCCATCCCGCGTCTCCTCTGGCCAGCCACAGCAACATGATCGCGGCGAAAATCCATACAGCTGCCCGGCGCGTGTAAAAGACCCCAACAATCGCGGGAATGAAGAACGGCCCGATGTACGCACCCAGCTCCCAGAAACCCCATCCGTTCGGGCTGCCTTGAAGAGGGCCCTGGTTGGGCGAGAAAAGTGCGGTACGGAGGACATCGAGCGTGTTGAACTGGGTGTCGGACGGAAATCGCGGATGCTGCGCGGCGACGACCGCGGCCGGGAACAGCTTTGCCGCCGAGAATCCGACCGCAAATAGGACGATCGCGAGCAACACTGCAATGGGCCGTCCGCTTCGGCTCGTCACGACGGTTGCCGCGATGACTAGTGCGAGCGCAGTCAGAGTTATCGTAAACGGATAAGGACCGCCCTCCAGGAAGACCAATCCCAGTATCGCGCCCGCTATCGCCGAATACCGGAAATTCTCTCGTTCCATCGCCTTCCAGGCAGCCGCGAAAATCCACGGCATGTAGACGAAGGCCAGCATGCTGATTTGCCCGAACACGGCCTTTTCGAAAAACCACGAGCTACATGCGAACAGGAATGCCGGGGCAAGAGCCGCGAGCGGCGTCATCTTGAGCGTGCGCGCGAGAACGTAACCGCCCGACCATGCAATCGCCATGAATATCGGCAACTCGAGTTTCAGGCCGGCAAAAGGCCCGAAAATCAACGTCAGGATGAACCATGGCGTGAGCGTGTGCGACTGCGGATTCCCCAACAGCGGCATCCCGCCGCATTGATACGGGTTCCACAGTGGCAACTGATGAAAATCGTGAATCGTGCGGTAGGAGACCCACTGGAGCTCGTAAAAGAAATCCCAATCGCCCATGCCGAGAATTTCGCCGAAGTGGCCCCGGATCTGCCACGCTCCCATCAGTGCAATACCGAGCGCGCCGAGCGCGACTAGGATCGGTTCCATTCTGCGGATACCCGCGAGGCGATCACTCAGCATCCGGAATAGGCGAGAGGAAATGTAACAGTCTTGACCATCTGCGCCTTCGGCTCAGTCCTGGTACACTCCAACTTCACGAGTTTTTGATCCCATCTACAATCTGTAGGTCGGCTGCGTCATTAGGTTCTGTCGCGAGACGCCGTGCCGCCGCCCGGAGACGTTTGCGCCCTCATCGACGAAAAGTTTAGCCGCGGCGCGACCGATACCGCCCGAGCCACCGGTGATTACCGCCGCGCGACCATCGAGCTTGCCCATATTTGACGCCTCCGATTCTCAACCTCAGTTGCCCGCGAATGGATTGTCCCCGCCGCCGCCCGCGCCGGCGCATATCCCGCCGTCGACCGCCAGCGCGTGGCCGGTGACGAACGACGCCTCGTCGCTGGCCAGAAACAGCACGGCGCGAGCGATCTCGATCGGCTGCCCGATGCGTCCGAGTGGATGCATAGCAGCCATGATCTTGTCGATGCCCTCGATATGTCCGAGCAGATTGCGTACCAGCGGCGTGTCGATCACGCCCGGGCATACGCAATTGACGCGCACGCCGAACGGTGCGAACTCCAGCGCCGCGTTCTTGGTCAGCAGCACGACGCCGCCCTTGGCCGCGTTGTAGGCCGACAGCCCGGGTGATCCGCGCAGGCCGGCCACCGAAGCCGTGTTCACAATCGCACCGCGCCGCTGCGCGGTCATGATCCGGCCGGCTGCGCGAATCCCGTAGAACACGCCGTCGAGATCGATCCGGATGGTCTTCAGATAGGTCTCATCGTCGGTCTTCAGCAACGGCATCGTGATGCCGATTCCGGCGTTGTTGTACATTATGTCGAGCCGTCCGAAGCGCTCATGCGCCGACTTGACGAGATGATCGACCGACTTCGAGCTGCTGACGTCGGTCTCAATGAAGGTCCCGCCAATTGCGCTTGCCAGCTTCGATCCTTCGGTGACCTGCAGGTCGCCGATAACGACCTTCGCGCCCTCCGCTGCGAACAGTTCCGCGGTGGCTTTGCCGATCCCCGATGCGCCGCCAGTGATTACCGCTACCCGATTCTCAAGCCTGCGTTCCGCCATGGATTGACCTCCCCGACGCGATTGAATGCGGGCACCGCATGCTCGCGTCGCCTCGAATGAGCGTTGTGTAGCCCCGCCGGCGCGAAGCTGCAACCCGCGCGCATCGCGGTTGACGCGCTGGAAGCTTCGCTGTAGCACCATCTCAACGACAAAATACGCTTGAGGCAGGCTCAAAGATGGCGATTGATTTCACGATTCCGCCGCACGTGCTCGAAATCCGCGACAAGGTCCGCGCCTTTATCCACGAGGAGATCGAACCGGCCGAAGTCGAGATGACCAAGACCGGCAAATGGCGCGAGGGCATCATCGAGCTGCGCCGCAAGGCGCGCCAGCGCGGCGTATGGCTGCCGCACATGCCGGCGGAGTTCGGCGGCCTCGGGCTGGGGCCCATGGCGATGGCGATGGTCTCCGCCGAGTGCGGCCGCAACCGCATCGCATCGTTCGTGCTCAACTGTCAGGCGCCCGACGAAGGCAACATGCACACGATGCAGCATTTCGCCTCGCCGGCGCAGCGTGAAAAATACCTGCGTCCGCTGACCGAGGGCCGCGTGCGCTCATGCTTCGCGATGACCGAGCCGGAGGTCGCCGGTTCCGATCCCACACAGATTCGCACGCACGCCGAACTGATCGGCGACAATTGGGTGATCAACGGTCATAAGTGGTTCATCTCGGGGGCGCATGGCGCAAAGTTCGCAATCGTGATCGCGAAGACCGATCCGAACGCCGATCCGCCGCAGGCGCGCAACTCGGCCTTCTTCGTCGATCTGCCCAACCCGGGATTCCGCATCGTGCGCGACATCGACACGATGGCGGGCAAGGGCAATCACTGCGAGATCGCGCTGGAGAATTGCGTGGTGCCCAAAGACGCGATGCTTGGCGGGCGCGGCGAAGGCCATCTGCTCGGGCAGGTCCGGCTGGGACCGGCGCGATTGGCACATTGCATGCGTTGGATCGGCAATGCCGAAGTCGCGCTCGAGATGATGGTCAAGCGTGCGCTGGAGCGCCAGGTGCAGGGCGGATTGCTAGCCGACAAGCAGGCCATCCAGTTCAAGATGTCCGAGTCTGCGCTGGAGCTGTATGCCGCCAAGCTGATGGTGCTGCACGCGGCCTATCTGATCGAGAACAAGCTGCCGTTTCGGCAGGAAGTCTCGATGGCGAAGTATCACGTCGCGAACATGCTGTGGAAAATCACCGACCGCGCGATCCAGGTGCATGGCGCGCTGGGCTATTCGACCGACACGCCGCTGGAATCGATGTTTCGGCATGCGCGCTCGGCGCGGCTGGTCGATGGCGCCGACGAAGTGCATCTGACGCAGATCGCGAAGCATGTGATGGACGCATACAAGCGGGACGGCACCACCCGCGCCGCCACCGGATCGGGCCTGCTGTAAGAGGCGAGCGAGCGTGAACGATCAGCGAATCCGGGATTCCTCGCGGAGTTTATCCTGAGCGCAGTCGAAGGGCTCGGAATGACAGCTGCAGTCCCCTCTCCCTGTCAGGGAGAGGGTTAGGGTGAGGGTCAAATGGCAGAGATAAAGCCGAAGCCGTTCAAGATCGAAGTTCCTGATGCGGTCCTCGCCGACCTGCGCGAGCGATTGGCGCGCACGCGGCTGCCCGATGAGGTCCACGACTCCGGATGGGAGTACGGCACCAATCTCGCTTACCTGAAAGAGCTGATCGAATACTGGCGCACGCGCTACGACTGGCGCGCGCATGAGCGGCAGCTCAACCGCTTCGAGCATTTCATCGCGCCGGTGGACGGCCGCGATGTCCACTTCATCCACCAGCCGGGTCGCGGGCCGAATCCCAAACCCCTGCTGCTGATCCATGGATGGCCAGGGTCGATCTACGAGTTCGATCGCATCATCCCGATGCTCACCGATCCGGCCGCGCACGGCGGCAACCCCGCTGATTCGTTCACAGTGATCGCGCCGTCGCTGCCGGGTTATGGCTTCTCGGGCCATCCAACCACGCGCGCGATGAACATCGAGGCGATCTCCGCGCTTTTTCACAAGCTGATGACCGAGGTCCTCGGCTACCGCCGCTACGCGGTGCAGGGCGGCGACTGGGGCGCGGCGATTACCTCGCGCATCGGCGAGGTCTATGCACCGAGTCTGTACGGAATCCATCTCAACATGATCGCCGCCGGGCCGCTCGCTGGACGAAAGATCGAAAACCCTAGCGAAGCCGAAAAGCAGTTCTTCGCGTCGATGGAGCAATTCCGCACGCATGAGACCGGCTATCAGTGGATTCAGGGCACCAAACCGCAGACGCTCGCATACGGGCTCAATGATTCGCCGGCGGGGCTGGCAGCATGGATCGTCGAGAAGTTCCGGACCTGGAGCGATTGCGGCGGCGACGTCGAGAAGCGATTCACCAAGGATCAACTGCTGACGAACATCACGATCTACTGGGTCACGCAGACTATCAATTCATCGACGCGGCTGTACTATGAGGCGCGCCATCATCCATGGCGCCCGCCGGGCAGGATCGAGGCGCCGACCGGATTCGCAGCCTTCCCCGGCGAACTGGCGCGTCCACCACGCGAATGGGCCGAGCGCGTGTACAACATCAAGCGCTGGACGGTGATGCCGTCGGGCGGCCATTTCGCCGCGATGGAAGAGCCCAAGCTGCTCGCCGACGACATCCGCGCGTTTTTCCGCGACTTGAGCTAGAGTATCAGGCGGGCGAGGATCTGATGGCGAGCGCGCGAAAAAACGTCGAGTACGAAGCGATGAAGCTTCCGTCGAAGTCGCGAGCACTGTTAGCGGAGCGGCTGATCGCGAGCCTCGACGCGGAGCCTGAATCGGGCGCCCTTGAAGCGCGGCTCCTCGAAGCCGAACGCCGCTACGCCGCGTTGAAGGAGCACCGAGTCAAAGGCAAGCCGGCCGTCGAGGTCTTCAAGAGGGTACGTTCGTCGCTTCGGTGACGAGCGTCGTCTTCCACCCGTCTGCGGAGCGTGAACTCCGCGAGTCCGCCACATTCTATGAAGCACGCGCCGCCGGTTTGGGGGCCGACTTCCTGCGGCGCCGCTCATCAATGATCAGCGCGGCGGACTCGTCCGGTCCGGCTCATCGAACTTGAGCAGCTCGGCGTAGAGCGCATCGATCTCGCGGCCGAGTGCGGCGTGGCGCGCGATGAGTTCGTTGGCATCCTTGCGCGCGAGGTAGAAGTCGGGATCGTTCATCAGCGCCGCAAGTTCGCCGCGCGCGGCTTCTTTATCCTCGATCGTGGCTTCGAGCTGTTCGCGCCGCTTGGGATTCGGATTCTGCTTGCGGCGAAGCTTGTGATCGCCCGGCGCCATCGGTGAGTTGTGATCTGTAGGAGCCACCTTGCCGTTGAGGGTACGGGCTGGCGCAGCGGCAACGGTGGCGAACTTCTCGGCGCGCTTCTCCTCGCGGCGCAGCGGCGCAGGAACCGATCGCGCGGGCGCAGTCTCCGCCTGACCCGCTTCCATCGCCGCCTTTTTCGCGAGGTAGTCGTCGTAGTTGCCGAGATAGCGGATCGCATGCCCCTGGCCGACTTCGATCACTTCGGTCACCAGCGAATTGAGGATGTACCGATCATGGCTGACAATCACGACCGTGCCCGGGTAGCGCCGCATCGCTTCGAGCAGCGATTCCTTGGCGATCAAATCGAGGTTGTTGGTCGGCTCATCCAGCAGCATGCAGTTGGTGCGATGCGCCAGCACCTTGGCCAGCGCGAGCCGCGCCCGCTCGCCGCCCGATAGCATCTCCACGCGCTTGAGCACGTCGTCGCCGGAGAACAGCATCGCGCCCAGCAGGTTGCGGATCTCGGTGGTGGTCATGCCCTCGCTGTCGGCTAGTTCATCGAGCACGGTCTTGCGAGGGTCAAGTCCCTCGCCGAGATCCTGCGCGAAGTAGCCGAACCGGACATTGTGTCCGAGGATGCGCTCGCCGCCGCTGAGCGGTTCGATCGCAGCCAGCATCTTCATCAGCGTCGATTTGCCGGATCCGTTGGGGCCGACCAGCGCGATGCGTGCCCCGCGCTCGATCACGAGATCGATCCCGGAGTAGACAGTAAGATCAGCGTAGCGCTTGACGGCTCCGCGCAGTTCGAAGACGGCGCGGCCGCTGCGTGCGCAAGACGGGAAGTTGATCGCGGGCGGCTTTTCGGATCCCGC
This sequence comes from Binataceae bacterium (SeqCode), assembly GCA_041491005.1. Taxonomy (GTDB): domain Bacteria; phylum Desulfobacterota; class Binatia; order Binatales; family Binataceae; genus JBGPUE01. The sequence goes on along the minus strand of JBGPUE010000022.1, from coordinate 8,911 downwards.
CGGCATCTCGAGCCGTTCGACTTTTCCGAGCTGCTTTATCCGGCTCTGCACGAGCTTGGCTTTGCTGGCCTGATAGCGGAAGCGGCTGATGAAGGCCTCGACCCGTTCGATCTCCTCGCGCTGGTTCTGGTAGGCGGCGAGTTCCAGCTGGAAGCGTTCCTCGCGCTGGCGGAGATAGGCCGAATAGTTGCCGACGTACTGGGTTATCCGGCCGCGCGCGACTTCGACCGTTTTGCGCGTCACCCGATCGAGGAAGTAGCGGTCGTGCGAGACCATGATGATCCCGCCCGGGTAGCTGGCGAGATAGTCCTCCAGCCAGTTGCGCGCTTCGAGATCGAGATGATTGGTCGGCTCGTCGAGCATCAGGAACTCGGGCCGCTGCAGCAGGAGCTTCGCCAGCGCCACGCGCATCCGGATGCCGCCGGAGAATTCGCCGACGTCGCGCACGAGGTCATCCGCCTTGAAGCCGAGCCCGAACAACAGCGACTCGGCGCGGCTCTCGGCAGTGTAGAAGTCATGGCGTTCCAGCTCGCTGAGTACCTCGCCAAATTCACCCAGCGCTTCGTTGTGAGCAGGCCCCGAGTGATTCGCCGCCAGTGCGTGCTCGAGTTCGCGCCGGCGCGCATCGAGCGTCTGCATCTCGGCGAGCGCGGACAAAGTCTCGTCAATGAGCGATCGTCCGGTCATGTCCGGGGCGTCTTGGGCGAGATAGCCGACCTGGGTCTTCTGCGGGCGGCTGAGTCGGCCTGAGTCCAGCTCGATCACGCCGGCGATCATCTTGAGCAGCGTGGTCTTGCCGGCCCCGTTGAGGCCGACCAGTCCGACGCGGTCGTCGTCGTTCATCGACCAGCTCACGTGATCGAAGATCACGCGGCCGCCGTATGATTTGCAGAGATCGTCGAGGCTAAGCACGGTACAGACCCGCTACATGAACTGCGGTCAATCCTCGAATCCTAACAGACGGGGGTGGGCCACGCGACGCGCCGATGGCACACTACGCGCGCTCATGGTAAAGCAACGTCGCGCGCGCAACTTATAGATGCGCAGCGCGTAACAAAGAAGGGGGGATCATCTTCGATGGCAGGTGTCGTGGAGACGTGGAAGCATGAGTACGTCGAAGCTAGCGGTATCCGGTTTCACTGCATCACTCAGGGCGAAGGGCCGCTCGTCCTGCTGCTGCACGGATTTCCGGAGAATCACTATTCATGGCGGCATCAGATGGCGCCGCTAGGTGCGCATTTCAAGGTCGTCGCGCCCGATCTGCGCGGCTACAACCTGACCGAGCGCAAAGAGCCCTACGACATTCTCACGCTATGCGCCGATGTGATGGCGCTGATTCGGGCCTACGGACATGAACGCGCCGTGATCGTGGGTCACGACTGGGGCGCGATCATCCTGTGGAACTTCGCGCTGGAATACCCCGATGCATGCCGCAAGCTGATCGCGCTGAACGTCGGCTTCATGCCGCGCGGAGCCAAGCGCCCGCTCGAGCTGTTGACCGACTCGCGTTTCGACTATATCCGGTTCTTCCAGAAACCTGACGAGCCCGAGACGATGATCGCGGCCGATCCCGACAACTTCGTCCGCATGGCGTTTCTGAACAATGCCAGCCGCAAGGATTTCATCAGCAACGCGGAGCTCAAGGTGTTCGCCGACGGCTTTCGCAGCCACGAGACCGTGTCGCCGGCGATCAATTACTATCGCAACTTCGATCACAACTGGGAAATCACGGCTCATCATGCCGGTAAACAGGTGCTGACGCCGACCCTGATGATTCTGGCCGAGCACGATCCGGTGGCGCGGCCCGAGATGGCGGCGAACATCGCACGCTACGTGCCCAATGTGATCGTCAAGCGCATCGACTGCGGCCACTGGACCCAGCAAGAAGCGCCTAAAGAGACCAACCGCGCCATCCTCGAGTTTCTGGCCGATGTGAAAGAATAGCGCCGCGCTGAGACGCAATCAGGGAGGCTGTTAGCGATGGAAACTGAACTGCTGTTCGACATCACCGCGAATCTCGCGCCGCCACTCACCATTGGCGGATCGCCCGAAGGCGACCGCGTAATCGTCTACGTCACAGGCGGCAAGTTCGAGGGCCCGCGGCTCAAGGGCGAGGTTTTGCCCGGAGGGGGCGATTGGTTCCTGGTGCGGCCCGACGGGGTTGGCACCCTCGACGTCAGGCTCGTGCTCAAGGCGAGCGAGGGCGACCTGATCTACATGGTCTATCGGGGCATCGCGAAGCTGCCGCCCGGGGGAATGGCCAGCGGGCCGTTCCCGATTCGCACCGCGCCGACCTTCTTCGTGTCGTCATCAAGCAAGTACAAGTGGCTCAACGCCGTGCAGGCCATCGGCGAAGGCGAACCGGTGCAGGGCGGCGTCCGCTATCGCATCTACGAAGTGAAATAGCCTGCCACCTTTACAGACCAGGGCCGTTGGCGTCCGCGGTCCGGATGTCATTGCTCGCGATGCTTGGGTAGAATCGGCAAGCGGGGCGGGAGGCGCTGCGCGTGGGAGAGACAAACGAAGCAACGGGACTGGCCAAGGTTGGCGACCGGATCGTGGTGGTCGATCGCAAGCTGTTCCGTGACGACAACACCCGGCTATTCATCGGCGTGGTCGAGCATTACGAGAACGGCGTAGTGCGGGCGCGCGGCTTCTCGTTTCACATCAACCCGTATGAGGTCGCGGGCGCCGAGCCGCGTGCCGAGGAGCGCGTACGTATCGTTTCGCTCTCCGCCGGCGACGTCATCTACACGATGCCCGAGGGCGTTGACATCAAACAGCTGCAGGTCAGACGCTCACCCAAATCGCTGACGCTCACCGATAACCGGGCGTTCATAATGGACCTCAGCGAATGGATGTATCGCGTCTGAGCGACGAATGATCGCGGCGGATCAGTCCCGGCCCGGCGCGCCAGCCGACTTTTCGGCTTCCGCGAGCCTGCGCGCCAGGAAGCGCCGCTCGGGGCCGAGCGTGGCGATCGCCAAGGCTTCGCGATAGGCGTCAGCCGCCGCCCCCATCCGCCCTATCCGCCGCAACAGGTCCGCGCGCACCGCCGACAGCAGATGATAGCCGCGCAGCTCACCGCTTGCGGCGAGTGCCTCGACCAGCTCGAGCCCGCGATGCGGCCCTTCGGCCATCGCGACCGCTACTGCGCGATTGAGCTCGACCACCGGCGACGGCTGAATGCTTAGCAGCTCGCCGTACAGCTCGGCGATCACTTTCCAATCGGTTTCCGCTGCTCGCCCGGCATGCGCGTGGGTGGCGGCGATCGCGGCCTGCAGAGCGTAGGGTCCGCGCCCGGCGTCGCTCGCCAGCGCATCGGTCAGGCTGAGTCCCTCGCCGATCTCGATACGGTCCCAGCGGCTGCGGTCCTGCTCTTCGAGCAGTACCAGCTCGCCCGCCGCATCGATACGGGTGTCGCGCCGCGAGTCGGTCAGCAACATCAGGGCGAGCAAGCCCCGCGGTTCCGGCTGGTCGGGCATCAGTTCGCACAACAGGCGGCCGATCCTGATCGCTTCATGGCATAGTTCGCGCCGAATTAGCGTTTCGCCCGCAGTCGCCGCATAGCCCTCGCTGAAGACGAGGTAGATGACGCCCAGTACTGCGTGCAACCGTTCAGCGAGCGATTCGCGCGGCGGCACGCGATAGGGGATGCGCGCGCGCCGGATCTTGGCCTTGGCCCGCACCAGCCGCTGCGCCATGGTTACCGCCGGCACCAAAAACCAGCGCGCGATCTCCTCGGTCTCCAGCCCACAAACAGTTCGCAGCGCCAATGCCACCTGCGCTTCGAGTGAGAGCGCCGGATGGCAGCAAGTGAAGATCAACCGCAGCAGATCGTCGTCAAGGTCCGTCATCTCACAATCGCCAGCGGCTGGCGCCGGATGATCGTCGCGTTCGATCTCGGCCATGATCGCGGCTTCGGACAGTTTGTTGCCGTATCGCGCTTGGCGCCGGAGACGATCGATGGCCTTGTGACGCGCCGTCCCGATCAGCCACGGCCGCGGACTCGATGGAATGCCCTCGCGCGGCCAATGATCCAGCGCCACCGCGAATGCCTCATGCATCGCCTCCTCGGCGAGGTCGAAATCGCCCAGGAGGCGGATGAGAGTAGCCAGCACACGCGCCGATTCAGCGCGATAGATCCGCTCGACCGCTTCGCTGGCTGACTCCATTCCGGACGCGAGTCCGCGCGCCGATTATGCTAGCCGATTTTCATGACTGGGCGTACTTCGACCGATCCGGCGCGTGCGCCCGGGATTCGCCCCGCGATTGCGATGGCTTCGTCGAGATCTTTCGCTTCGATCAGGTAGAAGCCGCCAAGCTGCTCGCGGGTTTCGGCGAAGGGGCCATCAGAGGTGGCGAGTTTTCCGTTGCGGACGCGTACGGTAGTGGCAGATGTCGTAGGCTGCAGCGGATTGCCGCCCTTGAGGTTGCCGCTTTTCGCGATACTGTCAGTGAAGGTGCGGTACTCCTGCATCACGGCCGGCCCGTTGTTCTTCGCCCAATCCTTCTCAGCCTCGTAAATCAGCAGCGCGTATTGCATGGTCATGCTCCCGTTTCGGGTCATTATTGGGATGCGACCCGAACTATAGTCGAACCACACACCAGCCGATCGACATTCGATCGGCCGGACTAGCGCAGTCCCTGCACGAACTCGATGATGGCGGCGGCGGTGCCGTCGGGATTATCCAGCGGTACGTGATGATGGGCGCGCGGGACTTCCATGAATACCGAACCCTTGATCCGCCGATGCATCTGGCGCGCGCGCGTCGCGCTCACCAGCAGGCTCCGCTCGCCGCGCAGAATCAGCGTCGGGGCGGCGATGCGGCTCAGCTTCGGCCGACGCAGCCGGCCGCCGGTGCGGCGCCATTCGCGGGTGCCGGGGTCGAAGCGGAAGGCCCATCGCCCATTGGGCAGCTGCTCGGCGCCAGCCAGCGCCAGCAGCGCGAGCTGCTCGGCGCCGAGATAGGTTCCCGGCGGGCGCAGCCGGAACTTGCCAACGACGGCCTCGGCCGACTCGAGTTCGGGTCGCGTGCCGCCCTGCGCGCGTTGGCGCCATCGCCACATCAGGCGCATCCACAGCGGGGGCGGCCCCGCCGGCGCATCGACAATCACCAGCGCGTCGAGCAGACCAGGGAACTCGGATGCGAGCCATTGGGCCACCGCCCCGCCCATCGAATGGCCGACCAGCACGACGCGGGTGCCGAGTTGCTCGATGAAGGCGCGCGTTTCCAGCACATACGCGGCGGGTCCGTAGTGGGGCGGATTCGCCCATTGGCTGCGGCCGTGGCCGCGGAAATCCAGCGCTAGCACGCGTCCGTAGGGAGCAAGCATTGGTGCGACCATGTCCCACCAATGCGCATGCGCGGCGCCGCCATGGAGGAGCAGGAAGGTGCGCCGGGCGGCATCGCCACCCCAATCGAGATAGTGAAGCTTCAGGCCATCGATTACCGCGTAGCGACTGGTCGGCTTCGCATCGGCGATAGCCGCTGGCTGGGTTGTCATGCGAGGGAATCCTATTTGAGCCGGTTTGTTGAGCAAAGGCCGTTGCCCAGTAGGCCGTGTCCGACCTGTGGTCATCAACACCGCACCTATTTTCAAGTATGCTCTAGGCACAGTCGCCGAGCGGCGGCCAAGCTTTGGAAGCGACGATCGAGGGGGAGGAGGGCGGCGTGGGGTTGCGCCAACCTGACATCTTGCGCAGCGAGCAGTCGAGATGGATCGAGACCGTGCTGGTCGTGGTCGGCGTTATCCAACTGCTGGGCGGCCTTGAGATGCTCCTGTGGCCGAGCTTCTGGTATCACACGGTACCCGGCGTGCCTCAGACCGGGCCGCTCAACGCGCAGATCGTCCGAGATGGCGGAACTTTCAATGTTGCGATTGGCCTTGGCCTGATCCTCGCCGCGCGCCGACCACGCCGATACTTGCCGTTGATCGCGGTCGCCGCGGGCGCCGACCTGCTGCACGCCTCGCTGCGTCTCCTGTCGTATATGAAAGGGCTGATGTACGGCCACGCGACGGCCGAGATCATCGGCGTCTACATCCCAACCGCATTGCTGCTTGCGGTCGTGGTCGCGCTCTGGCGCGAACCTCAAGATGCTGAGACGGCACGGGCCGCGCGCTTGGAGGCCTCGAGGTAGGGTTGCGAGCGGGCCCTCAAGTTGGCGAACATAGCTGCGCCGCCCGGAGCGACAATTGAACCGTGACCGACGGAGAGCAGCCATGAATTCGCGCCAACCTGTCTGGATCACCGCTGTCCTGCTGATAGTTGGAAGCGTCACCCTGATCACCGGCGTGCAAATGCTCTTCGCGCCGGCTTACTGGTACGCGCACGTGCCGGGAGTACCAGAGACCGGCCCGCTCAACGCGCATCTGGTGGCCGATGGCGGGACGTTCAACATCCCGATCGGACTCGGATTGCTGTGGGCCGCTCGCGACGCGCGGCGTCATGTGCTGCTGATCGCAGTTGCCGCTGCCGCTGGTCTGCTGCACTCGCTGCTCCATGTGTGGTCGCACGCCGAGGGATTGCTGTCAGCGGAGCACATGACGACCGAAGTGTTCGGAATCTATTTGCCGGCCGCGCTGCTGATTGCGATTGCCATCGTCTCGTGGCGGCAGACGCCGGATGCGGCATCGCCGGGCGCAGCTCGCTCGCCATCGCAGGGGTAAAGCCGATGCGAATCGAAGGACTCAGCGCCCGCCAGGCGCATTGGAGCCTGCGCCCGTTCTACTACCTGATGCGGCGGATGTTCGGGCGCGTACTGACGCCGTACACGGTCTACGCCCATCGGCCTTCGATGCTGTGGTCGTTCGCATTGCTGACCCTGGCGTTGGATCGGTCGAAACTGGTCGAGGCGAAGCTCAAGAGCCTGGTGAGCATCCGTGCCGCGCAGATGATCGGGTGTCCGTTCTGAGTGGACATCGGATCTGCCGTCGGCAGAAAACAAGGCATCACGGAAGAGCAGTTGGCCGAACTCTCGGCATACAACGAGAGTCAGCATTTCGACCCGCGCGAAAAGGCTTGCATCCGCTACGCCGAAGAGATGACACGGACGCCGGTCGAGGTGCCGGACGCGGTCTTCGATGAATTAAAGCGATACTTTAACTCGGCGCAAATCGTCGAGCTCTCAGGCATGGTCGCGCTGGAGAACTTTCGCGCCCGCATCAATCACGCGTTGGAAGTCCCCAGCGATGGGCTGTGCAAGCTGCCGCCCGACCATCCAGTGCGCCGGCTCGGCGCGAACTAGCCGCGGCTGGCGGCCCGCTGACGTGGCGGTATAGCGTTCGATCTGGCGGGTCCGCGCCGCCGTATGCTAACTACCGCGGGTACCTCTGTTCGCAATACCGATCGTTCAGCCCGCATCACGGAGAGCAATCCAATGAGCCTCAGACTTGAGAATCGCAACGCACTGATCACGGGCGGCGCCAGCGGCATCGGCCGCGCCACCGCTATCCGCTTTGCCGAAGAGGGCGCCAACGTCTTCGTGGCCGATCGCAATCTCGACGGCGCAGAGCAGACGGCGACCGCCGTGCGCAAGCTGGGGCGCAAGGCGATCGCGCATCAGGTCGACACCTCCGACGAGGCGCAGGTCGACGCGATGGTCGAGCGATGCGTTAAGGAACTCGGCGGTGTCGATATCCTGCTCGCAGCCGCCGGCGTCTCGCATTCGCGCTACGGGGCGGGCCCGTCGACGTTCGCCCAGCCGCTGGTGGTCGAGAAGGCGTTCGAGGACTGGCGCAAGGTCCTGAGCATCAACCTTGACGGCGTGTTCCTCACCGATCGTGCGGTGGCGCGGGCGATGATCAAGGCTGGCAAGGGCGGACGCATCATCAATATCGCATCGGGCGCGGCCAAGCTCCCGATCCCGGGCGCCAGCGACTATTGCGTCAGCAAGGCGGGCGTGTGGATGCTGAGCAAGGTGCTGGCGGTCGAGCTGGCGCAGTACAACATCACCGCCAACGCGATCGGCCCCGGATTTATCGATACGCCGATGACCGCGGACATTCAGCGCGACACCGAATCGTGGCGCGAGTGGTTGAGGCGCGTGCCGCTGGGCCGCATCGGCCAGCCGGTTGACGTCGCGAATACGGCGCTGTTTCTCGCCAGCGACGAAGGCCGCTACTACACCGGCTCGCTGCTCCATCCCGATGGTGGCATCGTGATGCAGTGAGCGCAGGCGTACCGCGCAGCGGAGATCAGGCGCGCGCAGACGCGGGACCGCGGGCCGATCGCGACTACTATCGATGGATCGAGAAGTCCGCGCGCATTCCAGGCGGTCGGCATGCGCAAGTTCTGACGCGTGCCGCGCTGGGCAATCCCGCCGATGAACTCGGGTTGGCGGAACTTGTCGCACGGATGCTCCAGGACGCGCGCGGCAACGTGCTCGACTACGGATGCGGACATGGGCTGCTGGCACTCGCGCTTGCGCATTCGAATGCCGGCGCACATCTGACGCTGGCCGATGACAATTGCGTCGCTGCCGAGGCGGCCCGCCGCACGATGGAGCGAAGCGGCATCGGGGCGCCCGTCGAGTGCCTCGATTTGCCGCCCGCGGGTCCGTTCGATCATGTCGCGATGCGGCTCGGGCCGGGCCGTGAGCGCGCCCGCGTACTGATGCGAGCCGGATGGAATGCTCTCAGCCCCGGCGGAGGCCTGACGCTGGCGGCGCTCAACGAGCAGGGCGCGCGATCGATCATGGCCGATGCGGCCGAACTGTTCGGCCCACCTTTCGAACGCCGTGCGATGCGCCACGGCTTGGGCGCCACGTTCGTACGGGCACCCGACGCGGTGAGCCCGCTGCCATTGCCGCCCGCGCAGGTCGTGACGGCTTCGATCAAGGGCGTCGAGCTGCGCGTCGCCGCGATGCCGGGAGTGTTCGCCGCGGGGCGCATCGACGGCGGCACGCGC
>JBGPUE010000021.1:0-45090 GCA_041491005.1 Binataceae bacterium (SeqCode) | reverse complement strand
TCGTCCCAGCGTCCTGCGAATCATCCGCTTCTCCTCTCAGCCTTGCTGTTCCTTGATTAGGCGCACGCCCTATGAGGGCTGCCCCGCATCTCCGCTTTGAGCGCCCGGACCACCCGCCATGATCTCGGCGGCCAGTTCGAAGTAGCCGGCGGCTCCGCTCGAGCGCGCATCGTACTCAAGCACCGACAGCCCGTGGCTGGGGCTCTCGGAACGCCGTACGTTGCGCGGAATGACGCTGCGAAAGACGCTCTGGGGAAAATGCTCGCGCACCTCGCGCGCGATTTCATGGCTCAGCCGGTTGCGCGAATCGAACATCGTCAACACCAGGCCTTCGATCGCGAGCGCCGGATTGAGCGCCGCCGTGACCCGCCGGATGGTCGCGAGCAGAGCACTAAGGCCTTCGAGCGCGTAGTACTCGCATTGCATCGGGACCAGCACCGAATCGGCGGCGACCAGCGCGTTGAGCGTCAGCAGCCCGAGGCTGGGCGGCGTATCAATTAACAGATAGTCGTATTGTCCTACAACTTGTAGGATGATGCTCTTGAGACGCCGCTCGCGGCCCTCGGCCGTCGCCAGCTCGACTTCAGCGCCGACCAGATCGGGGCTCGCCGGCGCCAAATCCAGCCGCTCGCGTGCGGGACGGATCACCGATTCGAGCGCCACCGCGCCGATCAGCGCCTCATAAATGGAATTGCCGGCGGGAGCCGAAGGATGGCCGGCGGCCAGGCCAGAAGTCGCGTTGCCTTGCGGATCCAGATCGACGAGCAGCACACGACGATCAGCGCGCGCCAACGCGACTGCAAGATTGACCGCCGTGGTCGTCTTGCCGACACCGCCTTTTTGATTGGAGATCGCGATTACCCGCCCCACACCAACACCCGCCTCCGCTAACGCAAGCGCGTTTCACATGAAACGCGTGCGTGTGTGTTCTTGTATATCTATACGGACGATGAAGGTCAAAACGAGCGCAGATATTTCCTCAACAAGAAAGATGCTGCGGCTGATTCAGATCTGACGGAAGACGGCCAGCACCCGCTCGACCCTGAGGCCTTCGCGATCGAGCGAGTATGAGATCTGACGACAGTCGGTAAGGCCGCATCGCTCGGCCGTCTCGACGGCAACGCGCTGGCCCGGATTGGCGTAGAGAATCGCGACTCCATCTTTGACGAGTGCCGCAGCGGCAATCTCGTAGAAGTCGGTCACGGGTCCGGATGCGCGACTCACAAGCACATCGAACTCCGGCGCCAAATCCCGGGGAGTCTGATGGCCCGATCTGATCACAACGTTGCTCAGCTCCATCTCAGAAATCGCAACAGCAAGGAAGCTCGCCTTCCTTCTGCGCGCTTCGATCAGCGTGAAATAAACCTGTGGAAGAGCTGCCGCCAGCATCAACCCGGGAAGACCGGCGCCGGTCCCGAAGTCGAGGATTCGTTTGCCGGGAGCAAGGATGTCGCGGAGTATTTCAGCGCCCGGGTCGTTCCTGGAGGCGAGTACAAGCGGCATCAGACTGTCGATGACATGGAACGCGACTTCGTGCGGTTCGCTGGACCGGGCCATCAAATTCATCCGCGAACCCCAAACTGCCATGGCGGCGGCAAATGCTGCTATCTTTGCGGAAAAGGCGCCATTATTGACGGATTCGATACCGTCAAGCTCTTTCTTCGTCAGGTCGGCGACGCTCGAACCGAATTCAAGGGATATCGAGCGTTGAGTGAATCTCCGCGCCGACGGCAAGCGATCTTGAGCGTTTGTGTACTTTTTCACACGCGCGTTTCACGTGAAACGCCTCGTCTCGATATCGAGCATGAGACTCGACGTTTGCCCTTCGTGAGCCGTGTTATGCACGGCTTGATGATGGTCCCACGGCTCGGACGTGCACTGCCAGAATTGAGACCGCAGCCGGCGTTATGCCGGGCATCCGCGAAGCTTGACCCAGCGAGCGTGGCCGCACCTGTGTCAGCCGCTCCCGAACTTCAGTCGACAGCCCACTTATCGATGCGAAATCAACCGATTCAGGAATCTCTGCTTCCTCCATGCGCCGGAAACGCTCAACCAGGTCGGCTTGCCTTCGTACGTACCCTTCGTACTTGACTTCCGTCTCAAGCTCGGCGGCTTGGTCAATATTGAGGGCAGAGTCGAGATTCGCGAGTCTCATGACATCAGCGTAAGTGAGCTCTGGCCGGCGAAGCATCTCGATTGCGCGCATCGATTGTGAGATCGGCGCTGACCCCAGCGCCGCCAAGGCCTGATTCGTATCTTCGTTGCCGTGGATCTTCAGCTCAGCTAGGCGTGCGCGCTCCGCCTGTACTAGCATGAGCTTCGTCTTCGCACGCGTTCCCCAGTCGCCGGATAGCAGACCGATCCGTTCTCCGATGGAAGAGAGCCGGGCGTCGGCGTTGTCTTCGCGCAGAAGTAGCCGATATTCGGCGCGCGACGTGAACATCCGGTAAGGCTCGCCGCCGATTCCACGTGTGACAAGGTCGTCAATCATGACGCCGATATAGGCTTGGTCGCGGCGCAGGATTAGTGCCGGTTCGCCACGAACCTTCAAAGCGGCGTTGATGCCCGCCATTAGCCCCTGCGCACCCGCCTCTTCATATCCGGTAGTGCCATTGATCTGGCCGGCGAAGAACAGCCCCTCGACGAGCTTGGTTTCCAGCGAAGCTTTGAGCTGCGTTGGGTCGGAGAAGTCATACTCGATGGCGTAGCCCGGGCGCATTATTTCGGCGCGTTCGAGTCCCTTGATGGACCGGACCATGTCGGCCTGGACATCAAGCGGCAAGCTGGTCGAGATGCCGTTGGGATAGACCTCGACCGTATTGCGGCCCTCAGGCTCGAGGAAAATCTGATGGCGCTCCTTGTCGGGAAAGCGCATCACCTTGTCCTCGACTGACGGACAGTAGCGTGGTCCGCGGCTCTGAATCACCCCAGAGTACATCGGTGAGCGATCGATACCATTGCGGATGATCTCGTGCGTCGCAGCGTTCGTGAACGTCAAGTAGCAGGACATCTGCGGCTGCTCGATGCGAGCCGTGCGGAACGAAAACGGCGGCGGCGGATCATCCCCCGGCTGTTCCTCGAGTTCCGAGTAGTCGATTGTACGGCCGTCGATTCGCGGACAGGTGCCGGTCTTCAGCCGGCCGATCCGAAAGCCGAGCTCGGCCAGATGCTCACTCAGACCCATCGCGGCGAAGTCGCCAGCGCGTCCCGCCGAATAGTTCTTGAGGCCAACGTGTACCAGGCCTTTCAAGAAGGTACCTGTAGTCAGGATTATCGTGCGGCCTTCGAACTTCTCGCCAATCTGGGATTCGACGCCGCAGACGCGGTTGCCGTCGAGCATCAGGCGTTCGGCGCTGGCTTGCCTGACCGTAAGGTTAGGAGTCGTCTCGACGACCCGCTTCATCCGCGCCCGATAGGCGGCTTTGTCGGCCTGAGCACGGCGCGCCCGCACTGCTGGTCCCTTGCGCGTGTTGAGGAAGCGGAACTGGATTCCGGTCTCATCGATCGCCAGCGCCATCTCGCCACCCAACGCGTCGATCTCGCGGACCAGATGGCCCTTCCCAATCCCGCCGATCGCTGGATTGCAGGACATCTGGCCGATGTGGTCGAGGTTGAGCGTCAGCATGAGCGTTCGAGCGCCCATGCGAGCCGCTGCGAGCGCTGCTTCGATTCCGGCGTGGCCTGCGCCGACTACGATCACGTCGTACTGCATAAGCATCCGATTATGGCGCGCGCGTGCGTTCGCGCCAACGCCCGTCGCCATCATTCTCTACGACAGCTCGACCGCATCTGACCTGCGGCTTGAAGAGATCAGCCACGCACGGGGGAAAGGCCGCTACTTGCCGATGCAGAACTCGCGGAAGATCGAATCGAGAACGTCCTCGGAAGTGACTTCGCCAGTGATCGAGCCGAGCGCGTCGGATGCGATCGCGACGTCCACCGCGACAATCTCAGGCGGCATCCCGGCCAATGCGCTGCCGCGCGCAGCCTCCAGGGCTTCGAGCGCGCGCGCGAGCGCCGCGCGATGGCGCTCGCGCGAGACCGCGACGGTCTCACCGTGATTGCTGCCGACTAGCGCATCGAGCGCATGTATCAGTTCGTCGCGCAGCGCGCCGAGGCCATCGGCGTTGAGCGCGCAGAGCGGGAGGATCGGCATCGCGACGCCGCGCTCCCGCAGCATCGCGGGCGTGAGCCGCGGCGCGAGATCCCGCTTGTTCAGGATCGCGATACCCGGGCACCCACGGGCGATCTCAATCACGCGACTATCGTCGGCTTCCAGAGCCGATGCACCATCGAAGACCGCTATCAGCAGATCAGCCCCGGCCGCATGGCTCAACGCCCGTTCGATGCCAATCCGTTCAACCTCGTCTCCTCCGTCGCGCAGCCCGGCGGTGTCCTGAATCACGAGATGGTAGGGACCAAGCGCGACCGAATCCTCGATCACATCGCGCGTCGTACCGGGGATGGCGGTCACGATCGCGCGCTCGACGCCGAGCAGCAGGTTCATGATGCTCGACTTGCCGACGTTGGGCTTGCCGACTATTGCGGCATGCGCACCCGAGCGCATCAGGCGCCCGCGCGCGAAACTGTCATGCAATGGGCGCATCTCATCGATGAGGCGCCCGATTGAGGCGACAATCTCATCGCGCGAGGGCAGCTTGATCCCCTCGTCGCCAAAGTCGATCTCGGCTTCGAGATGGGCGCGCACGCCGATCAGTTGGTGGCGCATCCGGGCCACGCGATCCGCCAGCGCCCCGACCATCTGCTCGAGCGCCTGCCGCAGCGCGCCGTCGCCGCGCGCTTCGACAAGATCGGCAACCGCCTCAGCAGCGGTGAGGTCCATGCGCCCGTTGAGAAACGCTCGCCGGCTGAACTCACCCGGTTCAGCCAGTCGCGCACCCAGCGTCATGGCGGCGCCGATCACACGACGGACGAGGTAGGCCCCGCCATGGCATTGTATTTCGGCCACGTCCTCGCCGGTGAGACTGCGGGGCGCGGGCATGACGACCGCCATCGCGTGATCGAGAGCGGCACCGCTCGCAGGATCTCGTATCTCGCCCAGGCAGAGCCGGCGCGGCAGCAACTCGGTGCGAGCGCGGATGGGATGCCAAATCGAACGCAGGATTCTTATCGCGTCGGGGCCGGACAGTCGCACGATCGCGACGGCAGCCTGGCCGGCCGCGGTGGCTTGCGCGACGATGGTGTCCTGCACGTACATCGGACAAAGCCTAGCATCGGGGGAGCCACTTCAGGCAGTGACACAGCGGAGACCGCTCGATCCAGCCGCGCCAATAGCGCGCCACCACTCCTCAAATCTGGTAGGTGAACGCCTTTTCGCTTTTGGGGGTCAGGTAAACGTGCGCCTGCCGCTTGAGAGTCTCGACTTCACCAGATGGAGTCGCGTGCTTGGCTTTTTAGTAGCCCGGCGCTGAGCGCGAGTAGTCGTACCTTCCTGCGACCACACTTCGTGCTCGTGAACCGTCAGTAGTGCACTGAGGTCCGAAATCGAATACCCAAGGTCTTGCCTATACGTGTCCATTAACTCTGCAAAGAGGGTCGGTTCTTCGACTGGAATGTCCAACTCGGTAGGCTCGCGCCGTCTGAGTCCTGCTTGTCCCATCTTCATCCAGAGGCTTCGTGCTTGTCTTTCGGAAATCTTCTCTAGATCGGATGCGCGCTTGAGAAGCGCGGCCATTGACACCTTCCAATAGGACTTAAGCGCAGCAAGCCTTGGAAGTGTGACGGGCTCTAAAGAGGCCCGTACCTCGTTGGCTGGCATTAGAAATTCAGCGGCAAAGCGATTTGCTTCGTCTTCCATGTTCTCGGTCTGAATCTCGTGCATGATCACGTGCGCCAACTCGTGCGCGAGACTGTAACGAAGCCGATCACCAGGAATTGCCTCGTTCACGAAGAATAGCGGCGGCATGTCGGGCGGCCACTGGCTCACGGCATCGATCAGTGACGTTCCAAAGTCACACCGAATTACGATGCCGCCATTGTTTTCAATGGCCGTGGTCACATTTTGCACCGGGCCATTTGGGAGTAGCCAATTGGCTCGGACAGCTTGCGCGATTTTCCCCGGATGTGCGCCATAGTCATCAAGGTCAAGGCGCTTGATTTTCCCTTCCGGAAATTCGACGGACCTCAGAAGCCGAGAAATATGAATTCGACGTATGTTAACCTGCGCATGTATCTTCGCGAGCACAGAACTAGCGAGCGCTTGTCGCTTTCGGTGATAAAGAGTCCCGACACCCAAGCCATAGACAGGCTCAGGCGAATAGAAAAATTCATGTGGATAGTCGAGTTCAGCGGAGAGCCTCGACATGAGTTCGGGTGATGGGTTTCTTATTCCTCCTTCGATTTTCGACAGCGCGCCTTGAGCTATCGATAGCCGCCTTGCAAGTTCACTTTGACTCAGTCCACGCGACTCTCGCGCAACCGTAACCATCTCAGGGTTTATCGCCCTCATCCTTCTTGTCCTTGCGCTCCGTCTTCGGCCTGATCCGCTTCCTTGCCGCCCCTGCCTGTGGCGCAGCGCTCCGAGGTATCGAGACAACGTTCGCTCGGGCAAGCGAGGTCAGGTCTATGAACCACTCAAGGCGGTTTCCGTTTGGGCACGTTATGTACACGCCATCGAGACCGGTCTGCAACTCGTTTAGCACGTAGCCCGCTTCAAGATGCGTCAATTCCGCTGGAATGCCCGGCAATTCAAGCTGCGCTCTGAACAGAAAACTCTGCTGCGTCGGGATATTGCGTGAGTGCTTTTTCGCGTCCAGCTTCTTGAAGCGTAACAGGAGACTGTTCTTCACGTTTATCAGCGAGAGGCCACGTCTATCGAAAATGCGGATTTCTTCATCGGCGCCGAAGAACTCGCGCGCGAAAGCAACCATGTGGTCGTGGATGACGCTCGCGCGACTCCGCGCGGTGTGGACCAGGGCGTTGGCTTGGTAGTCGGATTTGTATCTCTGAAACGCAAGAACAATGCAGTCTCGGAACCGTTTCAGGTAAGGCCCAAGAATTTGCTCAGCCGAGGATTTGGAAGTCATGATGGCGGCGAGTCTAAACTCTCAGGGGCCTGCCTGTCAATTCGCGCGGCAAATATGTCTTAGATTATTCTAACCGGTTATGAACAGAACGCAGGCTAGAGTTTTCCCTTGCGGGCATACTCTTTACCGGGCTCAAGCGGATTGTCGGCAATCTCACAGTAGCGATCCGCATCACATGAACGGCACCGCCGAGCACATCGGCGGGCCTGCGCTGGCCTGTTGGCCCTTTCGGCATGGGGATGAGATGGCACGGGTGAAAGGCACTTCCAAGGCCGGACGATTTTCAAACTGAGACATGGCTTGCAACTGGAGCGGTGCAGCCATCAGATCTGATACGTGAACGCCTTGTCGCTTTTCGGTGTCAGGAAAACTTGCGCCGCCCGCTTCAGATCCAGTTCGCGCAGGCGCTCATGCGTGATCTCGACCTGCACCGGCTCGCCCCATTTGGTGACCAATTCAACCTTAACCTGCGGCCCGGCGGCATTGATGTGCCGGACCTCTGCCTGGAACGAACGAGCGCCGTTTGGCTTGAAGTCGATGTCGAGCAAATGCGGTCGAACGTAGACCATCGCCTTGCCGCCGACGGGATGCGCGTGTTCGTGAGTATCCTGCAGCGCAATCGCGGTATCGCCGATGAATACCTTGCCGTCCTCGACTCGCCCGTGGAACAGGTTGACGTTGCCAAGGAAGTTGTAGACGAAGGCGTTGGCCGGATGGTGGTAGACCTCTTCGGTGGTGCCGATCTGCTCGACGCGTCCCGCGTTCACGACGACGACCCGGTCGGCGAGTTCGAGGGCCTCCTCCTGATCGTGGGTGACGAAGACGCTGGTGATGTGCAGATCATCATGCAGGCGGCGCAGCCATCGGCGCAGCTCCAGGCGCACCTTCGCATCGAGCGCGCCGAATGGCTCGTCGAGCAACAGCACCTTGGGTTCGACGGCGAGCGCGCGTGCGAGTGCCACACGTTGGCGCTGGCCGCCCGAGAGCTGTGACGGATAGCGGCCCGCCATCGATTCGAGCTGCACAAGCGACAGCAAGTCGTGCACCTTGGCGCGAATCTGTGCCTCAGTTGGGCGCAGCCGGCGCGGCTTGACGCGCATTCCGAAGGCGACGTTCTCGAATACCGTCATATGGCGGAAGAGTGCGTAGTGCTGAAAGACAAAGCCAACTTGCCGATCGCCAATCGTGCGGGCCGAGGCATCTTCACCATGAAAGTGCACGCTGCCCGCGTCGGGGATTTCCAGCCCGGCTATCACGCGCAACAACGTGGTTTTCCCCGAGCCCGAGAGGCCCAGCAGCGCGACCAACTCGCCAGTGGCGACCTCGAAGCTGACGTCGTGCAGTGCAACGAAATCCCCGAAGCGCTTGGAGATGTTGCGGACCTCGATACTCAAGCTGCCACCCGGGTCGCGGACCGCTCCGGCGATGCATCCGCTGCAAGATCGAAACTGGTCGCAGCCCGGCGCCCGACCAGCCGCTTGCCGATCAACGTCAGGATGGCGAGCGAAGTAAGCAGCGACGCGACCGCAAAAGCGGCCGAGAAGCTGTATTCGTTGTACAGCACCTCGACATATAGCGGCAGGGTCAGCGTCTTGCCGCGAATATGGCCCGAGACCACCGAGACCGCGCCGAACTCACCCATCGCGCGCGAATTGCACAGGATGACGCCGTAGAGCAGGCCCCATTTGGCGTTGGGCAACGTCACGCGCCAGAAGGTCTGCCATCCACTTGCGCCCATCACCAGCGCCGCTTCCTCCTCCTCGGTGCCCGCGGCTTGCATGACGGGAATCAGCTCGCGCGCGACGAACGGGAACGTTACAAAAGTGGTCGCGAGCACGATTCCCGGAACCGCGAAGATGACCCTGAAGTCATGGGACATGAGCCATGGGCCAAGCAGTCCCTGCGCACCGAACAGCAGCACGAAGATCATGCCGGCGATCACAGGCGAAACGGCGAAGGGCAGGTCGATCAGCGTGATCAGGAGATTCTTGCCGGTGAAGTCGAACTTCGCGATCGCCCATGAAGCGGCGATACCGAAAAGCAGATTGAGCGGAACCGCAACCGCGGCGGCTACTATCGTTAGCCAAATCGCGCTGCGCGCTTCGGGCTGTGCGATCGCGCTCAGATAGGCGCCGAGCCCCCTTTGGAGCGCATGCGCGAAGACTGCGACCAGCGGAATGATCAGGAACAGCGCCAAAAAGCCGAGCGCCGCGGTGATCATCAATACTCTGGCCCAGCGTGGCTCACCCATTGCCCGCCGAGCGATGGCGCCACCGCCGAGCGCCTCCGCCTCCATTGATTGCGCGAACATCGCCACGAATGGTCCTTCCTTCGAATCAACCCTCGTAGTGCCCGCCGCTCCAGCGCTGGAGCTGGTTGATGAGCAGAAGCAGCATGAAGGAGCTCACCAACATCACGGCGGCGATCGCGGTCGCACCGCGATAATCGAACTGCTCGAGCTTGGTCATGATCAGCAGCGGCACGATCTCGGTGTGCATCGGCATGTTGCCCGAGATGAAAACCACCGAGCCGTATTCGCCCAGCGCGCGCGCAAACGCCAGCGCGAAGCCGGTCAGCATCGCAGGCATCAGCGCCGGCGCGATCACGCGGCGGAAGGTCTGCATCCGCGAAGCTCCCAGCGTGGCGGCCGCCTCTTCGAGCTCCGGATCGAGATCCTGCAGCACCGGCTGCACCGTGCGCACCACGAACGGCAGACCAACGAAGATCAATGCGACGATCACGCCCAGCGGCGTGTATGCGACCTTCAATCCGAGCGGCTCCAGCCACCGGCCGAGCCAGCCATTGGTCGCATACAGGGTTGTCAGCGTGATTCCGGCTACCGAGGTCGGCAAGGCGAAGGGCAGATCGACCAGTGCATCGATGATGCCCTTGCCGGGGAAGCGGTAGCGGACCAGGGTCCATGCGACCAGAACGCCAAAGGCCGAATTGGTCACCGCCCCAATGAGCGAGGCGCCGAAGCTCAGCCGATACGACGCCATCACACGTGGTGCGGTGATTACGTGCCAGAAGTCGCGCCATCCCATGCCAGCGCTCTTGAAGAAGACCATCGAGAGCGGCACCAGCGCGAGCAATCCCAGATAGAAGAGGGTGAAGCCCATCGTCATACCGAATCCGGGCAGGATACTGGGGCGTTTGAGGGTCATTCAGGCTCCGGCTGCGCGCTGATTACGGGTCGCGATCATCGCGTCCCTTCTACCGATCATAGATCTGGTCGAAGACCCCGCCGTCGGCGAAGTGGATCTTCTGGGCCTTCTGCCATCCGCCAAAGACTTCCTCGACCGTGAACAATGCGATCTTCGGGAGATTGCCTGAGTACTTCTCGGCGACAGAGGCGAGTCTCGGGCGATAATAGTTCTTCGCGATGATCTCCTGCCCCTCCGGCGTGTAGAGATATCGGAGGTAGGCCTTCGCAACCTCGCCCGTGCCACGACGATTGACGACTTTATCCACCCACGCCACGGGCGGCTCGGCCAGAATGCTGGCAGACGGCGCGACGATCTCTAACTTGTCCTTGCCAAGCTCGTTTACCGCCAAGTAGGCCTCGTTCTCCCAGCCGACCAGCACATCGCCGATTCCGCGCTCGACGAACGTCGTTGTTGATCCCCGTGCCCCGGAGTCGAGTACCGGCACATTCTTGTAGAGCCGCGCGACGAACTCGCGCGCTTTCTCCTCGTTACCCCCCGGCTGCCGCAGCGCATACCCCCACGCCGCGAGATAATTCCAGCGCGCGCCGCCGCTGGTCTTCGGATTCGCCGCAATGACTGAAACCCCGGGTTTGATCAAATCGGGCCAGTCTCTGATACCTTTCGGATTCCCTTTGCGAACCAGGAAGACGATCGTCGAAGTGTAGGGCGTGCTGTTATCAGGCAGGCGCGTCTGCCAGTCCGCAGGGAGCAGATTGCCCTTCTCCGCGATGGCGTCGATATCGTAGGCCAGCGCCAGAGTGACGACATCCGCGTCCAGACCATCGATCACGGCGCGCGCCTGCTTACCTGATCCGCCATGGGATTGGTTGATCTTCACATCCTTTCCGGTCTTGCCCTTCCAGTACTTCGCGAAGCTCGCGTTGTAGTGCTCGTAGAGCTCACGGGTGGGATCGTACGAAGCGTTCAGGAGTGTCAGCTCGGCCGCATGGACTCGGCCGAGCGCCGGCGCGGACAGAAAAATCAGCGCGGCAGCGATTGTCGTTGTGATTTTGCGCAATGGCATTGTCTATTTCCGCGGTGCGAAGCCTGGTCGTCGCGGTCAGAATGTGAGCTGCAGTTCGTTAATCACGACGCTCTCGTCGGGCTTGTTGCGATCACCCGGCGCCCCATTGGTGAACTTGGTACGAAAGAAGTCGGTCTGGAGCTTGACGTTATCGTTCAGGTACCAGTTCAATCCGAAGCCCCATTCGAACGCGTCACGCACCGAGGTTGAGTAGCTCGCAAAGCCGTTGTTGAAGGCGTCGCGGTCAACTCTCAGGCCACTGGTACGGGCCGCGATCTCGAATGCACCCCACTCCTGCTTGAAAGGATCGAACTTGTGGCGCGGCTTGACGCTGCTGCCAAAGGTCGCATCTTCGCCGGTGAGTACATAGGCGGCGGCAAGCTGCCAGGCTTGATTGCTGATCGGCTTGGTGGGAGTGCCCCTGCCGACCTGCTGCGTGTTCTGAACGTACTCAGCCTGCGCCGAAAGCGGCCCCCATAGATAGTTGGCTTGAGGCGAATATCGGAACCGCTGCCCGGCGGCCACCGCGCCGGAGCTGAAGGTGAAGATCGTGGTCTGGCCGACGGAGCGGAAGGTGTCCAGCGTAGCGCCGCGTTCGTTCCCAATCGTACCAGCGAAACCCATCCCGAAGCCTCTCGCGAAATCCCACTTGGTGCGGCCAAACGGACGCACGAAGATACGACCTGCAAAATCCTTGGCGTTGTTGTTGTCGGCGTCGACCGTCGCGACGTTGTCGGTCTCGCCGTTTAACGCGCCGAACTGGTAGGTGAGGGTGTCTTCCAGAAGGCTTCCATGCACCATCACGCCGATGTCGCGATCCGGCACCAGCTGGGTCGGAAACGCGCGCTCGGCGAACATCAGGTAGCGGTCGTCCTGGAGCCGCTCGAGGCCCACCGGTGCCTTGAATTTCCCGGCGCGGACTCGAAGCTGCGGCATGTAATTGACGTCGATAAACGCATCCTGCAGAACCGAGGCGCCGCGCCCGAAGTCCATCATCACGCGGTAGTCGAAGTATCTGAAGACTGTGCCTTCGATGAGCGGCCTCACACGGCGCATCACGAACGTGCTGCTGGTGTTTCGAGTGTCGCCCGTGAAATAGCGGCCATCAGTCTGGAGCCATCCGCCGATGCGCATCTTGAAATTGCCGTCCGGGGTCCTGATGAAGAATCCCTTGGACGACGCGTCAATCACCGGTGTGGTCTTGGCCTTCTCCCGGGCGGCCTCCTGGTCGATCTCAAGCTTACGGTCGATGATCTTCACCTGCTGGTCGATTCGCTCGAACCAGTCCTGACCCTCGCCGCTGAGCCGTTGCATCTTCTGATTGAGACCCTCGAGCGACCTAACCTTGCTCTCGAGTTCGCCGAGCCGCTTCTCAAGGTCAGCGCTCGAATGCGCAGGGGTTTCGGCGCCCGCGGACCTCGCGGAAATCGCGAGCACAGCGACCGCCATCGCGATCGCAAGCAACCGGATCCCGTATCTCATCGAAGATCGCCCTCTTCATGGGAACCTCCGGTTGTCCGGTCAGCTCGCTCGTCTGGTCCATTGCCTCACGCGTCCAGTTGCCTGGCGGGCGTCCGGTCGCGAATGGCGACCGTCATTAAGCGATTCACGTCAAACGCGGAACTTCTCCTTGCGCTCGATCTGAACGACTCTCGAACCGTGAATGATTACTTCGACCGAGCCGAAGTTGACTTCGCGAATCGCACGCAGGACTTGGCGCTCAATTTCCTGCAGGGGGCGGCCGTCCTCATCGTCGATCAGCTCGTGGTCGAGCGTCAGGTTTTTCGAGACCATAGATGATTTATCCTATTGAATTGATGGACTATAAGGCCCAAAAAAATCAGATGGAGAAATTCAGCGTCTCTTTCCCTTGTGTGACCACGTCCACCCGCTTGATGACATCAGCCAAAGTCGTCGAGTCCAAGATCCGCGCCGTGGCGTCGCGAACCTCCTTCATCACGAGCCGGATGCCGCAGGTTCGCTCATCGGGGCATTCCTCGCATCGGTGGTACGCCGTTCGGCTGACGCATGGCAGCGGCGCCAGCGGTCCCTCAAGCGCTCGCATGACTTGGCCCACGCTTATCCCGGTCGGTGGCTTACCGAGTTGATAGCCGCCGCCCTTGCCTTTTTTGCTTTGCAGAATCCCCTGATTTTTGAGCTCGAGCAGGATCAGTTCGAGAAATTTGCGAGGAATCGCCTCGCGCTGAGCTACATCAGAGATCAGCATCGGGCCGTGGCCATATTCGCGGCCCAAGATCAGAAGAGCCTTCAGAGCGTATTTTGACTTTTTGGACAACATTATATCTCTATCGGATGACTAGAGTTTAGTAATGTACGAGCGAGCGGTTGTCAAGGAGGCTTCCTCGGGGGGTGAATTTACCTTTGTGCCTCGGTGAACCGATGCTAATGCGCGCAGGGAGCTTGCTCACACCAAGCCCGTGTGATTCTATCCAATGTTTGCCGGAGTCTTTGTCAACTGTCGGATGCGCTCGCAAGGCCGTCGGCCATCGCAGCGCCCGACCGCAGAGCCCGCCGAGGGCTTAGTTCTTGGCCGCACGCAATGAAAAGGACCTACCAGCCCAGCAATCGCCGCCGAAAGCGCACGCACGGCTTCATGGCGCGCATGGCAACACCAAGCGGACGCAATGTGCTCAAGCGACGGCGCAACAAGGGGCGCAAACGTCTGACCGTCTCGATCCCGCCAAAGCAGCCGGGCTAGCGAAGCCTGCTGGCTTCAGCCGTGACCACCGCTCGCGGCGCAGCGCGGACTTTCTTCGCGTGCAGCACCGGGGCGCAAGGTCGCAGAGCGAAAACTTTGTTGTTTACTGCCTGAAAGCTGATGCGCAATGCGGCGGACCACGCTTGGGTATTACCGTCTCACGCCGAATCGGCGGGGCGGTGATTCGCAATCGCGTCAAGCGCCGCGTGCGCGAGTGCTTCCGGCAGTCGCTGAAGCGATTGATCCTTCCAGCAGCTGACTTGGTCGTGATCGCAAGGCCCGGCGCTGGTGAGCTCTCGACAGCAGCGATGAACGATCAGCTCAAGCTTGCTACCCTCTGGCTGCAGCAGCGGCTAACGCAATGACGCCCAGCGATGCCAGCACGATCGGAACGAGCCTCGAACGAGGGGCGCGCACTTGCGTGATCGCGCTTATCGATGTTTACCGGCTCGCACTATCGCCGCTGACGCTCGGACTCTTTGGCACGGCATGTCGCTTCGAGCCGAGCTGCTCGCGATACGCGCGCGAAGCGCTGGTCGAGCACGGGCTGCGGCGGGGGCTTTCGCTTGCGGCGCGCCGGCTGCTGCGATGCCATCCATTGGGCGGTTTTGGTCACGACCCCGTTCCCGCGCGCGCTCCAGCTGCGTCAGAATGATGGATAAGGAACCAGCTTGGACACACGACTTCTGATTGCGATCGCTCTTTCGGTACTCACGCTTTTTGCCTACCAGGAATTCGTGCTGAAGCGCATGTATCCGCCCGATCAGACCGTGCGGCCTTCGCCTTCGCCGCGCGCAACCCCGCGCATATCGGGCACCGATACCGGCGCAGTTGTGGCTCAACCTGCCGCGCCCCAAGGCATCGCCTCCAGCGTGCCCGCACCGAAAGCCACCGCGAACGATCGAACAATCAAGGTCGAGACCGCGCTGTATCGTGCGGTCTTTACCAGCCGCGGCGGGCGGCTCAAGAGCATGCAGCTCAAGGATTTTCACGAAGCGGTCGGGCGCGACAGCCCGCTGCTCGAGATGGTTCATCCAGCTGACGGCGGCGAACTGCCACTCGGCCTGGTGCTCAAGCGCGCCGACACCATCAGCGATGACCACGAGATCGCGTATCAGACATCCGCGCCCGAGCGCATCGATGCGACCGCTGGTGATCCTGCGATGCTCGAGTTCCGGGCCCTCACGCCCGACGGGCTGAGTATCGTCAAGAATTTCCGCTTTCCTCCATCTGGATATGTCTTCGACATGCGCACGGAACTTAGCGGCCAACTTGGCGGCGTGACGATTGCGGGCGTCGAGATGAGCCAATCGCTGGGGGCGCGCCCGGGATACCGCGACCTGCCCGAGCTGCAAGCCGACATCAATCACAAGGCTTTCGTCGATTCCGAAAGCGCGCTGCGCAAGGGCGTGCAGCCCGTCAGCGGCCCGATCACGTATGCAGGCTTCGGCGATCGCTACTTTCTCACCGTGTTTCTGCCGCAGAACCCGTTCGACGGCACCCTCGCGATGGACTTCGACGGCATGCAGGCGACCACCCGGCTGCTGTTTCCGGTACACGATGGCCCGATGAATCTCGCCTCGTCGCTCTACTTCGGCCCCAAGCAGCTCGACATCTTGGAGGCGGTCAATCCCGAGCTAAGCAAGTCGATCGATTTCGGCTGGACCGGCATACTGGCGCTTGCCTTGCTGAGGGCGCTTAAGTTATTTCATCACATCTCGCCCAACTACGGCGTGGACATAATTCTTCTGACTGTGGCAATCCGCCTGCTCTTGCTCCCAATGTCGATCAAGAGCCAGCGTTCGATGATGCGCTTGCAGCAATTGCAGCCGCAGGTCGAACGCATCCGCGACAAGTTCAAGGAAGACCGCGAGCGGCTCAACAAGGAAATGGTCGATCTCTACCGGCGCAACCATGTCAACCCGGTGGGCGGCTGCATGCCGATGGTGATCCAGTTGCCAATCTTCATCGGGCTTTATGCCGCGTTGCTCAACGCGGTCGAGTTGCGCCATGCGCCGTTCATGGGCTGGATAAGAGATCTGTCCGCGCCTGACTGCCTGCCTATACCGGGGCTGCCGGTGCTGCCCTACATCAATTGCGCGGGCATCCCGGTACTCGTCCTGCTGATGGGCCTCAGTACCTTCGTGCAGCAATGGATGTCGCCGCAGCCGGCCGATCCGAGCCAGCAGCGGATGATGATGTTCACGCCGATCATCTTCACCGTGATGCTGGTGAATTTCCCCGCCGGCCTGTCGCTCTACTATTTCGCCTCGAACGTGCTAGGCATCGCTCAACAGTACATCCTCAACCGCGAATTCAGGCAGCCAAGCCCGATTACCGCATGACATCCAACGATCCGATCGAAGTAACCGCTCAGAGTGTCGACGAGGCCGTCCGCCAGGCGCTGGATCAATTGGGCGCTGCCGAGGATGAGGTCGTAATCGAGATCCTAAACACTCCGCGCAGCGGGGTGCTCGGACTGGGGGCACGACAGGCCCGCGTGCGCGTCAAGCGGCGCACGACCGAGGCCGTATCGAGTCCTGCGCAGTCGCCGCCGCACGCGCCGCCATCCGGCCCTCGACCTCCCGCGCGCGCCGAGCTCGCGCCGGATGCGCAAAGAGGGCGCGGCGAACGTGGCGGGCAATCACATGATCGCCGATCCGAGCGCACGGCCCGTCCCGGCGCCCGGCCTTCGTCTGGCGCCGAACGCAGCGAGGGAGCTCGCGAAGACGACACGCGCCAGACCGTGGCGGTCGAGGATCAGGCGCGCGACGCCCTCCAGCGTCTATCGCAGCTGCTCGAGATGATGGGCGAGTCCGCCACCGCTGCCGTGACGGCGAGCGACGCTGAAGCGATCGAAATCGAGGTTACCGGCGACGGCTCGGGAATCCTGATCGGCCGCCATGGCCAGACGCTCGACGCGATTGAGTACCTGGTCAACCGGATGGTGGCCCGCCAGATCAAGGAGCCAGTGCCAATCCTGATCGATACCGAGTCCTATCGCGCGCGCCGCGGCCAGCAACTCGAACGGATGGCGCTGTCGATGGGCGAACGCGCCAAACGAGAGCATCAGCCGGTCGTGCTCGATCCGATGCCGCCGCGCGACCGCCGCATCATTCATCTCGCGCTCAAGGACGACCCGCTGCTATCCACGCGATCGGCGGGCGCCGGCTACTTGCGCTCAGTCGAGATTGTGCCAGCGCAGACTGCACGCGATACGAGGCCGCGCGAGCGCGGCCGAGCCCCCGAGCCAGACGACGCGCCGATCGGCCAGCAAGGCGGCTTCAAGCACGGCCAGAAGCGCATCGTTTAGGTATTCCGCATTCGCATGCCGCCGAGCCGGCGGGCGAGAGAAAAAAAATGACGCGGTCCGAAGACCGCGCCATTTTCCGTCTTAGCGAAACTCGAAGCGCTGTTACTGGGCCGCCTTCACGAGCGACTGAGTGGTGAAGAACTCCTTGTCCACTGCGCCCATGTTGATGTACCAGCACTCGCGCTCAGGCGTCTCCATCCCGGGCAGGTAGCACATCGTAGCCTGGCCGGTCTGGACGTCCGTGGATACCGCACCCACTACGAATGAGCGCTTGAACGGATAGATCGCCACGCGCGCATCGGGTACCGGACGATCGCGGTTGGCAACCCAGTAGATGTGGCTGCGGAACAGCTTGCCCTGCTGATCGTAAGTGTCGATGTAGGGCTCGAACCACATCTCGGAGTCGAGATAGATGAGTGTCCTGGCATCGATCGCCTCGCTGGCTTGGCCGCGTTCGCGCCGCGGCATGGCCTCTACGATATAGAGATGGCGCACTTCCCACGCTTCGGGGCACGCGCTCGAACCACCATCGGTTGCACAGCGTGTCTCCGGTGAATGCTCCGCATGCGCGCAGGCCAGCATCTGCTTCTCGCCGAGGAACTTGTAGTTGTACTGCTCGGTCTTGGGATTGAAGCCCGAGTAGTGATCCGGATCCCACGAGAAGGCCGCGGTCCCGGAGGTTGCCGAAGAACTCAGAATCGATTCGCTGATTCGGCGTACGCGGCGCGAGCCGGAGTTCCACGCCCAGCTGTCGTCGCCGCGCTTGGGATCAGCGTAACGATAGCGGATGAATCCTACGCCACGAATCTCGGCCGGGGCCAGCACTGGATAGAGCCCGAACAGCCAATAGCGTCCCGTATTCTTGAAGTCGGGATCGACCGGCAGCGGCTCGACTTCGGTACGGCCGACGAGGTCGTAGCCCGCATAGTGGCCGATCTGAAAATACTCGACCTGGCCCTTCTGCGCACCCTTGGCCTGGTATTCGGTGTCACAGTCGTAGAAGCGCAGATCGTAGTCATCGCTCGTAATCGGGCGGAACACGTTGTTCCACACGATCTTGGTCGCGACGTACGGATCATTCGCATCCACCAGCGGGAACGGCTGCCCCGCTACGTAACCGACCAAGCTGCGATGATCGTTTGATAGGCGCACCTGGCCGGAATATTTCTCCGTCGCTTCCTTGTACGGCGGAGGCCAATCGACGCGCTGCGTCGGAATGATCTTCATCGTCATCCCGCGCTCGACCTTGTAGTAGACACCCGGGGAGAGCAGGTCCTTGGTCTTGCTCGCGTTGTCAGGTGTGATGAAGTCGCCCGGCTTCACCTGCGCCGTCGCCGGTGACCAAGCCAGCCCCAGTGCCAGCAACGCCATTGCGACTAGTGCGGCAAGGCGTTTGGGCAGAAAGTAAGCTTCCGCTGTCATACTGTTCCTCCTAAAATTTCGACCACCCTACAAGAACCAGACATAGTTCGATAGTTGAGCAAGTAGCATGGTTACATCCGACGCTCAATAGACTTTTTTTCGATGCTCGGCACTGTCGTCGAGGCGGGTCGAGCTACTTATGCTAATCGATCTTTGCATTAGTAGGGCTAACGTCTGATTGGAAGGACCGCCCAGATGCCGTGCGCAAAACAGTGGCGCGATCCCGGCCGGGGATCGCGCCACTCCAACCTAACCTATGCCCAGATTGGCTTTGGCTATTGCGCTGCTTTCACCATCGACTGGGTCGTGAAGAAGTCTCTGTCCACCGCACCCATATTGATGTACCAGCACTCGCGCTCAGGCGTCTCCATCCCGGGTAGGTAGCACATCGTGGCCTGGCCGGTTTGGACATCAGTCGACACCGCTCCAACCACGAATGCACGCTTGAACGGATAGATCGCCACACGCGCATCGGGCACCGGACGATCGCGGTTGGTGGTGTAGTAGATGTGTGCGCGGTACAGCCTGCCCTGCTGATCGTAGGTGTCGATGTACGGCTCGAACCACAATTCCGAATCAATGTAGATCAGGGTCTTCGAGTCGATCGCACCATTGGCTTGTCCCCTCTCGCGCCGCGGAGTCGCCTCTAAGATGTACAGATGGCGCATCTCCCAAGATTCCGGACAGGCGCTCGAACCGCCGTCCTGCTCGCAGCGAATTTCCGGGGAATGCGCGGCATTGACGCATCCCAGCATCTGCTTCTCACCGAGGAACTTGTAGTTGTACTGCTCGTTCTTCGCGTCGAAGCCCGCGTAGTGGTCCGGATCCCACGAGAACGCGGCCGTCCCGGGTGCTGCGGCTGAACTCAGAATCGACTCGTTGAGCCGGCGGATGCGCCGCGAACCGGCGATCCATGCCCAAGTGTCATCTCCCTTCTTGGGATCAGCGTACCGATAGCGGATAAAGCCTACGCCGCGGATCTCGGCGGGTGCGAGCACCGGATAGAGCCCGAAGACCCAGTAGCGCCCGGTGACCTTGAAGTCGGGATCGACCGGCATCGGCTCTACTTCGGTCCGTCCCACCAGGTCGTAACCCGCGTAGTGACCGAGCTGGAAATACTCGACCTGGCCCTTCTGCGCGCCTTTGGCCTGATAGGCGGTATCGCAGTCATAGAAGCGCAGGTCGTAATCGTCGCTCCACATCGGCTTGAACACCGTGTTCCACATGACCTTGGAGCCGACGTAGGGATCATTCGCGTCCAGCAGCGGGAAGGGCTGGCCCGCGACATAGCCGACCAAGCTGCGATGGTCGTTCGACAACCGCACCTGGCCGGAATACTTCTCGGTCGCTTCCTTGTACGGAGGCGGCCAATCGATGCGCTGCGACGGAACGATCTTCATCGTCATCCCGCGCTCGACTTTATAATACGCACCAGGCGCCATCAGCTCCTTCACCCTCGAGGCGTTCTCGGGCGTGATGAAGTCGCCCGGCTTGACTTGCGCCTGCACGACCGGAACACCAAGTAGCAGCAACGCCAGGAAGCCCAAGGCCGGCGTCCAGAGCCTGTTCCAGAAAACTCGACTCTTCATTTTTGACCTCTCCCTAAATGTTGTGATCCAGCGTCCCCGTACGACAGGGAACACTCGGAACCCTGTCCTCTCCTGCCCTCTCAATCTCTATGTCACTTCATTAGTTCCGCTGATCTTCACTGTCAATTAAACTACATCAGACAACTGAACGATGTCCGATTAATCAAGCATCGTAAGAGCAAGCTGACATCGATAATTATCTTCTGATTTTAGTGGCTTATGGAGATTGGACTTGGCAGCCATAAATTCATACCGATGCCGCTTGCTCATAAGTTTTTCAATCTCAGACGAAATATTTCTGTGGTGCCCGGATTTCTCAATGTGAGGAGATCAAATGCGGACCGGTGGCGCGGATGCGGGCTTGGTAGGGATGGGATCGTCGCGGCGATGTTGCGATTGCGCTGGCGGCCGTGGCAGCGCGCGCGGCGGTCAGTCCGACGCAATTTGCGCGGATGCGCCTATGGAGGATCGGCCGCGCTGAGGATGAGCCTGCGTCAGTCGACGATCAGGATCAGCTGCCCGCGTCCACGCCCCACTTCTTCTTGTTCGCCTCGATTTGCTCCGGCGTCGGATGTTCGGTTTGCACGAACGTCTTCACCTTGAAGTCATCGGGCGCGTCGACCGTCGCGTGATTGAGCGGAATGTCCGCCTTCAGCACGTCGGGTACCGCGGGCTCCTCAAAGATCGCTTGCCAAGGACATTCGGGCTCGCACGCACCGCAATCGATGCATTCGTCGGGGTGAATATAGAGCTGGTTGGGAAACTTCTCCCGATCGGCGCCGACGTATTCGTAGATGCAGTCGACCGGGCATACGCTGACACATCCAGTGTCCAAACAATCGATGCACAGGCGCGTTATCGTCCATGGCATGGCTGCTCTTCCTTTGCGCTCTCAGCGAAACTGCTCACAGATATAGTTGGCGCGCGGTGGCTTGAAAAGTCAGTGCGGCACACCCATCACATCCTGAAAACGCCGAAGTTGCTCGCTGGCGGGATGCCGCGGCCCAGCGCAGCCGCAAGGCCAAGCGCGAGCGCCGCGCGGGTTTCGAGCGGATCCAGTATCCCGTCGTCCCACAGCCGCGCGCTGGAGTAATAGCAGCTCGATTCGCGCTCGTATTTCTCCAGCGTTGGCCGCGTGAACTCCTTCTGTTCGGCCTCGCTCATCGATTCCCCTTGGCGCCGTAGCTGATCGAGCTTGACCGTCAGCAGCGTGTTGGCCGCCTGCTCACCGCCCATCACCGAGATGCGCGAGTTGGGCCACATGAAGAGCAGCCGCGGCGAGTACGCCCGCCCGCACATCCCATAGTTGCCCGCGCCGTTGGACGCACCGATCACGACCGTAAACTTCGGCACCTCCGCGTTGGCGACGGCATTGACCATCTTGGCGCCGTCCTTGGCGATGCCGCCCTGCTCGTAGCGCTTGCCGACGATGAAGCCGGTGATGTTCTGTAGAAAAACCAGCGGAATGCGCCGCGCGCAGCACAACTCGATGAAATGCGTCGCCTTGAGCGCTGATTCGCTGAACAGCACTCCACTATTGGCGATGATGCCGGTCAGGTAGCCGTGAATCCGCGCGAAGCCGGTGACCAGCGATGTCCCATAGCGCGGCTTGAACTCGTGCATCCGGCTGCCATCGACCATCCGCGCGATCACCTCACGGACGTCGTAGGGCTTGCGGGTATCGGTCGGGATGATCCCGTAGAGCTCGGCGGGATCGTAGTGCGGATCTTCAGGCGCATTTTGATCGGCGTCGATACGCGGGCGCGGCCCGAGATTCTCGAAGATCGAGCGCGCGATCTCCAGCGCATGCTCATCGTTGTCGGCCAGATGATCGCTGACGCCGGAGAGCCGCGTATGGATATCGCCGCCGCCCAGTTCTTCGGCGCTGACCTCCTCGCCGGTGGCGGCGCGAACCAGCGGCGGACCGGCGAGAAAGATGGTGCCCTGCTCGCGCACGATGACGTTTTCATCGCACATCGCGGGCACATACGCACCGCCCGCAGTGCATGAGCCCATCACGACCGCCACTTGCGCGAGGCCCATCGCCGACATGCGCGCCTGGTTGTAGAAGATGCGCCCGAAGTGGTCGCGGTCAGGAAAGACCTCCGATTGCATCGGCAGGAACGCGCCGCCCGAATCGACGAGATAGATGCATGGCAGGCCGTTGTGCATTGCGATTTCCTGCGCACGCAGATGCTTCTTCACTGTCATCGGGTAGTAGGTGCCGCCCTTAACGGTCGCGTCGTTGGCGACGATCATCGTCTCGCGGCCCGCGATGCGCCCGATGCCGGTGATGATTCCGGCGGCGGGCGCATCGTCATCGTAGAGCCCGTAGGCCGCCAGCGTGGCGAGTTCGAGGAACGGCGTATCCGCATCCAGCAGTCGCTTGATGCGTTCACGCACGAGCAGCTTGCCACGCTCGAGGTGGCGTTTGCGCGCCTGCGGCGGACCGCCCTCGCGAATCCGCTCGATTTCGGCGCGCAGCTTGCCGACCGCATCTTCCATCGCCTCGCGATTGCGGCGGAACTCTTCGCTCGAGGTCTTCAGCCGCGACTGGATCCTTTCCATCCCCATGCCCTCGTTGATGATGATAAACTTGGCCGCCGGAGATACTAGCAGGCGAGCATCAATCCGCGATGCGAGAACGCGACCTGAAGGCGCTGGAGTTCGACAAGGTGCGCGCGCTGGTCGCCGCGCTGTCCGCGTCGGAGTCGGCCCGCGCTGTGCTGTCCGAGATGCAGCCGTCCATCGATGCCGACGAAGTGCGGCGCAACCTGCGTTCATGCGCTGAACTGGTCGAACTACGCGCGCACGCAGGATCGCTGCCGATCGCGGAATTCGCCGACATGCGGTCGCTCCTGATAGCTGCCGCCCGGCAGGGCGCGGCATTGGGCGGCGCGGCCTTGGTCAGCATCCGCGATTTTGTCATCGCCGCCAGCGATCTGCAGGGTTTCCTGCGCTCCCGCGTCGATCCATTTCCGAACGTCGCGGCGCTCGTACGCGATCTGCTGGCGCCCAAGGAGCTGGCCGATGCGCTGCTCAAGGCGCTAGCCGACGACGGCATGTTGCTCGACGATGCCAGTCACGAGCTCAAGCGGCTGCGCAACCGGCTGCGCGACGAGCGGCTCGAACTAGAGACGCGGCTGGCGCGCCAGCTCAATGCCGCCGGTATCGAGCCGATCGTCTCGGACCACCTGGTGACGATCCGCAACCGGCGCTTCGTCCTGCCGCTCAAGCTCAACTATGCGGAGCGCCTGGCTGGCATCGTGCAAGACCGTTCGGTCTCGGGCGAGACCTTGTTTGTCGAACCGATGTGGGCGGTCGAGTTGAACAACCGGCTGATGCTGCTCGAACGCGAGGCCGAGGCCGAGGAACGGCGCATCCTTGAGCAGTTGACCGCGATGGTGCGCGGCTACGTTCGCGAACTAAGGCTGACATTTGCCGCGATGGTCGCGCTCGACGCGCTCAACGCGCGGGCACGCTTTGCGCAAGGCTTCCAATGTGTCGAGCCGGAGATCGTGCCGGACGGCATCGAGCTGCCCGGCGCGCGTCATCCGCTGCTGATGGCCAGCGGGCGTGAGGTCATTCCGATCGACGCTGCGATTGCAGCGGGCCGGCGCGGCATCGTCATTTCGGGACCCAACACCGGCGGCAAGACCGTTGCCCTCAAGACCATCGGGCTGTTGTCGATGATGGCGCAGGCGGGATTGCTGATCCCGGCGGCCGCAGGCGCCAAGCTGGCCGTCTTCCAGGGTATCTTCGCCGACATCGGCGATCAGCAGTCGATCGAGGCCGACCTCTCGAGTTTCTCGGCGCATATCGTCAACCTGCGCGAAATCTTCCAGGAATTGCGCGAACCGGCGCTGGTGATCCTGGACGAGCCCGGCGGAGGCACCGATCCGGCGGAAGGGGCGGCGCTGACGATCGCGCTGCTCGATTACTTCGCGGCGCGGAACTGCCTGGTGGCGATTGCGACGCATTCGACCGCCGTCAAGTTGCACGCCTACTCGCGCGCAGGGCTCGAGTCATCGGCGGTCGATTTCGACGCTGAGCAACTGCGGCCGCTCTTCCGCCTGAAGCCGCATACCATCGGCCAGAGCTATGGGTTGGCCGTCGCGCGGCGGCTGGGATTACCCGAAGAGATCGTGCGTGCGGCCGAGGACGCACGCCCAGCGGGCTCAGGTGAGCTGGAAACCGCGCTCGCGCGCCTGGAAGCTGAGCGCGCGGAACTGGCGAGACGAGTCGGCGAGCTGGCCGAACGTGAAGCCGCGATGGAGCGGCGCGAACGTGAAGCGCTGGCCCGCGCTGAACGCATCCGCGACCAGGCTCAGGCGGAACGCGAGCGGTTGCGCGGCGAGGGCGGGCAACTGCTCGCATCGATCAGGCGCGAGGGCGACGAAATGTTGCGCGAGATCAGGGCGCAATCCAAGTCGCGCCACGATCTTGCCGCGCTTGGAGCCGGCGCATCGCGCCGGCTCGACGAACTCGCGCCGCCATCGGCGGCGATCGAAGCGGACACAGACCAGACACCGCTCAAGGTTGGCGATCAGGTGGTCCTCGGCGACATTCGCGGCGAGCTGCTCGTGTTGGAAGGCGACAAGGCCGTGATCGCGCGCGGCGGCCTTAGAATCGAGGTTTCCCCAGCCCGGCTGCGGCGCGCCTCGCCAGCGAGGCCGATATCGACGGCACCCAAGGTCAGCGTGATCGTCGAGCGAAGCGAGGCTGCGGAGCTCAATCTGGTTGGGATGCGCACGACCGATGCGCTGCGCAAGCTGGAGGAATTCCTCGATCAAGCCTACCTGACCAGCAAATCCGAGGTGCGCGTGGTGCACGGCATCGGATCCGGAATACTGAGCAAGGCGATCCGGGAATATCTGGGTTCGTCACCCTATTGCGCGTCGTTTCGCGAAGCCGAACCGCATCATGGCGGCGCCGGCGCGACGATCATCCAGATCGCGGCCTAGCCGCACCCGCATCTCCTAGCGGAACAGCCCCTTCAGAGACTCAAAGGGATTCGGAGCGGGCGTTGGCGCTGCTGGTGCTGGCGCCGAGCCGCCACTGCCACCATCCGGCGCGCCAAACAATCCGCCCAACGGGCCGCTCTTCTTGCCGAGCAGCTTCTTGAACAATTTCTGGCCTTCGCGCTGGATCGCATGCGACGCGGCACGCTGCGCGAGCACCTGGATATCGGGTTGCACCGACGGCTTGGGTAGCGCCCCGCGGATCACGACTGGAATCGTGATTTGTCCGTCAGGGTCGGTGAGATAGACGACATTTTTCTTTTCCGCGATCACTTCGTCGCTCAGCCCGCGCGACAGCATCAGCTGGGCGCTGAGGTCGATATTGCGGTCCATGTCGAACCATCCGTCGCCCAAGACGCGATAGTCCGCGGTCTCGACCGTGATGTCATGCGAGGTGATGCGCGGGCCCGCGAGATCAAAGCTCAGGCTCATAGTCTTGAGGTCGGTGTCGGGATTGTTGAAGAGGCCCGGATGCCGCGCGATCATGGCCGGACTGATCAGTCCGCCGATCTCAGGCAGGCCCTGCACCTTGCGCAGCGCGTCGGCCACGATGTTGACGCCGATCAGCTTGCCGTTGGCGATCGCCATCCGGCCCTGACCCTGCAATGTCGGCTTGATGTCGTCGAACTTCGCGCCGCGGCCAGCAACCTTGATTTGCCCGGTGAGCAAGCCGCGCACGATATCGGCGGCCTTCGAACCTTGGGACTTGAGCGCCTGCTGCAGGTCGATCTGATTGGTGTTGAGCGTGGCATTGAATTGCGGCCTCTCGCCCAGCACCGCGTCGGCATCGCCGGCGATCGACCCGCCGAAAGCTTCAATCTTGAGCGCATGTGCGGACGCTCGTTTGCCGTCGTAGCCCGCTTGCAACGAAAGACTATGGTACGCGACAGCGGCGACCTGGCCCGACGACGACGCGATCTGGGCGTTGATGTTTGGCGAGCTCATCTCGCCGCCGGCGGTACCAGTGACCGCGAGCTGCTCGATCACTTCACCCGCCTCCGGCGGACGACTTGGCACAAACTCCGCAAGCTTGAGGCTGTCGGCCTTCAGGACATAGCTGGCTCGCAGCGGCTTGAGCGATTCGGCGCGCGCCTCGAAGCTCACATGGCCCGAGCCGACGGCGAAAGTCGCCGGCTCGATCACGGCGCTGTTCTGCGTCATGTGGATGTTGCCGTTGAGGTTCGAGACTCCCGGGAGTTTGCCGCCCTCGGGTCGCACCGCTACGCCGGCGAGCGCGACTGTGCCGTCGAAGTTGGGGGAACCCTGGTCCATCTCGAACTGGCCGTGAACTTCGCTCTTGCCGGCGAGCTGATACTTCGCCGCTGCGGCGAGCGTTGCGGCAACCGCGGCAAGATCGAACCGGTTGGTGTCGAGATGCGCTCCCAGGGGCTTGCCGCCGCCGACTGAAAGACCGGTCGCCGTCAGGTTCAGATCGGCAAGCTTGAGATTGCCGCGCGCAACGATGATCTCGCTGCCACGCCGGACACCGGTGGCCGAGAAGCTGAACGCCGTGCCCGCCGGCTTGTTGAATACGCCCAGATAGACCACTCGCGATGGGCCCAGTTCGCTGCTCGCGTCGAAACCGATCTTGTCCAGCGTACCTTTGGCTGTCGCCTCGAGGCTCATCGGATCGGGCATCGAGAGCTTCTCCGGGATTTTGCCGCCGATACCTTGCAGTGTGCGGACTCGATCGAGCAGGAGCGGTCCGATCTTCAGCTTGAGATCGACGGGTATCCGGCCAACGTCGAGCATCCCGTCATTGATCAGCGGGCCGAGCTGGCCCGAGAGATCGAAGTTCTGCCGCTCGTCCAGAAATGCGAATACCAGCTTGAGATCGAAGGACCTGTTCGCACTGAAGTTCTCCAGATCGAAATCCACCCGCGTGAGTCGAATCGGCGCGCCGCGCTGGGAGGCGTCCTGATAGAGAATCGTGCCGTTGTCGATGCTGAGGCTTTTGACCGCAATCGACCCCAGCGCTCCTGCCCCGCCTCTCTTGCCGCCCTCCGCCTTGGCCGCCTCGGCCTCCTGTTGCAACGATTTCTCGGGCTTGCCGCCTTTACCAATCGTGCTGACGTTGAGGACGCCATTGGCATCACGCAGGATCCTGACCTCGGGCGACTTGAGCACCAGCTTGGTGAGCCTCACGTCGCCGGCCAGCAGCGGCAGAAACTCGACCTCGCCGGAAACCTCGTTGGCGGCAACGAACGGCAATTGTGAGAAGGCGGGGTTGTCGCCGATCTTCACTCCCGTGATCTGCATCGAGACGCCCATTCCAAGCGCCGCCTTTATATCCTGCACCTCGACCGGACGGCCCAAGGAATCGCTGACCAGCGCGAGGATCCGTGCCCGCCGCGTGGCGATGATCGAGTCGAGGTTCGACGCCGCATAGATGATGAGGCCGATTACGACCAAGAGCAGGACGCCGAGCACGCTCCCGGCTATCAGAAGTGTCTTGCGCATGAATATGTATCGGCTGGCCCGGCTATTCCCCAGCCTTCCTTGGCGAGCAATCTATCAGCTTTGCCAGTTCGGTACGTAACAGCAAGCTGAGCTGATCCTCGTATTCTGCCAGCGATCTGAGACCCACGCGCCTCATACCAGTAATATTGATCGACGATGGATGCGTGAACGTAAGCACCCGTATGCCGTCGGCACTTGTAATCACGCGGCCGTGAGATTCGGCCAGCGCGATCGGTCTGCCGATTGCGGCGCGGGCCGCCAGTGCGCCGAATGTGACGATCAACCGCGGCCGCAGGATTTCGATTTCGTGCCGCAGATGGCGCTCCACGCAGGTCTTTACTTCAGCGGGGCGCGGAGAGCGGTTAGCGCGGCCCGCCTTCGCCGGCCAGCATTTGACCACGTCGGTAATATAGAAGACGTCCTCAAGCTCCCATCTCTTCGGCGCCACCGCCCGGGCGAATGCGCGTCTGATGGTGAGATTGCGCGGATTCGAGAAGGCGCGGCCGTGCTCCAGCGAGACGCGGCCGGGCGCCTCGCCCAGTAGCATCAGGCGATGGCGTGCGGTACCTCGGCTCGCGACGCGGAACTTGCGCCAGGGTGCGATAGTGGTACAGACGCGGCAGTGGATCGCACCGCGCCAGAATTTCGCCAGAGCCGGGCTTGAGAGTCGCGCGCGTTCCATCACTCGGCCATGTCTATCGCACCAGCGGCTTCCGGCCGTGGAGAAGCGCGCGCCGCCGTGGCGTTCCGCCGCCAGCGCAGGTACTTTCGATCACGGGGGACTCCCAAGATGGCCAGGAAGCGGACACCTTCCCCGCGCCGGCCCGCGCCGCGCGAATCGAAACTCAAGCCGATCTTCTCATCTCCCTTCAAGGATCTGAAGAAGCTGGTCAACGCGCGTGCGACCGCTCGCCCGCAGCCGCCTCCTGCTCCGGCGAAGCCGCCCCCACCCACCGTCGCTGTGCTGCCGCCGCGCGATGATGCCGCGCTTTTGCGAGACGCATTCGAGGGCGTGCGCCGCCTCGATGATTCCGGGCCCGCGCGGATGCCACGCGAACCCGACGCCAGCCGTCCTATCCGCAGTGAGGACGCCGAGGTCGTAGCCCAGCTATCCGATCTGGTCTCCGGGCAGGCGCCGTTCGATATCACCGAGACCGACGAATACGTCGAGGGCGCACGCGCCGGCCTCGACCCGCGTTTGGTCATCCAGCTACGACGTGGCGAGTTCGCCACGCAGGCGCATATCGATCTGCATGGGATGACTCAGGGTGCCGCCAAAGAGGCGCTAAGCGGCTTCATCGGTCAGTCGGTGCGCAAAGGTCATCGCGCCGTGCTGGTGGTTCACGGACGCGGGTTGCGCTCGCCCGGGGGACGCCCGGTGCTCAAGCATGCTGCCGCGCATTGGCTCTCGCATGGCGTGCTCTCGGGGCACGTGCTGGCGTTCACAACTGCACGCCCCAACGATGGTGGTGCGGGCGCGGTTTACGTGCTGCTCAGACGCGATCGGCGGCGCGCGCCGTTCGACGTCCTCAACGGCGCCAAGCGCCACGCCTGATTGGCTTGGTGTTAGCTCGCCGTGCAGGTCGCGATTGCGACGCGGCAGCGCGATTTAGTTCTTCAGAAAATGGAGGCGGGGCCTTGGAGTCGGGCCCCGCCGTCACCGTCAACTCAAATTGTCGCTAGATCTTCGCCTGCAGGAAGAACGCGATCACGAGCGCGTACAGTGTCAGCGCTTCGATGAACGCCAGGCCTATGATCATCGGGGTGAAGATCTGGCCCGCGCTATTGGGATTGCGCCCGATCGACTCCATCGCTGAGGCGACCATCCGGCCCTGTCCAAGCGCGCTGCCGAACGCCGCGATGCCGATGCCGAGGTTGGCCGCCAGCGCGATCAACCCGGCGCGTAGCGGGCTGCCGCCGGCCGCCGCCGCGCCACCCGGTTCCTGCGCCATCGCCAGCAGGGGCGATGCGAGCAGCACGATCGCGGCTGCGCTTATCATCATTCCGATCCGTCGAATCATACGATCCTCCTCCTTGTTGCGCCGCGCCGCCTGCTTCGAGCCGCGATCCCCGCCTCTCCTCCTCTACCACCGCCATGGATCCGCCCGACGCTGCAGTCCGCAGCGATTAACAAACTCTAGTGCTCGTGAGCCGTCGCGAGCTTAACGTATGCCATCGTCAAGACCATGAAGATGAGCGCCTGTATCACGCAAACGATCGATCCCAGCGCATAGAACGCCAGTGGCACGACCAATCGCGTCAGCCCGGTGAAGATGCTCAGCACCTGATGGTCGGCGAACATGTTGGCGTAGAGACGAACGCCCAGCGAAAACGGCCTGCCCAAGTTGTCGGCTATCTCGATCGGCAGCATCAGCGGAGCCAATGGCAGCAGCGGACCGAGAAAGCTGCGCAGATATCCGATCCCGTTGGCGCGGAATCCCTGCACTATGTAGAAGACGAAGCAGATCGCTCCCAGCGCGAAAGTCAGATCCGAATCGGCGGTCGGCGGCTCCATTCCAGGTATCAGCCCGAAGAAATTCGCGGTTAGGATAAAAAGAAACAGACAGCCAAGGAAAGGCACCAGCTCGCGGTAATGATCGCTCTCCATCACGCCCTTGACGAACGAGTCGATGCTTTCGACGATCGTTTCCGCGATCGAACGGAGCGTTACGCCCTCGTCAGGCACGGTCGGATCGGCAGCGCGGGCCAGCGCCCGCCGCGCCATCACCCCGAAGACGATCAGGATTCCCATCACGATCCAGGTGCCGACCAGCACCTCGGGTATCCGCTCGCCGCCGATCAGTTCAAGCAGATTGACCGCTTTCTGCAATGCCTTGTTCCGCTCCCTCAGAAGTCCGCTTAAGCCGCCGCCACCTCCGCACCGTCTCAAAAAGAATCGCGATCAGCTGGGTCGAAACACCGAGCGCGAAACCGATTGGGTCGACCCTGACGGCCGCGAAAACGAGATAAACCAGTCCCGCAATTAATATCAATTTTAGCGGTATGGCAACGGCGACCAGCCGCGCGCCGCTGCCGCCGGCCGCCATCGCGCTCAGCACGCGCCCGAGCAATCCAAGAATGAAGAGGTTCGCGATTACCACTCCAGCGCCGATCACACACCCGATCGATGCGGCCGGCGAAACGAAGGCGAGCAGGAGCAGCCCACTGATGGCGAGTACCGCCAGGTTGGTGCGCTGAATGTCGACGAGCGAAGGCATCGCGCTAGATCTCGTTGCGATCCTGGCTAAGCATCCTGATCAAGCGATAGAAGCCGCCTCCGACGCCTAACAGAAACATCACGAGCGTGAGGTAGGGATCGGTATGGAAGTAAAGGTCCAGCAGATGCCCGACGATCGCACCACCCACGGGCGCGAACGCGATGTCCAGCGCAACAGCTCCATAACGGATCATTCTTGCTGGGCTGAGAGCCACCTTCACTCCAGTTTCGCCGTTTTCAGTTCAGCGATGGACTCGCCCGCCGCCGCGATCGTCGCGTCGATGTCATCGTCAGAATGCGCGAGCGAGATGAACATGGCCTCAAACTGCGAAGGCGGGAGGTAGATTCCGCGCTGGACCATCGCAGCGAAGAAACGGGCGAACTGGCGAACGTCGGACCTGCGCGCGTCGTCCGCGTTGTTCACGTGCTCGCGTCCAAGAAAGAGCGTCACGAGCGAACCGGCCCGGCTGACGCATCCGACGACGCCATTATCGTTGAGCGCATCGCGTAATCCCACCTCGAGTCGCGCACCAGCGCGCTCAAGCTGATCATAGGTGCCCGGCTGATCGAGCAATGCGAGCGTCTCCAACCCCGCCCTGACCGACAGCGGATTCCCGGACAGTGTCCCAGCCTGATATACGGGCCCGACCGGAGCCAACCGATCCATCAAGTCCGCGCGACCGGCAACGGCGCCGATCGGCAACCCTCCACCGATGATTTTCCCGAGCATCACAAGGTCAGGTTCGCATTGGTAGAGTTCGTACGCCGCCCCGAAGCGCAGGCGAAAGCCGGTTATAACTTCGTCACAGATGAGCAACGCCCCGCTGCGGTGAACAATCCCGGACAGCTCGCGCAGGAAATTCTGCTGCGGCAGGACTATGCCCATATTCGCAGCAACTGGCTCGACAACAACTGCTGCGATATCGCGTGCTTCGGCGGCAAAGTATCTTTCGACCGCTTCCAATGAGTTATACGGCGCTACACGCGCCAACACGGCGATTGCTTCGGGTACCCCGGCGCTGTCCGGAACGCCCAAGGTCATACCACCCGAGCCTGCGCGAACAAGAAGACCATCGCTGTGGCCGTGATAGCATCCATCAAACTTGATTATGCGTGGACGCCCGGTCGCGGCCCGCGCGATTCGAATCGCAGTCATTCCAGCTTCGGTGCCAGAACTCATCAGCCGGACCCGTTCGGCGATCGGAATCGCGTGGCAGATACGCTCCGCGAGCTCGATTTCGAGCTCGGTGGGCGCGCCGAAACTCAGCCCCATCGCGGCCTGCTTCGCGATCGCGTCGACCACCCGCGGATGGGCATGCCCGAGGATCGCCGGTCCGTAGGAACCGACGTAGTCGATAAAGCGGTTGCCGTCGCGGTCGAAGATGTGAGCGCCGCTGGCGCGCTCGATGAAGAGCGGGTTCGCGCCGACTGCTTTCCAGGCACGCACTGGCGAGTTGACCGCCCCGGGAATCACTTTACTGGCGCGCGTGAACAGCGCGGCGGACTTTGGTGAATCGATCATCGCGATGTTTCTCTCCACGATCTTTGCTCAACAGAGCGCAAGCCTGGGCCGATCGCAATCAGCTGTAGCATCCGGCTTGCGCACGACGCACAATTTCGGATCACGCACGTCGGCTCCACGAGCCATTGATGTGAAACCACGCATGTGTCTTGCAGATCGCGCGTTGATCACGACTCCGTGCGGCGCAAGATCTTTTGCAGGAAAATCGCGCCGTTCGCGATTTTGTGATCGTCTCCGCTTGAGCGTTCGCACAAAAGAGTCTATCACGGTGGCTCGCCGCGAAAGTTTTGCCCACATGCATTCGCTTGCTTGTGCGTTGACGATCGCGCGACTGATCGCGATGGGTGGAATTTTGGTGTACCCGGTGCTCCTTGGCATCCTCACCAAGAAAGTCGAATCGATCGTCGCGAGGCTGCCACGAGTTGATAGCGAGCTTGCCCTGATTTCCAAGCTCTCCCTAGGAGCGCAGGAAAAGTTCGTTATCCACAGCTGTGGACAAGCTTGTGCATGGCTTGGTCCGGGTTGCGCACCGCGCACGATGCTCAACTGAATTGTTTTCGCTTGGAATCGTGAAGGCTCCAAATGGGGAATTACGGGGCCTTGGGCTGGCAGGAGGACTAGATGGAAGGGTTATGGTCGCGGACGACCGGCCGTTTGCGTGATCGGCTGGGTCAAGTCGGATTCGAAACTTGGATCGGACCGCTGAGTTTCATCGGGATTCAAGGCAAAACC
Organism: Binataceae bacterium (SeqCode); assembly: GCA_041491005.1. Taxonomy (GTDB): domain Bacteria; phylum Desulfobacterota; class Binatia; order Binatales; family Binataceae; genus JBGPUE01. The sequence continues at coordinate 11,819 of JBGPUE010000021.1, read as the reverse complement.
GCCACTCTCGAAGCGCCCAACAAGTTTTTCCGCGACTGGGTCAATGAGCGCTATCTCGAGTTGCTGCGGCAGTCACTGTCGGCCGAAGCCGGAGATGCGATCGACGTTCAGGTAACGTTTGGCGCGCGCGAAAGCCAGGCGAAGCCGCGTCAGGCTCAGCCCGAACCCGCGGCGCGGATCAACGCCGGCCGCCTCGTCAGCGCTGACAACCAAAGTGCACGCCGCGACCGGCAGACCTCCCTCAATCCACGCTACACCTTCGAAGAATTCGTGGTCGGATCGTCCAATCAATTCGCGCATGCCGCCGCGTTGGCTGCGGCGAATCAGCCCGGCTACAAATACAATCCGCTCTTTATCTACGGTGGCGTCGGGCTGGGCAAGACTCATCTTGCCACCGCGATCGGCCATCACATGCTGGCCAACAGCGATCGGCCGCGGCGAGTCCTTTTTATGCCGGCCGAGGTCTTCATGAATGAGCTGATCGCGTCAATCCGCCGCGACCGGACCGGTGAGTTCAAAGACAAGTTCCGGCGTGTCGATGCGCTGATACTCGACGACGTTCAGTTCCTCGCCGGACGTGAGCGCACCCAGGAAGAATTCTTTCATACCTTCAACTCGCTCCATGCCGAGCGCCACCAGATCGTGCTCACCTCAGACAAGGTGCCGCGCGATATCGCCGGCCTCGAAGAACGGCTCCGCAATCGCTTCGAATCCGGCCTGATCGCCGACATTGCGGCGCCGGATCTCGAGACGCGAATCGCGATCGTCCAGAAGAAGGCCGCGCTTGAGGGATTGGATCTCCCGCCCGACGTTGCGCTGTTCATCTCACAAAGCGTCGCCTCGAATATTCGCGAACTCGAGGGATGCCTGACGCGGCTGGGCGCCCTCGCATCGCTCGGCAAATGCCCGATCACGGTCGATTTCGCACGCCAGGCGCTGCACGACCTAATCCGCAATCAGGAGATCAAGCTCGACATCGAAGCGATCCAGCGGGCGGTGTCGGATTTCTTCCATATCCGGCTGGTCGATTTGAAATCGAAGAAGCGTACGCAGCACATCGCGTTCTGCCGCCAGGTCGCGATGTATCTGTGCCGCAAGCTTACCGACAGTTCGTTCCCGGCGATTGGCGATCGCTTCAGCCGCGACCATTCGACAGTGATCCACGCTTTCAATCTGATTGCGCGCCGGGTGGCCAACGATTCGGCGTTCCGCCACTCGCTGGAGAAGATTGAGCGCGATCTGAAGGCGATGCACGGCCAGCTCGCTGCGCCCGCCCGGGTGACTTCATAAGTCTGTTGGCAAACTGGGCACGACTTGGCAGATACTAACAGCAGCGGACCGTCTGACCGGCGATGGCATCATAAGAGATCCGCAAGCCAACACATTGATGACGCGCGATTTCGCAGCAACACCAGGAACTTGGACCAATAGTGCACCGAATTAACAGGGCCTACTGCCTCTACTCTTTTGATCTTAAAGAAGAATAAGAAAGAGATCAGAAGCAGAGCTTGTCTTCGAGCGATTGATAAAGATGGAACTGGTTATTGATCGAGTACCATTGCTGGGAGCGCTATCGTCGATGCAGGGAATCGTCGAGCGGCGCAACACCGTGCCGATTCTGGGCAACGTCCTGCTTGACGCACGCAGCGGAACGCTGCAGCTTTCGGCCACCGATCTCGAAGTGGGGCTGCGAACGCAATTGGCCTGCGAGGCGCGCTTGCCGGGAACGATTACACTCAACGCGCGCAAACTGTTCGAGATCGTGCGCGAGGCTGCAGCCGATCAGGTTTCGCTGCGATCTCTGGAAGGTGATCGCGTCGAACTCAAGTGCGGACGGGCGAGCTTCAAGATGATGGGGCTGGATCCGCGTAGCTTCCCGGCCATGCCCCAGCCGGGCGAGACCGCTCAGCCCAAGGATTCCAAACGCAAGCCGCTCAAGGCGGAGATGAAGCTCGGCGCCGCGGTGCTGGCCGAAATGATCGACAAGACGCTGTTTGCCGTGAGTCCTGACGAAACGCGGTACAACCTGAGCGGCGTTTTCATTGAGTCGCCGGGACCGGCCAGTGCGCGGATGGTCGCGACAGATGGCCATCGGCTATCACTGGTCGAGCGCGAGGTGGCGGGCTTCTCGATGGAGGGCAGCGCGATCATCCCGCGCAAGGGACTCGCAGAATTGCGAAAGCTGCTCGATCAAGGTGGCGATGCGGAGGTGCTGCTTTCACTCGAGACGCAACTCGCATGGCTGCAGCGCGGCCAAACGATCCTCTCGATGCGACTGATAGAAGGCGAGTTCCCGGACTATCGCGGAGTGGTGCCGCGCGAATCGAAGTACCAGATTGCCGTCAAACGCGATGAACTACTGTCGGCGATCAAACGCGCGGCGATCTTCTCCAACGAGCGCTATCACGGCGTAAAGCTGGCGCTCGAGCAAGGCTCAGTCACGGTTTCATCGGCCAGTCCGGAACTGGGCGAGGCCAGCGAGACCATCGATTCGGATTTCAGGGGCGAGGCCTTTTCGATCGGCTTCAACGCCTCCTACCTGCTGCAAGCGCTCGCGGTGATCGCGAGCGGTACCGACGTGGAGGTCGTGCTGGGCCTGAGCGATGAGGTTAGCCCCGGGGTCCTGACGGTGAAAGACGACTCGGGCTACAAGTACGTCGTGATGCCGATGCGCCTGTAAGCCGCCCGTCGCTTCGTTACCCGAAAGCAGCGCGACCGATCGATCAACGTGGACTGCCACCGATCGCTGCCGGAGCGACCTTCAGCAGGAGTTGCTTGTTGCGAAGTTCGCGCTCGCCCTCCCACCGATAGCTGGTCTCTGCCGCCACGATTTCCGATCGCGGCCCGACCAATCCCGCATCTCTTCTGCGAACGATCACCCATGCGGTGCGGCCAGCGTTAATCGATTCGGCTATCGCGCGAGGATCGTCGAAGAAGGCGATCGGATGCGGCGCCGCTATATAGAAGATCGGGCCCTGATCGTTATAGAGCGCGAGCTTGGCCAGATCGTCACCGACATGGCGCCGCACCTCTTGCGCAAACGGTTTTTCGCCGCGATACGGCTCGACGCCCGGCAGCGCGAATACAAACAAATAGGCCATCGACAGATAGGCAACCACGCACGATGAACCTGCGATCGCGCGGGCGTGAAAGTTGGCCAGCGTATAACCGACGCTCGCCAGCATAACTGCCAGGAAGAGCGCGAGAATTGCGCGACCGGGAACTGGCGGCATCAGACTAAGGTTGCCGGGGCGCATCGACGGAGGTAGCAGCGCGATGAGACCAATCATCGCGGCTGTGGCAATCGTCGCGTAGCCCACACGCATCAGGCGTCGCGTCACGACCGACATCTCGTCCTCAGGACTCGTAAAGAGCCGCGCCACCAAGATCGCGGCGGCGGGAAGAATGGGCAAGATGTAGTAGCTGCGGCGCGATCCCGACAGGGTGAAGAACACGAACGTCGCCCAGAAGAACGACATCACGAAGCGGTCGCTGGCGCTGATCGGATGCGCATCCGTGTGCCACCGATGCGCATGAATCAGCGCGGCCGGTATGAACACTGCCCACGGCGCCATCAGGGCGAAGATCACGTATGCGTACAGGTAAATCGGTCCCCGATGATCGAATGGGCGGAAGAATCGCATCACGTTCTCGCGGACGACCATGTTCAGGCCCGCATTCGAGCTCATCCGCGCTCGCGAGATCTCAAACGGTAGGCAGTAGAAGACTAACGCCAGCGCGACCGCCGGCAACGTGTACCAGTTGAAGAACCATCGATTGCGCGCAATCAGCCATCGGAGTCGCTCGGCGAAAGAGCCTGACGACAGCCGCGCGAATAGCTCCTGCCATCCGTCCGCAACGCAGCAGTATGTGCCAATCACGACCAGCGGCAGCGCGAAGCCGAGTAGCCCCTTGGTCAGCGAAGTAATCGCCATGATCAGCCACATTGCGATAACCCACGAACCGCCACCGCGTTGGCGGCAGCGCCAGAACAGCAGGAGGACCGCGAGTTCGCCGGTCACGGTCTCGACGTCCGCTGACGCATGACGTGAGAAGAAGACGTAGCTGTAACTTGTTCCGAGGATGATTCCGGCCAGGACGCCGGTGCGAAGATCGTAGAGTCTCCGTGCCAGCGCGATTAGTATCGCCACGCCGAGCAGTCCTGCGATCGCGCTGGGGATTCGCGCAGCCGCCTCGTTCATCGCGCCGGTCAGATAGGTCGCGCCCACGACGAACCAATACGAGAGCAGCGGCTTGTCGTAATAAACGTGGCCGTTGATGGTCGGCCAGAAGTAGTTCGAAGTCAGGATCATCTCTCTCGCGATTTCGGCCCATCGTTCCTCGGACGACCACAGCGCGCGCGCGCCCAGCCGGGCGAAATAGAGCACCGCCGTCAGTGCGAGAACCAGTGCCGCGGCGATTCGCTCGCCCTGCCTCGCACGAGGGGTCTCCGTCCCGATGCTCATCGCGCGCAATCTTAGCAGCGACCCGCGGCTACTTCAGCTTTACTATCGTCGCGTGCATGCGGAGCCGAAGTTTGACACTCTGGTGAGCTTCAAGAATAGTTGGGAAACTGCCGCTCGGGAGCGGCAACCAGCGCGACTGGGAGGAATCCAGCCATGCATGATCTGGTCATAAGGAATGGCAACATCGTCGACGGCACCGGCGCACCAGTGCGCGTGGGCGACGTTGCGATCGATGGCCGCGTCATCGTGGCGGTCGGCGGCAAAGCCGGCGCGGGCCGGCGCGAGATTGACGCGCAGGGTATGGTCGTCGCGCCCGGATGGGTCGATATCCACACGCATTACGACGGCCAGGTCACATGGGATCCGTACCTCACGCCGTCGAGCTGGCACGGCGTTACGACGCTGGTGATGGGCAACTGCGGCGTCGGCTTTGCGCCGGTCCGGCCGGGCCGCGAGAACTTCCTGATCGAGCTGATGGAGGGCGTAGAGGACATCCCGGGCAGCGCGCTCAGCGAGGGCATCAAGTGGAATTGGGAGAGCTTTCCGCAGTATCTCGACGCGCTCGACGGGATGAAGCGTGCGGTCGACGTGGCGGCGCAGGTGCCGCATGGCGCGCTGCGCGTCTATGTGATGGACGAACGGGGCGCGCACAACGAGAAAGCAACGCCCGCTGACATCGCACAGATGTCGGCGCTGGTGTGCGAAGCGCTCGAGGCGGGTGCGCTGGGCTTCACCACGTCGCGCACGATGCTGCATCGCGCCAGGAATCACGAGGTCGTGCCCGGGACGTTTGCCAGCGCCGACGAACTGCTCGGCATCGGGCGCGCGCTGGGCGAGGCGGGGCACGGCGTGTTCGAGATGGCCTCCGACATGGTCGGCATCGATGCCACGATGGAATGGATGATCCAGTTCTCGAAGGAGACCGGACGCCCGATCACATTCGCGATCGCGCAGACCGACTTTGATCCCAAGGGCTACCGGCGCACGATCGATTTCGTCAAACGATGCAACGCCGAAGGCGCATGCCTCAGGCCGCAGATTGCCGCGCGGCCGCCCGGGATCCTGATGGGCCTTGAGAGTTCGCTCCATCCGTTCATTACGCATCCGACCTATCGCCGCGAACTGGCGCATCTGCCGATCGACGAGCGCGTGGCGCGGATGCGCGATCCGCAGATGCGGGCGCGGATTCTGGCCGAGGAGCCGGCCGCGCAGGATCGGGTCGCACGCCACTTCATGACCAACTTCGGCAAGATCTTTCCGCTCGGCAATCCGCCGGACTACGAGCCGCCGCGCGAAGCGAGCATTGCCGCGCAAGCCGCCCGCGAAGGCCGCACTCCTGCGGATCTGATGTACGACATGCTGCTGCAGCACGATGGACGCGAGCTGCTCTACATGCCGTTTGCGAACTACGCCGATTACAACTTCGACGCGGTGCGCGAGATGATGCTCGATCCCTCCACCGCGATGGGCTTGAGCGACGGCGGCGCGCACTGCGGCGTGATCTGCGACGCCAGCATGCCGACCTACCTGCTCTCGCATTGGGTGCGCGATCGCAGCCGCGGCGAGCGCCTGCCGATCGAAGTCGCGGTTCGCCTGCAGACCAGCGAGACTGCGAAGCTCTATGGTCTAAGGGATCGCGGCGCGATCGCATCCGGAATGAAGGCCGACGTCAACGTGATCGATCTCGATCACCTGCGCCTGCATCCTCCCGAGATGGTCCACGATCTGCCGGCCAATGGCCGCCGCCTGATTCAGCGCGTCGACGGCTATCGCCAGACTATCCTGAGCGGCGAAGTCACCTTCGAAGATGGTCAGCCGACTGGTGCGATGCCCGGCAAACTGGTTCGCGGCGGCCGCGCATCGGCTTGACCGGAGGAACGAACGCTTGAACAGCGAAGCATCGACTACGCGCCTTCAGGAACGGTTAGCGCCGCTGGCCGAGCGATTCCAGCGCGACGGCTTTGTTGTCGTCCCGGACTTGCTGACCGACGAAGAACTGGATCGCTATGGCGCCGCAACCGATCGCGCGGTCGCGCGGCGCAAACGCTTCGATCATCGCGCGCTGGCCGAGAAGAGCGCCTACGAGCAGTCGTTCATCCAATGCATGAACCTGTGGGAGGACAACGAAGATGTCCGCCCGCTGACGTTTCATCAGCGGATTGGCGAGGCTGCCGCGACGCTGCTCGGCGTACAGCGGATGCGGCTATGGCACGATCAGGCGCTCTACAAGGAAGCCGGTGGGCGGGAGACGGAACCCCATCAGGACCAGCCCTACTGGCCGATTCGCGAGACCGACACGATCACTGCGTGGGTCGCGTTCGACGGCTCGACGCTGGAGAGCGGTGCGATGGCCTATTTGCCCGGTTCGCATCGGGTTGGGCTGCGCAAGTTCGTCAACATCTTCACCGCCGACGGCAGCGTCGAGATTCTCAAGCGGCCCGAAGTGAAAGATATCGAACCGGTATTCGTCGAAGTGCCACGCGGCGCGGTCGCGTTCCATCACGGCCTCACAGTGCATCTGGCCAAGCCCAACCGCACTGATCGCACGCGTCGCGTGCATACGATGATCTACTTCCGCGACGGCTCGACGCGCGGCAACGACCATCCGCATCCGTCGGTCGATCGCGCAGGCATCGCGGTCGGGCACCCGATTGATAGTGACGTTACGCCAATCGCATGGCCGCGGCCTGAAGGTGATCTCCCGACCGTCCCGAGCCACATGCCGGGCTGGGGGCAGCATCCAGTGCCCGGGGTAAGCGGAGTCTTTCCGGAGCGCGAGCCAGACGACACCGTCGGCGCAGCGGATCGCTCGAACCGAAGCACCTGAGCTGCGCAAGCGGGCGCTGTGATTCTGCGTGGGCTCCATTCCGGCGAGTAGTTTACCCGCCAATCGCGTGATAGCGTTTTCGATGCTCGCGGCGTTTCGATCCAACCGCGCGCCGTGCGGTGAGATCGCAAACCACTTCATCGGGCGTCGCCAGGGATTATCCAGGCAGATCACATGAGCCATGAACCGGCAGCCGGGGCCGGGCGCAAGCCCAATCGTCTTATCAACGAGCAGAGCCCCTACTTGCGCCAGCACGCTTACAACCCGGTCGATTGGTATCCATGGGGTGAGGAGGCGCTGGCGCGCGCGCGCGCGGAGAACAAACCAATCCTGCTCTCGATCGGCTATTCGGCCTGCCATTGGTGCCATGTGATGGAGCGCGAGTCATTCGAGAACGACACCATCGCGCAGCTGATGAACGAGCTCTTCGTGCCGATCAAGGTCGATCGCGAGGAGCGGCCCGACCTCGACCAGATCTACATGGATGCGGTGCAGCTGATCTCGGGGCGCGGCGGTTGGCCGCTTACCATGTTCCTTACGCCCGACGCCAAGCCGTTCTTTGGCGGAACCTATTTCCCGCCCGAGGACAGCCGCGGGATGCCCGGGTTCCGGCGCGTACTGATATCGATCGCGCAGGCCTATCGCGAGAAGTCCAGCGACATCGAAAGCAACGTCCAGAAGCTGACGCAGGCTCTGGGCGCGCTGGGCGAATACGCACCAAGCGGCGACGATCTTCGCCAGAATCTGCCGCTGGCCGCCGCCGAGGCGCTCGCGCGCCATTACGACAATCTCAACGGTGGTCTGGGGCAGGCGCCAAAGTTTCCCAACACCTTCGTCTTCTCGCTCTTCATCCGCATGGCGAAGGACGGCGGCCCGGTGTACGCCGACATGGTGCGCAACACGCTGACGCACATGGCCAAGGGCGGCATCTACGACCAGGTCGGCGGCGGGTTCCATCGCTACAGCGTCGACGATCGATGGCTGGTGCCACACTTCGAAAAGATGCTCTACGACAACGCGCTGCTCGCGCGGCTCTATCTCGACGCGGCCCGTGCGCTCGATGAGGCGCAGTTCCTCGATGTCGCGCGGGAAATCCTCGATTACGTGCTGCGCGAGATGACCAGCGCCGAGGGTGGTTTCTACTCGACGCAGGACGCTGACAGCGAGGGCGAAGAGGGCAAGTTCTTCGTCTGGAGCGCGGATGAGGCGCGCGAAGTGCTCGGCGATCGATTGTTCGAGATCGCGGCGCGTTACTTCGACATCAGCGAGGAGGGCAACTTCGAGGAGCGCAACATCCTGCATCGCACCATTGAGCCCGCCGAGGCGGCGCGCATGTTCGGGATAAGTGAAGATGAGAGCGTCGAAGCGATCCGCGAGATTCGCCGCCGGCTGTTCGAGGCGCGCGAGCGGCGCATCAAGCCCGACCGCGACGAGAAGATCCTCGCGGCGTGGAACGCGATGATGATCGCGTCATTGGCCGAGGGGTTTCGGGTGCTCGGGGATGAGCGCTATCTCGAGGCGGCCCGCCGCGGTGCGGAGTTCGTGATGACGCGGATGTGGGACGGACGATCGCTGCGCCGCTCCTTCAAGGACGGCACCGCGCGCTTCAACGCATATCTGGAGGATTACGCCCTGCTCGCAGGCGCGATGATCGATCTCTACGAGGCGACGCTGGACGCCGCGTGGTTGCAGCGGGCGCGCACGCTTGCTGACGCAATCCTGGAGCGCTTCATCGATCGCGACAAGGGCGGCTTCTTCTTCACCTCGGAAGACCATGAACAGCTGATCACGCGCTCGAAGGCCGCCTTTGACGGTTCGACGCCGTCGGGCAACAGCGCGGCCGTGACGGCTCTCCTGCGGTTGCACGAATATCTCGGCGAACAGCGCTACTTCGACGAGGCCGTGCGCACGCTCAAGCTGTTCGCCCCGTTCATCGAGAAGCAGCCGTTCGCCTTCTCGCATATGCTCGAAGCCGCTGACCTGTACCAGCGCGGGCCGGTCGAGATCGTGCTGGTCGGCGACCGTTCCAGCAGCGAGTTCCATCAATGGCTCGAACGGCTGGGGCTGCTCTACATTCCCAATCGCGCGATCTTCGCGGTCGATTCAGCGGCGACTGGACGCGCATTTGTTCCCGAAGCCGCGCGGGACAAGCCCCAAGTCGGCGGAGGGCTCACCGCCTATGTATGCCGCGAGCGGACCTGCTCGGCGCCACACACTTCGATCGAGACGCTTGAGGCGGAACTGCGCGGATGAGCGAGCAGCGCGCCGAGCGCGGTGCGATTGATCCGCAGCCCGGCACACCGGAGCTGCACAGGCCCTTCGAGGCGATCGTCGTCAATCGCGCGAGCGCCGAGCGCCACTTCGGTGGCGGTCCGCTCAAAGTGGTCGCGTTCAACGCCTTCGGCGGCCGCGATATCGACGCAATCGTTGCCCGGCTGAGTCGTCCGCCGCTGGCGGGGGCGTCGATAGTCGTGATGTCTGAGCTGGACTGGCGGCTACCGCGCACCGGCGTGCGCGAGGTGGCCGCTGAAATCGCCGGGCGGCTGGAGATGAGCTTTGCGTTCCAGCCCGGGATGGGGTTCGCGGGCGAAGGCGGGACGTTCAATGCGTTCGTCGGCACCGCGATTCTCTCTACGACGCCGCTGCGCGAAGTGAGATCAATTCCGATTCCGGTGGTTCATCCGGTGACGGGCGGGCGCTTCCGCGGCACCCCACGCCGTTCACGCAGAGTCTTCGCGCCCACCGGCGTTGCAGCGACCATCTCAATCGGCGGCCGGCGCATCGCAATCGGCACGGTACATCTGGAGAGTCATGCTGATCCGGCCGGCCGCGAGCGCCAGATGGCCGCCTTCATCGAAGGCATCGAGGCCGGTGTGCCAGCGATCATTGCCGGCGACTTCAACACCACCACGACCAGCCTGAGTTACAGCACGGCGGTGGCCGAGGTGCTGCGCCTGATCGTGCGTGCGCCGCGCCGCTTTCGCGATCCCGAACGCCACGAGCCGCTGTTCCAGCGGCTGCGCGAAGCCGGCTTCTCGACCGCTGAGGCAAACGCGCCGCTCAAGCCGACCTTCACTTTCAGTCGTATGGTGCCGCCGCCGATGCGTCCCAAGCTCGACTGGATAACGGCGCGCGGCCTCCGCCCGATCGCCGGATCGGCGGCAGTCGTAGCGGCGCGGCGCTCGATGCTCGCGGCGCGCTTTTCGGATCACGACTTCATCGTTTGCGATTTCAGCCTGTAGTCAGCGCCATACAGGCGCGCCACATCGGCGCGCGATGATGTTATAAGCTCAGCCCGAAGAGGAGCTGCGACGAATGACATCGTTCAACGGTCTGGGCATGCATCTGGGCAATCTCGCGCGCCTGTCGAACGCGAAGACCCGATCGATATCCGCTGAGAATCCGACCGGTGAGAAGGGCAGGGGCGCGATGGCGATCCCTGAGCCCGGCAAAGGCCCGGCGCGCGAGCTTGGCCAGGGATGGAAGGTCTCGCCATACGTGATCATCGCACCGGGCGAGACGAAGATGCTCGCGGACATCGCCGGCGCGGGCGCTATCCAGCAGATCTGGATGACCCCCGGCGGGCGCTGGCGCGACAGCATCCTGCGCATTTACTGGGATGATTTACCCATGCCGGCGGTCGAATGTCCGGTCGGCGACTTCTTCGCTTGCGGATGGAATCGATACGCGCAGCTCTCGTCGCTGGCGGTATGCGTGAATCCGGGCAGCGCGCTGAATTGTTACTGGGAGATGCCGTTTCGCCGCCGCGCGCGCATCACGATGACCAACGCCGCCGAGACGCCGAGCGTGCTCTTCTATCAGATTAATTACACGCTCACGGACGTGCCCGACGATGCCGCGTACTTCCACGCACAGTTCCGCCGCGTCAATCCGCTGCCGTACAAGCAGGTCTACACGATTCTCGAGGGCGTTCGCGGCCGTGGCCAGTACGTGGGCACCTACATGGCGTGGGGCGTGAACAACAGCGGATGGTGGGGCGAAGGCGAGATCAAGTTCTTCCTCGACGGCGATGGCGAGTTTCCCACCATCTGCGGCACCGGCACCGAGGACTATTTCTGCGGATCATACGACTTCGACCCGGGCATCGCGGCGCGCGTGAGCGGGTTTCCAGCCGAGCCGAGCCACTATCGCGAATTCACGACGCCGTACGCCGGATTGCCGCAGGTGATCCGGCCCGACGGCGTTTACAACTCGCAAACGCGGTTCGGCCTGTATCGATGGCATATCCCCGATCCGATCCGCTTCGAGAGTGATTTGCGTGTGACGATCCAAGCGCTCGGATGGCGCGGCGATCCGGCGCGTGGCGGGCGCTTCCTGCCGCTGCAGGACGATATCGCCTCGGTCGCGTACTGGTATCAGACGCAGCCGACCGCGCCATTCCCGCAGCTACCGGATCGCGACTATCTCGAAATTATTTAGCGAAAACCGAGCAGCCATCCGCCGACAGGAGAGATCCGGGATTCTTCGCTGCGCTCAGAATGACGACGGTGGCGATGAATCCCGGC
>JBGPUE010000020.1:0-45680 GCA_041491005.1 Binataceae bacterium (SeqCode) | reverse complement strand
GGCCCGATACAGACGACCGCGATCGCGTTGCCCAGGCCACCCATGACGGTCGAGAGCGAGCCGACGATGAGCGGTGTAAGCAGTGGGGCCACCTGCCCGAGCACCTGGACCGTCAGGCTGTAGCTGGTCGCGCGGATCTCGGTCGGGAAGAGCTCCACCGAGTAAGTCGCGGTCGCGGTTCGCCCGCCCGAGGAGGCGAAGACGGTAGCGATCATCGCCAGCAGCATCACTTGATGACTTGAAGTTTGAAACAGGATCAGCATCGCGACTGCGCCGCACAGATAGAATATGGCGGTCGTCGCCTTGCGTCCGATTCGGTCCAGGCCGTAGCCGCTGAGCAGATGACCGAGCGTTCCGAAGATGTACGCAATCACGATGGCCCGGCCGATCTGACCCGAGGTCCAGTGGTGATCGCGCTTCGCGTAAAGGCTGAAGAAGGTTACTGCCGGAGCGTTAACCAGTCCCCAGCAGTTCCACAGCGCAGCGACAAGCAGCAGCCGCGAGCGATGCCGCCCTCCAAACGGGGCAAGCATCCGCCGCACCTGCCCGCGGAAATCGAGCCGGGCCCCGAGCGCACCCGACTGTTTGATTGCCGTGAAACGCGCCGTCTCACGAAGCCCGCGGCGCAGAAAGGCGACCAGCAACAATGGCGCGATCCCAATCAGGTACATACCGCGCCAACCCCATCGGGATTCGGCGACGAAGCCGTAGAGCGAACCGGCCGCGATCACGCCGAGCAGCCCGACCATGTTGAGTATCGCGACGCCCCGCCCGCGGAGATGGTCCGGGAACTCTTCGCTGATCATCACGACCGCGATCGCGAACTCCGCCGAGAGAAAAATCTGCGAGCAGCTCTGAAAGAACACGAAGGCGATGACGCCGGTCGATAGCGCGGTGCACAGCGTAAACAGGGTGTAGGCGAACACGGTATTGGCGATTAGCGGCTTGCGCCCGATCCGATCGGCGAATGCCAGCACGAAGAACGACAGCATCATCCCAAAGCGCACAGTCGAAGCCATCAAGCCCACACCGCGGTCACCCATATGGAATGTGCGCGCGATGTCCGGTGTGCACAGATGGAAGATGGTGACGTCGTAGCCCTCGAAGATCGTCGCCGACATCAGCATCACCAGCAGCATCCAAAGGTAACTCCCGGATGGGAGCGTGTACTCGGGGACTGGCGTGAGATTGTCGCGGGACGCTGCTGGTAGGGGTTCCATGTCAGGCGAGTGAGACGAGTCCAAGCTTCCAGATTGGCGCGGAGGCGGCAAGCCATCCGCCATGAACTCTGTGATAGAGTCGTGACCGCGAAGCGCCGCAGGCCCCTTGGATTCGCAGGGTGATACCGGTCAGATCGGGGCCACTTGACGACTTATGAGGCGACGGTCATCCCGGACAGCCAACCGGAGAAGGCTCGGAGCGCCAGCCTTGGCGCTTGCCCTGGTCATGTTGGCAAGCAAAGCGGATGCGGCTGACAATCAGCTTCCGATCAGCGATTTACGCCCGACCGACCTCGTGATCTACAGCCCCGATGGCAAACAGCTCATCGGCAATGGCCACTATGACGTGGAGCATCTTGAGGGTGGCGCGGAGATCCTGCGCGGTGAGAACCATTACCTCAACGGCGATCGAGACGTCGAGGTTACGCGCCTCGAACCCGCCGAAGCAGGCGCACTACCCGTGATGGCGCACTACGAACACACCTTCTTCCGGCCGCAGGGCACAGTCGAGCGCGTGGTGCAGGTCGACTCGAAATCGGGCAAAGCGGTGTGCAGCCAGAATCAATCAGCGGCGCCGGTCACTGATGCGGCCACGCTTGAAGTTCCAGCGGACACCTACGCCGGCGCCAGCTTGCTCCTGCCGTTGGAGAACGCGCTGCGCAAGACGGATGAAATCAGGTTGCACGTCTTCACCTGCATGCCGGGGCCCCACATAGTTGCCATCCGCGTGTCGTCGGTGCGCAAGCCCAGGCAATGGCCCTTCACGCCGGGCGACCTGATGGAAGTCGAAGCCGCGCCGGATCTGGGATGGTTCACGCGGCTGGCGGCGCCGTTTCTGCCAAGAATCGACGCGTGGTTCGATCCAGCCGACGATTGGACAAACGTCGGCGTGACTACCACACGCTACTACCGTGGGCCAAAGATCCTGATCGTACGCGTTCCGCAAACAGGCGGGGCGCAAATTGGCAAGGCCGACAGCAAGGATCACCTCGCACCCGACTCGGCTCCGCATCCCGGCTGGTAGCCGATCAGGATCGATACCGCGCCGGCGCGGTATCAGCGGCTAAGCGCCGTCGGATTCGTCCTCGGAGATGTGGCGAACGGGCGAAGGTTTGGGCTTGCGATACTGGAAGACCGTCTGACAACTCGAACACACGCCTCGCGGTTGATCGCCGTTGCGGCGGCCGAGCCGTACGTTGCGCACCGTACCGTCGACACAGAGATGGCCGACTACCGGGTAGTGATCAACGACGCGCACCGTCATGGAACGCTGCGCCGTTAGCGGTTGCGCCATCAGAGCAATAGCCCCCTCGGTCAGATTTCCTGCTTCGTGCTTCACAGCCCGCCTCGCACTCGCGCACGAGTCCCTTGAACGCACAACATTAATGAAACGTATTCGTGGGTCAACAATTTGGGCTCCGCGAGCCATCATTTTGTTTCACCGTGAACGATCGATGCACTCGCCGCGCGGTTGCGGCGCATCGCAGATGTGTCTCACGGATGCGACACGCGGAGCGCCGCGCGCGGTCGAACGGACCGCTCCACCTGCAAATCGCAGAAGGGTTTCGCTAACGCGGTATGGTCGGAGTGGGGACCACGAAGGTTTCGGGATTCGGGGCCGGAGCCGGCGTTGCTCTCACCAACGAAATGTCGTTGGAAGGATCGCTGCGATAGCCGTCGGTCGTCATCGCGATGACCTCATAGCGGTATGAACGGCCGAGCTCAGCCCCGGAATCCACGTAGGTGAAGATCTTCTGCAGCTGAAAGCGTTCGCGATCCGTCACCAACAGCTCTGCCACACGCTGCAACTGGCCATCGCCTTCGGCGCGCAGGACAACAAAGCTACCGAGATCGCGCATTCGCCCGCCGCTGCCGCTGTAGCGTTCGGGACGGCTCCAGCTGAGCTTGACCCCGTCGACCGCCTGCTCGGCGCGCAAATCGGTGATCGCTTCGGGCCGAACATCTTCGGGCGGCCTCGGTTGGCTCTTAACGCCGCAGGCAGCGAACGTCAGCGATACAAAAAGCGCAACAAGGCTGGTCCTGGTCCAACTGAAGGTCATCGACGCCTCAGCTCCGCGATCCGCTTGCGGACGGTGGCCGGCGCCGGCCCACCCATGATCTTCCGGGCGCGCAGCGATTCCACCGCCGATAGAATCCGCAGCGCGTCACGATCGAACAGTGCCGATCGCGCTCTCAACTCGGCCAGGCTCAACTTCTCCAGCGAGCCGCGCGCCGCCAGCGTGTCACGCACGAGCCCGCCGACCA
Source organism: Binataceae bacterium (SeqCode) (assembly GCA_041491005.1). Taxonomy (GTDB): domain Bacteria; phylum Desulfobacterota; class Binatia; order Binatales; family Binataceae; genus JBGPUE01. Next base: position 42,195 of record JBGPUE010000020.1, on the reverse strand, counting down.
CATCGTGAGCCTGCCGAAAAGGCATCCCGCGCCGCACGAGGTACTCGGCCAGATCCGTCGCCAGCGCCCAGCCGCCAGCCGCAGCTGCCATCGCGGGCCGATTGAACTTCAGGCGCGGCCAGAGCTTGGTCAGGATGCCGAGCGCAGGTTTGAGCGTGTCGAGCGCATCGAAGGTCCGCTCCTTGTCTTCTTGAAGGTCGGAGTTGTAGGCGAGGGGGAGTCCTTTGAGCACGGTCAGCATCGCGACGAGGCTGCCGACGATTCGTCCCGTCTTGCCGCGGATCAGTTCGAGCAGGTCGGGGTTCTTCTTCTGCGGCATCATCGAGCTGCCGGTTGAGAATTGGTCGGGAATCTCGACAAAGCCGAACTCGGCGCTCGACCACAGGATGATCTCTTCGGCCATCCGCGACAGATGTATCGCGCAAATCGCGGCGGCGCTGAGGAAATCGAGGATGAAGTCGCGGTCCGATACGGCGTCGATGCTGTTTTCGGCGAGTGTGCGCAAGCCGCATTCGCGCGCGACCATCCGCCGATCGATCGGCAACGTGGTCGCCGCCAGCGCGCCCGCGCCCAGCGGCATCACGGCGGTGCGCTCGAGCGCCTGCGCGAACCGCTGCCGGTCACGGTCGAGCATTTCGACGTACGCGAGCACATGATGCGCGAGCGATACGGGCTGTGCGCGCTGCAGATGCGTATAGCCCGGCATCACCGTCTCGGCATGCACCTCGGCGACGGCTAGCACGCTCGATCGCAGCGCGCGCAGCAGGCTCATCACCTCCGCGAGTTCATCGCGCATGAAAAGCCGCATGTCGAGCGCGACCTGATCGTTGCGCGAGCGCGCGGTATGCAGCTTGCCGCCGGCCGCGCCGATCTTCGCGGTCAGCCGGCGCTCGATCGCGAGGTGGATATCCTCGTCGGCGTTGTCGAACCTGAAGCGCCCCGCTTCGATCTCGCGCTGGATCGATCGCAGGCCAGCCTCGATGCGGCGCGCCTCGCCGCGGGTGAGAAGCCCGACCTTGGCGAGCATCCGCGCATGCGCGATCGACCCCAGGATGTCGTGGCGAAACAGCCGCCGATCGAAGGGCAGCGAAGCGGTGAATTCCTCGACTTCGGGCAGCCGCCGCCGCGCGAACCGCCCACGAATCAGGTTGTGCCCCGCCCCTCCGGGAGCACTACCAGCAGGGACGGACCGTGAGATGCCCCGTGCCTTCACCTGCCGGTTTGTCGCTGGATACAGTAGGCCATGGCGGATTGCGCGCGCCGGCTAGCTGTCGCGGCGGGTTTCGCACGAGCATCCGCGCGCCGCGCAGCTGATCGCGCCATTAGGATGAGCGATATGCACGCTGAGCTTGTGCGGGCAACGCGGACATTGCTCATGTTCGGTGCCCGCCGCACGCGTCTCCGGCTTGGGCACCATTCGTAGCGGCCGCAACTGAATTACCTTACCCACCAGTGTCTCTCACTTGCTCCCGGAGCGGTTGAGCGCGCGCAGCCTGAGCCCCGACAGCCGGATGAACCCCTCGGCGTCCGATTGCTGATAGCCGCCCGCCTCCTCAAAGCTTACCAGCCGCTGGTCGTAAAGCGAGTTAGGCGAGCGCCGGCCGGCGATGGTGACGCTGCCCTTATAGAGCTTGAGCCGCGCCGTGCCGGTGACGTTTTTCTGCGCGTCATCGATCAACCTCTGCAGCGCCTCGCGTTCGGGCGCGAACCAGAAGCCGTAGTAGACCATCTCGGCATAGCGCGGGATGAGCGAGTCGCGCAGATGCATCACTTCGCGATCGAGTGTGAGCTGTTCCACGGCGCGATGCGCATGCTGGAGGATCGTGACGCCGGGGCTTTCATAAACGCCGCGCGACTTCATGCCGACGTAGCGATTCTCGACCAGATCGACACGGCCGACACCGTGACGGCCTCCGATTTCATTGGCGCGCGCGATCAACGCGGCAGGCGACAGCCGCTCGCCGTTGATGGCAACCGGATCGCCGCGCTCGTATTCGACCTCGACGTACTCCGGATGATCCGGCGCATCCTCGGGTGCGACGGTGAGCCGGAACATATCGTTGTAGGGCTCGCGCCAGGGATCTTCGAGGATTCCGCCTTCGTAGCTGATATGAACCAGGTTGCGGTCCATCGAGTACGGTTTCTCGCCGCTAACGGTGATTGGAATCTTTTTCTCGTTGGCATAGGCGATGAGATCGGCGCGGCCGTTGAACGTCCAGTCCGGATTACGCCACGGCGCGACAATCTTGAGATCCGGCGCGAGCCGCGCGAAGGTCAACTCGTAGCGCACTTGGTCGTTGCCCTTGCCTGTGGCGCCATGGCCAACTGCGTCAGCGCCTTCTCTAAGCGCAATCTCGGCCTGTTTCTTCGCGATCACGGGCCGCGCGATCGCCGTGCCAAGCAGATAGTAGCCCTCGTAAATTGCGTTGGCGCGCAGGATTGGGAAGACGAAATCGCGCGCGAACTCCTCACGCAGATCTTCGACATAGAGTTTGCTCGCGCCGGTCTTCAGCGCCTTCGCCTCAAGGCCAGCCAGCTCCTCGGCCTGTCCCAAGTCGGCGCAAAACGCGATCACCTCGCATCCGTAGTAATCCTTGACCCAGCGCAGGATTACCGAGGTATCCAGCCCGCCCGAGTAGGCGAGTACGAGCTTCTTGATATTGAGCTTCGCCACGATCAGCTCGCGCCGTTCACCGATGATCCGAGCACTTCGGGCTTGACTAGCCAGAGCATCACGGCCTTCTGCGCGTGGAGCCTGTTCTCTGCCTGATCAAGCACGGCCGAGGCGGGGCCGTCGATGACCTCGTCGGTGATCTCCTCGCCGCGATGAGCCGGCAGGCAGTGCATCACGATCGCGTCCTTGGCCGCATGCCCCATCAGGCCGCGATTTACCTGGAACTGGCGGAAATCGCGGCGGCGCTTGGCCGCTTCTTTTTCCTGGCCCATCGACGTCCACGTATCCGTGTAAACAACGTCGGCATCCTTGACCGCGGTTGCCGGATCGTGGGTTAGCACGCCGCATTCGGCACGCCGCATCCTCGCAATGAAGGTCTTGTCCGGTTCATAGCCGGATGGGCAGCCGATCGCGAGCTGAAACCCGATCAGTTCGGCCGCTTCGATCCAGCTCTGAGCGAGATTGAAGCCATCACCCACGAACGCGACCTTGACCTTGCTCAAATCGCCGAAGCGCTCGCGCAGCGTGAGCAGATCGGCGAGCAACTGGCAAGGATGGAGCATATCCGTGAGGCCGTTTATCACGGGCACCGTAGCCTCATGCGCCATCTCCACGCAGGTGTCGTGCGCGAAAGTGCGGATCATGATCAGGTCGACCCAGCGCGAGAGGTTGCGCGCAACATCCTTGACCGATTCGCGCTCGCCGATGCCGATATCCTGCGGCGCGAGATAGATCGCATGACCGCCCAACTGCGCCATGCCGGTCTCAAAGGTCAGGCGCGTACGCAGCGACGGCTTCTGGAAGATCATCGCCAGCGTTTTGCCGCGCAGGTACGGATGCTCCAATCCCGCTTTGAGTTCGTTCTTCAGCCGCGCGGCGAGTGCCAGCAGACCGTCGAGTTCGTGGCGCTGGAGCGAGGCCATTTCAAGGAAGTCGCGCTTCATCGATGGCTTCATGCGCCCAGCGCGCGCTTGATGATCGCCAGCCCCTGCCCGGCTTCTTCGCGCGTCAGGTTGAGCGGCGGCAGCAGACGCAACACGTTACCGGCGGTCGCGTTAACCAGCAGCTTGTCCTTTAGGCACGCATCCACCACCGGCCGCGCGTCATTCTTGAGCACCACGCCGATTATCATGCCGAGCCCTCGGACCTCGACGATCCGATCGCAGGATTGTGCGATCCGGCGCAACTCTTCGATCAGGAAGCCGCCAACTCTGGCCGCATTGTCGATCACGCCGTCATTCTCCAGCGCATCGAGAACCGCGAGCGCTGCCGCACACGCCACCGGATTGCCGCCGAAGGTCGTGCCATGGCTGCCCGGAGTGAAGCTGGCCGCCACCTCGGCCTTCGCGAGCATCGCCCCGATCGGCAGTCCGCCGCCCAGCGCCTTGGCCAGCGTCATGATATCGGGGCGGATTCCGGCGTGCTGATGCGCGAACAGCTTGCCCGTGCGGCCCATCCCAACCTGCACCTCGTCGAGAATCAGCAGCAGCTTGCGCCGATCGCACAATTCGCGCAGTCCCTTGAGATACCCTGGCATCTGCGGGACCACCACGCCGCCCTCGCCTTGGATGGGTTCGACCATCACAGCGACGGTATCAGGTCCGATCGCGGCTTCGATTGCCGCGAGATTGTCGAAAGGCACCAGCTTGAAGCCGGGCACCAGCGGCTGGAATCCCTGATGATATTTTTCCTGACCGGTGGCGGTCAGTGTCGCCAGCGTGCGGCCATGGAACGAGCCAAGCGTCGCGATTATCTCGAAGCGCCCGCCGTGCTCGTGGCCCCAGCGGCGCGCCAGTTTGATCGCCGCTTCGTTCGCCTCGGCGCCCGAATTCGACAGGAAGACCTTGCCGCCGAAGCGGGTGCCCAAGCGCTCCGCGAGCCGTGCCATCGGCTCGGTGTGAAATACGTTGGAGACATGCGTGAGTTTCTCGGCTTGATCGCGAATCGCGCGCACGACACCGGGATGGCCGTGGCCGAGGCTGGTCACCGCGAGGCCGCAGAAGAAGTCGAGGTAGCGGTTGCCGTCGGCATCATGGAGCCACGGACCGCGCCCATGGGTGAATGCCAGCGGCAGGCATCCGTAGATGTTGACGAGGTGCTGATGGGTCAGTTCGACGATTTCGGCGTTGGTCATTAGCGCAGCCCGGCGCGCGCGCGGCGGCCGTTCCTTTTCAGTTCGCGCACCCGGCCTCCGCTCGTCACAACCTCGGTGCCGATTCCCGCACGGGTGAAGATTTCGAGCAGCACCGCATGGCGCACACGTCCATCAATGATATGCGTCTTGCCGACGCCGGCGCGCAGCGCGTCGAAGCAGCACTCGACCTTTGGAATCATGCCTTCGTTGATTATGCCGCGGGCGATCATCCTGCGAGCCGCGTTCATATCGAGCGTCGGAATCAATTCGCCGCTGCGGGCGCGGATGCCTTCGACGTCGGTCATCAGGACCAGCTTCTCGGCCTTGAGCGCCGCCGCGATGCGGCCGGCCGCGATGTCGGCGTTGATATTGTAGGTTTCGCCGTCGCGGCCGTAGCCGATCGGCGCGATCACGGGGATGAAGTTCGCTTCCTCGAGCACGCGGATGACCGACGGGTTGACTTCGGCGACTTCACCGACCAGCCCGATATCGACGCGGCTGGGCTTGCCGGTTTCATCTTTCACGACCATCCGCATCTTGCGCGACAGCATCAGGTCGCCGTCCTTGCCCGATAGTCCCACCGCGCGCCCGCCCTGGCGCGAGATCAGCGCCACGATGTCGCCGTTGATGCGCTGCAGAGCCATCTCGGCCGCCGCCATCGTATCGTCGTCGGTCACGCGCATCCCGCGCACGAACCGCGACTTGAGCCCGAGCTTTCCGATCAGCTCCGTGATTTGCGGCCCACCGCCATGCACGACTACGGGATTGATGCCCACGAGGTCGAGCAGCACGACATCCTGCGCGAAGCATTCCCGCAGCTCGCGCGATTCCATCGCATGGCCGCCGTACTTGATGACGATGGTCTTGCCGCGAAAGCGCCGTATGTACGGCAGCGCTTCGATCAGAACGTCGGCTCTTTCAATCAGATCGCGCAATTCTGTTCCTCGTCGCCGGAGCCGCAAAGGATAGCAGAAAAATACCCATCCAACGCAGGGCGGGTATGGAGGGATGAGAGATCAGCACCCTCACCCTGACCCTCTCCCGCAAAAGCGCGGGCGAGGCGAACAGAAGAGGATGCCGCTCTGTCGCAAGAGAGCGGCGAGGGTTGATAAGGAGCGAGTGTTTGTCTTTACAGCCTCGCCCGCTCATTTGCGGGAGAGGCCGCCGGACGCGGCGTCCGACGGGTGAGGGTGTCTTTGCGGCGCCCGGGATTTTTGCAATTGCAACTGGGACAGCCAGGACGGCGGAGCGCCTCGCGCACCCTTTGGCGCCACCTAGAGGATGTATCTGGACAGATCCTCGTCCTTGACGATCGGATCCAGCCGTTCGTGGACGTAAGCGCTGTCGATCGCAATCGACTGGCCGGTGAGCTCTGAACCGCGATAAGAGACTTCGTCCAGCATCCGCTCAAGCACGGTATGCAATCGTCGCGCGCCAATGTTCTCGCTGCGCGAGTTGATTAGCGCCGCGATTTCGGCAATCGCCACGACGCCGTCGTCGGTGAAGCTCAAATTCACGCCTTCGGTTTCCATCAGCGCCGAGTACTGCCTCGTCAGCGCGTTCTCGGGCTCCCTGAGAATGCGAATAAAGTCCTCGCTGGTCAAGGCTCTTAGCTCGACGCGGATCGGAAAACGCCCCTGAAACTCGGGAATCAGGTCCGAAGGCTTGGTGGTATGAAAGGCGCCTGAGGCGATGAACAGAATGTGGTCGGTGCGGACCGCGCCATACTTGGTATTGACGGTGGAGCCTTCGACAATCGGCAGCAGGTCGCGCTGCACGCCTTCGCGGGAAACGTCGGGGCCCCGGCCACCCTCGCGCCCGGCTATCTTGTCGATCTCATCGATGAATACGATGCCCGACTGCTCGGCGCGGAGCACCGCCTCGCGCGCCACGGCTTCCATATCGACCAGCCGCGCCGACTCCTCCTGGGTGAGGATCTCGAGCGCCTCGGGGATCTTGACGGTGCGCTTCTTGGTGCGCTTGGGCATCATCTGGCTGAAGAGATCTTTCATGTTGACGCCCATCTCTTCCATGCCTTGCGGAGTGAGCACCTCGACCATCGGCGCCTGCATCGCGACTTCGAGTTCGACTTCGCGATCGGCAAGATTGCCGCCGCGCAGCAGTTTGCGCAGCTTCTCGCGCGTCTCGCGATGGCTGTCGTCTTCGGCGATGCGCAGATGGCCCTCGGGCGTCAACCCGACCGGGCGGCGGACCTTGGTCGGTGGCGGGAACAGGATATCGAGCAGGCGTTCTTCGGCCAGTTCCTTGGCCTTGATTGCGACCCGCGCGCGCTCCTCCTCGCGCACCATCTTGACCGAGATCTCGGCGAGGTCGCGGATGATCGATTCAACGTCGCGGCCGACGTAGCCGACCTCGGTGTACTTCGAAGCCTCGACCTTCAAAAACGGCGCTTGCGCCAGCCGCGCCAGCCGCCGCGAGATCTCGGTTTTGCCCACGCCGGTCGGGCCAATCATGAGGATATTCTTGGGCGCGATCTCATCGCGCAGTTCGGGCGCGACGTTCTGGCGGCGCCATCGGTTGCGCAGCGCGATCGCGACCGCGCGCTTGGCCTCGTTCTGGCCGACGATGTAGCGGTCGAGCTCGGAGACGATCTCCCGCGGCGTCATCACTTGCGCAACTGCCATGCCCTGATTTCTCTGGTAGCGCGGAGCTTGAGCACCTGTTCGGCGCTCACTCCAGCTCCTCGAAGACGAACTGATCGTTGGTATAGACACAGATCTCGGATGCGACTTGCATCGAGGCTTCGGCGATCTGCCGCGCGCTCAGCGACGGATTGTGGCGCAGCAACGCGCGCGCCGCGGACAGCGCGTAGTTGCCGCCCGAGCCGATGGCGATCGCGCCGTCGTCAGGCTCGATGACGTCACCCGCCCCCGAGACCAGCAGCGAGCTTTCGCGATCGGCCACTATCAGCATCGCTTCGAGCCGGCGCAGGATGCGATCGGTTCGCCAATCTTTGGCGAGTTCCACCGCCGCGCGGCGCAGATTGCCGTTGAACTCCTGCAACTTGCCTTCAAACTTGTCGAACAGCGTGAAGGCGTCGGCGGTCGAGCCGGCGAAGCCCGCCAGCACGCGATCGTTGTGGAGGCGGCGCACCTTGCGCGCGCCCCGCTTCATGATCGTCTGGCCCAGGCTGACTTGACCGTCGCCGGCCACCACGACGTGCCCGCCGTGCCGGACGCTAAGGATGGTGGTGCCGTGAGGTTGTTCAGTCATCGCTGCAAAGAACCCGCATAGCCGATCGAGGCACGCATCGCCAGCCGGGCATCCTCCGCGCGATCAGGCGCGCGGATGAGATCGATTGTATACCTCTTGCAGCCGCTTGACGCTCACGTGGGTATAGCGCTGCGTGGTGGCGAGGCTGGCATGGCCGAGCATTTCCTGAATCGAGCGCAGGTCCGCGCCATGGTTCAGCAAATGGGTCGCGAAGGAATGGCGCAGGCCATGCGGCGTGACTTCGGTGCGCACGCCCGCCTTGAGGACCCGGCGGGCGATGATTTTCTCGACGCTGCGCGTCGTGAGCCGTCCGCCCCGCAGATTCACGAACACCGGGCCGTCGGTCTCCCATGCGACCGGCATCGCCCTCCGCCATCTCGTCAGCGCCTCGAGCGCCGGCTCGCCGATCGGCACGATGCGATCCTTGTCGCCTTTGCCCGACCGGACCCGGACCATTCCGACCTCATCGTCGATATCGCGCCAGTCCAACCCGACCAGTTCGCTGACGCGCAGGCCCGCCGAATAGAGCGTTTCAACGATCGCGCGATCGCGCAGAGCGGCGGTGCCGTTGTCGGCGCCGGCGGACTCGATTAACTGTCTCGCTTCCTCTTCATTCAGGACCGCTGGCAGTCGCCGCTCGCTCTTTGGAGATCGCAACGCGCTGGCCGGATTGGGCAGGCCCTCAGTGACCTCACGATGGCGGAAGAATGCCCTGATAGCTGAAAGCCGCCGTTGAATGGTCGCGCGCCGCGCTGTTTTCATCAGTACGGCGAGGTGCAGGCGTATATGGTCGGCGCTGATGGCGGAGACCTCGACTTCGCGGCCCGATGCGTCCAGCGGCGCACCGCGCTCGAGCAGGAATCCGCGGAAACTCACTAGGTCCCGGCGGTAGCTCTGGACGGTGTTTTTGGCCGCGCCGGATACCCGCTGCAAACCGGCCGCAAACCTTTCGATTTCTGTGCGCATCCTCGCCTCAGCTCGATACTGCGGCTATGCTATCAGGCAGGTTTTTTCGGCAAAAGCCGGTTACTTGGCGGCTTTTCTGACGATCCGGGGGAGAGGGTACGCGCGCCGGGCGACGGTGCCGGGAATCTGCAGCGCGATGCGATGCTGGAAGTGCGCAGCGGCAATCGAGTTCAACGAGCGGGTCGGGTTTCGCGATACTTGCGCGGGCTGCGATCGTCCCGCGCATTGCTGCCGCAACTGCGGCTTCTACGACGTCATTTATAACAACGAATGCCGGGAAACGATGGCCGAGCGGGTGGTCGAAAAGGAACGCGCAAACTTCTGCGAGTACTTTCAGCCGCGCATCGGTGCAGCCGCGGCAGCCGCCGGTCGCCCGTCGTCTGGCGACGCGCGCGCCCGTCTCGACAACATGTTCAGGAAGAAATCTTGATCAGGGACCAACGATGCAGGATCCCGTCGCGTTCGTTGCTCATCCTGACTGCGTGCTCGTTTCTCCTCGCGCTCGTGGCGGCCGGCTGTACGCCGAAGAACAGCCCGCGCGGCGTAGTCGATCGGTTCATCGACGCGTACTACGTGCAGATCGATCTCAAGCAAGCGGAGCAATTCACGGCTGGATTGGCGCTCGACAAAATCAGGAAGGAAGAACAACTGACGGCCGGGCAGATGATCGATTCCAGCACGCGCAAGCCCATCGTCCACTATAAGCTCAAGAACGAGCGTATCGAGCCCGAGCACGCCACCTATCTGTTTCTCGCGCGAATTGATGTGCCTGATGGCGGCTCATTCGACCGGAACTGGATGATCAGTGCGCGCAAGGAAGGGCCGGATTGGAAAGTCTCGAGCTTCAGCGAGGACGAATGAAGCCGCTCGGGCCGGCGCGCGGCAAGTGATGGAATCGAATCTGGCAGCAATCGTTCTGGCGGCCGGGATGGGCACGCGGATGCGCTCGGCGCGCGCCAAGGTGCTCCATGAACTGGCTGGCGAGCCGATGATCGCGCATGCGCTCAGGGCGCTAAGCGCGCTCGGGCCGCGCCCGCTGATCGTGGTGATCGGGAATCAGGCGGCCGAGGTTGAAGCCGCTTCGCGAGCGGCTTGCCCGGGTAATCACTTGAGCTTCGCGACTCAAGAGCATCAGCGCGGCACCGGCGATGCCGCCCGTTGCGCGCTTACGCGGCTGCCCGCCGACTATCACGGACCGGTGCTCGTCACGTACGGCGACATGCCCGCGCTGCGCGCTTCGACGCTGGCCGCGTTCCTCGACGAGCATCGGCGGCGCCGTGCGCCGCTCTCCCTAATTAGCGTGAGACTCGACGATCCGGGCGCATACGGGCGAGTGATTCGCGGCAAGGATGGCGAGGTGGAAGCGATCGTCGAAGCGCGCGACGCCACGCCCGAGCAGCTCGCGATCACCGAAATCAACATGGGGCTCTATCTCGCCGACGCCGACCTGTTGCGTTCGGCGCTCCCCGGACTCGAGCCCAAGAACGTGCAGCGCGAGTATTACCTGACCGACCTCGTCGCGATTGCGCGCCGGCGCGGCCTGCGGGTCGAGGCTGTGGTCAGCGAACAGGTCAAGGAATTCAGAGGTATCAACTCGCGCGAGGAGCTGGCGCAAATGGAAGCCGAAATCCGTGCCGAAGTGAATCGCAAACTGATGGCATCGGGCGTGACGATCATCGATCCCGCCACCGCCTACATCGGACCGCAGGTCGAGATCGGCCGCGACACGATCATCGGGCCCAACGTCCAAATCACCGGGCGCAGCCGCGTCGGATGGGGCGTGCGCATCGAAGGCACGGCGTTCCTCGTCGATGTCACGATTGGCGACGGATGCCACATCAAGATCGGTGTTCGGGCTGAAAAATGCGCAATCGGCCCCGACTGCGAAATCGGCCCCTTCGCCAACCTGCGCGAGGGCACCGAACTCGAAGGCCACAACCGGATCGGCAACTTCGTCGAGACCAAGAAAGCCAAATTCGGCCGCGGCACCAAGGCGAGCCACCTGAGCTATCTCGGCGATGCGATTATAGGCCGCGAGACCAATGTCGGATGCGGCGTGATCACCGTCAACTACGACGGCTACGACAAGCACGTGACTCAGATCGGCGACCGATGCATGATCGGATGCGATACTCAGCTGGTCGCGCCGGTCAAGGTTGGCAACGATGTCTATGTCGCGTCGGGGACCACTATCGTGCGCGAAGTGGAGGATGGCGCGCTGGTGATGTCGCATCATCCGCAGCGCGAGAAGCCGGCCTGGATGGCGGTTTTCCACAAGCGTCACGGCGGCCGCGCGCCCTGGTGGGAGAAGGAATAGCCTTTTACATTGACTCGCGCGCCGGCCTCGATCACTATACTCAGTCGCAGGGTAGAAGAGCCCCAGCCTGAACAGAGGTGATGTTCTAGCGGAGAAGAATCGAAGAGAGTAGCGCCAGGACTCGAGCCACAAAGGCCACGAGTTGACGAGGTGGAGGCTTATCGAGAAATTCGGCGGATGGCTTCCCGGTTCCACGATCGTTAGAGGCGGACAAACCGCGCGGGTGACCGTGCGACAACAACCGTCTTAAGTGGCGGAGCAGGCCGCTCCAGAGTGAGATGTTCTAACTCTCCCGCTTCGATCATCTCCGACATTCGGGCAGGGCAGTCGCGGCCGGACAAATGCGTCCGGGTCGTGGCCTCCCAGCAACCGTGCGCCGACGGGCGCAGGTTAATGGCAGCAACGCCTGAGAAGGAGAGCATAAAATGTGCGGAATCGTAGGATACGTCGGACCGCGTGACGCCTGCCCGGTTCTCATCGCGGGGTTAAGCCGCCTCGAATATCGTGGCTACGACTCGGCCGGCGTCGCGACGCTGGTCGCCAACGGCAAGGTCGAGATTCGCCGCACCGCGGGCAAGCTGCAGAAGCTGCGCACCCTGCTCGAGCAGGAGCCGCTGCACGGCCACATCGGGATCGGCCATACGCGATGGGCCACGCATGGCAAGCCCTCCGACGAGAACGCGCATCCGCACAAGGCCGGCCCGGTCGCTGTGATTCACAATGGCATCGTCGAGAACTATGTCGAGTTGCGCGCCGGACTGGTCGAGCGTGGCCACAAGCTGCGCTCGGAGACCGACACCGAGGCGATCTCGCATCTGATCGAAGAGCGGCTCAAACGCGGAATGGGGCTGGCCGAGGCGGTGCGCGACACCGTGCATCAATTGCGCGGTTCGTTTTCGATTGTCGTGATGTCGGAGACCGAGCCCGGCAAACTCGTCGCGGCCAAGACCGCGACGCCGCTGGTGCTCGGCTTCGGCGAAGGTGAGAACTTCGTCGCCTCCGACATACCCGCGCTGCTCGAATATACGCGCGAAGCGATGGTGCTCGAGGACGGCGAGATCGCCGAGATCACCGCCGGCGGAATCAAGGTCACAACCTTTGACGGTGCGCCGGTCGATCGCAAACCGCGCCACATCGAGTGGGACTCGGCGGCCGCGACGAAGGCCGGCTTCCGGCACTATCTGCGCAAGGAGATCAGCGAGCAGCCGCAAGCCTGGATCGATACGCTCAGCGGGCGCGCCTCGGCAGGTTCCAACCGCGTGACATTCGAAAGCGAGCTGCTGCCAGGCGGCGGCCCCGAAGCGATCGGCCGCATCGTGATGGTCAGTGCCGGCGCCTCGTGGATTACCTCGCAGATCGGCAAGTTCATCATCGAGGAACTGTGCGCGATTCCGGTCGAGGTCGACTACTCATCCGAATACCGCTACCGCCGCCCGCCGATCGACGCGCGCACGATGCTCATCGCGGTGTCGCAGTCGGGCGAGACCGCCGATACGCTGGCCGCGATGGAGGAGGGTAAGCGGTGCGGATCGCATATGCTCGCGATTACCAACACGGTCGATTCATCGATCGCGCGCAAGGCCAACGCGCAGCTCTATACGCGATGCGGCCCCGAGATCAGCGTCACCACCACCAAGTGCTTCCTCACCCAGATCGAAGCGTATTTCCTGCTTGCGATTCACCTCGCGGGCCGGATGGGCAGGCTCAGCGAGGCCGAGACCGAGCGGTTGCTGGCCCCCGCGTTCTCGATTCCTGCGCAAATCGAGGCGATCCTCACGCGCGAGCGGCAGATCGAAAAGATCGCCCGCAAGTACGGCAAATCCAGCGACTTCCTCTACCTCGGCCGCGGCATCAACTATCCGGTGGCGCTCGAAGGCGCGCTCAAGCTCAAGGAGATCTCTTACATCCACGCCGAAGGCTACTCGGCGGGCGAGATGAAGCATGGCCCGATCGCGCTCATCGACGAGGATATGCCGGTGGTCGTGCTGATTCCCAACGACGACGTGTTTGAGAAGACGTTGTCGAACCTCAAGGAAGTCGAGTCGCGCAACGGCCGTATCATCGCCGTGACCGATCGCAAGACGCCTGAGCTCGAAGAGGTCGCCTGGGACATCATCGAAATCCCCACCACGCATCGGATGCTGATGCCGGTGCTGATGACGGTGCCGCTGCAGTTGCTCGCCTATCACATCGCGGTTTACCGCGGCTGCGATGTCGATCAGCCGCGCAACCTCGCGAAGTCGGTGACGGTCGAGTAGCGACCAGCCGCCGCTATTCGTACCGCAGCGCGTCGATCGGATCGAGCATCGAGGCGCGGCGCGCCGGATAGTAGCCGAAGAACACGCCGACCGCAGCCGAGAACAGAAAGCCGCCGACGATCGCGGCCGGCGAGAGCAGTGTCGGCCAGTTCGCGATTGACGAGATCGCCTGCGAAGCAGCGACGCCCAGAACTACTCCGGCCAGCCCACCGATCAGGCTCAGCAGCACCGCCTCGACCAGGAACTGCATCAGGATCTGGACGCGCCGCGCGCCCAGCGCCATCCGGATGCCGATCTCGCGTGTGCGCTCGGTGACGGAGACCAGCAGGATGTTCATGATGCCGATGCCGCCGACCAGCAGCGAAATCGACGCGACCGCGGCCAGCAGCAGCGTCATCACATGGGTGGCGCCCTCGGCCGTGCTGGCGATGTCGTCGAGGCTGCGCACGGTAAAATCGTCCTCCTGGCCGGGCTCGGTCCGATGGCGCTCATGCAGCGTACGCTGGATCTGCTCCATCGCGAGCGGCACCATGTCCGCATCCGTCGCCTTGGCGTAAATCACATTGACGATCCCGGTCAGCTTCGGTGCGGCGCCGAACGCGCCGACACGTAGCGTGCTGTATGGCGAAGTGGTTGCGGTCGGTGCCGCGGCTGGCGCAGCGACGCCCAACACCTTGCGTTCGGCGGTGGCGAACGGCATCAGCAAGACGTCGTCCTGATCCTGGCCGAACGAGCTCTGGCCCTTGGAAGCCATCACACCGATCACCAGCATCGGCTTGTTCTTGACGCGGATCGTCGCTCCCAGCGGGTCCTCGCCTTCATCGAAGAGGTTCTGAACAACGGTCTGTCCCAGCACGGTTACCGGTGCGGCGGATCGCTCTTCTTCGGCGGTAAAGAACCGGCCGCGCTGGACCGTCCAGTCGCGCAGCGGAGCGTATTCCACGGTCGTGCCAGTGAGGCTCGTGCTCCAGTTGCGATTGCCGATGACCACTTGCCCGACCTGGCGATCGACGTAGCTGACCATCGCCAATGCATTGCAGTTCTTGCGGATGGCGTCGGCATCGGCAACCGTGAGGGTCGAACTCGAGCCGAAGCCGGCGTGCACACCGCTGGAAGTCGTCGCGCCCGGAAGCACAATCAACATGTTGCTGCCGAGACTCTGGATCTGATCTTTGACGGACTGGCCTGCGCCCTGTCCGACCGAAACCATCGCGATGACGGCGGCGACGCCGATAAAGATCCCCAGCACCGTCAGCGCCGAGCGCAGTTTGTTGCGAGACAGCGCACGGGCGGCCGTCTTCAGCGCCATCGCGCCGAATGACCATGCCTCGTCGGGGCCGGCGTCCGGTGGCGGCGCGACGGCAGTATCGTGCGAGCGAGGCCGATCCGACACCGCATTGCGCTTGTCGGAGATGATCACGCCGTCGCGAAACGTCACGACGCGGTCGGCATACTCGGCATTATCGGGCTCGTGCGTGACCAGCACGACCGTAAGGCCCTGTTCGCGATTGAGCCGCTGGATCAGCGCCATGAGCTCGTTCGAATTCTGGCTGTCCAGGTTGCCGGTGGGCTCGTCGGCCAGCAGGATGGCCGGGGAGTTGACCAGCGCCCGCGCGATGGCGACGCGCTGCTGCTGCCCGCCGGATAGCTGGTTGGGATGGTTCTGTTCGCGGCCGGACAGCCCGACCATCTTGAGCAGTTGATGCGCATGATGGCCGCCCGCCGCCGTCCACCCCGAATAGAGCAGCGGCAGCTCGACGTTCTCGATCGCAGAGGTCCGCGAGAGCAGATTGAAGCTCTGGAAGACGAAGCCGATACGCCGCGCGCGGATGCCCGCGAGCTCCTGCTCGCCGAGCCCCGAGACATCAACCCCGTCGAGCAGGTAGCGCCCGCTGGTGGGCCGGTCGAGGCACCCGATGATGTTCATCAGGGTCGATTTGCCCGAGCCCGAGGCTCCCATGATCGCGACGAACTCGCCGCGTTCGATCGTGAGGTCCACCCCGCGCAGCGCGTGGATCTCGACATCGCCGACCTTGTAGGTCTTCTTAAGGCTCTGAATCTCGATCAGGTTCCGGGCCATCGTCGCCGGTGCTCGTGGTGCGCCCATCTCAACGTCTCGCTAGCGCATCCCGCGCATGCGGGGCGGAGACATGATTCCCGGCGGCGAAGCGTTCGTTGACTTCACCGGCTTGATTTCGTCGGTCACGACCTCTTCGCCGGGATGAAGATCGCCCTTTAGCAACTCCACATTGTTGCTGTCGTCGAGCCCGGTTGTGATCGCGACGCGTTTGAGCTTGCGGCCATCGAGCGTCCAGACTCTCGCTTGCCGCTGATCAATCGAACCACTGCCGTCGGTTGCCGCATGATCGCGCGCGCTCGGATGGAAGCGCAGAGCTTGCAGCGGGACCCGCACAGCGTTATCGCGGCGCGCCGTAACAATCGTCAGATTTGCCGTCATCCCGGGCTTAAGCAGCAGCTCGGGATTGGCCACGTCAACCACGACGTTGTAGGTCACCACGTTCTGCACTGTGATCGGCGCTTGCCGCACCTGCTGGACGGAGCCCTCGAATTCGCGGTTTGGAAAGGCGTCGACCGTGAAGGTCGCCGGTTGGCCGGCCTGCACCGCGCCGATGTCCGATTCGCTGACGTTGGTGTCGACCTCCATCTGGGTCAGGTCCTTGGCGATCAGGAACAGCGTCGGCGTCTGGAAGCTGGCGGCAACGGTCTGGCCCACATCGACGTTGCGCGATACGACCGTGCCGTCAACCGGCGAGACGATATTGGTATAGCCGAGATTGACCTCGGCCTCGCGCAGCATCGCCTGCTGCTGCTGGATATTCGCCTCGTCCAATGCGACTTGTGCGACCGCTTGCTTGTAAGCATTGCGCATCGAATCGGCGATGTCCTGTGATACCGCGCCTTCCCTGACCATCGCGCGATTGCGCTCGTAGGCCAGCTTTTTGTATTCGAGATCGGCCTGCGACTTGAGCAACTGCGCTTTCGCATTGGCGAGCGCGGCGCGCGACTGTGCGGCCTTGACCTCGAATGGCCGCGGATCGATCTTCGCGATCAGCTGGCGCTGCTTAACTGCCGCGTTGTAATCGGCGTAGATTGCCTGGATGGGTCCCGAGACGTAGCTGCCGACCTGGACGGTAACGACCGGATTCACCGAGCCGCTGGCGTTGACGGCGCGGACAATGGCGCCGCGCGTCACCGGCGCGGTGACGTACTTGGGCGACGCAGAGCCGCCCTGAAGCAGATATACCAGCGCTGCGGCGGCCAGCGCGGCCGCGATCGCTGCACGCCACAGCGCTTTGGGCGACCAACGGCCCATGACGCCTCCTCGCACGGTGTAGGTAGCTTCGGCGGAGCGGTACCAGCCAACCACAGCCATCATATATAGAAGACGCTCAGAACCGAATTTCATTTCAATTGGGCAAAAAGGCAGCCCGCGGGCGCGCGATTTTCAACCTGCAACGCCTCGGCGGCCAGAAGCGGAGCATGGCATGCCACACGGTCCACCATTGACCGGAATTCGCGTAGTCGATCTCACCCGTTATCTAGCGGGTCCCTTCTGCACGCAAATCCTCGGCGATTACGGCGCCGAAGTAATCAAGATCGAGCCGGTCAAGGGCGCACGCAATCAGCTCTCCGACGATGCCACCCGCGACGACTACTTTTTCCTGAGTTGCAACCGATCCAAGAAGAGCGTCGCGCTGGACTACCGCAAAGATGCGGGCCGCGCCGTGCTCGATCGCCTGATCGATTCGGCCGACGTGCTGATCGACAACTTTCGGCCCGGCGTGATCGAGGCGATGGGCTTCGGCTACGAGCGCGTCTCGTCGCGCAACCCGCGCATCATTTGCGGCACGATCTCCGGATTCGGGTCCAGCGGCCCGATGCGCGACAACCCCGGCTTCGATCAAATCGCGCAGGGGATGTCGGGCCTGATGAGCGTGACTGGCACCGCCGAAAGCGGGCCGACGCGGGTGGGAATCGCGATCTGCGATCTGCTCGCTGGAATCTTCGCGGCGCAGGGGATTTTGCTGGCGCTCCAAGCGCGCCATCGCACCGGCCGCGGCCAGCGTGTCGAGACCTCGCTGATCGAAGCGATCATCAGCATCCTGAGCTGGTCAGCGGGAATCTATTTCGAGACCGGCAAGACTCCAGCGCCGCAGGGCAACCATCATCCGCTCTCCTCGCCGCATGGCACGTTCAGCGCAGCCGACCGGCCGTTCAATATCTCGGTGGGCAACCAGGCGATGTGGGCGAAGTTCGTGAAGCTGATCGGACGGCCGGAACTGGCGTCAGATGAGCGGTTCACGAAGCCCAGCGGCCGCCTGCGCAACCGCGCGGCGCTGACGGACGAGATCAACCGCGCGCTCAACGCGCATCCTGCCGATCATTGGATCGAGCTGTTCAATCGCGAAGGGATTCCGTCAGGGCCGATTCTGACGATCGAAGAGATGTTCAAGCATCCGCAGATCGCCGCGCGCGAGATGCTGCTGCGAATGCCGCATCCGGTGCGCGGCGAATTCCTGACCACCGGGCTTGCTGCGAAGCTCTCAGATACACCGGGCGCAATCAAGCGGCCGCCACTAATCGGCGAGCATACCGACGAAGTGCTCGCATCGCGCGGCTACGGCGCCGCGGAAATCGCATCGCTGCGCGCGTCGGGGGTGATCCGTTAGATCTTCGATGAACGCATAATATAAGGCAACCTATGCGGTCCACCTCATGGACAAGTGTAGGGGTCTTTCCACAGATATGCGTTAATACCTTGGGTGTCCTGAAAAGTGTCATATGGATCACCTGGATCAGGTTCGGCACTTGAGGGGTGCCAACCATACGGATCGACGGCTATCCATGTGCCCGTGCCCGGCTTCTCTCGATCCACCTCAAAGTGCAAGTGTTCCTTTACACCTCCCCAGCTGCCGTTGCTGAAGTCGCCAGTATACGCGATTGGTTTCGTTCGGTCTTGAGCGGAGACCATCTCGCCGTCAAGGGGGCAAGTTGAGCACTTTTCAATGTTGCCGTGGTTCGTTGCGCAGGATACGTTGCCCTGGTCGGGAGGATTGTGATCCGTCTTACGGCAGATTCGCGACGAATCTTTGGGGTCTGGATATGACGAGAGGTGTAGGTAGAAGACCCTGTATCCTGAGCCATCCTTCGGGTCAATCTCGAGAGTATGGTAATCCTTAGGAGAGAGAAGAGGACCCGATCGACCAGCAGAGCCAGTACAATAGCTAACGACCCCACTTACGGCCGGGTACACCGGAGTGCCATAGCCGAACGCGTAGTCGTAGCCAGGATGCCCATCGTATTGGAGATAGGCTAAGGGGTCATACCCCGCGCCGCTGCATTGGACGCCTTTGTAGATCCCACAGACAATGAAGTTCTTGGGTGGGACTCTTGGATCCCTATAGCCATAAGGAGGCCCTGAACAGAGGTCTTCATTTCCCGCGCCGCCGCCGATTTCACCGGTGAACGCCTCCACGGTGGCATGACCAAGACCGCTAGTCTCATACGGATTCTTCATGTAATGGTCAAAAATCGCAGAAACGTCCTTGTCCCACGGGCTCAAAGGTTCAATGCTAGAGTCTTTGTTAACGGGAAAGTTCAACGCCGGGGGGGGAGCCGGGGGAATGGAAATGAATTGAACGATGCCCGTCCCGAGGAGATCAACGTTCGGGTCCACGATATGATTTCCAGGAGCACTTCGAGACGCGTGTAAGAGTTTTCCCAAGTCAATCATCGCGATATAGGTGCGGGCCAGGTTCATTACCAAGCCAATGCCCTTGTTGCCGCAGAGATTGACGTAAGCCGCAACAAGACCGTGCGGGTCAAGAGGCATCCGCCAGCTCGCGCCGGACGGGTCGTTCGGCATGTTGGCCACGACCCAGTCCTGGATGGCGGGTGTGCCAGTACCACCCGCAGACGGTAGTTGAATGACCCCAAAGCCAGTCGTTCCGAATTCGTCGATCAACAGCGCCTCGTGCGCCCCATACGCGATCGCTATCGCAGTCGTGCCGGAGCCGAAGGGAAGGTAGGTTTTAAACTCCGGTAGGTTTTGCAGTTGGGAAGGCGCGTTCCAACTACCAACGCCCGGCGTCGGGGGGGCTGCGGGCGTGCCCATGGTCGCTTGGATCAAGTCTGAGACGAAGAGGGTTCCGGTACCTTCGTTCGTGCCAACGATGATACCCGTAGAATCAGCTGCGCCTGAATCAAGAAAAGAAGAGCTGGGGAAGACGCTGCCCGCTCCAGTGTAGTTGAAGGCCGTAACGTTGCTGTTCGAGCCTTGTAACGTAACATTGAGGATCTGGTAGTTGCTTGAACCGAATATCGGCTCGGTGGGAGAGAGGATCAGAAAGTTTTTGGGACTGATGGGAAGGAGCCCGAAACTTTCTGACACCTGTGGTGCAGCCGCAACAGGCGAACCGAGAGCTTTCTGACCCAGATTGAGAATCTGAGCCAGATTGAGAAACTGATATCCACTTCCGCTCGCCAAGGCAATGCTGATGACTCCAGTATTCGAGCCGGGATCGACAACGACACCGCAGGTCTTACAGAATCCGCCGCTAAACTGCGTGAACCCCGAGCCACCGCTCGTGAGAGTGGCAACAATCTTCGAGCCGCTCAGAAGGTAGATGTCGGTGCCGTTGGCAACGCATACCGCCTCGGGGTCGGCGCTACCGGAAACGATAGTTCCGGGAGATACCGGAGCGCATGAGTTGACCACATCAGGAGTGTCGATCTTGGCACGGAGCACACCCGTACCTTCGATTGGAACGAGCGCTATGCCTTTGACATTTTCGGTATAACTCCCAAGCGGCACGTAAGCGGCTATGTAACCCCCGGGTGTAGGGCTCGGCGTTACAGTGGTCGCGAATGCTGGCGAGGCCCATTGCGATGAGCCGAGCAAACGCCCGACGTAACTAACGAACCTCCCCAGCAGATTTCCTAAAGGCGCAGACGCCGTGCCCGCTGATGACGGTGTCGGAAAGGCCGAAGGCACGCTAATCGGGAACGGCGACGGCAAGAAGTCGCCGGTAACCACTAAACCCATCGCACCGAGCGGAGCGCCGGCAACAGGAGCGGGAGCGGGCGTGGATGTGGGCGTGGGCGTGGGGGTAGGGGTTGGTGTAGGGGTTGGTGTAGGGGTTGGTGTAGGGGTTGGTGTCGCCGTAGCTGTCGCTGTTGGCGTTGCTGTCGCAGAGTTCGAAGAGTTAAACGGGCTATCGCCGCCAGGGCATCCCAAGACAAAAAGCGAAAAGAAGACGAGAGTCAGCAGCCTACGGACTATAAAATCGTTTCCATCGACCCATTTTCGGTTAGGCATGGCCCCCCTTCAGGCGCTCAAGCCCGCCCACATTCACCACGCACGACTAAAGATGCCAAAGCTGAGCGCGATTGGACGCTACTCGTGCATAGTAGGTATAGGTCTGTCAAGGCCAACTAAAAAGATCTAGATTGGCCGCAGCAGTACGAAGTAATGATCAGACGGCCACTTCGGACGGCGAACACATCCTCCGACAAGCTTCGGATCGCAGGAACTCCGTGGGCGGCTCTAGAGAGGCGGGCACCAATTCGCTGAAAAAAAGGTGACAGCCCGGGCCGTCAGGCCGCGGGCCGCCGTCGTGAGACCTGTTCTCGGGACTACTCGTGCTCGACGAAGCCTTCCAAATTGCGCGAGCGCGCGGTCGTTCGCAGCTTGCGCAGCGCCTTGGCCTCGATCTGGCGGATGCGTTCGCGCGTGACGGCGAACTGCTTGCCGACTTCTTCGAGCGTGTAGTCGGTGCGCTGCCCGATGCCGAAGCGCATGCGAAGAATTTGCTCCTCGCGCGGCGTCAGCGTCGCAAGCACCTTGCGAGTCTGCTCGCCGAGGTTGGTGTGGATCGCGGCCTCGACTGGCGAAGGCGCCAGCTCATCCTCGACGAAATCGCCTAGCGAGCTTTCCTCCTCGTCGCCGATCGGGGTTTCCAGCGAGATCGGTTCCTTGACGATCTTGAGCACCTTCTGGACCTTGTCCAGCGGCATCTCCATCTGTCCGGCGATTTCGTCGGGCGACGGCTCGCGGCCCAAGCGCTGCACCAGCAGGCGCGTGACGCGCAGCAGCTTGTTGATGGTCTCGACCATGTGCACCGGTATGCGGATGGTGCGGCCCTGGTCGGCGATCGCGCGCGACATCGACTGGCGGATCCACCAGGTCGCGTAGGTCGAAAACTTGTAGCCGCGTTGATACTCGAACTTGTCGACCGCGCGCATCAGGCCGATGTTGCCTTCCTGGATCAGATCGAGGAAGCCCAGTCCGCGGTTGGTGTAGCGCTTGGCGAGGCTGACGACGAGGCGCAGGTTGGCCTCGGTGAGTTCCTTCTTGGCGCGCTTGCTCTTCTGCTGGCCAGCGGAGATCGTCTCGATCGAGCGTGCGAATGCCTCGCCATCGGCCTTGACGCGGCGCTCGACTTCCTTCATCCGGCGCTGCGCTTCGCGGATCCGCGTGGCGATATCGAGCAGGTTCTCACGGGCGCCATTGACCTTGAGCAGATGGCGCCGGTCCTCGGCCTCGGCCGCTTCCTTGAGCAGCATCGACTTGCTGCGCCCGGTGGCGCGTTCGTAGTGTTCGACCAGGTTGTGGCTCGACCGGTACTCGTCGAGCAGCCGGCGCATCTCGCCGATCGAAGCATCGATTACGCGGCGCGAGAGCCCCATCCCCTCGAGCTCTTCCTTGACCTTGCGGGTATATCGGTTGTGTTTCTGCTCGATCTTCGGCCGGACGCGGGGGCCAGGGGCGGGCCGCGCATGCAGCTGCGCATCGAGTTCGTTGAGTTTGTCGCGGAGCTTGGCCAGCTTCCGGGTGAAACCGAGCAGCCGTTCGCGCTGGGCCTCATCGGCCTCAGTTGCGTCCTCCTCATCGGAGTCCGACGCTTCAGCCTCCTCGAAGAGCTCGCGCGAATCGGCTTCGCCCGCCTCCACCCGCACGCCGACCCCGACGATGAAGTCGAGCGTAACGGGCGAACGGAGGACCTCTTCGGAAACTTCGTTCTCGCCCGATTCGATGCGCTTGGCGATCTCGACTTCCTGCTCCCGCGACAGGAGCTGGAAGTTGCCCATCTCCTTCAGATAAAGACGGACCGGGTCGGATGATTCGCCGAGCGAATCGACGGCGGCGACAGGCCGTTCGACGACCTCCTCCGGCTCTTCTTTGACCTCGACCTCGGTCTCGCTGTCCGCGCCTTCGGTCGGGACTTCCTCGAGGACCTTGATATCCATGTCCTCGAAGCTTTCCAGCGCCGCGCGCAGGTCGCCGGGCGATGCGACGTCCTGGGGCAGGAAGTCGTTGACCTGTTCGAACGTCAGGTAGCCCTGTTCGCGGCCGAGATCGACCAGGCCCTGGAGATCCTTACCTTCGTGTTTCTGCTTCATCCTTGCCTGATTCGGTCCTGGCTGGACCCGGACTATAGCGGCAAACGCGACCATCCGCGCCGCAGCCTGTAAAGGAGACGAGCAGCCACGGCTGCCACTGATAAGAAGGACGAATCCTTGGGTACCAAAGATTCAGCGCCACGAAACATGGGACACTACGTCTGAAGGGTCCGTAAAGTCAAAGCCCGTCTCACACCCAATATAATCACAATAGTTGAAATTGATAGGCGCAAAAGCCCTGGAAGTCGGCTTGACCAGGGATTCCAGGACCAAGGCGCATAAGCGAGCAATTGACGCGCCAATCGATGGAGGCCGAGGGGGAAGCAGCCGCTTTGGCCGCGTCGCCTAAGCAAATTAGCCCGGAAGCAAGCAATCGATGAACCAGCGGTAACCAGCGCGTGGTCGAATGGAATCCGCCCGAGCGGGACCGTCCCAGCGGCGGAACACCGCACCGCCCGCTGAGGCGCATTTGCGGCAACCCCCGCGCTCTGTAACCTCGATGAGACTCGCGGCTGCGATTCGCCCGGATGTGCCGATGGAGTGGCAATGCTTGAAGATAGTCTGATCCTGCTGGCCAGCTTCGTCATCATCATGCTGGGCTCCGAGCTTTTCACCAACGCGGTTGAATGGAGCGGCGAGAAGCTCGGTATCGCGGAAGCCGCGGTCGGCAGCCTGCTCGCCGCAGTCGGCACCGCGCTACCCGAGACGTTTGTTCCCGCCATGGCCCTGGTTTTCGGCCGCCAGCACGACGAGCGCCACTTTGCGGTCGGCATCGGTGCAATTATCGGGGCGCCGCTGATGCTCTCGACGGTCGCACTGGCCGTAATGGGTGTGGCGGGAATCGTCTATCGGAGCCGCCGCGGCCGGATTGCCTTGCGCGTTTCGCGCGACGATGCCCGGCGCGATCTCACGTTCTTCATCCCGGTGTTTCTCGCCACAATCATGCTGGGACTGGGCGCTCTCAACCCCCCCGCCCGTTACATGGTCGCGGCAGGACTGCTGATCATCTATGTGATCTACGGCGTCGCGATGCTGCGCATCGAGCGCCATCCGGACAGCGACGTCGAACATGGGCTCTATCTCGAACTGCCGATGCGCGGCGACCCGATGAACCCGCGCAATTCAGCCATCGCGGCGCAGGTGGTGCTGGGGCTGGTCGCGATCATGTTCGGCGCCCGCGAGTTCGTCGACGAGGTCGTCGCCTTCTCGACCCGCGCGCATCTCAATCCCGGCGTGCTGTCGTTGATCCTGAGCCCGCTCGCGACCGAACTGCCCGAGAAGTACAACTCGGTGGTCTGGATCCGGCAGAATAAGGATCATCTGGCCTTGGGGAATATCACGGGCGCGATGGTCTTCCAGTCTTGCATCCCGGTCGCCATCGGCTTGACGTTCACAAATTGGCATTTGAGCGGCGCGGAGCTTCTGGCCGGCGCGGTTGCGATCGTCTCAGCGACGCTGCTCTACATCAATCTGCGCGATGGCGAGCTGGGCACGCCAACCCTGATGCTTGGCGGCGCGGCCTATGGCGTATTTCTGATCGGTCTGGCGCTGCTAGGGGTATTGTAGAGACGGCCGCACCCGGGCGGTTCGCGATGAACGACTACCAGGCGATCGTCGAGCAGTTCTACCACAACAAATTGCTGTTCGGTGATCTCGCCGATTCCGGCATCGTCGCGCTCGAAATCGCCGCGCCTAACGAGGTCGAGGTCTTTAAGCGGCAAGGCGCCGCAATCGCTCGCGAACGGCGTCCGCTGAGACTCTTCCTGATGACCGCGGATCGCGCGCTGCTCAAAGGACTGAGCGTGCCGCATACCACCGAAGAGCTGAAGGGCGACTTCCACTTCCGCTATCTCTCCATCTTCAGCAACTTGGGCGCGCTCGAAGCCGCCAAGCGCCATTTGCGCGCGGTCACCGGCAAGACGGCGGGTTCCGCGGACGCGCAATACTTGGTGCTCGCTGACCCGATCGAGCAACATCTGCTGCTCAGCGGATCGACCTTTTTCATGGGGCTGGAGTTCGGCGATTTGCGCCGGATGCAACTCCATATCGAGACTGCGATGACCCCGGGCTTCGAATTTCCAAGCGCTGCGCGCCCCGACGACCGCATCGTAGCAATCGCGATCCGCGACTCGGCCGGATTGGAGTGCGTGCTGTCGAGTGCGGAGCTGGACGAGAAAGCAATGTTGCTGGAGTTCGCGCGAATCGTCGCGGAGCGCGATCCAGACGTCATCGAGGGGCACGGCCTGTTCCGGTTCACACTCGAATACATCGAAGCGCGGGCGCGCCGATGGTCCGTTGCGCTCAAGCTCGGCCGCGATGGTTCCGTGCCACGGGCGCGCGCCTCACGGATGCAAATCGCGGAGCGCACGATCGCTTACCGCCGCGCCGAAATCTACGGCCGCAGCCTGATCGACACCTGGATCCTCGCTCAGCACTACGATGTCTCCAGCCGCGAGCTGGAAGGCTTCGAACTCGCCGAGCTCGCACGCCACTTCCGGATCGCGGCGGCCGGCCGCAAGTACGTCGAGCCACGGCGTGCAGGCCTGATGATGGAGCAGGAGCCGGCGACGTTGATCGCGCATGCGGGCGAATGCGCGCGCGAAGTTGGGACACTCGCCGAGCTGCTGGCGTCCAGCTACTTCGTGCAGGCGCAAATCTTCCCCTACTCGTACCAGAACATCGTCCTGCGCGGGAACGCGACCAAGATCGATTCGCTGATGTTGCGCACCTACCTTGCCGAGCGCCATTCGGTTCCGCTTCCATCTGAGGCGCGCGAGTTTCCCGGCGGCTACACCGAGGTTCGCCGATGCGGGGTCGCACGCGAAGTGCTTCACTGCGATGTCACGTCTCTGTATCCGTCGCTGATGCTGAGTTACTCGCACGGTCCGAGCAACGATAAATTGGGCGTCTTCCTCAAGCTGCTGGCCGATTTGCGCAGCTTCCGAGTGCAAGCCAAGCAGCTCGCACGTGAGCTTGCGGGGCCCGCGCGGCGCAACCTTGAAGCGCTGCAGCAGACCTTCAAAATCCTGATCAACTCGTTCTACGGCTATCTCGGTTTCGGGCTGGGTCATTTCAATGACTTCGCGCAGGCGGCTGACGTCACTCGCCGCGGCCGCGAGCTGATCCGCCGCACGATGAACGAGCTGGAGGATCATGGCGCTCAGGTGGTCGAGGTCGACACTGACGGAATCTACTTCGTCGCGCCGGCGGGTATCTATGGCGATGAAACCGCGCAGGCGGCGTTGCTCGATCGACTCGACTCGACGATGCCTGAGGGTATCAAGCTCGAGATCGACGGCCGCTATCGCGCGATGTTCAGCTACAAGATGAAGAACTATGTCCTGCTCGACGAAGCCGGTGAAATGACGATCCGCGGTTCGGGACTCAAATCGCGCGGGCTCGAACGCTTCCAGCGCCGCTTCATGGAAGAGATGTTCGGGTTGCTGATGCGCGATCGGCACGGCGAGGTGCCCGCTCTGCTGGCCGCCTACCAGAGCCGCCTCGAGCGCCATGAGCTCGGTATCGAGGAGCTGATGAAAACCGAAACGTTGCAGGAGTCGCTCGAAGCGTACCGGCAGAAGATCGGCGGCAAGCGCCGCAATGCCGCGGCGGCCTACGAATTGGCGCTCAAGGCGGGGCGTCCATACAGCGCCGGCGATCGGATCTCATATTACGTCGCCGGCAAGGGCCTGAAGGTCAAGGTCAACGCTGCGGCTCGCATCGTGACCGACTACAACGCGGCCCGTCCCGACGAGAACGTCGAATATTACAAGGCCAAGCTTGCCGAGCTGTTCGAGAAGTTCCGGCCCTTCGTCGAGCGGCCCGGATTGTTCGACGCCTCGGCGCTGGACGCATCCAACGAGCCCGCGCAGGGTACCATCTTCGAAACCTCCGGCGACCCGTCAGAGTAGGGCAGGTAATCGTTCAGCGCAGGCGCATGCGGAGGGCGTCGATCAGCGCTGGCACCATCAGCGCCCAGTCGGCGACCAAGCCCAGATCGGCGCGCTCGAAGATCGGCGCCTCCGGGTCGTTGTTGATCGCAACCACGGTCTGCGCGCGCTTGATGCCCACCGTGTGATTCGCCGCGCCGCGAATACCTACCGCGATGTACAGCCGCGGGTCGACTGCCTTGCCGGTCAGGCCGACCTGCAACTGGCGCGGGACCCAGCCTGCATCCGTCACGCGGCGCGTCGCGCACAGCGCGGCGCCCATCGCGTGGGCCAGCTCAGTGGCCTTCGCCACTCCTTCAGGGCCGCCCACCCCCGTGCCGACGCCAACCACGATTTCAGCGCCATCCAGCGCCGGCAATGATTCATCGAGCAGCGCGTGCGACTTGATGATCCTGCTGAGCGCGGGCTTCAGCACAGGCCGCACCACCTCCAGCCGCGCCTCGCGCGACGCGCACGCCGCCGCCAGTTCGAGTACACCCGATCGCACGGTCGCCATCTGCGGGTAGGTGCTCGACAGGATCGGCGCAACGATGTTGCCACCGAAAGCCGGTTTGAGCGCGATCATTCGTTTTTCCGCGTCAAGCTCGATGCCGATCGCATCGCCCGTGAGCCCAAGTTGGAGTTGCGCGGCCAATCGCGGCCCCCAATCGCGGCCGCGCTCGCTGGCCGATAGCAGCAATCCCCACGGCGAGCGCTCACGCACGAGCGACGCGACCGCATCCGCGATGATGTCGGGCGAACTGTTCTCGATCGATGGAGCGTCGAGGACGATTACCTGGTCCGCGCCGTATCCAGCCAGCAGGTTGGCATGCGATGCGGCCGATTGCCCGAAGACCAACGCGACCACCGCGCCGCCCAGCGCAGGAGCGAGCTGATCGGCGCGCGAGAGCAACTCGAGTGTGCCGCGTGTGATTTCGCCGCGGGAAGTGGTCTCGCATGCGACCCACAGATCCTTGCCGCGCGCCGCCGCGCGCATTTTCGGCGCGACCGGTTTGCGCGCGACCGCCCGGGGACTCAGCGCGCCCATGCCATCGAGCGCCGCAATCGTTTCGGCGGCAGCGCGCGCGGGATCAGCCGCGTCGATAAGCCGGCCCTCGACTTTCGGCGCTTGCTGAAAACGGACTTCATGCACGGAGGTCGGCGAGCCGGCGAATCCAAACTGTCTTGCATCTCCCAGTTCGGCTGCACGAATCGTCTCGACCGGTCTCGCTTTGGCCTCCTCGGTTGCGCCGGGCTTGAGCTTGATCGGCTGGGCGACCCGCTCGGCGCAGGTCAACAGGGCTGGCATGCGACATTCGATCTCATCGAAGCCCTCGTCTGTCTCACGCTCGGCGCGCACCAAATCGCCGTCGAAATCCAGCTTCCGTACGCCGCCGATTTGCCCGATGCCGAGCAGCTCAGCGATCTCGGGACCGACCTGCCCGGTCTCCGCGTCGAGCGAATACTTGCCCATCAGGATCAGATCGAACGGCTCGCGCCGCAGCCAGGATGCGAGCGCGCGCGCGGTCGCCAGCGTGTCGGAGCCTGCGAATGCGCGATCTTCCAGATGCACCGCGCGATCCATGCCCATCGCGAGCGACTCGATTAGCGCCGAGCGCGCCTGCGGCGGCCCCATCGTGGCGACCGTGGTGCGTGCGCCGAAGCGCTGCTTCAAATCGGTGGCGAGCGAGATCGCGCGCAGATCGAAGGCGCTAATCACGTTGGGCCCGTCGCGCTTGATGGTCTTGGTGGCGGCGTCGAAGTTGGCGTCTTCGATTAGGGGAATCTGCTTGATGCAAACCACGATATTGCGAACCAAGTGCGAATCTCCTCACTGGTAGCGGTTCCCGATGCTAGGCAAGCGATCGGCGCGTATGCAAACCAAGGCCGCCTCGCCGCACTGGCCGGTGCATGCCGTCTTACGCCCGCAAGAGCGATCGTATAATTTTCGAATTGTGCTCCGATTGCTTTGTACCCTGCCTGGCTGGATTCGCACTGTTGCGGTTGTGATGGCGGCACTGCTGTTGACGATTGCCGCGCCGAGCAGACCGGATGCATCAGGCGCGTCGCCAGCTCATCAGCGGATCGTCTCGCTGGCGCCATCGATTACCGAGATACTTTTCGCGCTGGGGGCCGGCCCCGAGGTGGTGGGCGTGTCGAACTACTGCGACTATCCGGCGGAGGTGCGCCGCCTGCCGCGAGTCGGTTCGTTTGTCACGCCGAATCTCGAAGCGATCGCGGCGCTGCGGCCCACGCTTGTGATCGGGCTCGATGTTTCATCCAGGCAGCGCGAGCTGGACGCAATCGCCGCAATGCGCATACCCGTCTTGACGGTTACCGAAGAGCCGCTCGCTGGCGTTGAGCTGAGTATCCAGCGCATCGGCGGTCGCATTGGCCGCGCCACGGAAGCCGGCGCGCTGCTCGCCACGATGAATTCGCGGATGGAGACCGTGCGCAAGCGGCTGGCCGACGCTCCATCGCCCAAGGTCTTGATGCTGGTGGGCCATCAGCCGCTGGTGGCGGTCGGGCAGGGGACCCTTCTCGACGAGTTGCTGAAGATGGCCCATGCGGAAAACGTCGCCGACGCCGCGCGTCAGGAATGGCCGCGGCTTGGAATCGAATACGTGATCGCGATGGCGCCCGAGGTGATTGTCGACGGCCAGATGGGCAACGAGGCCAGGTCGCCGAGCGACTTCTGGGATCGGTATCCAACCATTCCCGCCGTACGCAGCCATCGCATCTACGGCTATGACGAGGATGCGATGCTGCGGCCGGGTCCGCGTGTGGTGAATTCGTTGGAGATGATCGCGGCGATGGTCCACCCCGAGGTGTTCGGCGTGGCGCCCGCTGCGCCCGCGCGGTCCGCCGATCCCCACGATGCGCGCGACGCGGCAAAAAGCATCGCAGCGCGAGACGGCCGTTAGCGTGTCTGCCCCGATCACGGCCGGCCCGATCCTGCCCGGAGCGGGAGCCGGTGCCGACCCCGCGCATGGCCGCATCGACGAGCCTGCGGACGCGCATCTGACTCCGGCGCGGATGTTTGCGGTGCTCGCGGCGCTCGTCCTGCTGACAACCATAGCCGCGGTGGCGGCCGCATCACTGGGCAGTGTATCGATCGATCTGAGGCGGGCGCTGGTGGATTCGGCCAGCGCCGATCACGCTATATTCTTCGGCGCGCGTCTGCCTCGCGTCCTGATGGGGCTCATTGTTGGCGCGATATTGGCAGCGGTGGGAGCGGCTCTCCAAGCCCTCGTGCGCAATCCACTGGCGGAAGGCGGCATCCTGGGGATCTCCGGCGCCGGCGCATTGGGGGCGATCCTCGCGCTGATTTTCGGCGCACATCTGGGCGGCAGCGCATTGCTGGTGCCGCTCTGCTCGTTCGGCATGGCGCTGCTCTCGACGGTGGCGGTCTATCGGCTGGGCCAGGTCGAAGGAAGGCTCGAGCCGTTCAGCCTGCTGCTGGTCGGGGTGATCTTCAACGCGATGTGGGGCGCGGCGATCTTGCTCGTCAATTCCCTGGTCAATTTCTACCATGCGCACAGTATCCTGTTCTGGCTGATGGGCAGCCTCGAGGCGCCGACCATCCGCGAAACCCTGATGGTCGCGATCCTGGGCCTCGGCGGCTTTGTCGCGCTGCTTTTCCATGCGCGAGATATGAACCTGATGAGCCTCGGCGACGACGCCGCGGCTGAGCTGGGAGTCGAGATCGACAAGGTGCGCCGGACGATCTTCGTCGCAACGTCGTTGATGCTGGGCGCGGCCGTTTCGGTCAGCGGCATGATCGGGTTCGTCGGCCTGATCGTCCCGCACCTGCTGCGGTTGGCTCTGGGACCTGACCATCGGTTGCTGCTACCCGCTTCGCTCCTGGGCGGCGCAGCGTTCCTGGTCGGCGCTGACTTGATCGCGCGCACCATCATCGCGCCCGCCGAGCTGCCGGTCGGCGTGATCACGGCGCTATGCGGTGGTCCGTTCTTCATTTTCCTGTTGCGGCGCGAAGGCCGCCGTTCGCTGGCGCAATGAGCACCGGACCGTCGGCTCCAGTCGCACTCGCGGCCCATGAAGTGAGCGTCGGCTACGGCGCTCGCGAAGTGCTCCATCGCGTATCGCTGGAAGTGGCCGCCGGTGAGTTGCTCGCGATCGTCGGCCCCAACGGCGCTGGGAAGTCGACGCTGCTGCGCGTGCTGGGCGGCTCGCTGCGGCCATGGGCTGGTTCGGTCGAATTGCTGGGCAGGCCGCTTCACGAGTTCGATCGCCGCGGGATCGCGCGTCGAGTAGCATGCGTCGCGCAGGAGAATGCGGCGGCATTCCACTTCACAGTGCTCGAAGTGGTGCTGATGGGCCGCGCGCCACATCTGGCGCCGCTGCGCTTCGAAGGCCGGCGCGACCTCGAGCTCGCACATGCGGCGCTGGCGCGCTTCGGACTGCTCCCATTGGCCGGCCGCTTCGTTCAGGACCTTTCGGGTGGCGAGCGCAAGCGCGTATTCCTCGCCCGTGCACTGGTTCAGGAGCCGGCGGTCGCGCTGCTCGATGAGCCTACGGCGTTCCTCGATCTCAAGCACGTAGACGAGGTCTTCGAGCTGTTCGCGGAGTTGCGTGCCGAACGCGGGCTGGCCGTGGTCGCGACGCTGCATGACCTCAACGCCGCATCGCTTTATGCCGACCGCGTCCTGCTGCTCAAGGATGGCGTAGCGATCGGATGCGGCCGGCCCGAGGAGATTTTGACTGTGGCGAACTTGCGCGAAGTCTACGATACGGAGGTCTTCGTCGCGCGCAGCCCGGTAAGCGGAGCGGTCGTCGTCTTTCCAGCCGGGCGCGATGCGCACGGGCGTATCATCCAATGAGAGCGCTGAGCGCCAAACCGCGCGAGCATCGCGCGCGTAAGCGCCACCGCACGCCCCGGCGGCTCAACCTGATCTTCGATGCGGACGACACGCTGTGGCATTCCAATATCCATTTCGTCGAGGCAGAGCAGGCATTCATCGCTGCCGCGATCAATGCCGGCGTCGCTGTGGGCGCCGCCGAGATTGCCGCGGCCGTCCACACTTGGGAGCTCGAGCATGAGGAGTCTCGACCTGAGCCATCCGCGTATGGTTCAGGTCGCCAGCTTCCCTGCATTGCTCAATCTGTTCTAGACTCGATGAAAGATGGCGACGGCTGAATTAAGCGTGGACAAGCTCGCGGAAGCGCGTCCGGTCAGGCAAGTGAATGCCGCCCCACGGCGCAAGCCACCGCTTGCGCTGCGCCCGCTTCATCGCATGTGGCGGCGCACGATCGACCAGATCGAACTGACGCGCGTCAATCTCCCCGTTCGGCGCTTGCCGGCTGCGCTCGAAGGGAGCGTGGCCTGCCAAATCAGCGACTTTCATGTTGACCGCGAGGAAGACCTGAGCCGGCTTCATCGCGCCGTCGACCTGATCAACCGGCAGCATCCCGACTTTGTCTTCCTTACCGGCGACTACTTCTCGGGTGCCGAAACGATGCGCCGCTGGCTGGAACCGTTCAGGCTCGTGCTCGGCGAGCTCAATCCGGCGGTCGGCGTGTTTGCGATTCCCGGCAATCACGATCATTGGGCGCGCTTCGAGCCGATTGCCGCAGCCCTCAAACGCGCGGGCGCAGAGGTGCTGAGCAACGAGAGCCGCCGGCTCAAAGTGCGCGACCAGGAGCTGGTGATCGTCGGCATCGACGATCTCTGGACGCGGCGCGCGGAGCCGTCGCGCGCGTTCAGCCGCGTCAAGCCTGACGATTGCACGATCGTGCTGGCGCACAACCCTGACACCGCGCTGCATGCGCGCGGCTTCGCGCCCGGCGTGATGCTTTCCGGCCACACCCACGGCGGCGTCGTGCGCATCCCGCTTTACGGCACACCGCTAAAGTCGATTCTGCGCCTGGGCAAAAAGTACTACGCAGGACTCAACCGCTACGAGGATTTCTACATCTACACCAATCGCGGGTTGGGCACCTTCTGGGTGCGAGTACGGATGAATTGCCGGCCCGAAGTCTCACGCTTTCGCCTCACCGCATTTGAGACCTACGCGCATCCGCGTGCGCGGCGGGTTCGCGTTCGTCGCCGAGACCGTTAGCGTGACCTTCGATCTCGCGATCGCGGGCGGCACCGTCGTGGGTGGCGCGCCGGATGCGGGCGCGTTTGATATCGGGATCAGCTCCGGAAAGATAGCGGCGATCGCGCCATGCGGAACTCTTTCCGCAGCGCGCGAGACAATCGACGCGTCCGGGATGCTCGTGATGCCCGGAGTGGTCGATGCCCACACGCATCTGGACGCTGAGATGTTCGGCGCGAACACGGCTGACGACTTCCATTCAGGCACCGTCGCGGCCGCGGCCGGCGGCGTGACGGCGATCGTCGACTATGCGTTCCAGCCGCCCGGCGGTGGCCTGCGCGACGCGGTTATCAAATGGCATGAAAAGGCGCGCGGCCGCGCGATCATCGACTACGGATTTCACATCGCGGTACTCGATCCAACCGTGGAAGCGATCCGCGAGCTGCCGCGCCTGGTCGACGACGGCTACACGAGTTTCAAGATTTTCATGATGCGCGGCTTCGAGGACCGTGCACGCGACTTCATGCGCCTGTTTGGGGCAGCCGCCGAATGCGGCGCACTACTCGCGATTCATGCCGAAGACGAGAATCTGATCGGCTATTGCACCGAGCGCTTGCTGGCCGCAGGCAAGGCAAGTGTCGCACACTTCAGCGCGAGCCGCCCACCACTGTCAGAGGCGGCTGCCGTCGCGCGCGCGCTGGCGATGACCGACCTGGCGGGCGCGTCGGCCTATTTTGTACATCTGTCCAGCGCCGCGGCCATCACGGAAATCCGCCGCGCGCGCGCCGAGGGACGCGCGGTACTCGCGGAGACGCGCCCCATCTTTCTGTATCTGACTGAAGAACGCTATCGCGAACCGCGCGGCGAGCGTTTCGTCGGATATCCGCCGCTGCGCAGCCAGCGCGACGTGGACGCCATGTGGGAGGCGCTGGCCGACGGCACCGTCGATGTCGTCGCGACAGACCATTGCTGCTGGAACCTTGAACGCAAGCTCGCGGCCGATCGCTTCACACGCATTCCGCCCGGGATGGCGAACCTCGAAACCCTGCTGCCAATGCTCTACTCGGAGGGTGTCGCGAAGAAGCGGATCACAGTCGAACGGCTGGTCGAGCTGCTGGCGGCGAATCCCGCGAAAATCTTCGGGCTCTATCCGCGCAAGGGTGTCATTGCGAAGGGCTCGGATGCGGACCTGGTCGTTTTCGACCCGAATCGCACCGTGACAATCCGCGCTGCCGAGATGCACTCGGCGGCCGATTACGATCCCTTTGAAGGCTTCGAGGTGCACGGTTGGCCGGCGGCGACCGTCGCGCGCGGCGAGGTGATCGTCAGGGATCGCAAACCCGGCGCCCGCGCCGGCCGAGGCGAATTCATCGCGCGCAAACGATTCGAGCAACCCTAATTGTTCGCGCTGCGTAGCTATTCGAGATGGCTGCTTCCCAACAGAGATTGGTTGCGATCGCAGGCGGTTCGGGATTCATCGGGCGCGCGATCGCGCGGCGTCTCGCGCCGCTGGCCGAATTCCGCGTGCGCGTGCTCAGCCGCAATCCTGACCGCGCGCGAGAGAAGCTAGGATCGCCGAACGTCGAATACGCGCGCGGCGAGGTTACCGATCCGGCGTCACTTGGCGAAGCGATCGCGGGCGCAGATGCGGTCGTCAATTCGACGCAGTTCGACGGCTACCCGATCGAGAATCCGCGCCGGGGGCTCACCTTCGAGCGCATCGATTACGGCGGCACGGTCGCGTTGCTCAAGGCCGCGAAGGACGGCGGCGCCCGGCATTTCATTTACATCAGCGGGGCCGCCGCCGACGAGCGCAGTTCGCATCCGGGATTCCATTTCAAGGGTATGGCCGAGCGCGCGATTCGCGAGTCGGGCATCCCGTACACGATCTTCCGTCCGTCGCTGGTCTTCGGCCCCGAGGACAAGGTCGTCAACAGCCTGGCGCGCGCGATTCGCTTCGCGCCGATCTTCGCGGTGCCCGGCACGGGCCGCCAGAAAGTGCAGCCGGTGCTGGTCGATGATCTCGCGGCTTGCGTCGCGCTGGCTCTGACAGCGGGCGAAAAGGCGCTCGCTCGAACGTTCGAAGTGGGCGGCCCCGAAGCGATGACCTTTGACGATCTGATTCGCATGATCATGGACGTCACTGGCCATCGGCGGCCGCTCGTGCACATTCCGGAAGGCCTGATGCGGATGGCGGGTGCGATCGCCGAGAAACTGCCGACGCCGCTATTCTCGAAGGATGCGGTGACGTTTGTCACCGCCGACAACGCGACCGATATCAAGCCGTTAGTCGAGACGCTCGGTATCCGGCTGACGCCGACGCGCGAGGCGCTGTCCTATCTGGCGCGCAAGCGCTGATGGCGCCGCTATTTTTCTTTCTTGAGCGCGCGGGCCACGATATCGAGTTGGCGCATCGCGGGCGGCTCGTCGCCGCTGCCGGTGCGCAATCGCCCGCCGGTTTCGATCAGCATGTAGCCCGAATGCGCGGAGCGGACTGAGGCGCGGAAGCCCATCGCATCTTGCGCGTTGTTCACCGCGAACTTGATCATCCGCACGATGAAGCGATCGTTGTCCGCGATGCGCTCGGCGATCTCCATCGTGCGGGTTTCGAGCTCAGCGCGCGGCACGAACAGGTTGACGAAGCCCAGCTCGCAGGCCTGCTGCCCGCTCAGGAAGCGGTTCTGGAACAGGATTTCCTTGGCCTTGCGCGGCCCGAGGTCCCACGGCGCGCTGAAATACTGCGTGAACGCAGGCAGCAGCTTGGCGTCGTCGGCCGCGACGATCAGGTCCATCGCGGAAGCGATCATCCATCCGCCGAAGATGCAATATCCTTGCACCATCGCGATGGTCGGCTTGGGAAGCTCGCGCCAGCGCAGCGTGTTCTCGACGTTGTGGTTCCACGAGCGCATATACTGCCCGCGCATCCCCTTCGGATACGGACGGCGCGCGAAGTCCTCGAGTTCGTCAGGCGTGCCGAGATCGTGGCCCGCTGAAAAATGGTCGCCCACGCCGCCGAGCACGATGACGCGGACCTCATCGTCAGCGACCGCTTCTGCAAACGCCGCATCCAGCTCTTCGAGCAGCACGCGCGACTGCGCGTTGCGATAGCGCGGCCGATTGAGCATCACGCGCGCGATGCGCCCGCTGCGCTCGTAGAGAATCGTCTTGTAGGGCATCGAAGACTTCTACGCGACGGTGCTCTTTGCGGCGGTCATCTCACCCTCGCCCCGACCTTCTCCCTGGTCAGGGAGAGGGAGAAGAGAGCGCGTGCTACCACTTATTGATCACCGTCACGCCGAGCGTGCCGTACTGGGTCATCGAAGAAAGCACGTCGCTCGCTTCCTCGATCGCGACTGTGCGCCCCACCATCCGGCCGGGGCGCAGTTTGCCAGACTCGACCATCCTGAGCATCGTCGGATAGCGCGGCGGCTGCATCCCAATCGTGCCGATGACGCTGAGTTCGCGCGTGACCAGCATGTCGATGGGGATGGCGACCTGGCCCTTTTCCTTCATTGTGGTCAGCCCGATCTGCAGATGACGCCCGCGGCTGCGCAGGCTCATGATCGAGTTGATGCAGGTCACGGCCTCGCCGAGCGCGTCGATCGAGACATGCGCACCGCCCTGGCTGATCTGCTGGACGGCCTCGGGCGCCTTGTCCTTGGCCGCGTTGACAGTGAATTGCGCGCCGAGCTCGCGTGCCATCGTGAGCTTGCGATCGTCGATATCGACCGCGATCACGTTGGCTCCCAGAGCCGACGCAATATGAATCGCGGCCAGCCCGATTCCACCGCATCCGTGCACCGCCACCCATTCGCCGGCTTCGACCCGGGCGCGGTCGACGACACCGTGGAATGAAGTCATGAAGCGGCAGCCGAGGCTCGCCGCCTCCACAAATGCGATCGACTCGGGTAGGTTGACGAGGTTGAGATCGGCATCCGGGATCATCGACATCCGGCCGTAGCCGCCATCGAAATGAAAGCCGAGCGCGCGCATGTTGGCGCAGGTGTTCTGATGGCCGGCGAGGCAATGCTCGCAACTGCCGCAGCCGAGATTGAACGGCGCCACCACGCGATCGCCGCGCTTGAAGCGCTTGACCTCGCGGCCGGTCTCTTCGACCACGCCGCAGAACTCATGGCCAAGCACGCGCGGCGGCGTCGGTTTGAAGCCGATCCACTCCCAATCGCCCATCCAGCCGTGCCAGTCGCTGCGGCAGATGCCGTTGGCCTCCACGCGGATCACGGCGTCGCGCACGCCGGGCTTGGGGTCAGGAAGCTCGCGGATCACCAACGGCTTCTGGAATTGTTCGAGAACGGCTGCTTTCATCGGTACGTCCTCCCGGCCGGATCGATCCGGAGAAATTCAAGGGGCGCGCGATTCGCATCCTGCCCGCCGCACGCTTCGACTGCGCACGGCCCGGGCTTACGTGCCCATTCCCATCAAATCGGCGAAATTGCCCGAGTAGAATCGTTCCTTCTTCGCTTCGCTGATTGCGGCCATCGATTCCTCGAAGCGCTTGATCGGATTGCGGCCGCCTTCGATGTGCGGATAGTCCGAAGAGAACAGGAACAGCTCCTCGCCGGCGTTCTCGATCATCCAGCCCACCGGCTCGGTCGAAAACGGAGTGAAGCGCAAATTGCGCCGGACGTAGTCCGACGCGCGCATCGGCAGCTTCAATGCCGGCTCGCTGCGCTTGAAGGTCTCCTGTGCGATGTCCAGGCGCCGCAGAAATGGCACCACCCACATCCCGCCCTGCTCGATGCATCCGCCCTTGAGCCGCGGGAACTCTTCGAACAGCCCGTCGAGCACCATGCAGGAGAGGAACATCTCGGGCATGTAGTGAATCACCATCAGGTCCTTGGAGCGGATGTTCTCGCCGCCGCCGAGGAAGTCGGTGACCGGAGGTTTGCCATTGTTGTGGAATGCGTCGAGCAGTTGCTTGCCGCCGCCCCCCACGTGCAGGACGAATGGCACGCCCGCATCCTGCAAGCGAGCCCAGAAGCCATGGTAGTCCGGATGCACCGGCGACGTCTGGCGGGGCGGTATCGAAGGAATATGAATCGCGCCGCAGCCGAGCTTGATCGCTTCATCGACTTCGCGGATCGCGAGCTCAGGAACGTCCAGCGGCACGAAGCCGACCCCGATCATGCGCTTGTCATTCCCGCAGAAGTCTGCAATCGCGCGGTTGTGCGCGCGCGTTCCGCCATACAGTACGTCGGCCTCGAAGTTGCCGACGTCGAAGCTGCCACGGCTCCAAAAATGCGTTGGCGCAAAGGTCGTGAAGACGAGCTGGCGATCGAATCCCAGCAGATCGAGCGCGCGGCTGCGCTCGGCCGAATCGAAGGCGCCCAGCGCCATCCAGCCCTTGGCCGTCATCAGATTCTTTTCGGCATCCGCCGCTGCCGCGTTACTGGCGCGGCGGCCTTCGATCGCCTCCAGAGCGTCGTCGACCATCCGGCCCGCTCCGCCGAGGTAAAGCGGCGCCAGGCGTTCGCGAATCCCCGGATCCGCATAGGGCAGCATCCAGTTGCGGGTCTCCATGATATGGCTGTCGGCGTCGTAGAAAGTGCGTCCCTCGGCGTAAGGCATGAAGCTTGTCTCCTCCGATCAGACCAGAAGATACCCCGCACGACTGTAATGCCGCTTCGGGGCGAAGCCTGTCAAATCGGCAACTGGCGTCGCAAGGACGCACGCGAGGGTGCGGAAAGGGCCCGCTAGAGAGACCGCCAGCCCGTGCCGCGATGGCCAAAGTCGAGCGCGCCCGGATGGAACACCTCGGCGAGGATTTCGAGCGACTCAACGATTCGTGGGCCGGGGCGATTGAAGTATTGGTTGCCGTCCGCGACGTATACGCGGCCATCGCGCACGGCGCGCAGGCTTGCCCATCCGGGCGTCCGGGCCAGCGCGGGCAGATCTTGCATCGAGCGCGCGATGTCGAAACCGCACGGCGCGACGAAGATAACGTCGGGATCGCAGCGCGCTAAATCTTCGAGCTTGATCCACGGTGAGTGCTGGCCGGCGTCGCCGAGCAGATTCACGCCGTCGGCCATCGCGACCAGCTCGGGCATCCAGTTGCCCGCCGCCATCAGCGGGTCGATCCATTCGATGCATGCGACCGTGGGACGCGGCCCGATGCTACGCACACGATCGGCGATCGCGCGCATCCGCTCCTGCAGCTTCGTGACGAGTTGGCGCCCGCGCTCGGAAGCGCCCAGCGCATCGGCGACGCGCTGGATATCCGCCCAGATATCACCGAGCGCATTGGGTGCGAGCGAGACGATCCGGACCTCGGAATCGAGATAGTCGCGCGCGATTTGCTCCACATCGCGGAGGCTCACTGCGCATACCTCGCATTGCGACTGCGTAACGATAACATCCGGACGCAAGCGCCGGAGCAGGTCGGCGTCAACGCGATAGACGGCGAGCGCCTCCTGCAGAATCGCCTTGACGCGCTGGTCGATTTGATAGCTGGTACCGTCAGGGTCAAACTTGGGTGCGGTGCATGTGGCGAGACGCGTTACCGCCGCCGGATGGTCGCATTCATGCGATCGCGCGACGAGCTGATCTTCGAAACCGAGTGCGCATACGATCTCGGTAGCGCTCGGGATGAGTGATACAATTCGATGCGCCGCGGTCATCGCAGTTCGAGTTCCATGAAGACGGCGTCCGGCTGCGGGTTGTAGCGGTATGGCCGGATTTCGCGGAACCCGAGCGAATGGTACAGAGCGATCGCCGCCGTCATCCAGGCCAGCGTATCCAGCCGCATCCGGGCGTAGCGCGTGCCGTCGGCTAGCACGATGGAGCGTGCCTGTGCGATGACTTCCTCGGCGAGTTTCCTGCCGATTTCAAGTCCCCGAAACTCCGGCCGCACCCACATCCGCTTCAACTCGCACACCTCGCGCTCCAGCGGCCGCAGAGCGACGCATCCGGCGACCCGGCCGTCGATCATCGCAAGCAACAGGCGTCCGGCAGGCGGCGCGTAGTGGCCCGGCAGCGTGGCGAGTTCGCGATCAAAATCCTGAAAGCACAGATCGACCTTGAGCCATGCCGCGTACTCTTCGAACAGCCGCCGCGCGGTCGCGATATCGGCCCGAGCGGTGGCCTGAATCAATATCGGTGCCGGCTGCTCCATCGCATCATCATTGTCGCTTGCATTGATCGATCTCAGGCCCCGCGGTCGCGGCGTCCACTGCATTAAGCGCAGCGTCAGGATATGGGAAGCCGGCGGCCATCTGTACTTTTACGTAATACGATTCGCCTGGCTTCGCATCGATCTTCACTTCGGCAGTCTTGCTCGTCTCGCCCTGTGCGTGGCATATGACTGTGCCCGCCTCCTCGACATAGGCATGATAGCCGCCCGGCCCGAGCTGCAAGCCATTGTGCCCGCATTTGACGAACGGATCGGCGCTCACACTCGAGAAGATAAATGGCCGGTAAGCGTAGATCACGGTTTTGCCGAGCGGCGCCTCAACCCGCTCGAAACTCTCGCCCTGTACAGCGCATCCGCCGATCGCACCCAGCATGAGTGAAATCGCGATCGCGCGCGACAATCCAACCAGCTTCATTCGGAAACCTCTAAGGTCGTTGCGTGCGATTATACAGTGTCACTACTGGAGCCGGCAGCAACTCTCGATCTCGGTCTGGGCTTGGTCGGCGTCCATCGGATAGAGATGCGGATGCCCGATGAAGATGCCCCAGCCCATTTCCTCCTTGACGTAGTAGGCGCGGCCCGGCAGCGCGCGGATCTCGATCGCATCGGTGGTCTCGGTACGCACCGTGCACGTCGGTTTGCCGGGATCGACCACGAACGGGTGATATCCGCCGGGCCCGAGCTCCACCGACGAGTCGCCGCATGCGACAGCGGGTCTTATCGCCGATCCCTCATAGTGGTACGGACGATAGACATAGATCGCGCTTGAGACTCCCGGAAGTTCGGCGCGCCGGAACTGCTCGCCTTGCACGGAGCATCCGCCGGCGATGGCGGCGAACACGGCCAAGACGGTCGATAGCACGAGCCTTTCAATCCGAGCGGTCATCAGCTCAATCCGGTTGCTGGCGCGATGATGCCGCGTTGCGCTGCGCGAGCCGGATCGAATCGCGCGCGAGCTCATCATCGATCTTCCGCCTCACTTCAGCGAGCGCCGCGCGATCAAGATCCAGATTGGTCGTACCATAGGTGAGGCCGTAGTCTGCGCTGACGCGCGCGTCAGCGGCGTAGTCGCCAAGTATGGTGTCGCCGCGCCGGATGACCAATTGGGCGAAGGCCGTGACGGCGGTGCTGCCAGTCGGCGCGCCGAAGAAAGTCAGCGGATTGAATGCGCTTATCCATAGCGGAACGGTGTGATGCTCGTGGCCCAGGTCTTCGCGATACGAGAACGTCACCGGTGATTTATCGGAGAGTGATGCGGCCACCATTGGCGGCAGGTCGTCGGGTTCGCCCTCGGCCAGCCGTACCTTGAAAGGGAGCGATCGCGGCGGCTCTTCGGGAATGGGCGGTCGCGTCGGCTGAATCGATACGCATCCGGCGGGCCACACCGCCAAGGCCAGCATGAGCACGAAGCGCAACGGCGACGCTCGTCTTCTGCCGCCTATGGCGCTTCTACCGGGCGTGGATGCCCAAGAGGGCGTTACATGCATGATGCGAGCTCGGTTCGTCCGCACCGATGGTGCGGCTCATTGAACCTGTGGCGGCTGGGTTTGTAGGCCGGCGCAGAGTTCGCGCGTTGCTTCGATCAAGCTGCGCACTGTGCCGATAGCCGTACTTATCTGATCTCGCGTCATTCCCACGGCCCCCAGCGCCTGGGCGGCGAGCGCGCTGAAATCTTGCGGTTTCAGGGCGAAGGACTCAAGCTCGCGCATCGCGCCCTTCTCGTTGACGAAGTAGCGGCGATTGAGCGCATACAGCACCTGGACGAGGAAGCCGACCGAGCGAAACAGGCATCCGGCCGCGTAGTAGACGTCGCCGCGGGCCGCCGGCTTCTCCGCGATCGCCAATTCGAAATCGGCGTCGAACATGTGCTTGCCGATCAGCGCACCGCGCAGCGCCTCGGGGTATTCGGCGGTTGACTCTTTGAGTCCCTCCAACACTCCATCCGGGTCATGCACCGGGATGCAGTAGTGAACTTCACCCATGTACATATGGTTGTAAAAGCCATGCGGATGGCCGAGCTGGTAGTGGCATGTGACGCGGCCGGCACGGCATTC
>JBGPUE010000019.1:0-45710 GCA_041491005.1 Binataceae bacterium (SeqCode) | reverse complement strand
CGATCCGGGCACGCCGGGGATCGCGGGGTTCGTTGGAGCTGCGGGAACATTGGGGCCTAAAGGCGAC
The DNA here is from genome assembly GCA_041491005.1 of Binataceae bacterium (SeqCode). Classification (GTDB taxonomy): domain Bacteria; phylum Desulfobacterota; class Binatia; order Binatales; family Binataceae; genus JBGPUE01. Next base: position 45,643 of record JBGPUE010000019.1, on the reverse strand, counting down.
ACCGGCGCGGCCGGACCCGAAGGCCCCGTTGGAGCTTCCGGACCTCAAGGCAATAAGGGCGATAAGGGTGACAAAGGCGATAAGGGTGATACTGGAACAACTGGCGCCGCAGGTGCTACGGGCGCCTCCGGCGCGACTGGTGCAGTAGGCGTAACTGGCGCCGTCGGTGCGACTGGCGCGGTCGGCGCGACGGGAGCGATCGGACCAATCGGAGCTGCTGGTCCGCAGGGCTTGAAGGGTGACAAAGGCGACGCCGGCGCGACTGGCGCACTGGGCGCAACTGGCGCCGTCGGTGCAACGGGCGCAGTCGGAGCAACCGGCGCAATCGGACCGATCGGACCGGCAGGGCCGCAAGGCTTGAAAGGCGATACGGGCTCAACCGGAGCAACCGGCGCGAAGGGTGATACAGGCACGACTGGCGCAGTGGGTGCGACGGGCGCGGTCGGAGCAACCGGCGCGAAGGGTGATACGGGCGCGACTGGCGCAGTGGGTGCGACGGGCGCGGTCGGAGCAACCGGCGCGAAGGGTGATACGGGCGCGACTGGCGCAGTGGGCTCAGCTGGCGCTGTCGGTGCGACGGGTGCCGTCGGCGCGATCGGAGCGATCGGACCGACTGGGCCGCAAGGCTTCAAGGGCGACAAAGGTGATACTGGCGCGACAGGCGCCGTCGGTGCGATCGGAGCGATCGGACCGGCCGGACCACAAGGCCTGAAGGGCGACAAGGGTGACAAGGGCGATACGGGCTCAAGCGGCGCGATGGGCGCGATCGGGCCGATCGGACCGGCTGGAGCAACTGGTCCGGCCGGACCCGCAGTCACATACCTCGCGGGCGGTTCCAGCGCGCTCTACACGCTATCGGACAATACCGGCAAGCTGGATTTCATGGGCCCATCGAACGGGATCATACTCGGACAGACGGTGGCGGCGGGAACCGCGGCCGCCGGCGTTGTGGTCCCCGCCGGTACTGCGACGAATTTGCGCGTGCTGCTCGAGGCGGCTCCCGGATTGGGCAAGACCCGCACGTTCAACGTATGTCAGGGCAGATCTTCGTCGGCGTGCGCGGTCGTGGGCCGGCTGGCGTGCGCGATCAGCGGCGTCGGCGCGACCTTGTGCACCGATCCTGTCAATTCGATGACCTTCATCGAGGGTGACGTGTTGACCGTGGAGGCGGAGGTCACCGCGGGTATGACCGGAGCGTCGCGCGTGAGCTGGATGCTGCGATTCACGCCAGCCGGGCTGTAAGCCGCGCGGGCCGTAGGGCATAAATCCCAAACCTTGCCCCTCGCCCGCAAGGCATCGCGCCTTGCCCCTCCCAAGAAGGCGCCTCTCAAGAAGGCGATAATATACTTCACTGACCTTACCGCCATAGGTAGGGTGTGCTCGACGTGACAGGTCGGTATGATATAACCATCCCCCTCAAGCAGGGGGAAGCATGTGGCGACCGACGTAAGAGCTTTCAGTGCGGAGCATGTGCATCGGCTGACAGGACTCAGCCATGGGCAGTTGCGCTACTGGGACAAGACCGGCTTCTTCAACCCAACATTTGCTGATGAAGAACGGCATAGTCCGCACAGCCGGGTCTATTCTTTTCGCGACCTAGTGGGTCTCCGAACGATTGCGATTCTGCGCAATCAGCACCACAAACCGCTCCAAACTCTGAGGAAAGTCGGGCAACTCCTCAAACACTACCACGAAACCCCCTGGTCGAGCATTGTTATCTTTGTAGCTGGCAAAGAGGTGTTTTTTCAAGAACCGAGTTCAGACGTGATTCGTGATGCCGTGGGCGGACAGCAGCAGGCAATTCGGATTGACCTAAAGAGTGTTGGCGAGGACCTGCGGGCTGCGGCCAATAAACTGCGAGATCGTACGCCAGATGAGTACGGTACCGTCGAACGCAAACGATACCTACTGCATAATCAATGGGTAATGAAAGGGACACGTATCCCGACAAGTGCGATTCTTGAGTACGCTCAAGCCGGATACGATACCCAAGCTATTATCAAAGAGTTCCCAAGACTCACAGAGAAGGATATTGAAGTAGCACTTAGGCACGAACAACAATTACAGTTACGAGCCCCACGCAAAAAGCGTCGCGCTAGTGCCTAGTGCTCCTCGGGGGGATACTAATCCATCTGGATGAGTGTGTGCCGGTGTCCGTTGCGAACGTGTTCACAGAGCGGGGCCACAAGGTTGAGCTGGTGCAACTGCTTATGGCGAAAGGCGTGGCTGACTCGATAGTCGCCGCCGTCGGGGAGCAGGATGCCGCAGTGCTGGTGACGGCAGACAAAGACCTGCGTGCCCTCGCACCGCGCATTCCCAAAGAACGTCGCCGATATAGACAACTCGGTATAATCTCTATTCGTTGTCAAGGTCCACAAACGGAAACCCGTATCCGGCAGAATATGGACCTCATTGAATTTGAGTATCAGCGGTCGCGATCACTTCGCGACCGTCGCTTGATGATGTCTATTGGAGCTACGTGGGTATGGATCGAGCGTTAGGCTGTCCGTTTCCTTCCTCTCAAGGAGGGGAGCGGGCCTATTGGCGCGCTGCTAGCGTGCTGCGGCGGTTTCGGAAGCCATCGACGAGCGCCGCCGCCAACTCAGCATCCACTGATGGAACCGGTCCATGTAGACGTAGAAGACGGGCGTGATGTAGAGCGTCAGCAGCTGCGAGACCACCAGCCCGCCAACCACCGCCATCCCCAGCGGCCGGCGCGCCTCGGCGCCCGAGCCCAGCCCGACGGCGATCGGCAGGACGCCCATGAAGGCTGACATCGTGGTCATCATGATCGGCCGGAAGCGCACAGTGCATCCCTCGTAGATCGCGTCCGCGGCGTTCTTGCCTGCGGTGCGCTGCGCGTCGAGCGCGAAGTCGATCATCATGATGGCGTTTTTCTTGACCAGCCCGACCAGCATGATGATGCCGACGAAGGCGAACATGTCGAGCTCCATCCCGAAGATCGTCAGGGTCAGCAGCGCGCCGAAGCCGGCGGCAGGCAGCCCTGAGAGAATCGTGATCGGATGGATGAAGCTTTCGTACAGCACGCCCAGCACGAGGTAGATGACGACAATCGCGAGTGCCAGCAGAATGCCGAGACCGGCGGAGGATGACTCGAAGGCCTGCGCGGTGCCCTGAAAGTTGGTCGTGACGCCTTCGGGCAGCGTGTTGGCCGCGAGCCGGGTAACGTCGTGCAGCGCCTTGGCGAGCGAAACGCCGGGCGCGACGTTGAACGAAATCGTGACCGAGGGCAACTGGCCGGAATGGTTGATCGCCAGCGGGCCGAGCGTGCGCGTCATCTTGGTGACGGTGGCCAGCGGCACCAGCTTACCGCTGCGTGATCGCACGTAGAGCAGCGAGAGCACGCCCGGGTCGGCCTGATACTGCGGCGCCAGCTCCATCACGACCTTGTACTGATCGATCGGCGCATAGATGGTCGAGATCTGGCGCGCGCCATACGCCGAATCGAGCGCGTCCTCGATCGTCAATGCGCTGACGCCAGTGGCGTCGGCCTTGTCGCGATCGATCGCGACGTTGACCTGCGGATTGAGGATCTGGAGGTCGCTGGTGACGTCGCGGATGCCGGCCAGCGCACGCATCCGGGTCTCCAGCACCGGCGCATAGCGGTAGAGCTCGGCGGTGTTGGGGCTCTGCAGCGTCATCTGGTAGGTGCTGCGCGTGTACTGTGCGCCGATGCGGATCGGCGGCGGATTTTGCATGAAGGTGCGCACCCCGGGCACGCGCGCGACCTTGGGCCGCAAGCGGTTCATCACCTGATCGACGCTGAGCGCCCGTTTCGCACGGGGCCTCAGGCGCGTGAACATGATGCCCGAGTTAGGCAGCCCGCCCGGCCCGGCCCCGCCGATGCCGGAGAAGAAGTTCTCGACGTTGGGATCGGCCATCACGATGTGCGCGACCGCGCGCTGATGCGCCGCCATCGACTCGAACGAGATGCCCTGCGCGGCCTCGGTGAAGAGGATCATCTGATCGTTGTCTTCGCTGGGGATGAAGCCCTTGGGCACAACCATGAACAGGAACGCGGTGGCGACGACCAGCGCGCCCGAGACGATCATGGTGGCGCGGGGACGGCCCATCACCGCATCCAGCGTGCGGCGGTAAAACTCGAGCAGCGCGTCGAAGAACCGCTCAGTCGCCGCGTACAGACGCCCGTGATGCATCGAGCGCGGCGGCGTCAGGAAGCGCGAACAAAGCATCGGCGTGAGGCTGAGCGAAACGAAGCCCGAGACCAGGATCGCGACGCTGATGGTAACGGCGAACTCACGCAGCAGCCGGCCCAAAATCCCGCCCATGAAGAGCACCGGGATGAAGACCGCGACCAGCGACAGGGTCATCGAAAGGATCGTAAAGCCGATTTCGCTGGAGCCTTCGAGCGCCGCCGCCATCGCGCTCTTGCCCATCTCCATATGGCGCACGATGTTCTCGAGCATCACGATCGCGTCATCGACCACGAAGCCAACCGAGAGCGTGATCGCCATCAGCGAGAGGTTGTCGAGGCTGTAGCCGAGCCCGTACATCACGGCGAAAGTGCCGAGAATCGACATCGGCAGCGCCAGGCTGGGGATCAGGGTTGCGGAGAGATTGCGCAGGAACACAAAGATCACGAGCACCACGAGCCCGACGGTCAGTATCAACGTGAATTGGACATCGTTGACCGAGCGGCGAATCGCCTCCGAGCGATCGTAGAGCACTGAAATCGAGACCGACGCGGGCATCTGATCGCGGAAGCTCGGCAGCAGCTTGCGCACGCCCTGCGCGACCTCGACGGTGTTGGTGCCGGGCTGGCGCTGGACCGCAAGCACGATCGATGGCGTGTCGCGATACCATCCGGCGGTCTTGTCGTTCTCGACGCTGTCGAGCACCAGTCCCAGGTCGCCCAACCGCACCGGCGAGCCAGCGCGGTAGGCGACGATCAGCGGGCGATATGCAGCCGCATTGGTGAGCTGGCCATTGGCCTGCACGGTGAACGCCTGATGTTTTCCAAACAGCGTGCCGGTCGGGAGATTGACGTTGGCCGCCTGCACCGCGCTGGTGACCTCATCGATACCGATGCCGCGCGTCGCCAGCGCCTTGGGATCGAGCTGGATGCGGACCGCATACTTCTGCGCACCGTAGATCTGCACCTGCGCGACGCCCGAGACCATCGAGATGCGCTCGGCGAGGTAGCTCTCGGCGTACTCATCCACCTTGGAGAGCGGCAGCGTGGGCGAGTAGAGCGCGAGGTACATGATCGGCTGGTCGGCCGGGTTGACCTTCTGATAAGAAGGCGGACTCGGCATCCCCTGCGGCAGGCGGGTTTGGGCCCCGGCAATCGAGGACTGCACGTCCTGCGCGGCGGCATCGATGTTGCGGCTGAGGCTGAATTGCAGCGTGATCGAGGTGCGGCCCTGTTGGCTGGTCGAACTCATCGAATCCAGTCCGGCGATAGTGGAAAATTGGCGTTCCAGCGGCGTAGCGACCGCCGCGGCCATCGTCTCGGGGCTGGCGCCGGGCAAATTCGCATTCACCTGGATGGTCGGAAAGTCGACGTTGGGCAGATCGCTCACCGGCAGGTAGCGATACGCCATCGCGCCGAACAGCAGGACGGCCAGCGAGATCAACGTCGTCATCACCGGGCGGCGGATGAAAACTTCGGCGATATTCACGAGACGCTGCCCTGCGTGTCTTCGATGCCCTTCTTGATCTCCACCTTCGAGCCGGGCAGCAGCCGTAGCTGGCCGTCGGTAATCACCGTCTCACCGCCACGCAACCCCTTGGAGATCACGGTTTGGCCGTCGACTGATTCTCCGACCACGACCCGCAGCCGTTCGGCGGTCTTATCCTTGCGCACGACGAATACATACTGGCCGTCCTGGCCGGTCTGGATCGCCTGCGATGGAACGACCAGCGAGTTGGGATGCTGGGTCAATGTGAGATTCACGTTGACGAACTGGCCCGGCCACAGCCGCTGATCCTGGTTGTCAAAGACGGCGCGCAGCCGGATTGTGCCGGTAGTGCGATCAACAGTGTTGTCGATGAAGTTGAGCGCGCCGGTGACTTCGTGATCCTCCTGGCCGGGAATGATGGCGTGCACGTCGAGCGTTCCCGCCGCGGTCCGCCGCCGAATTTCGGCGAGATCCTTCTCAGGCACTGAAAAATCGACATACACCGGACGGACCTGATTGATCACGACCATCGCGTTGTCATCGTTGGCCTTGACCAGATTGCCTTCATGAAGGATCAAGCCGCCGGTGCGGCCATCGATCGGCGAACGGATCTCGCTGTACTCGACGTTGAGCGTCGCAGTCTGAATCGCGGCCTCGTCGGCGGCGACGGCCGCGCGCAGCGCGGCGGCATCGGCCTGCGCCTGCCCGTAGCGTTCCTGCGAGCCGACCCCGTGCTGGACCATGTAAGACCAGCGGCGCTCTTCTTCTTCAGCTTGTTTGAGCCTGGCGATGTCACGCGCCTTGTTGGCCTGAGCCTCGGTGAGTGCGGCCCGCAGTGGGCGCGGATCGATTGTGAAGAGCAGATCGCCCTTCCTTACGTCCTGGCCTTCGCGGAAATGCACCGCGGTCAGTGCGCCGCCGATGCGGGCTTTGATCGAGACGGTCGAAAAGGGCTGCACGCTGCCGATCGCATGGAGCTGGCTTGGCATCGTTTTGCGCTCGACCGTCGCCACGGTGACCGGCACGATCTCTCCAGCGCCGAAGCCCTGGTAACCACCCTGCCCCCGGTTGCATCCGGCGAGGGCGGCGGCAAGACAGACCGCCAGCAAAACGATACTGCGGCGTGGCAGGTTAGGTGGAATCGGACCCAAGATGAGTTCTACTTCGCGACTAAATGACGGGCGGCTGAGCCTTCAACGATCGTTCAGCAGCCTTATTATCAGGTAAGGTTCCCTCAGGTAAAAGGCTGCCAATCGAAGGCGCCTGCGCGCGCGGAGGTTATTAGAGGCGGCGCAAGCGCGAATGCGCCACGACGATGGCGCCCAAGCAGCGATCACACGGTCGGCTTGATGTTCTGGTTGAGGCGGAAGAAGTTGGTCGGATCGTACTTGTTCTTGAGCGCGACCAGCCGATCGTAGTTGGGGCCGTATGCGGCGCGGACGCGCTCTTCGCCCTCCTCACCGAGATTGTTGACGTACACGCCCTCCTCCAGATGCGGTTGCATTGCGTCCCAGAACTCGCGCGTCCAGTTGAGATTGCGCTCCGAGTCGGCAGGGTCAGGCCAATTTGAGAGGATCATGAAGTCGTACTGCTCGTAGCGATGCGCGAACGCCGTCTGTGTGCTGCCAACGCGGCTGGCAGCGCCGTGCATCTGCTGCATGCCAACGGTTGTCGTGGGCGACGGTCCGTGTGTAGCGTACTCCACGATCGTCTCGATGGCGTTATCACTCATGGTGCGCAGAAAACTCGACTTCCAGTAGTGCAGGCGTCCCGGCGGGAAACCCCCATCGAGGAGGCTCTGCATCTCCACGTAGCTCATGGGTGCGATGAGGTCGGCCACCGGCGAGCCAAAGGTTCTAAGCGGCTTGAGTACCTTTCCTCCCTCCTCTAACGAGCCGCAGTAGCAGACAACTACGGCGACCACCGGCTGCCCCTCCGGAGTGGTCAGAAGGGCCGCCATCGTGCTCAGCTCGTCGGGGCTTCTTCGAGCGAACTCGGCGTAGAAGCGCAGCAGCTCGCGGGCTTCGCTGATCGGATACTGGATCATCCCGCCGAGCACTTGGCCAACTCGATGCAACTGGTACCGGAACGAGGTCACAATGCCGAAATTGCCGCTACCGCCACGGAGCCCCCAGAACAGGTCTTCGTTCTCGTCGGCGCGCGCGGCCAGAAATCTACCGTCAGCGGTAACGACATCCGCCGAGAGCAGGTTATCGCAGGCCAGACCGTATTTGCCGTTGAGCCAGCCGATACCGCCTCCCAGTGTCAACCCTGCGATGCCAGTGTTCGTCACAATTCCGAGTGTAGTCGCCAGGCCATAAGTCTGCGTTGCGGGATCGAACTCGCCCAGCCGCAAGCCGGGTTGCGCGCGGGCTGTGCGCAGATTTGTATCGACCTCTATGCCTTTCATGGCGGAAAGATCGATCAGCAGTCCGCCGTCGCAGACCGCCTTGCCGGCGACACTGTGGCCGCCACCCCTGACGGCGACCACCAGATTCTGCTCGCGCGCGAAGTTGACGGCGCTCCGGACATCATCGGGACCGGCGCAGCAAACGATCATTCCTGGGCGTTTGTCGATCATCGCGTTGAAGACGGCGCGTGCGGAGTTGTAGTCGGCGTCGTCAGGCAGAATCACTCTTCCCTTGAGGCCGACGGCGAACTTCCGGATCGCGGACGGATTCAGCATCGCAACGCTCCTGGACTCTTCGGGCGTGGCCATTAACTACCTTCCTGTGCTTGCGCAGTGATCTGAATATCAACCAGCTACTCAGCCCGCCTTGACGGTACTTACAAGAGATCGTCGAAAACTCATAGCACCGCACTGGAAGAACGCAACGGCCTGGAGGATCAGCGGCGCGGAGAATCGCCAGTCTCGGAGTTTCGATGCCCACGCATTGAAGGCATGCGTGGCGGCGCGAGCATGAACGTCACGATCACAATCGCACCGAATCCGAAATATCCGACCGCGAACATCCATGGCGGCGCATCGTAGAAGATTATGCGGCTGGCCCAATGCGCGATGAAATCGCCCGCGTAGCCGCGTTCGCCACCGATCTCGCGATATGAGTTCTCCAGCCCCGTCAGCGGGCAGATGATGCCCAGCGCCGACTCGGCGCAGACCAGCCCGATCGCCGCCAGATGCGCGGCGCGGAACCAGAAGTTGCGCACCCATTCCCATCCGGCGGCGACTCCGGCGAGGATCAACACGAAGCCGATCACAACGAAGCCGACGTAGGCGGCGTGAACGATCACGATCAGGTCGGCGAGCATCCGGTAACGCATCATGGCAAGCGCGTGGGTGGCGTGCGTCGATCAATCACTCAAGCGAGTGCCGGCTGTCGCGGCGCCATCCTAGCGCGGTGTTAGGCGCTCGGCGCGCCACTCGTAGTAGATGTCGGGCTGACGCTCCTCGTTGTCGGCGCCATCGATGAAGCGGATCGCGACAAAGCCGCGGTCCTCATAGAAGCGACGCGCGAGCGTGTTGCTCTGGAAGGTGTAGAGACCCAGCCGCCGCGGGCTGAGTTGCTTCGCCTTTGCGACCAGGCGATCGCCGAGGCCGCGGCGCTGAAACTCTGGCAGGATGTAAAGCTGCTCGATCTCCTCGCCCTCGAGCACCATGACGCCGACTACGCGCTCTCCATCTGTCGCGACCCAGACCCCGCCCTTGGGCATCAGAATATCCTGGACCCACGGCAGGAATTCGTCGTCGCTGTGCGCGCTCGGCGGAATGTAGGGGAATGCGGCCTTGCGGCTGACGAGCAGAACTTCAGCGGCCCGTGCGGCTTCATCCTGACGCGCTGGTCTGATCGCGATCTCACTCATCGACGGTTATCCCGCGCGAATCAACCTACAGCGCGATTACGCGCTGCGATCAAGGAGGTGAATGAGTTGGCCGCGAGAGAGCTAGCGCCACACGGAGGGAAGCATGACCAGACGGCGCATTTGCTGGCGGCGAACGAAGCGCACCAGCTCACGATCGCGGACCATTGGACGGCGCTTGAGATAACAGTCGAGGTAGCCCGCGAGCATCAGCATCCCGCCGACCGGCCCCATCTCGCCAACGCAGTTGCGCAGCGCTCGCGCAATCATAAATAGCGGCGCATAGCCGATGTAGTACGCGGTGCGCCCCTTTTGCATCCTGACGCGCCAGCTCGCGCCTGCGGCGCCCTGCGGGCGATGATGGCGCGCATGGATGTGGCGGAAACTACGCGTGCGGAAACCGAGCATGGCCGCACGCATCTCGTCGATGGTATCCCAGCCTTCGCATCCTTCGAGGCCGCCGATCGCCTCGAAGCAGGCGCGCGAATACATCTTGGTCGCGCCGCGCGTATGGAAACCCGGCGCCACCCGCTCGATCCATGCGCCATCCTTGGGCTCGTAAAGCGTGGCGCTCGCGATGCCCAGTTTCGAGTCGCGTTCGAACTCGTCCATCAACTGTTCGATCATGCCGGAGTCGAACGAGAGGTCAGCGTCGAGCCGAAAAATGAATTCGGCGTCCTGCCAGGCTTCGCGCGGCAGGAAGCGCATGACTACCGACTCACCACCCGCTTCCCGTGGGCGGCCGGACTCCAGATGGTGCGGTTCGATCCAGGGATGGGCGCGCGCCGCTTCATCAACGATCCGCGCGGTCGCGTCGGCCGAGCCGTCATCGATGATGATCCAGCGCGCCGGCAGGTTGGTCTGCCGCACCATGCTCGCGATCAGGCCGGGGAGCAACCGCTCCTCGTCGCGAGCCGGTGTTATCGCGACATAGCGGACTCTCACCGTGCGAGGGTCATGTCGTTGTAGCGCGTGAAGCCGCGGATTCGGTCTCGGAAGTACGCCAGGTTCTTGCGCGACAGGACGAAGCGCGGGCGCAGATAGACCTCGGCCGAATTAAGTGCAAACAGCGCCCGATGCATCCGCCAGTTGCGGAAATCTTTAAGCACGCGATGGCATGCGGCACTGGCAAGCGTTTGCAATCCGTGGGGCCGCGCAAAACAGAAGAACAGCGACTGGCCCGAGATGATTAGATCCGGATCGCGGCCCGGCGCTTCGGCCAGCGTGCCGGCCGGGATCGAGAAGACGATGGTTTTGCCGAGGTCGTTGATCCTCACCACCACCGGCCTTAGCAATCGCAGCAGCGTCATCGGGTATTTGTCGCGCAGATGGCGTGCCAGGGTGTGGAACGCGTCACGAATCTGCTCCAGCGGAACCTGCGGTGGGCTGTCGTAATCCATCTTGGGGAAGCCGGCCCACAGCTCGTCGTAGCGTTTGAGTGCCGGGCCCGAGTCGTACGCTTCGCCCGCGGTGTAAGTATCGCCCGGATAGAGCACCGCGCATTGCTGGCCGCGACCGTTGACGTAGTTGAAAACGTCACGCGGACGGTTGTGGAACTCATTCATGTACCGGTTGTCGACCGACGAGAAGTACATCAGGCTCGCGAAAGGAATCGTGACTTTCGCGTGAAGTCCGCGATGATTCGCGGATAGTTTCTCGAGCACCCTGCGCCGCCCGCGCGCCAGATATTCTTCCGGATGGTCGAAGCCGTTATAGACCGCCAGCGAGAACTGATTGAGTACGACGTCGATCGGGCCGAGATCGCCCGAGACGGTGCGGCAGTCGGCGTCATTGATGCGACAGTCGTTGACGTTGAACAACGTGCGATCCCCGCTCATTACGCCGAGCGCCGAATCGAGCGTGCCGACCCGATAGCAATAGACGCGGGTCTGCGGGGTTAGCGCGATCTTCGTGCGATGAGGCAGGACGCGGTAGTTGAGGTAGCCGATCTTTTCCAGGGCCTTGAACGCATGATGGCTGCCGTTGCTCTGGAACAGAATCGTGACTCGATGCTTGAAGTCATCGGGAAGCGAATTGAGGGTCGGAATGTGGAAGTGATCCGGATGTTCGTGGGAGAGCCAGATGTAGTCGATCCCGCTCAGGAGCGATGGGTCGAAGCTCGCTTCGGGAAAGAGCGTCCACGAGTCATTGAAGACCTTTCCGAACAGCCATGGATCGGTCCAGATTTGCGTATCGCCGCACCGAATGATGACCGAGGCATGGGACACCAGCCGTATCTTCATATAAGGCCCGGAACAGGCACTATCACCCCCTGTCCTATGTGCTCACCCTCGACGCGGCTCTTTTAGAGCATCCATGGATGCTTTAGATAAGCAAAGCCTGTTCCAGCTAGTGACCGCTAGCTTACTATTGAGCGAATTAGGACGCAAGCAGATAAATTAGAGTCAACGTCAATTAACCGAGAGTAGCCTGTGTGCTGTTATCGATGACCTCAGGCCCGTAGCGCAGCGCCCTCGCATCCGGCCAACGGCAAAAGCAAGATCTGGTGCGCGGCAAATTGTCCATGTTAAACGTCTCCAACAATTGGACTTTCCCCCAGCTCGAACGCCGAAATGAACCGGCGATGGAGATTGTATGAATGCGCGCGAGGGCATCCTGTCCGGACTCAAGGTAATTGATTGCGCTACGTACGTCGCAGGGCCCGCGGCCGCCACGGTTATGTCCGACTTTGGAGCCGACGTAGTCAAGATCGAACGGCCGCCCGATGGCGATCTTTGGCGCAGTTTCCCTTCGGTACCCGGTTATCCCCATTCCGAGCTCAGCTACTCCTGGATGCTCACGAGCCGCAACAAAAGAAGCGTGGCGCTCGATCTCACCAGAGCTGAAGGACGCGACGCGCTGCTGCGGATCGTCCGTGATGCGGACGTATTCGTGACCAACTATCAGCCGTCTCTGCTGAAGAAGTTCCGGCTCACCTGGGAAGACCTGCAGCCCATTAACAATCGGCTGATCTATGCGCTCGTAACCGGCTACGGTGAGACCGGCGAGGACGCCGACGAGCCTGCTTATGATGGGCTCGCATACTGGGCGCGCACTGGATTAATGACCAGTGTCACCGGCGCCGACGGCAGCCCTGCCGGTGCCCGGCCCGCGATGGGCGATCATCCCACCGCCATCACCTTGTTCGCGTCAATCATGCTCGGCCTCTATCGGCGCGAGCGCACCGGATTGGGCTCAAAGGTCAGCACTTCCCTGATGGCTGCGGGGGCGTGGGCCAACAGCGTCGAGATTCAAGCCAAACTGTGCGGTGCGCGATTTCCCGAGCGCAAGCCCGGCGCGCGGCCGATCAACCCGCTCATCGCCGCCTACCTGAGCCGGGACGGCCACGCGATGATCGTGGCGTTGCTCGACCCCGAGCGCGAATTCGCACGTCTATGCGAGGCGCTCGGCGAAGCTGAACTAGCTTCCAGCGCGTTGTTTTCGACCGATCAGGCCCGGAGGGAAAACGCCGCTGAGCTTTACGCGATCCTGCAATCGCAGTTCGAGACGAGGGACTTGTCCGAATGGCGCGGCCGGTTTCGCCAGCACGACATCAAGTGGTCGCCGCTGCCGACGCTCGACGAAGCAGTACGCGACCCGCAGATGCGATCATGCGGCGCGATCATCAACTTCGACTATCCGGGGTACGGGACGATCGAGACGGTCGACAGCCCGATTTTCGTGTCCGGCAGTGAGAAGCGAGCGCCGAATGAACCGCCGGACCTCGGGGCTGATACCCGGGAGATTCTTCGCGAAACCGGCTACAGCGAGGCGGAGATCGATCTGATGGTCCGCTCAGGTGTGGCGCTTGTCGGCGGCGCGCGGCGGTCGCGGCTTTGACGAGCTTGATTCCCAGACCTGCACGCTCTCGAGGAGAACTGCCATGAAAGGAATCTCGCATGTCGCCATCGGCGTTAGCGATATGGAACGGTCGCTGCCATTTTACCGCGACCTGCTCGGACTTGAGGTGATGCTCGACGCCGAAGAGAAAGTCGGGCGCGGGAGACGCCGCGCGGTCTACATGCGATGGGCTCATGGCGCCGGCGGAGGCTTTCTTGTACTCTCGCAGACCCTTGACCGCGAGCCCTCGGGCAAGCCTCTGCGGCTGGACCAGGTGGGCCTTCACCACTTCGCATTCTCGGTGGACGATCTCCGAAGCCGCGTGAACAAGCTCAAGGAGGCGGGCGTAAAGATCATCGTGCCGCCCTATGAGGCCGATGCCATCGCCTACGGTGAGCGCAGCAACGAAAAGGTACTCACTTGTCTTTTCGAGGATCCCGACGGCACGATCCTGCAGTTCGATCAGTGTTAGGCGCTGGCGTCAAGCTCGTGATCGCGGCGATTGCCCGTCACGGTGCTCGGGAATCATCAGGAGACTAGAGGAGCTTCTTGATTTTATTGGTGGAGCTGAGCGAGGTCGAACGGCCGACCTCCTGAATGCCATTCAGGCGCTCTCCCAACTAAACATTCAGCTTCTGGTTCTAGCAAACGTGCGAGGGAACAACTTTGTAATGCTTTTGTAATGCTTCGACACATGCTCATAGACGCGGTTGACAGCAACTTCCAGGTCCTTGGAGACTTGCGTTAGCTGTTCATCAAACAGACCGATATCCATCGTTCCCGTGTGGACAAATTCGTTGCGGACATCGATCAGCCTCTCGATCGAGTCGAACAGGGACATTTTTCGGCTGCGGAATGGCTTACGAAGAACAGCGGCAACCTCCAGCTCTCGAGCGAGGAGCTTGAAGTTCTTGTCAATCGAGCTTGGTCGTTGAAAGGAAAAGCTCTCTGCGACAGCGCGCTCGACCGGCTGCGCTCCGGCCGCCATCTGTTCGAGGTCCGTGTGATCGATGCGAGCGTTTCTTAGTACCGCTTCCTTCTTGGCAGCGCATTTGAAAAGAACCGCGAACGTTGCCCGGAAGTACTCCTCCCAGACGGCAATGAAATAGGGCAGCAAAAGATTATTGGATAGTAAGCGTGGATTGATTTCGTCCAAAAAATTTAAACCCGTAGGCTTATCTTTGGCCGTGGGGTCAAACTTTCTGGCCATCAGATAGATTCGGGCTCTGATCAAGTCGTTGTGAAAGCGCCACCGCGCAAGAAAACAGCCGGAGGCCAATGGACTGGGAGGCGACCCTTCGAGCCTGAGATATCGATTGCGACCCGCATCCGTTCTGAAATGGCCGCCGAACAGGTCCCTTATGAGTTTGATTGTTTTGTTTTGTTGCGCCAGGTCCCAATAACTTCTACTAGACCTGCTTCGCGTGGTGACGGTGATATCGCCTCGCCGAGTTCGATACACATCCAACTCAACGCCGACGAAGGACGCATAATTCTCGGGCTCGTACCAGAAATAGCTGCCGACGCGGGTCGGTACCTCCTGGTCATCCGACACTTTCCGGTAGTCCAGAAGCGAAATGATTTCCTGAAGTCGACCAAGAGTCGTTCCCACGGGAAGCACGCTTTCAGAGGTATAACTCACTTCACTTCGCTCGATAGCTATTTTATCGACCTTCGGAAATTTCCCAATGTCTGACAAAATAAACCCGAAGGTGGTCGCGTCCTGCCATAGCTGTTCGAACATGCCGCGATCTGCCCGACGTGGAGCACACGGTCCAGGTGACGGCATCTATTGAGCTGCGGCTCAAGCCTTGCGCATTTTCGGGGAGAACGAATGGGTGAATGAGATCGGCCGCAGTCAGACCCTCCTGGTCGTGAATGTCAAGCAGCCTCAAATCGAGCATGCCATAGCTCGTACTGTTTCGATGCGAGCATGTGGATTCACCGATTCTGGGGCGTCCACCAATTCCGTCGCGGCAGAATACGGCGTCTCTCAGCCGCCGCCCGTGACAAATTCGGACACTTTTCGGACAATGCCGCTTGTTGGATGCTGTCCGAAACGCAAGAGTGCTTGATTTGATTGGTGGAGCTGAGCGGGGTCGAACCGCCGACCTCCTGAATGCCATTCAGGCGCTCTCCCAATTGAGCTACAGCCCCACCGCCGGAAGGAGTTCCAGCTAACCGGATGCATCCGGCACAGTCAACCGCGCATGCGCGCGAGGGCGCATCCTCCCACGGTCCTCGAAGGCATGGGCACCCTCACCCTACCCTCTCCCTTGTAAGGGAGAGGGTAGAGAGAGCTAGTTCAGGTGATAGAGCGACGACGCGTTGTCGGCGACGATCTTGCGCCGCTCGGATGCCGGCACGCCCGCGAAATCGCGCTCGATTACTTCGCGCGAATGCGGCCAGGTCGAATCCGAATGCGGAAAGTCCGAGGCCCACATCAAGTTGTCGGCGCCGATCATCTCGCGGTTCAGAATTCCCACGCGATCGTCCTGGAAGGTCGCGCGCACCTGGCGGCGGAAGTAATAGCTCGGCGGATTCGGAATGACGCGCTTTTCGAGATAGCGGTATTTCTCGTACGAATGGTCCATCCGCTGGAGGTAGTGCGCGATCCAGCCGATGTCGTTTTCGACCGAGACGATCCGCAGCCGCGGGAAGCGATCGAGCACGCCGGCGAAGACCAGATCGGTGAGCGAGCGCTCGACCGCATGATGGAGCAGCGGATAACTGCGCATCACGCTCGAGAACGCGGTGCCGCCGCGCCGCTCGGTCAGGATATGCAGGCTGATGGGCATCTCGACGTCCTGCGCGGCGGCGAAAAAGCTGTCGTAGTACGGGTCGCTGTAGGGACGGTCGTCGGGCGGCGCGCCCCAGATCATCGCGCCTCGCAATCCGCTCTGGGCGGCATGCGTCAGCTCCGCGACGCCTTGCACAAGATCATCCAGCGAAATCATCGCGACGCCGACCAGCCGTTTGCGATCGTACGAGCAATATTCGGCGAGCCATTCGTTGTAGGCGTGGAAGCTGGCCGCGCGCAGCGCGCCGTCTTCGAGCTGATAGAGGCCCATCCCAAGGCTTGGATAGAGCACCTCGGCGCCGACGCCGTCGAGTTCCTGATCCTTGATGCGTTCGGCGGGATCCCATCCACTGGGCCGCACGCCCGGATAACCGCTGGCCATCCGCTCCGGGAAGTCCTTCGGATCCGCGCCGGCGACGGCGAAGCCAGCGACCGGAAATGGACGCAGACCTTCGGCGACAAAGAAGTCGCCATGATGCGACCCGACCTGCTTGACGACCCGCGGCGCGCGATCGCCGAAGCGGCGCTCGATGCGCGAGGTCCAGAGGTCGGCGGGCTCGATTACGTGGGAGTCCGCGGAAACGATGCGTTCGGCCATCGGACTGCCCTCCCGATCCAAGTGAGATGCTACAGCCGGTTTAGCGCCGCCGATGCACGCCCGTCAAGGAAACGTCACGAATGATCATCGGCCGGACGCGCGCGCCCTCACGATTTGATGAAGTCGAGGATCAGACGATTGACGGCGTCGGGCTTCTCCTGATGAACGAAGTGGCCGGCGCCGGGCACGACCTCGACGCGCACGCCGCGCGGGAAGTAAGCGTCCTGGCCGGCCAGCAGCTCAGTGCCGATGCAGCCATCGTCGCGGCCGTGAAGCATCAGCGTCGGCACCATTATCGGTGCGGTGACGGGTGCAGCACCCGCGGGCTGCGCCGGAGCGTTCAGCGTCCCTCCGATGGTCTGGCGGTAGTAAGCCAGCGCGGCTTCGACAGTGCCCGGCGCGCGGAAGCACTCCTTGAGGGCGGCCATGTCCTCGGGCGCCCAGCGCCATCCGGGCGACCAATCGCGCCACAGATGATCGAGGAATGCGAAATCATCGTGGCGGATTGCGGCCTCCGCCAGCGGCTGCTGGAAGAAGAACATGTACCAGGAGCGGCGCTGCTGCGCGTAGTTGGTGACGAACGCCTGGAAAATGCCGGGGCCATACGGCACGGCGGCCGTGATCAGTTTGCGAATCTTCGCGGGCGCGGCAGCCGCTGCGAAATGCGCCGCTGCCGCACCCCAGTCATGCCCGATGAGGATTGTGTCTGCGCCGCCGCCAAGCGCATCGATTAGCGCGATCGCATCCTGCGCGAGCGTGCCCAAGTCATAGCGGCCGTCGGGTGCGGCACCGGTCGGCGCATAGCCGCGCATGAAAGGTGCGACGGCGCGGAAGCCGGCTGCGGCCAGCGCGGGCAACTGATGCCGGAACGAACGCGCAGTGTCGGGGAATCCGTGCAGGCATAGCGCGAGCGGCCCGGCTCCCATCGCGAGCGTGTGAAAATCGATGCCGTTCGCGGTCACCTGGCCTTGCTTGAATTGATCCGCCATCGTCCTTTCACTCCCGCTGTTGGCGCAACGCTGGCTCTTAAGCTTGCGCGCGGGTTAGCAGCTCCTTGGCGGCGCGCAGCAGAGTGTCGGTGACTTCGGCACCGCCAATCATCCGCGCCAATTCGCCCGCGCGCTGCGATCGATCGAGCGCGGCCACCCGGCTGTGGGTCGCGCCACGCCGCTGGATTTTCTCGACCACGAAGTGGCGATCCGCGAAGGCGGCGATCTGCGGCAGATGCGTGATGCACAGCACCTGGTGATAGCGGGCCAGCTCCTTGAGCTTGCGCCCAACGACCTCGGCCACCGCACCGCCGATTCCGGCGTCGACCTCGTCGAATATGATCGTGGCGACGCCGCGGCGTTGCGCTTCAAGCCGCTTGAGCGCGAGCATCACCCGCGACAGCTCGCCGCCCGAGGCGATTCGCGCCAGCGCCATCGGCGGCTGGCCGAGGTTGGGCGAAAAGTAGAACTCGACCGTATCGCATCCGGCGGCGCCCATCGCGCGGTCCTCGGCGATCAGCGTGGCATCGGATTGCGGCAGCTCGGCGATGCGCGCTTCGAAGACCGCGTTGCGCATCCCGAGCGACTTGAGTTCGACTTCCATGCGGCGCTTGAGTTCGCGCGCGGCTTGGTTGCGCCGGCTGCTGAGTTCGCGCCCGAGTTCAGCGACTCGCGCGCGCGCATGCGCCATCTCGCGATCGAGCGCCGATTTGCTCTCTCCGATCGACTCGAGCTCGCTGATCTCGGCGCGCGCGTTGTCGAGCGCGGCGAGCGCTGATTCGATCGAGCCGCCGTATTTTCGCTTGATGCGCTGCAGCTCCTGGATGCGCGTCTCGACCTGTTCCAGGCGCGCGGGATCGGCCTCGATGCGATCGGCGTAGCCGCGCAGCGAATGCGCGGCCTCTTCGAGATTGGCCCGCGCCGCGGCGATCATTTCCAGCGGCTGTGCCAGTGCCGGATCGAGCGCCGCTGGTTCATTCAGCCGGTTAGCGGCGCGCCCGGCAGCATCGAGCGCCGCGCCATCGCCGTAGAGCAGCTCGAAGGCTTCCGCAGCCGCCTTCGAGAGTCTGGCCGCGTTGACGAGGATGGTGCGCGCGGCGGCGAGTTCCTCGTCCTCGCCCGGCGCGAGCCCCGCGCGCTCCAGTTCGGCGAGCTGGAAGCGCGCCAGCTCGAGCAGCTGGCTGCGTTCGCGTTCCCGGCGCTCGAGATCGGCAAGCCGCACGCGTATCTCATCGGCGCGATCGTAAGCTTCGCGATAGGTGGCGAGCATCGCCTCGAGCCCGGCATAACCGTCGAGGATCGGCAGATGCGCCTCGATGCGCAGCAGCGCCTGCTGCTCGTGCTGGCCGTAGATCTGCACCAGCGCCGCGCCGATCCGCGCCAGCTTTGCGACCGTCGCCAGTTCGTCATTGATTGTCGCGCGCGAGCGGCCGCCTTCGCCAATCGAGCGGCGAATCAGCAGTTCGCGCCCACCTTCGGCGCATAGTTGGGCGAGCTCGGGCGGCGGCGCCTCGCCATCGAGTTCGAACATCGCCTCGACCAGCGCCTCCTTCTGATCGACGCGGACGACGTCGGGTGACGCACGGCCGCCAAGCAGGAGGGCGAGCGCATTCATGATGATGGTCTTGCCGGCGCCGGTCTCGCCCGAGAGCACGTTAAGGCCCGCGCCGAATGAGATCGCCGCCTCTTCGATAATCGCGAAGTTGCGGATGCGCAGTTCGGCGAGCATCGTCGGCGCCCTAGCCCCAGCGCAGTTTGTTGCGCCAAATCTCGAAGTACGGATGCGACGAGCGCACCAGCGCGACCGCGGCCTTGCCCTTACGAATGCGCACGGTGTCGGCGGCATCGAGCTGCGCTGATTCCTGTCCGTCCAGCGTCAAGGTCGCGTCGTGATCGGCGGCGCGTACGCGCACTTCGAGCTCGAACGTGTCGGGCAGAACGACCGGGCGGTTGCTCAAGGTATGCGGGCAGATCGGCGCAAGCACCATCACTTCCAAAGTGGGGTAAACGATCGGGCCGCCGGCGCTGAGCGCATATGCGGTCGAGCCGGTCGGGGTTGCGATGATCAGCCCATCGGCGAAATACGAGCAGAACGGCTTGCGGTCGGCGAAGACATCGAGCTGGATCATCCGGCCCAATGCGCGCTTGTTGATCACCACGTCGTTAACGGCGGTGAAGGCCTGGCCGCTAGAATGCCCGCGGCCGTCCTCGGCACGCATCACGCTCGCCTCGAGCGTGATGCGCCGGTCAACCTCGTAGTCGCCGGCAACCACGCGCGCAACCGATGCCTGCGCTTCGGCGATCGTAGCCTGGGTGAGGAAGCCCAGCCCGCCGAGATTGATGCCGAGTACCGGCGTCTCGCGGCTGCCGAGCAGGCGCGCGATGCTGAGCAGCGTGCCGTCGCCGCCGAGCACGACGATCAAGTCCGCGTGGCGCGCGATCTCCTCCTTGCTCAGCGCGGTTGCCGCGAGTGCGGCGCTGAACTCGCTTTCAGCCAGTACTTCGATCTTCTGTTGGCGGATCCATCCGCTCAGCTCGCGCGCCATCGTGAGCGCGTCGGGCTGAGCGCGCTTGACGATGAGGCCGATCGACTTCAGCCGGCGCCCGCTGGTCGCGCCTACGCCCCTCGCGCCCGTTCGTCTGCTGGTTTGCATAGACTATGGGCGCGCAATGCTAATGTGCACCGGGAGCGCCAACGGCGCGGGCCGCCTTCTTCTGATAGATGATCGCGACGGCGTTGATGTAGTAGCCGGTCAGGTTTTCCGAGGTCTGCGATTTGCTTGCCACTATGATGATGGCTTCCGCACCGATCTCGCAGGCCTTGCGCGTTACCACCGGCATCACGTCGGTTTCCTTCGCAAAAACGTTACCGACCGCCTCGATGATCGCGACCTTGCGGAAATCGGCCAGCGGGTCATTGTGCAGGATGGGCATCGGGCAGTTGGGATCTTTGGCAGGATGCCCGGAGGCCTCGATCTGCGCGACGGTCACCGAAGGGGGCAACGCCATCACCTGCTGGCATCCCGCGATCGGCGCCGCCATCGCCATCAGGAGCATCGCTGATCGCATCCGCATGCTCTGAAAATAGCCGCGCACGCGCGCGGCCCGCAAGCATGAACAGCGACAAGAGCGGATGTTTCGCGCACGGTGATTCGAGTGTAACATCTGCGTTCATTCAGATTCCCGCTGGTCCAGCAATGGCTTCGACTTCATCGTCACCCAAACCCGCCATGAAACGGCCGCTGCTTGGCGCTCATATGTCGATCGCGGGTGGCGTCGCGGAGGCGCTTTCGCGCGCGATGAGCGTCGGCTGCGAATGCCTCCAGATATTCACCAAGACCAGCCGCCAGTGGGCGGCCAAACCCTACACCAATGAGGAGGTGGCTGCATTCCGCGAAAAGCTCGCTGCGAGTCCGCTTAAGATCGTGATCGCGCACGACTCCTACTTGATCAATCTCGGCGCGCCCGACCAGACGCTTCGCAAACGATCAATCGCGGGCTTCATCGACGAGATCGAACGCTGCGAGCAACTGGGCATCCCCTATCTCGTCACGCATCCCGGCGCGCATGTTGGCTCGGGCGAAGAAGCGGGCATCGCAACGATCGCGGCCTCGATCGACGAGGCGCACAAGGCCTGCCCCGGATACCGGACCCGCGTCGCGCTCGAGATTACCGCTGGCCAGGGGAGCAACCTCGGCTATCGCTTCGACCAGATGGGACGCATCTTCGACGCCGTGAAGGAGAACCAGCGGCTGAGCTTGTGCTTCGATACCGAGCATGCCTTCGCCGCCGGCTACGATTTGCGCACCGATGAGGGATACGAGCGCACCTTTGTGGAGCTTGACGAGCAGGTCGGACTCGATCGCGTCGCGGCGTTCCATCTCAACGATTCGGTCAAACCGTTTCATTCGCGCGTCGACCGCCATGAGCACATCGGCAAGGGGCACATCGGCCTCGATGCGTTTCGGCGGCTACTCAACGACGCGCGTTTCGCGGGAATCCCAATGTGCCTGGAAACGCCGAAGGGGCCCGATCTTAAGGAAGACCTCGAGAACCTCGCCACGCTGCGCAGCCTGTTTGAGTAGTCACGACAATGGCCAAACGAATTCTGACCGGCGACCGGCCCACCGGGCCGCTTCATCTGGGACATTACGTCGGATCGCTGCAAAACCGCGTCAAGCTGCAACACGAATACGACACCTACATTCTGATTGCCGACGTACAGGCGCTGACCGACAACTTCGAGCATCCCGAAACGCTGGAAGCCAACATCATGCAGGTGGCGCTCGATTACCTCGCGGTCGGGCTCGACCCGGATCGAGTCAAGATCGTGGTCCAGTCGATGGTGCCGGAACTGACCGAGCTCACCACCTACTTCATGAACCTCGTGACGGTGGCGACGCTGGAGCGCAATCCGACCGTCAAAGAGGAAATCAAACAACGCAACTTCAAGCGGGGCGTGCCGGTTGGATTCTGGTCGTATCCGATCTCGCAAGCCGCCGACATCACGATCTTCAAGGCCGACCTCGTGCCGGTGGGCGAGGACCAGCTGCCGATGATCGAGCTGGCGCGCGAAATCGTGCGCCGCTTCAACTCGCTGTATGCCAACGTGCTGGTCGAACCCAAGGCGATGCTCGGTGCGATGGCGCGGCTGCCGGGTACCGACGGCGGCGCGAAGATGTCGAAATCGCTGGGCAACTGCATCTACCTGAACGACCCGCCTGACACCGTACGCAAGCGCGTGACATCGATGTTCACCGATCCGGCGCGCATTCACGGCGATGAGCCCGGACACGTAGAGGGCAATCCGGTGTTCACGTATCACGACGCCTTCAACCCGAATAAGGACGAGGTCGAGGAGCTCAAAGCGCGCTATCGCGAGGGGACGGTCAAGGACTTTGAGGTCAAGCAGCGTCTATTCGCCCCGCTGGAGAACTTCATGGGGCCGATCCGCGAGCGGCGTGCGAAGTATGAATCGAATCCGGCGCGCGTGCGCGAAATCATCATGGAAGGAACGCATCAGGGACGCGCGGTCGCACAGGCAACGATGGACGAGGTCCGCAATGCGATGAAGATCGCATACAAGTTCGGCAAGCCGTAGGACGGTGTAAGGCGTACACGCAAGGAGTCCGTTCTTTTCTCTTTCCACAAAATTGACTGCGCTTTGATTGTCACTGTCAGATTTTCTTCTCCATCGATAGTCAATCCTGCGCGTGGCACCCCAATCGTCCATCCTCAGAACTGATAACACCTTGTTAACACCACTGCCGGCGTGACAAGATCAGTCGTCGTTAACCTTCACTTGACCGAGAGAGAAGCCTGTAGCAAGCGATGCCGGGTTCCAAAGCAATCCAGGCCGATCAGACCGCACCCGCAGCACGTGCATTGCTTGGCGAGCATCCGCTGACCGTCAGGTTGCGATCGCTGATCGCGCGGATTGCCGCATCCGGCGCAACAGTTCTCATCACCGGCGAGAGCGGCACGGGTAAGGAAGTGGTTGCGCGCGCGATTCATGCTGGCTCGCCGCGGCGTGATCACGCCTTCGTGCCGGTCAACTGCGCGGCAATTCCGCATGAGATGCTCGAGTCGGAAATGTTCGGCCACGAACGCGGCGCCTTCACCGGCGCAGTCGGCGCGCGCCAGGGGCTGTTCGCGATGGCCGAGGGCGGCACCATCTTCCTCGACGAGATCAGCGAGATGCCCACGCAGCTGCAGGCCAAGTTGCTGCGAGTTCTCGAGGATCGCGTGATTCGCCCGCTTGGTTCGGATCGTACGAGCCGCGTCGACGCGCGCGTGATTGCAGCGAGCAATCGCGACCTTGGCGCGGCGGTCAAGCAGGGTACGTTTCGCGAAGACCTCTTCTATCGGCTCCAGGTGGTCCCGCTTTCCATTCCCCCGCTGCGCGAGCGGCGCTCTGACATCGCGATCCTTGCCCAGCATTTCCTGGAGCGGGTGCACGAGCGCTACCCCGGACGCAACCTTACTATTAGCCGCGATGCGATGGTCCATTTGTGGAGCTATGATTGGCCCGGCAACGTGCGCGAACTCGAGAACATGATCGAGCGCATGTCCCTGCTATGCGAGGGGCCGGAGATCGACGTATCGATTCTTCCGCCCAATATCGCCGCAAGCACGCGTCTTGCGGCGGTGTCGGCGCTCAGCCAGCCGGACGGCGCAACCGATTTCATCACAGTGGTCAGACAATTCGAAGGGCGGTTGGTCAACGAGGCGCTGCGTAGGACGGGTGGCAATAAGCAAGCGGCGGCGAAGCTATTGGGTCTGAAGCGAACTACGTTCACTGCCAAGCTGCGCCGCGTCGGCGTGGTCGATTCTGCACGCTAATCCGACCATACTGGGCCCGGTATCCCCGTGGCCCAACGCTCCAAGCCCGCACGTATCATGGTCGTCGATGACGACCCTGACGCCGTAGCCATCCTCAGCCATTATCTGCGCACCGAAGGCTTTGCGCCGATCGAGATCAGCTCGGGCGCCCAGTGCCTAAGAATCGCTCAGCGCGAGCCGCCCGACCTGATCTTGATGGACCTGATGATGCCGGAAATGGATGGCCTTGAGGTCTGCCGCGCACTCAAGCGCAGCGCGAGCACCGCCGACATCCCGGTAATCGTCGTGACCGCTCGCGACGACCTCGACGCACGCGCCCAAGCCATGCAACTCGGAGTCGATGAGTTCGTCGTAAAACCGGTGCCGCGCCGCCATCTGATCACGCGCATCAAGGCGCAGCTTGGCGCCCGGGCGGCTACGCGCGCGACGGAAGAAGCGGTCGTACGGCTGGCGGCAATCCGCCGCAAATGATCGCGATACGTTTTGCGCGCGACGCGAGTTCTACGATTTGATCTTCAAGGCGCCCGACGGGCATGCGGCCACCGTGCGCCGCACCTCGTCGTCGGATGCTGCCGCCGGATCGATCACAAACTTCTTGTTCTCGACCCGGAAGACCTGGGGCAGCGTCTTCACGCAGTTGCCCGAATGGATGCACACCTTGGAGTCGTATGTGACTTCGAGAGCCATCGTGATTTCCTCCCCGCTGACGCCATGCGTTCAGAAGGGCGCCGGCGCCGCTGAGCAACCCGATCGGTAATCGCATGCGGCGCGCCGCGCGCGCAACCGCAAGGTATCGGCTGCGGCCGCCGATTTGCGCTCGGTCGCGTGCTCCGTTACAAACGGAATCCTGACTCTGACCCCTGCGCGAGGAGGATCTGCGGATGGCGGCAACTCCACCAAACAACATCCAGCGCCCGCCGGCCAACGTGATCGCCGCGCTGACCTACCTGGTCGGCTTCGTGACCGGGATCATCTTCATGTACGTCGAGCCGTACGATAAGGACGATTATGTCCGCTTCCACGCCTATCAGTCGATCGCGTTCTCGGTGGCGGTCTTCGCCTTCAACGTGATCATCGGCGTGTTCATAGCAGTGTTGCCACGCGGACTCGGCGGACTCTTCAGCTTCGTTCAGGGGCTGGCGAACCTCGGACTAGCGGTGCTGTGGGTGTACTTGATGTACCAGGCGTACATCGGGAACCGATGGCGGATTCCGGTGCTGTCGGATTTCATGGACAGCATGCGCGCGCCGCATGCGTGAGAAGCGCGCGGCAATCGCGCGATCTACTTCAGATCCACTTCGACGGTTTCCATCCTGACACCCTCCGGATCGAACCGGATGGTCAGTTGGCATCGATCGGTCTTGACGATCAGCGCATAAGCGCCCGGCCGGCGGATCGCAGCGCTGACCGATTCCACCTGATTGCCGCGCAGTTCGCCAAGCGCATGGTTGAGCGAATCGACCGAGGACTGCAGTTGCAAGCCGCGCGGAGTCTTGAGGAACAGTGAATATAGCGATTGCTCGGAGCCCGGGCCGAACAGGCGGCGGATGCGCCCGCTCGACAGCGCGACTTCGATGATCGCGCCGAGCCGGTCCGCGAGCGGAATCGGGACCTCCATCGCATCGACGGCGTCTTTGAGCAGGCCATAGACTCCGCGCGCCTGCGCGTCGGAAGTAGCGTCGATGAAAGCCTGAATCTGCGGCGCGAGGATGTCGCGCTGGAGTGTGTCGACCTTGAGCGGGGCGTCCTCAGCCATTGGCGAAGTTCGCGCTAGTGGCCGTTGCCGTTGGCCGTGCCGTTGCCGTGATTGCCGAGCAACGCGGCCAGCTCATGCTCGAAGCCACCGGTCTCGATCGCGCAATGCATCCCGCATTCCTTGGGCGCGCCCGTCTCCCACCACCAGCGACCCGTGCGGGCTTCCTGACCGTCGGGGACGGCGCGCGTGCAGGGCGCGCATCCGATCGACTTGTAACCCTTGTCGTAGAGCGCGTTGTAAGGGATGTCGTAGGCGCGGATGTAGTCCCAAACCTCTTCCTCGGTCCAATCGGCCATCGGCGCGACTTTTACGATTCCGCCGTGGTCGTGATCGATCTCGATCTTGCGGATATTCGAGCGCGTCGCCCATTGATCGCGGCGCAGCCCGGTGATCCATGCATCGAAATGCATCAGTGCGCGGCGCAGCGGCAACACCTTGCGCACCTGGCAGCATAGCAGGCGCAGATTAACATCGTTGTAGAAGAGATTGTTGCCATGCCTGGTCGTCATCTGCTCGACCACATCGGTGTCGGGCATGAAAATCTCGGTCTTGATCCCGTAACGATCGCGGACCTTGTCGATCAGGTCGTAGGTCTCCTGGGGCATCCGGCCGGTATCGATTGTGAATACCCGAATCGCGGGATCGATCCGCCACGCCATGTCGATCAGCGCGCAACCCTCAGCCTGGAAGCTCGAGCAGATGCCGAGCTCGCGCCCGAAATGCTCGATCGACCATGCGATCACTTCTTGCGGGTCGCGGTCATCAAGCTCGACCGCGGCCTCTCCGGCTTCAAGCTCGTCCATCAAGTAGCGTTCGGTCTTTTCTTCCATCGTGAAATCCCGATCCTCATCAAGCGTTGGCGGCGGCGGAATGCTCCTCTGCGGGTGCGCCACCTTGCGCGATTGCGATCAGCTCGGCATCCGGGGTGCGGACGCAGAAGCGGCTGAATGATTCATCGGGCTGGCGCCGTTCGAGATAGCCGGCGAACAGCCGTTCGACCTGATCCTCGACCTGCGCCGATGGTACGCGCCGGAGCAGCGGCTTTCCGATCGCCGCGTCGCGCCCCAGCCCGCCGCGCAGGATGATATCGAATGCTTCCAGCGGCTCGCCTTTCGGTCCACGCCCCGTTGTGCCCTGCAGGCCGATATCGCCGGTCCAGTGCTGGGCACACGCATGGGGGCATCCGTCGAGGTTGAGCTTGAGCGACCCGACCTGGTCGCCGAAGCGGCCGACCAGTTGCTGAATAATCGTCGCCAGCTTGGTCTTGGTCGGCGTTACGGCGTAATTGCAATGCGGATCGCCGATGCATCCGATCGACGACGCATACAGTCCGTTGGCGTTGAGTGGGAAGCCAATCTCGGCCACGCGTGCAATCACTTCATCGAGGCGAGCCTTCGGAATGCCACTGATGATGAAGTTCTGGCGGCGCGTGAGCCGAATGCTGCCGTTGAATTCCGCCGCGACGGCGGCGACTTCACGCATCTGCTTGCCGCTCATCAGCCCGAGATAGACCGGGAAGCCGGCGTAGAAGAGGCCGGGCATCTTCTGCTCGTGAATTCCCATGTGATCGCTCTCGGAATCGGCCAGCGGCATCTCGGCGAGATCTTCGAGTGCGTGACCGAGCCGGGCTTCGACCAGCTTGCGAAATTCCTCCGGCCCGTAGTCGTCGATCATGAACTTGAGCCGCGCCTTGACGCGCGAGATGCGGTACTCGGTGGTCGAGCGCCACACGTCGAGAATCGCGCGCATCACCGGCAGCGCCTGCTCGCGCGTGATGAACACGCCCAGATGGCGCGAGATGCGCGGCGTCGATGATTGTCCGCCACCGACGCGTACTGCGAAGCCTTCGCGGCCATCCTTGAGCGTGGCGATCAACGCGACGCAATTGATCTCGGGCGCGTTGCATTGGTAGGCGCACGACGAGATCGTGATCTTGTGCTTGCGCGGCAGGTCGGAGTACTCGCGATTGCCGTAGAAGAAGCCAGCGGCCTCGGCGATAAGCCCGGTGACATCAAACAGCTCTTCGCGATCGACGCCCGCCACCGGGCATCCGGTGATGTTGCGCACGACGTCGCCGCATCCGCCCAGCGTCGTCAGACCCGCATCCTTGAGCTTCGCGAAAATCTCCTGGAAGCGATCGAGCGTGATGTAGTGAAGCTGGATATTTTGGCGCGTCGTCAACTCGCCCTGATCGCGGCCGTATTGCTCCGAGACCTCGCCGATTCTCCGCAACGCGGCGGCGCTCAGAATCCCGCTGGGGATCTTGATGCGCATCATGAAGGTGCCGATCTTCGGCTTGTCGTGGTACATGCCGTACCACTGCAGGCGCACGATGTCTTCTTCGGGTAGCGCCTCGTAGGAAGTCTCGACCAAGCGCGACCACTGGCCCCATAGCTCGGTCGGGAACAGGTCGCGCTTGAGGCGCTCAACCGTGTTGCGTTTGAGGACGGTCTCCCAGCTGGGTGCTTCGCGCTTGGGCATATCCGCGCGCCGCGGAGGGAAGCGACGTGGGCGAAAGATAACTTAGATGACCAATTTAGTCAACTAATTAGATGACAAAGTTAGTCAACTATTTCACTCAAGCCCCACCTGTGCTACGAAATACCATAATCCTATGAAGTTTGGCGTCGGCGTCGATTATTCTCTCAAGGCTCTTATCATGTTGGCCGAGCGCTATCCTGCGCCGCAGCCGCTGAGGGTCGAGGAGATCGCGGCTGTTCAGGAAGTACCTGAGAACTACCTGCGGAGGCTTCTGATCGAGCTCAAGCGCGGCGGTCTGGTCGTCAGTCAGAAGGGCCCCAATGGCGGATACCTGCTGGCGCGGCCACCCGCGCGCATCACGATGGGCGAAGTCGTCCAGTTGGTCGAGGGTGACTACGTGCCGGTCGAATGCCTCGAAGAAGGCGCGAATTCATCGTGCCGCCGCGAGAATCCATGCGCGATGCGCGGGATCTGGTGCGAGGTGCGCGACGCCGTGGTCGGCATCCTGTCCCGCACGACGCTGCAATCGCTGACCGAGCGCCGCCGAACCGCGATCAGTTTCCAGATTTAGCGTGCCTGCGCATGACCCGCTGCCGGTGATCAGGCGCGTCCGTACACCGGGACGACCGCGCCCGACGTCACACGGCAATCCTCCGAGCTGAGATAAGCGATCGTCCGCGCGATATCTTCCGGCTTCACCCAGCGCTCATGCTTCGCCTTGGGCATCGCCTTGCGATTCGCCTCGGTGTCGATCGTGCTCGGTGCGACCGCGTTGACCATGATGTTGTCGTCGAGGACTTCTTCGGCCAGCGAGGAGGTGAAGGTCGCGATCGCGCCCTTGGAGATGGCATACGCCGCGAAATCTCCGGCCCCCGTCAGCCCGCTGCGCGAGGTGACCGAGACGATCCGGCCGTAACGGTTGCTGCGCATCACCGGCACGACTGCGCGGCAGCACAGAAAGGCCGGCTTCAGGTTGAGGTCAAACATTGCCTGCCATTCCTCGACGCTGGTGTCGGCGACGCTCTTGCCGCCCCAGAAACCGCCGACCAGGTTGGCAAGGATATCGACCTTGCCGAAACGTCGCACAACTGAGTCAACCAGCGATCGAACTTGCGCCTCGACGCCGACGTCGGTTTTCGTCACGAGCATGCTCGAATCGGGGAAGCGCCCGCCCAGCCGCTGCTGAAGCATCGGCACCTCGGCTTCGACGACCCAGGGCACGGCGACCTTCGCGCCCGATTCGAGGAAGTATTCGGTGACGGCGCGCCCAAGCGCGCCCGTGCCGCCGGTGATTATCGCAACGCGATTTTCAAGCAGTTGCATGATGCGCCCTCTCTCAGGCAGGCAAGGTCGCAAGCCGGAATGGCAAGTGACGCCGGATGGTCTCAAAGTGTGAGTCGTACGTGAAGAAATCCGCGCCGGTGTGGCGCGCAGTCAGCGCCAACATACAGTCGTTCTGGAGCCGGGACAGGCCGATGTCCTCATGGGCGGGGAAGATGCGGGGCAGTAGCCGGCCAGCCTCGAGCCAGCACCGGCGCCACGAAGGTGGTTCAACCGGAAGCAGCCCGCTCACCACATCCTCGACGAGACGGATCGCCCCTCGCCTGGCCCCCCGCAAGAGCTCGCTCGCCACGATCGGAGACAGCCTGATGACCGAGTCGCGCGCAAGTCTCTCGTGCGCAACATCACCGCGCATCAGCCGAACGTAAACATTCGTGTCAAAGAAGGCGATCATCGAAATCGGGCGAGCGAGCGCGGCCGGCGATGCGGCGGAGCACCGCGTGCGACCGGATTCGCTCCTCCTCTTCCGCAAGCAGAACGTTGATCAGCGCAGACTGGCCCTTGGCTTTGCGCGCTCGCGTCAGCATCCGAAGTCGTTGCTCTGGGACGCGCACCGAGACCTGCTTGCTCTTTTGACGCCCGCTCTTGTGTGACGTTCTTCTCAGAATGTCATACAACTAGCATACTCACTATTCCAGGTTCCAGCTCTCCGGGCGACCCTCGCGGACGATCCTATAGTTCGCGGCGGCCGGTGAGCGCGCTGGTGAGCGTCGCGGAATCGCTGTATTCGAGATCGCCGCCGGCGGGCAATCCACGCGCCAGCCGCGTCGCTCTGATTCCGGCCGGTTTGAACAGGCGCGCCAGGTAGAGCGCGGTGGCCTCACCCTCGACGGTGGCGTTGGTCGCGACTATCACCTCGCGGACCGCGGCATCGCCGTTGGTTCCAATTCGCGCCATCAGTTCCTTGATCTTGATGTCGTCGGGACCGATTCCGTCCAGCGGCGCCAGCGCGCCGTGCAGCACGTGATAGACACCGTTGAAGCTGCGCGAGCGTTCGATCGCCATCAGGTCGGCGGGGCCCTCGACTACGCAGATGATGCTGCGGTCGCGCGCCTCATCGCTGCATAGCTGGCATTGCGCGCCATCGGATAGTCCGAAGCAGCTCGAGCAGAGCCCGACGCGTTCCTTCATTTCGAGCAGCGATTCGGCCAACGCGATCACGTCTTCGCGTGGGCGGTTGAGCAGGTTGAAGGCGAGGCGCGCGGCGGTCTTCTCGCCGATGCCCGGCAGGCGCGAGAGCTCCTTGACCAGCCGCATCATGGCTGGCGGCAATCCTTCGCCGCGCGCCCTGGGCTCAGCCATATGCGCTCAATCGGTGCCGAAGCCGGGGATCTTCAGCCCCGCCAAGGGTCCGGCCAACTTGCCCATCTCGTCCGCGACGAGGTTTTGCGCCTGACGGATTCCCTCGTTGATCGCGACCACGATCAGATCTTCGAGCATCGCCTTGTCGTTGGACGCGAGCAGCGCAGGATCTATTTCGAGGCGCCGCAATTGCAGGGCGCCATCGACGGTGACCTTGACCATGCCGCCGCCGGACTTCGCGTCGACGGTCTTGGCAGCGGCCTCCTCCTGCATCTGCTTGAGCTTCTCCTGGAGCTGCTGCGCCTGTTTGAGCATCGCGGCAAGATCGGGCTGTGACACGATAGTGCTCCTTAGTCGCGCGGGTGGTCGGACCGCATATTCACTTGCCGCCATCCTCGCGCAAACGCGGCTTGAGTCGGATGTCAACGAGGCGGCCGCCGAATTCGTCGAACACGCGGCGCATCACGGGATCGGCGAGCAGCGCCTTGCGCGCCTCCTCGCGATCATTGCGATCGCTCTCACCGTTCGCGGCTGTGGCCGAAGCGGTGCGGCGCGCCGCCTCAAACGCCGCCATCGCAGGCGTGACTTCGCTTCCGTTCGATGCGGACGCGTGCTCGCGCGGCGATGGGTCCGAACTACCAGCGGACGGCGCCTGCGCGGGCGAGCTGGAGGTGCGCGGAGCGCTGCTGTTGCCGGCAAACTCGACCGCGATCCGGCGTCCGTAAAACTCCGATGCGATTTCGGCGAGCAGGTTTTTGTTGTCGCCGAGGTAACGCAGGTAGATTTCCTTGCTCACTCGCACCCGAAGCACGTCGCCATCGAGTTCGAGCGTGGTGCTTTGCTCCATGAAGCCCGCAAGCGGCGCCTTGCGCGATTTGATATGCAAGCGCAGCTCGGGCATATCGTCGGGCGCTGCCGCCGCCGATGGCGGAGAAGTCTGCGCCGATTCCGCCCGCCGCGGCGCTTCGGCCTTCACTTCGCCATCGACGCGTAGCCGGCGCGTGCCCCCGCCGCTGCCATCGCTGGTGCCGCCGCGCGGATCGCGCCTGGTTCCCGATGCCGCAGCGGCCGGCGAGTTCGCCTCGGCGCCAATCGCGCGCAGCAGTTCCTCGGCTTCGACCACCGCCGCGAGCGACGCCATCCTGACCACCGCCATCTCAAGCAGCAGGTCGGGATAGGGCGACTTGATCACTTCCTCCTGCGCATTCGCCATCAGGCGGAACAGGCGCATCAGGTCGCGCGCCGAGGCCATCTCGGCCAGCCGCTTGATCTCGGCGCTCTCCTGATCGGGCAAGTCCGCGAGCAGGTCCGCACTGCTCGCCGGCAGCTTGGCGACGGCGAGATTGCGGATGGTCTCGAGCAGGTCGCGTCCCAGCGCTTCGAGATTCGCGCCGCGTCCATGCAGCTCGCGGACCGCGCCCAGTGCTGCCGCAGCGTCCTTGCGCAGGATCGCATCGGCGATCGCAAAGACCTTCGCGCGGCTCGCGACGCCGAGCGTTGAGGCGACCTCGGCTTCGGCGACCTTGCCGGGCGACATTGCAATCGCCGTCTCGAGCATCCGCTCCGCATCGCGCATGCTGCCGCCGGCCTCGCGAGCGATCAGCGCGATCGCGCCGGGTTCGGCGCTGACGCCCTCGCGCCCCGCGAGCTCATTCAACCGCGCGACGATCGCGCCAAACGGGATGCGCCGGAAGTCGTAGCGCTGCAGCCGCGACAGGATGGTCTCGGGCATCTTCTGCGGCTCGGTGGTCGCGAGGATGAACTTGACGTGGGGAGGCGGCTCCTCCAGCGTCTTGAGCAGCGCGTTGAACGCCTGGTCGGTAAGCTGATGGGCTTCGTCGATGATGTAAATCTTGAAGCGATCGCGCGCCGGCCGGTAACTCAGGTTCTCGATAATCGCGCGCGCGTCATCGATCTTGCGGTAGGTTGCACCGTCGATCTCGACCACATCGAGCGCGCGCCCCGCCTTGATTTCGGTGCATGCGGCGCATTCGCCGCATGGTTCAGCGGTCGGCCCGCGCTCGCAATTGAGGCCTCGCGCGAGGATGCGCGCGGCGGTGGTCTTGCCGACGCCGCGGATTCCCGTGAACAGGAAGGCATGCGCGATCCGGCCGCTGGCGAGCGCTTGGCCCAGCGTGCGTGTGACATGCTCCTGGCCGACCAGTTCGCTGAAGCGATCCGGGCGCCATTTGCGCGCCAGCACCAGATGAGAGGATTCTTGCGCCGCCATCGAGCGTATTTCTCGCACAGACCGCGGCTGCCCGTCGAATGATAGCCAGGCACCCCTGCGGCACAGGGCGGCAGTCGGTACCGTTGCTTCCTTCCGGACCTGGCGGGGTTCGCGACCTGCCCTTGCGCAGGACCCGGCTATCAGCGACGGGCAGCTCTTTTGCGGGTCGATTCCTTCCGGACCATTCATTTAATTCCCGCCGCCCCGCGCGTGCAACCCGCGCATCACCAAGCCTGTGGATCACACGACTGGCGAAGCCAACAGGCGTCGTCTGGCGCGCGATGGGTGCGGTTGCTATCAACTGTTCATGGGTCGCGAGCCGCATATTCTGAAGATCGGGCTGATACAGATGTCGTGCTCGCCCGAGCCGGCGGCGAATCTTGCCAAGGCGATCGCGCGAATCGAGGAGGCGGCGGCGCGCGGCGCGCAAGTCGTATGCCTGCAGGAGCTGTTCCGCTCGCGCTACCTCTGCCA
Source organism: Binataceae bacterium (SeqCode) (assembly GCA_041491005.1). GTDB lineage: Bacteria > Desulfobacterota > Binatia > Binatales > Binataceae > JBGPUE01. The sequence continues at coordinate 12,008 of JBGPUE010000019.1, read as the reverse complement.
GACCGAGGACACGGCGCGATTCGAGCTGGCCGAGCCGATCCCCGGCCCGACCACGGAGTCACTCGGCAAAGTCGCGGCGGCGCGCAAGATCGCGATCATCGCATCAATCTTCGAGGGGCGCGCGCCCGGCGTATTTCACAATACCGCAGTCGTGATCGACGAACGCGGCGAGATCGCCGGCCGCTACCGCAAGATGCACATCCCCGACGATCCGGGATACTACGAGAAATTCTATTTCACGCCCGGCGACCTGGATTTCGTCGCGCATCGCACCAGCGCCGGCACGCTCGGCGTATTGGTCTGCTGGGATCAATGGTTCCCCGAGGCGGCGCGGCTGACCGCGATGGCCGGGGCGCAGTTGATCTTCTATCCGACGGCCATCGGATGGAGTCCCGAGATGAATCCGGAATCCCGCGCGCGGATGCTCGACGCGTGGGTCACCGTCCAGCGCAGCCACGCGATCACCAACGGCGTCTTCGTCGCGGCCGTCAACCGCACCGGCGTCGAGGATGGGCTCGAATTCTGGGGCAACTCGTTCGTCGCGGGACCGTTCGGCCAGATAATCGCGCGCGCCGGCGCCGCCGAGGAGACGCTGGTCGTCGATTGCGATCTCGCCAAGATCGACGAGACGCGGCAGAACTGGCCGTTTCTGCGCGATCGGCGCATCGACGCATACGGCGACTTGCTCAAGCGCTACCGCTCATAGCCTTCTTCTTGTCATTCCGAGCGGAGCGAGGAATCTACGCGAAACGATTTGCCTCCAAGACGGCAGGCGCTCACCCAGTGATCGCGAAGTCGATTCCGGACGCGCATCGCGAATTGTTCGCATCCTACCGGATGCCCGCCGAATGGGAGCCGCATCTGGCGACCTACATTGTGTGGCCGCACAATCTCGAAACATGGCCCGGCAAGTTCGAGCCGATTCCGGGCATCTTCGCGCAAATGGCCGCGGCGCTCTCGCAATTCGAGCCGGTGCGCATCTTGATCAAGGACGTGCGCATCGAGGACGAGGTGGGATCCATGATTCGCGACGCCGGAGGCCGGCCCGAGCGAATCGAGATGATCGCGATCCCGACCAACGATTCGTGGATTCGCGATCACGGGCCGATCTTCGTCAATCGAATCGGCGCTGGCGTGCGCGGTCCCGCGCAGATCGCGCTCGACTGGCGCTTCAACTCATGGGGCGAGAAGTACGGCGCGTTCGAGCTCGACGATGTAGTGCCGCGGCGACTGGCCGAGCGCTACGGCTTCGAGGTGATCGAACCGGGCATCGTGCTCGAAGGCGGCTCGATCGAAGTCAACGGCGCGGGCACAGTGCTGACGACCGAATCATGCCTGCTCAACCGCAATCGCAATCCGTCGCTCGGCCGCGCTGAAATCGAAGACTATCTGCGAACCTATCTGGGCGTAACGAACGTGTTGTGGCTGGGCGATGGCATCACAGGCGACGACACCGACGGTCACATCGATGATCTCGCGCGCTTCGTCGCGCCCGACGCGATCGTCACGGTGGTCGAAGATGATCCCGCCGACGCCAACTATCGCGCGCTGCGCGACAATCTCGAACGGCTGCGCGCGATGCGCGATCAGGACGGGCGGCCGTTTCGCATCGAGACGTTGCCGATGCCGCCGGCGATGCATTACGACGGCACTCGCCTGCCGGCATCGTACGCGAATTTCTATATCGCCAACGGCGGCGTGCTCGTTCCGACCTTCGATCGCCCAGCCGATGCGATCGCGATGGCGACCCTCGCGCGGCTGTTCCCCGGCCGCCGCATGGTCGCAATTCCATCAACCGATCTGGTCTGGGGATTGGGCGCGATCCACTGTTTGACGCAGCAGCACCCGAGGGCTTCCTAACGCTCGCGCCTCTATTTTGGAAGAGGCGATTCGAATATACAATCAACTTCGCATATAACTAATGGCGTTTAGTCCTAGATTCTTCTTGCTGCAAAAGGAAGGCTTCCTAGTGCGGTCTTGCCTCGGCAGTGGACTTACAGCGTTGCGTGCTGCCAACTTGGACGAGCCAGGCAAATTCTACGCGGCTTTCATTCAGCTCTGCATCGGCTTAGAGAGAATGATGAAGACGATCATCATTATTGACTACATGGTCGATCATCATCTAGACGCTCCTGACACGCGGACAATGAAGAACTATGGTCACGACCTAGTCCTACTGTTCGAGTCTACGCGCGCTCTGGCAACGAAGCGTGGCCTACGTTACTGCGACGCGATTGCTAAAGTTAGCATGGAATACCGGATCCTTCAGTTTCTTGCGAAATTCGCAACGTCTTCTCGTTATTATAACGTGGACAGACTTGGCGGAGCCGCCGCCGCAGAGGACGACGACCCTCTCGTCGAGTGGAAGAAGCTCCTCTTGCAAATCATTAGCCTGGATGTCCCGCAAGGGCGGATCCGGCGCATTCGCGAAGACGCTGCCACGATGGCGTCAATCCTAGGTGATTGCATGTTCGTAACGCAGCACGATCTGGACAATCGACCGCTCCAGCTAGATGAGACTCTTCGTCTGCCGAACATTCTGGCGGCAGGCGCATCCTACGCAGTCTATCGCCTGTTCAAGATCCTGTCGCCGTTGAAGGAGACATTGTCTGACGTCGCGGATGAGGCCGTGCAATTGAATCAGAGAGAAGACGGGAACGTTTGGCATATACCATACATGCGAGAGTTCTTCGATTTCATCTGTACAAACAAAGCCTTTACACTGCGCAGAAAGCGGTGGCCTTGAAGACCGATGCCAACGCGGCAGTATTAGCTGCGCGTGATGAAGTCGCGCAGCCAGTTGGCCAGCTCCTCGGGCGCCTCCTCCGGGATGAAATGGCCGCAGTTCTCGATTACGCCGCCTTCCGCGCGCATCGCAACTCGCCGTAGCGATTCAACCACCAGCTGACCGCGGCCGCGCGGGCCGCCGCCGCCGATCCCCAACGTCGGCATCGGCAGCTTGAAGCCGGTTGCGAACGTCGCGCGATTGTCCGCGACATCCTTGTGCAGCGCGCGATAGAAGTTGAACCCCGCGCGCATCGCACCCGGCTGCGAATAGGTGCGCACGTACTCGCGGATGTCTTCATCGGCGAACACGCCGACGCGGTCGGCGCCGTTGCTGAAGAACCATTCGAGATAGGTGCGTTCGCGTCCCACGGTCAGCGCCTCGGGCAGATCGGGCACCTGATGGAACAGATGATGCCATCGCGGCGCGCCGCTGATCGCAGCGCCGGAGGGCTGATCGCCGGGGACCGGCACATCGAGCATCACCAGATGCGTTACTGCGTCGGGATGGTCCGCGGCGAGCCGGAAGGCGACCGGCGCACCCCAGTCATGGCCGACCACCGCGAACTTCTCGTGATGGAGATGATCGTGCATCAGGTGCCAGACATCGGCCGCGACGGTCTTCTTGTCGTAGCCATGCGACGGGCGCGACGAATCGCCCAGCCCGCGCAGGTCAGGTGCGACCAGCGAGTAGCGGTCGGCCAGCAGCGGCATCAGACGGCGCCATTCGTACCAGGTCTGCGGCCATCCATGCAGCAGCACGACCGGCGGACCCGCCCCGAGCGTCACATAGTGGATTCTGACGCCCTCGAGATTGGCGAAGTGATATTCGAAAGCGGGTTGCGCCATCGATGGTGCGGAGCGCAGCTCTGGCTGTGCCCGACTTACTGGTCTCGCGCCGTCCCGGCGAGCGGCACAATCTGCGCGACGGCACACTGAACCAGGGCGTGTGTCTTGTTATCGATCTGAAAGAAGCGCGTCGCCTTGATTTGCGACAAAATCGCGCGGAACTTCGGCACGTATTTCTTCTGAGCGTCGAGCCTGGCCTGCGCGATGGTCAGCGTTTCGTCCAGCTTCGCTTTCGCCTGATCATCAGTGAGCGTCTCATAGTTCTTCGCGTAGTCGTTGATCATCTTCACATGGCGCTCGTCGATCTGGTCCATCTGCTTCTCGTATTCGTTGTACAGGGGCCAGAAGCTTTGCGCTTCCTGCTCGGTCAGATTCATGTTCCCGCCGACCATCGCCTTCCTTTGGGCTTTCGCGGCTTCCAAATCGAGTTGCTTTTGCGATGGCGGCGATGATTGCGCCGCGCCACGCTGAAAAGCGCCAAGCACCAGCAGGAGTGCGGCCACTATCCCGAGCACGACAAAACGCCGGTATCTCATTCGCTTCATCATCGTCCTCCCGCGATTGAATCGCCGAGCAGCGGCGGGATGCTCCTCTATCGGCGCGCCCGGAGTCAAGCCAATCTGCGGCGAGAATCAGCCGCCAACCAGCTTCGTGCCGGCGGTGCGTGTGGGTCAGCGGCAGACCTGACTCTGTAGCGGCGCCTGTCGCCTTCCGTTTGGTTTGACAACTCAGCCGGAAGTCTGCTGATGGAGTTGAGTTCCAGTGGTCTGCGAAGGCCAACGCCGCGGCGCGCGATAGCGGCCTGAACGCGGACCGAACTGACGCGCGCGGCTGCGTCTTGGGGAAGCTACTTGATACCGCCAATTTAGGAGAGATGACGATGGGAGCACGCACGGGCAGCGAATTTCTCGCCGGACTGAAGTCCCGGCGCGATATCTGGGTGGGCGACGAAAAGGTCACCGACGTCGCCGCACACCCTGCGTTTGCGGGCGCCGCGCGTACGATGGCTCAAATCTTCGACCTCCAGCATGAGGCGGCCGAGACATGCCTGATGCCCGATCCAGAGACTGGTGAACCGATCAACGTGAGCCACATCATCCCGCGCTCGAAAGACGACCTTGAGCGACGCCATCGCAGCCTTCAGCGGACGGCAGAGGTCACGGTCGGGCTGATGGGCCGCACACCCGACTATATGAACGTCACGTTCGCAGGCTTCGCCGGACGCTCGGACGAATGGGCGATCAAAGGCAATGATCGCGGTGCAGCCAACCTGGTGGCTTACCAGAAGATGCTCCGGCGCAAGGACCTCTCGCTGACCCACACCATCATTCATCCCACGATCGACAAGGCCCAAGGCGATGCCCCGGCGCCCGGCAACGATGTGGCGCTGCACAAGGTCGCCGACACGGAGCATGGCATCGTCGTGCGCGGCGCCCGGATTCTGGCAACGCTTGCGCCGTTTGCGGACGAACTCGCGGTCTATCCCGCCATGCCTCTCTCCGAAGGCGCGGACGCCTACGCGCTTTCATTCTGTATCCCGCTTGGAACACCAGGTCTGAAGTTTCTGTGCCGCGACAGTTGCTCGACGAAAACCAGCCCGTTCGACCATCCGCTCTCGAGCCGGTTTGACGAGCAGGACGCATTCGTGATCTTCGACGACGTCGAAGTGCCGCGCGATCGGCTCTTCATCGACTGCAATCTCGAGGCCTACAATTCCGTGATGGTCACCGGCTGGTACCCGAACATCATGCAGCAGACGATGATCCGGGCGCAGACCAAGCTCGAATTCGCATACGGCCTGGCAACCCGGATGGCCGAGGTGATCAATGATTCGTCGCCCGCCGCCAAGCAGATGCTCGGTGAAATCTGGACCTACGCCGAGTTTGCGCGGGCGGCGGTGCACAGCGCCGAGACCGACGCCTTCGAGTACGGCAATGGCGTTTGGTTCCCCAATGGTCCGCCGCTGGCCGCATTGCGCGCTGCGCTGCCGAGCTGGTTTCCGCGCGTGGGCGAGATCATCACGCTGCTCGGTTCACACAATCTGCTGGCGGCGCCCACCGAGGCGCAGCTCGGCGATCCGGGGTTGCAGGATCTGATCAAACGCTATCTGCGGGGCGCGAAGGACACCGGCGCGCGGGACCGAGCGCAAATCTTTCGCCTCGCCTGGGATTTCGTCGGCAGCGCGCTGGCGAGCCGCAATGAGTTGTACGAGCGATTCTATCTGGCTTCCGGCGCCCGCAACTACCAACTGGCTCACACGATCGCGCCGAAGGAGCGCGCTCAACGGCTGGTGGATCAGGTGCTGGGCATCGTTCCACAACGCTCCGATAACGGCGCCGGTCCGGTCAGGCAGACGATCAATCTCCCGACGAAGGCGTCGGAATGGGCGAGGAAGTGAAGCAATCAGGCCGCCATCTGTGACAGAGTCGAGTTTGACCCCTGTCAGTGGTTTCGAGCAGCAGAACGCCAAGCTGCGGCGCATTGTCGAAGTCGCGCACGAAGTATGGGGATGAACTGAACCGGCAGGCAACCGCAGCGAGGGAACTCCGGAGGTATAACCAATGGCAACCGTGAAAGTAGCGGGAGTAGACGTCTCAACCGCTCACTTCATTGATGGCAAACGCGTCGAGTCGAAACGCACCTTCCAAGTCTGCTCGCCGATCGAGGGCAGGCATCTGGCCGATGTCAGCTCCGGCGCTGCCGAAGAGATCGACGCGGCCGTCGCAGCCGCGCGGCGTGCGTTCCCGAAATGGGCCGCGCTTGGTCCAGACGGTCGCCATCCGATCCTGAAGCGATTCGCGAAGGCGATTCTCGACCATGGAAAGGAAATCGCCGCGGTCGAAACTGCCGACAACGGTTCACTGCTGATCGGCAACCTCACGCGGATGGTCCCGCGGGCCGCCCACAACATCGAGTTTTTCGCCGATCGGGCCCTTAAGCTCAGTGACGAGACCATTGACTCGCCGGAAGTAGTCAATCATGTGCGCTTCGATCCGGCCGGGGTGGCCGGGCTTATCACGCCGTGGAACGGACCGTTCATGCTGACGACGTGGAAGGTTGGCCCGTGTCTCGCCTCCGGCGATACGGCGGTTGTTAAGCCGCCCGAATGGGCGCCGCTCACCTGTTCGATGATGGCCGATCTGGCGAGCGAGGCGGGCGTCCCGCCGGGCGTGCTCAACGTCGTGCAGGGAATTGGTGAGGAGGCAGGCGCCGCGCTCGCGGCCCATCCGGACATCGATCGGCTGAGCTTCACCGGCTCGACCGACACTGCGAAGCTGATCGGCGGATCGACGGCTCGCTCTCTGACGCCGGTGAGTTTCGAACTCGGTGGCAAGTCACCGTTCATCGTGTGCGCCGACGCCGACCTCGATGCTGCAGCGCAGACCGCGGCGGGGCAGTACTTCAATGCCGGCCAGGTCTGTCTTGCGGGCACGCGAATCCTGGTCGATGCGACGGTCGCCGAGCAATTTCAGGACAAGTTCCGCGCCGCCGCCGCGCAGCTGACTGTTGGCGATCCCCGCGAGAAGGGTACCCGCGTCGGTCCGCTGATCACACCTGAGCACTACAAGCGGGTCGAGGGTTTCGTCGAGCGCGCGCTCAAAGCGGGCGTCAAGCCGCTCTGGGGCGGCCATCGCCATAGCGCCGGCCAGCTCTATTTCGAACCGACTTTGATCGATGGCGTAACCCAGGAGATGGAAATCGTACAGCGGGAGGTTTTCGGTCCGGTGCTCACATGGCAGACCTTCCGCGATGAAGGCGAGCTGATGAAGCTTGCCAACGGCACCAACTATGGACTGGCCGCAGTCGTGTTCAGCAAGAACGAAGCGCGCGCGATGCGCCTCGCCCGCCAGGTGGTCGCCGGTACGGTGTGGGTCAATTGCTTCTTTGTCCGCGATCTCGCGGCGCCTTTCGGCGGCAGTCGCGATTCGGGAATCGGCCGGGAGGGTGGCAACTGGAGTTTCGATTTTTACTGCGACGTCAAGAATATTGCAGCGCTCAAGGACTCGTTCGTCTAAGGGCGCCGGAGGGAGACCAATTCCGCTAGTGAATTTCTGGCCGGATCTGGCATGAGTAATGGCGGAGGAGAACATATGAGCGTACTCGACGGGCCGCGCGAAGAATGGCGGCGAATACTGCATGAAGGGCAGCCCAAGTGGGTGAGGCCAGACGGAGATCGTCTGTTGCTTGGGGACGGCAGAAGGGTTCCCGATGCCGAAGCGATATACCTGCCGCCGTGCGATCCGAGCAAGATTCTCTGTATCCACCTGAACTACGAATCGCGCCGCATCGAATTCAAGGCCCCGCAGATCCCGACGCCAACGTACTTTCAGAAACCGGTCACTGCACTCAATTCGCATCGTGGCGTGCTGTGCCGGCCCGCGGGTCACAAGTTTCTGAACTACGAAGGCGAAGTGGGCGTCATCATCGGCAAGCCGACGCGCAACGTCGGCCGCAAGGATGCCTGGAACCAAATAGCCGGTTTCGCACCTGCCAACGATGTCGGCTGCCAGGACTATCGCGACACGGATGCCGGTTCGATGCTGCGGGTGAAGGGCCAGGACGGTTTCTGCCCGATCGGGCCCGGAATCGTGAGTGGCGTTGATGTGCGACAATCAACGCTGCGCACATACATCAACGGCAAAGTCGTTCAGGAAGGCGCGGTCGAGGAGATGCTCTTTCCGATCGATTACATAATCGCCGATCTCTCGCGATTCATCACGCTCCTGCCCGGCGACATCATCCTTTCCGGCACACCCAAGAACTCCCGCCCGATGAACATCGGCGATCTGGTTGAGGTCGAAGTCACGGGACTCGGACGGTTGTCAAATCGGGTTGTCGAGGCGCCCGCCCCGGCCGAAATTATCGGGCACCAACCGACTGACGGCGATTCAGTGCGACGGGTCGCCTTGGGATCGGACTGGGTACGGAGCGATGCTCGATGAATGAGTCACTGGGCGCCGAGAACGGAATCGGAACGGTCATGGAGTGAGATTCTGAACGACTCGCTCCGGTGCGAACCGGAGCTACGGAGGAACTATGGTCCAGGTGACAGAGCTTGGTTATATGGGGATTGGGGTAAAGAACTTCGATGAATGGAAGAACTTTGCCGCCACCGTGATTGGCTTCGAAGTCGCCGACGATGGAGAAGCCGACCGATGCTACTTGCGGATGGACTACTGGCATCATCGCCTGGTGGTGCATGCCGATAGCAGCGACGATCTGATGTACTTGGGTTTTCGCGTGGCGGGCGCGGACGAGTTCGGCGAGATGCAGCAGCATCTTGCCCGGTCTGGAATTAAATTCCGAGTCGCTTCACAGGATGAGGCGAGCGAGCGCCGCGTGCTCGAAGTGCTCAAGCTCGCCGACCCGGATGGCACTCCGATCGAGATCTTCCACGGCCCGGAAGTTCAGTTCGACAAGCCGTTTCATCCGGGCCGCGCGATGCATGGGCGTTTCAAGACCGGGACCGGCGGGACTGGACACTGTATCATACGAGAGAAGGATCCGGTGGCGGCACAGCGATTCTATAGTATTCTCGGGATGCGAGGCGGAATCGAGTACAAGATCAAGATCAAGGATCACGTCGTTGCCACGCCCTTCTTCATGCACTGCAACGATCGTGACCATACTGTTGCTTTCGGGCTCGGCGCATCAGAGAAACGAATCAACCATTTGATGATCGAAGTGGATAACCTCGACGATGTCGGCCTGACCTACGACCTGGTTCGAAAGCGCAAGATTCCGGTCTCGATCACGCCCGGCAAACATTCCAATGATCACATGTACTCATTCTACTTTCGCAACCCTTCGGGATGGATGATCGAGTATGGCTGGGGCGCCCGGGCGGCGTCATATCAATCGGAGTACTACGTTCGCGACGTCTATGGACATGAGATGCAGGACGGCGCATTCGATCCACGCTGATTGATTGTAATGTCTTGCCGTGGCCCGATCGGCCTCCTAGTGGCACTGGTGTTTTGCTCTGCCGCACCCGCATTCGCGGCCGATGCGATTGGAAAGATTGGCGAAGTCAACGGCGCTGCAACCATTCAGCGTGGTGCGGACTCGATCGCCGCTTTGGCGGGTATGCTGCTCTTCGTGCATGATCGGCTGACCACCGAGGTCGGCGCGCAGGTGTCAGTGCTGATGCAGGACAGCGCCACGTTGACGCTGGGCGAATCGAGCACGATGGTCATCGATCGGGGGATGGCCGGCAGCGCCCGCGCAGGCAGGATCAGCCTCCTTGTCGGGCGGCTGCGTGCGATTGTGAACGCTGCTGCGGCGGGCGCGACGCCGGCCTTCGAGGTGCACACCCCCAACGCGATTGCCGGTGTGCGTGGGACCGACTTTCAGACCGACTACATCGAGGGAACTCCATGCCCGGGGTTTCCTGCGTGCCTGCGCTACACTGAGGTCCAGGTTTTCAAGGGTGCCGTCGAAGTGAGCAATCCGACCAATGCGGCCGCGCCCGCAGTGCTGGTCAAGGAGGGATACGACACCACCGTCCCGTGCGAACTGCCGCCGAGTTCTCCGGGACCGCTCGGCATGGGAGAGTTGGGCGCGCATCCCGGTTACCGGTGACCGAGCCACTCACGCGCTGCTATGGGTCGGGCCGGAGCGGGCGCCCCCTTTCCGCGTCAAGCGGCAGCGCGCGCGCACTCCTGATGCTTGCGCTCGGCGCCGCGATGCTGGCCGCTGCGAGCCGCGCCAACGCGCAATCTGCGACGGGCGCCGGGTTCTTCGATCTCGCGCGCCCCGGCCATCTAACTCTGACGCTCTTCGGGCTCGGCTATGCGAGCGGCAAGTACGCGACCACCAGCCAGGGCGCCGAAATCGAGCAGAGCCTTACGCGCCATCTCGGTTTGGTTGGGCGCGTCAGCGGATATCAGCTCTATCGCGGCACCGGCTTTGACAGCCCGATCGTTCCGCGCGCAAACGGTTCCCCGTTCCATCTGGCGCGTCTGGACGGCGGCATCGATTTGAGCCCGATCGAAGGCACCCATCTTGTGGTGCTGGGTGGACAGGATTTCGGCGACAGCCGCGCGGCTGTCATCGAGAGCAACTTCTCGAGCTGGCTCGGATTACATAGCCGGCATCCGGTCAACGCATCATTCAGCGCCGATCACTATTTCAACAATGGTGTAACCAACAGCCTTATCGATCTGCGGACTGTGATCGCATCGACCGCCAATTTTATGACCCTGGCGGGAGCGGGAGGTGCGATCTGGGGCGGTGGAACGACAGGCGCGGCAAAGGGCCAGGGTGGACCGGACCTTGGACTGTATGTGCGAAGAATCCGCACGCTTGTGAGTATTCAGATCGGTTACGGCAGCTCGCAGCAATACGGCCTGTTGGCAGTGTCTACTCACTTCGACTGGAAGGAGTAGCTCGACGCCCGCTAATGGCGGGTCGCGGTTAGCTACTCACGCGGTCCAGAAACGAGCGCACGGCGGCGTTGAAAGCGGCGGGCTGGTCGATATTTGAAGCATGGCCGGCATCGGCAAGCACGACCTTCTCCGCGCCCGGGATCCTAGCCGCCATGTAGTCGGTGGCCGCGAGGAACGCCTCGTCCCTCGCGCCGACCAGCACGAGGGCGGGCACGCCAATGGATGGCAGCGATTCAATCACGCGGCCGTCGGTCTGCGCGAGCATGCCGCGCGCCGCATGCGCCAATCCTTGCGCGCTGCGATGATTCGCGACTCGAGCTTCAGGGCTCGTGGAAGTCGCCGAGAGTCCGTGCTCCTCGAAGCTCCGCGCAGTGGTCTCCGCTAGCCGATTCCAACCCGCGCGCGGACCCTCCCTTCTGTAGCCGGGCCCGGTGTCGAACAACATCAGAGCCGCCACTCGCTCAGGGTGCGCAAGGTTGAACTCCAGCGACATATAGCCTCCGAGCGACAGCCCGGCGATGGCGGCCTTCTGCGCGCCGCATGCATCGAGCACGGCAGCCATGTCCGCAAGCGTAGCTTCATGCGAATAGAGCGCAGGATCATTGGGCGAGTCCGAGCGGTCGTGACCACGCATGTCCCATGCGATGACGTGGTAGCGATCGGATAGTGCTTCCATCTGGCCTTGCCACATCCGCGCGCTGGCGCTGTAGCCGTGCGAGAGCAAGACCGCGGGTCCAGCGCCGCGCTGTTCGTAGTAGATATTTACGCCATCGCGACTGAGATACGACATGTTTAGCTTCTCGCTCCGACTAGCTAGCATTCACCAAGTATCGACGGATGGGCGTTTCTTGCCGGTGCGCGGCGGAGGCGGAGGCGCCGAACGGAGTCCGGCCATGATCCATTTGCGCGATTCGAGCGGGTCGATCACGTCATCGATCTCGAAATACGTCGCGGTGCTCACTGCCTTACCGTGCCGATACATTCTCT
>JBGPUE010000018.1:0-46724 GCA_041491005.1 Binataceae bacterium (SeqCode) | reverse complement strand
CGGCCAGCACCGTCAGAATGTCATGCAAAGCCGCCCCGCGCAGCGCCGTGACGATTCCGATCGTGCGGGGCATGAACGGCAGCGGGCGTTTGCGCGCGGCATCGAACAATCCTTCGGCGTCGAGGCGGCGTTTGAGCTGCTCGAAGGCGAGCTGCAGCGCACCTAGCCCGCGTGGTTCCATCTCCTCGGCGTACAGTTGCAGCGCGCCGCGCGTCTCGTACAGGCCGACACGGCCGCGCACGATCACGCTCAGCCCGTCGGCAATGCGAAAGCGCAGGCGCATTGCGGCGCTGCGGAACATCACGACACCGACCGAGCTGCTTTCGTCTTTCAGCGTGAAATAGAGATGGTTGGAGGGCGCCGGCCTCGCATTGGAGATTTCGCCGGCCACCCAGAATTCGCCGAGCCCGGCCTCCAGCGTCTCACGCACCATCCGCACCAGCTGTGTGACGCTGATCGCGCGGGCCGCACGCTGGCCGAGCGCAAGTTGAAACTGATGCTCGTCCATCCCTGGCTGTGAACTTACCAGAAGGCTGTGCGACAAACCTAGCCTGCCATGCGCCAATGGCTGATTCAGGCGCCATCGGCGGCTAAGATTGCGATGAAAAACGGTTAGACTTTCGCAGGGGAGAGATCGAGATGAGTGGGACCGAAGATCTGATCGCAAAATGGGGCCGGCAACGGGTACGTCATCAGCACCGCCATCCGCCCGTGGCCAATATCAACCGGTTGCACGCGGAGTCCAGCGGCGCAGGCGCGCGGCTGGCCGATCGCCTGGCCAACATAATGGGGAGCTGGCGCTTCATCCTCATTCAGTCGGCAATCCTGCTCGTCTGGTTGACGCTCAACATCGTCGCGTACATCCAGCATTGGGACCCATATCCGTTCATCCTGCTCAACCTTGCGCTGAGCTTTCAGGCGGCGTACGCGGCGCCGATCATCATGATGTCGCAGAACCGCCAGACCGAGAAGGACCGGATGGCGGCGGAGCACGACTACCTGATCAACGAAAAGGCCGAGGAGGAGGTCAAGGCGATCATGCATCATCTCGAACAGCAGGACGAGCTCATGATCGACATTCTGAATCGGCTCGGTCAGCAGCATCAGGTGTTGCTGAACAGAATTGGCCCGCCCGGCGCTCTCGCGGCGGCACCCGCCGAAGCATCAGGGGACAAGCCGAAATAAAAGAGGCCGGGCATCACCCGGCCTCCACGCCCATTGGTCTTTGACCAGATCTCAGTTCTGCGGCTTGGGCGCCTCGGTCTTGGTGGCGGCAGCCGCGCCCTGCTCGTTTTTGGCGAGCTGGCTCTTGTAGCTGTCCCAATGCTTGAGCAGATCGATCGCGCGATCGAGCTGGACATCCTTTTGCGGCTTGGCCTTGGCCATCGCGGCCGGCGCGCCGCCATTCTTGTCGTCGGTCTTGGCCTTTTCCTCGGAGCCGGGCGTCGCGTTCTCGCTCGAATCACCCGGCGCAGCCTGTTCCTTGTCATCAGCCGGCTTGCCGTTCTTGCCGTTTTTGCCGTTCTCGAAGTGACGGGGCAGGTCGCTCTCGCGGATCGTCATGCGATCCTCGATTGCGCCCGGCACCTCGAGCGCTGCCAAGGTCGGTTTGGGCTGCTCGACATCGATATCGGGCGTGATGCCCACGGCCTGGATCGAGCGGCCGTTGGGCGTAAAGTAGCGCGCCGTGGTCAGGCGCAGCGCTGATTTGTCATCCAGCGGCAGGATGGTCTGAACCGAGCCCTTGCCGAAGGTCTGCGTGCCGATAACCACCGCGCGCTTTCGGTCCTGTAGAGCGCCGGCCACGATTTCGCTGGCGCTGGCGCTGCCGCCATTGACCAGCACGACCATCGGGAAGTCGCCCAGCGGGGTCTTCTTGTGTTGCGAGTAGTACTTCTGGCGCTGATTGTCTTGGCGGCCTTCGGTGTAGACGATCAGCCCGCCGTCGAGGAAGATATCCGAAACGCGCACGGCCTGATTGAGCAATCCACCCGGATCGTCGCGCAGATCGAGGACGAGGCCCTTGAACTTGCCGCCGTTATCTTTGGCAAGCTTCTCCAGCGCCTTTTGCGCGTCGTCACTCGAGTTTTCCTGAAAAGTCGTGATTCGGACCACGCCATAGCCCTTCTCGGGCTCGCTGGACTTGACTGACTTGATCTTGATCACGTCGCGGGTCAACTGGACCGAGAAGAGCTGGGGAACGCCGTCGCGATGAAGCGTCAGGTTGATCTTGCTGCCCTTCGGGCCGCGCATCCGTTTGACCGCGTCCGTGAGCGTCATGTCCTTGGTAAAGTCGTCGTTGATCTTGATGATCTGGTCGTTGGATTTCAGCCCCGCGTGATAAGCCGGGGTATCCTCGATGGCCGAGACCACTGTAAGGACTCCATTCTTGACCGTGATCTCGATCCCCAACCCGCCGAAGCTGCCGCGCGTTTCGACTTGCAAGTCGCGGTAAAGGTCGGGCGTCAGATAGGCGCTGTGCGGATCCAGCGAAGCCAGCATCCCGGTGATCGCGCCATTGATCAGGCGCTTGGTGGAGACTGGCTCGACATAATTCTTCTGGACGAGCGTCAGCACCTGGGCGAAGGTCTCAAGATCCTCGTATGTCTCCCGAGGCAGCGCCTGAGCGCGTCTGACTGCCTTTTCCTGCAGAACAAGGAAGCAGGCGATCAGCGCGATCGCCAAAGTGATGGCCCAACGGTTTTTTCTTATCACCGGCATCGCAAGCCTATCGAGTTCCATTAGCGTTCAGTTTCAGCTCGTATAATAGCTGTATTTGATGCTTAGTCTAGTCTAGACGTCACGAGCATCGAGCAGTGCTCTCATCGCTTCACGGACGTCGGCGCGCGCCCAGTCGAACGCCCCCATATGATGAGCGACGATTCGCCCTTTGCGGTCGATTATGAACGATTCCGGCACGCCCGCGACATTGTAAGACTCGCTCACCGCGTTTTCAGGATCAAGCAGAATCTCGAAGCGATACCCATTTTTCTCCACGTAGGGCAGCACGGCGGCGCGGCCCTTGTGATCCTGGCTGACGGCCAGCATCACGAAGTCCTTGTTGCTCTTGAAGTCCTCGAAGAGCGTCTCCATCGACGGCATCTCTTCGCGGCAGGGCCCGCACCACGTCGCCCAGACGTTGAGAAAAATGACCTTGCCGCGCAACGACTTCAAACTGACCTTGGCGCCTTTGAGGTTGGTGAGCTCGAAGTCGGGAGCGACGTCGCCGGCGGGAACGATCGGATCGCTGGATGCGACTGCATCGCCGGCCGAACGTGCCGATGCGTCTTTGGCGGTTTCTGATCGCTCACATGCGGCGATCGTCAGCGCCGCCACCAAAACGAATACCAGTGAACCCTTGCGAAAAAGCATCGCCATCAAGCGCGCGCCGCGCGCCGCGCGGTCAGGATTGGCTGCCCCGCAGCCGACATAAGCCATCCAAGCGCTCCGATCATGATCATCGCGGTCGAGATTAACTGCGCCTCACTCAATCCCAGCACAATGCGCGGATTGATACGGACGAACTCGACAACAAAGCGGCATACACCCACGAGCATCAAATAAAGGTAAAGAACGCGTCCTTCAACCTGATTCTTCTTTCCGAACGACCACAGAATAAAGAACACGCCCGTGTACAGGATCGTTTCATACAGCGGCGCGGGATGCACGCGGACGCCGGGATAATACGCCGACACCAGGGCATTGTGGCTGTCCAGCGCCAGCACCGTCTGTGAGTTCCAGCCGATTATCGCGCGGGGAAACTGCATGCCCCATGGCAGAGTTGTGACCGTGCCCCAGTCCCCGTCGCCCGACAGCAGGCATCCGATTCGCCCGATGCCGTGCCCGATCGCGAGCGCCGCCACCGACATATCGGTAAGTTTCAGCCATCGAATCCCGAAGCGGCGCGCGATGATCCAGCTCGTGATCAGGCCGGCTACGAAACCGCCGTAAAACACGAATCCCGAGCCCGAGAGCAAAATCGACTTCGGATCGGAGCGATACGCCCCCCAGTTGTCGATCACATCGTAGAGGCGCGAACCGACGAGACCCGCCAGCGCCACCCAAAGCACCAGCGTCGAAGCCTGGTCGACACTGTAGCCGTTGCGCTTGAACTCGCTGGCCACCACGAGGTCGCCGACGATGAAGGCCAGCGCCATCATCAAGCCGAAGCTGTAGATTGTGATCGGCCCGAGATGGAGCAGAATCGGGAACATCGGAGAATCTCATAGTATAGCGTGAAAGCGGCGAACCCCAAGGGTTCGCGCACGGCATTGTCCGCGCTCGGCTCCATGATAGTGACGAAGGAATGCGGGCAGTTGTTCAACGCGTAGCGGAGGCGGCAGTCTCGGTCGATGGCCGCGAGATCGGGCGAATCGGCCGCGGCTTCGTGGTGCTGCTCGGAATTGCGCGCGCCGACACGGAGCAAGACGCCTCTTATCTCGCGGATCGCATCATCGGGATGCGCATATTCGCCGATCAACAAGGCAAGATGAACCTCGCGCTGGGAGCCGTCGGCGGCGAGCTGGTGGTGATCTCGCAGTTCACGCTCCATGCCGATGTTGACAGCGGCCGGCGTCCATCTTTTATGGCCGCGGCAACCGGCGATCAGGCGCAGCCGCTCTACGAGCATTTTCTCTCGCTATGCCGAAAAGCCGGTGTTAGGGTCGCAAGCGGAGAGTTCGGCGCCATGATGAAGGTCAGCCTGGTCAACGACGGGCCGGTGACGATCATCCTGGACAGCCGCAATCGTTAAGCAATGGCGCGCGCGGGCTTCTACGCCGTCGAGTCGGGCAAGATTTCCTTTCGCCGCGACGGTCATTGGTATAGCGACGATGAGCGGATCGACAACCCGCGCATCGCGATGCTCTTCAGCCGCAGCATCCGCCGCAATCCCGACGGCAGCTACTATCTGCAGGTCGCCGAGGAGCGCGCGTCGATCACGGTCGAGGATACGCCCTACGTAATCACGCGAATCGAGGGTGACGCCGCGCACGGCTTCGTCCTCGTGCTTAACGACGACACCCGCGAACCGCTCCGTCCCGACGCACTGGAAGTAGGCGCGGACAACGTGATGTACACGGCGGTCAAAAATGGCGACGAGCGCGCGCGTTTTCTGCGCCCGGCGTACTACCATCTGAGTCAGTCCATCCAGGGCGAAGAGCGCAGCGGCTTCGTACTCGAGATCGCCGGGCGGCGCTACACGCTGCGCGGCACGACCACCACGCGATGAATGGGCCCAACCAGCCCACCCTCAACATCGTGCTGGTGCGTCCCGAGATTCCGCAGAACACCGGATCGATCGCGCGCCTGACGGCTGCGACCCGGCTTCGGCTGCATCTGGTCGGCCCGCTCGGCTTCTCGCTCGAAGATCGCTATCTGAAGCGGGCCGGTCTGGATTACTGGCCGTTGGTGGACCTGAGGACCTACGCCGGATGGGATCAGTTTGCGGCGGCGCATCGCGCGGCGCGATGCATGTTCTTCTCGACTCACGCCACCGCTACTCATCTGGACGCGCGCTACGAAGCCGGCGACTTCCTGTTGTTTGGCTCCGAGACCGCGGGGCTGGGGCGCGAGTTCATCGCCGAACGCGTCGACCGCTCGTATCGTATCCCGATCTTTGAGCCGGGCGTGCGCAGCCTCAATCTCGCCAACGCGGTATCGATCGTGGTGTACGAGGCGCTGCGCCAGATGGGTCGGCTGGACGGCTGAGCGGGATGCCTCCTCTCTTATCTCCCCTGAAGGGGAGATGATTAAGAGTTCTCCGGCTAAGTGGGCTTGCGGATCGAGCAGCCACCGCCGCTACCGCATCCGCAGCCACCACCCGAAGCTTTCGGCGGACGATTGCCGATGTCGTAGCCGGTCTCTTCCAGATCGCCGGCGCTGATCCATCTGAGCTCGCCGGTAAGCGGCGCATCGCAATGCACACAGCATCGCGTTTCGTTGCCATCGGGACCCAGCGCAACCCATGTGAGCACGGTCTTGCCGCAGCTTTCGCAATCGGCGACGGGGAAAGTCGTAGTCTCAGGGGCAATCTCAGGCACGATCAATCATCTATGGCAACGTGGCGTTGCGTGCAATCACATTTACTCCGCGCGCCTCACCCTCACCCTGTCCCTCTCCCTCGAAGGGCGAGGGTAAGGAAGGTCGGCTTCATTCCCTTGTTCCCTCTCCCTACCAGGGAGAGGGCTAGGGTGAGGGTGCGATGCTGTAGCGGCATGCCCGGCGGCGCGCCTTCTCAACTGCGCGCGTATGGCTCCCCAAGCGCGCTCGGCGCCCTGCCCTGATTGACCAACGCGGCCAGCACAATCACGGTCAGTGCGTATGGCAGCGCGAGGAACAGCTGATAAGGGACGGGGGTGCCCAGCGCCTGCAGGCCGAACTGCAGCGCGATCGCGCCACCGAACAGAATCGAGCTCGCGAGCATGCCCCACGCATTCCAGCGCCCAAGGATGACGATCGCCAGCGCTACAAAGCCCCGCCCGGCCGAAATCCCCTCGACGAAGGTATTGGTATACGCGAGCGTCAGATAGGCGCCGCTGAGGCCCGTCAGCACGGCCGAGATCATCAGCGCCTGCCATCTGAGGCGATAGACGTCCAGCCCCAGGGCGTCGGCCGCTTCGGAGCGCTCGCCGACTGCACGCAGCATCAGGCCATAGCGCGTGCGCGCCATCAACCAGGCGATCAGCGGCACCAGCGCAAACGGCAGATAGACCAGCAAATTCTGATCGAACAGCGCGCCGCCCACGATCGGGATATGCGCCAGCGGGCCGATGGCAATCGGCGTGAGGGTCGAAACCGTAAAGGCTTGGCCGGTGACGCCGAAGAGTCGGCGATAGAACACGCCGGTCAGGCCCACCGCGAAAATATTGATCGCTGCGCCTGCCACGACCTGATTGACGGCGAGGTTGACCGCGAGAAACGCGAATAGCGCGGACAATGCGATCGCGGCGGCAATCGCGGCCAGCATGCCGAGCGCCACGCTGCCGCTGAAGTATGCAGCCGCCATCGCGAAGAACGCGCCGGCGAGCATCACGCCCTCGATTCCGATATTGACCAGCCCGCAGCGTTCGACCACGAGCTCGCCCAGCGCTGCCAGCAGCAGCGGCGCGGCGGTCTTGATCGCGGAATCGAGGAAGGCCTCAAGCATCAGTGCTCGCCTGCCCCGTTTTAGGAGCGACAATTGATTGTTCAGGCATGACAGCCGCGAGGTTGCCGGATGCGCGCCATCGATCCGAGGCCAGTAGCGCGAAAATGACCATCGCCTGGATCACCTGCACCAGCACCGGCGAGACGCCCTGCGATCGCTGCATCGCCTGAGAGCCGTTGTCCAGCGCGCCGAACAGCACGGCGGTGGCGAGCACACCGAGCGGATTGAGCCGCGCCAGCAACGCCACCGCAATCGCCTCGAAGCCCCATCCGGGCGAGAGCCGCTCGTAGAGCCGATGCGTGAGCGCGGAGATTTGCACCGCGCCACCCAACCCCGCCAGTCCGCCGCTCAGCGCGAGCGCGGCCACCGTCAAGCGTCCGATCGGAATCCCGAAGAATGCGGCCGCCCGCCGGTTTCGTCCCAACGCGCGCATCTCGAATCCGGCAGCAGTATGAAACAGCAGCAGGTATGATCCCGCCGCCAGCGCGATGGCGAGGATCATCCCGCCATTGAGCCGGCTCGGCGGCATGAAGATGTAGAGTTCGGCGTTGGGTGCGATCGGATCGCTGCGCGGATAAGCGCCTGATGCTTCGATCATCGGGCCGTGGATCGCCCAGCTCACCAGCTGGATCGCGACGAAGTTGAGCATGATCGTGCTGATCACCTCGCTTACGTCGCGCGACGCGCGCAGCCATCCGCAAATCGCGCCCCAGAGCGCACCCGCGCCGGCTCCCGCCGCGAGCACGATGAAAATCCCAAGCGGGCGCGGCCATCCCGCCAGATGCGGCCCGATCGCTGCCGCCGCCAACGCGCCCATCAGCAACTGGCCGTCGGCCCCGATATTGTAGAGCGCGGCCTGAAAGGCAATCGAAACGGCGAGTCCGGTGAAAATCAGCGGCGTCGCCTTGACCAGCGTCTCGGTGCAGGCCAGCCAATTGCCGAACGCGCCGCTCATCAGCGCCGCGAACACGCCCACCGGTGATGCGCCGAGCGCGAGCAGCACGATGGCCAGGATTGCGAACGAGACGGCGAGCGCAGCCAGCGGTTGAAGCAATGCGGCGACCATCGAGACCAGCCAGGAACGCGCCCGGCTGGCCGTCTGAACCGGCCGGCGCGGATGCCGCGCTGCCGCGGTGGACAAGTCCATCGCGACTACGTCCACTCACCGGTCATCAGCAGACCCAGCCGCTCTTCGGTACGCTCATCGGTGCGTGTGGGGCGCAAACGTCCGCCGCTAATCACGGCGAGTTCATCGCATGCCGTCAGCAGTTCGTCGAGGTCGCTCGAGATCAACAGCACCGCGCCGCCCGATCCGGCAAATTCGCGAAGCTCGCGATGCACGTCGGCGGTAGCGGCAATGTCCAGTCCGCGGCAGACATTGTGCGCGACGATCACCTCGGGGCGCGCTGCCAGCGCACGCGCGACTTCGAGCCGCTGGCGGTTTCCGCCGGACAGCTCGGCGGCATGCGCATTCGGGCCACTCGCGCGGATCTTGAACCGCTCCAGCAACCCGGCGCACAGCCGCGATGCCGCCGCGTGATCGAGCCATCCGCGCGCGCTGAGCGATTTCCGGATCGCCGCCGACAGCATCAGGTTTTCCCACAGGGCCATGTCCAGAATCAGCCCGTCGAGGTCGCGATTCTGCGGAATCACAGCCAGGCGCTCGTCGTATGGGGTTCGCATCGGCGCGCCGCCAATGCGAATCGCTCCGCTGTGCGCGGCGCGCACGCCCGCAAGCGTTTCGACCAAATCGGCCTGACCATTCCCGTCGACGCCCGCGAGCCCGGTGATCGCGCCGCGGCGCACGGCGAGATGGATGCCGTCGAGCACGCGACGGCCGTCGCGCACGACCGACAGCGCATCCAGTTCGAGCGCCACCCCGTCCGGCGCGGGTGCTGCGGACGGGCGCGCATCGTGCGCTGGCATCTCGCCAACGATCAATCGCGCCAGTTTGGCTTCGCTGGTCGCGGCAGGCGTGGTTTCTGCAACGACTTCGCCGCGGCGCAGCACCGTAATACGATCGGCGATCGCCAGCGCCTCGCCGAGCTTGTGCGTGATCAGAATTACGATGCGACCCTCTTCGCGCAGCTTGCGCAACGAGCCGAGAAACGAGCCCAGTTCGGAAGGCGCGAGCACCGCGGTCGGTTCATCGAGAATCAGCACACGCGGATTGAAGCTCAGCGCGCGCAGGACCTCCAGCCGCACGCGCTCGGTGACCGAGCGGCTCTCGATCAACGCGCGCGGCGGCGGCAGCGCAAAGCCGAGGCGGCCGGCGAGCTCCGCGGCGCGCGCCGCGACCGCGTCCAGATCGATTAACGCTTGCGCCGCGCCAAAGCCGCCGAGCGCAAGGTTCTCCTCCCAGCTCATCCGCTCGAACAGCATCGAGCTCTGATGGACCGTCGAGATGCCGGCGGCGAGCGCGGCGGCCGGAGACCCGCTGCGCAGGGTGCGGCCGTCCAGCGTGACGACGCCCGCGTCGGCGCGGATTCGGCCGCCGAGCACGTTCATCAGCGTGGTCTTGCCCGCGCCGTTCTCGCCAAGCAACGCGTGGATTTCGCCGGGCAGCGCGGTGAAACTCACGCCCGCCAGCGCGAGCGTCGCTCCGAAGCGCTTACTTATCGATTGCGCACTCAGCAATCAGGCGGCTCCGATTCGGCTTTCGGCCCGGTCTGGCCGGCGGGCGCGCGCAATCGGTCCCGGCTCAGGCGTCCGCCGCCGCGTAGCGATCGCGCACGTAGTCGAGCGCCTGCTCGCGCGTGGCGAGCACGCCGTCAAGTTGGAGGTCTTCGACCTCGCGCAGAATCGTCTTGAAGCGCGGTCCGGGCGGGAAGCCCATCGAGATTAGATCGCTCCCGCCGATCAGCCGCGGCGGCTTGATCTCATGCTGCGCCAGTGAAGCGAGCGCCGCGCGGCAGAAGTGGTAGTAGCCGAGATACGAATTGGAGGCGAGCGCATCGAGCCGATGCAGCTCAAGCAGTTCGGTGAAACCCTCCTCCGAGAGCATGCGCTTGAGGGTCGCCGCGCGCATCCGGGGCGCCATGCACAATCGCAGATGATCGCGCACCAGATAGGCGACGCGCTCCTGGGTGAAGCGCGAACGACGCAGCCGCGCCAGGATTGCGCTCGCCATGTCCGCACCGCGCTCGGTGTGGCCGTAGAACGTCATACGGCCGTCGTCGGCGACGGCGCGGCACGGCGCTTTGGCGATATCGTGGAACAGCACGCCGAAGGCCAGCGTCTCGGCGCATCCGGGCTCGAGCATCGAAACGGCCAGCCGCGTATGGCGAAAAACATCGCCCTCCGGATGGAAGTTGGCCGGCTGCTCGCATCCTATCAGGCCGGCCACCTCGGGCAGCACCTGCGCCATCAGGGCGCTTTCGCGCAGCAGGTCGAGCGCACGTCCTGCCGCGCCATCGGTCAGGATCATCATGATCTCCTGCCCGATGCGCTCGGCG
This sequence comes from Binataceae bacterium (SeqCode), assembly GCA_041491005.1. Lineage (GTDB taxonomy): Bacteria > Desulfobacterota > Binatia > Binatales > Binataceae > JBGPUE01. The sequence continues at coordinate 36,122 of JBGPUE010000018.1, read as the reverse complement.
GAGATTTCGTTGATGCCGCGCGCGGCCTCGATGATCGCGGCGAAGGTCGCCGGCTCGATCGTGAAGCCCAGCCGCGCGGCAAAGCGGATCGCACGCAGCATCCGCAATCGATCTTCGGCGAAACGCTCGCGCGGATCGCCGATCGCACGAATGATGCCGGCGCGCAGATCGCGCATCCCGCCGACCAGATCGATCACCCGATCGGCCGCCGCGTCGTAGTACATCCCGCCAATCGTGAAATCGCGCCGGCTCACATCCTCTTCGATGGAACCGAAGCGCACCGATGAGGGACGCCGTCCGTCCTGGTATGCTCCTTCGGCGCGGAAAGTCGCGACTTCGAAGGAGTCGCCGTCCAAAATGACTACAATCACGCCGAACTTCGCGCCCACCGCGACCGTATTGTCGAACAGCCGCTGGACGGTCTCGGGGCGCGCGTCGGTGGCGATATCGAAGTCCTTGGCCTCGAAACCCAGCACGCGGTCGCGCACACATCCGCCCGCCAGGTAGGCGGCAAACCCGGATTCATTGAGGCGGCGAATGATCGCGAACGCCTTGTCTTCCTTGGCCGAGCGCATTGAGGCCTCGGCTCATAATCTACCGTCGCCGATGCATCGCGCGCTACGGGCGTCGGATGCGGCAGATGGCCTAGTGAGGCGGCTCAGAGTTTAGTTTCGGCGCAGAGGAAGGGAATACTGACCGTGTAGAGTGGGTTCCTGAGAGTCGACCATTCCTAACTCGGCCGCAAGTCTCGGAAAGCGCAACTTTCCCGCCTCCAGATAGCGGGACACCAGTTCGAACGCGAGCCAGCGCCTTCTGAGCCGATCGCACACCGCTCCGGTCGTGTTCGAGCCGGCGAAAATGTCCACAACCAGATCGCCCTCGTCGGTCAGAAAATTGATGAAAAGCTCCGGAAGCTGTGGCGGGAAACGAGCCGGATGCGGCTTGAATCCGGCCTGCTCGCAAAGCTTGAGGTAGGCGCCGTTCGAATCATTGTTGCCCTGCACGATCAGGTTTGAACAGATCGCGCCCCCGTGGTCACGTCCCCACTTCTCGGTGATGTTGTGTCCGGAAGGTCGTTGCTTCGCGCGGTAACCCTTCTGTATGAGCCTCTCCATGTCTCGGCTGTACGGAACCAGAACTCTCCGATTATCGGCCTTCGGGTCGGGCGTTTTCGAAAGCCACCAGAGGCAATTGACGGAATCTTTGACTCGTATGCGGCGAACGGTGACCCATTCAGCCGGCGCCGGCATTTTGCCAGGGTTGTACCAGTAGAACTCCTGCGCCAAATAAAAGTGGAGGTCCTCAACCAGCGAAACCAAAAGTTTGAAGTGATAGAGCGACCTCGTCGGCCGACCTGGTTCGTAGGCTCCGCCAAGATCGATGACGAAGCTCCCGTCTTCTGCCAGCACCCTTTTCACTTCCCGCGCGAACTCCAGGAACCACGGTATGTAGTCGGGTTGGTCCCTGTTCCCATATTCCTTCTTGAAGTGAAGTGCGAAAGGCGGCGAGGTGAGCACCAGATTTACGCTCGCATCCGGCAGTTCGTGCAGGAGCAGTCGGGAGTCGCCTACATACGCTGCCCCGAGAGCGGTCGCATAGAGCGGCTTCTCTTTCAAAAGCGAAAGACCAGCGTTGGGAGTCGGCTTCTTCACATCAGACAGACTATGAGTATTGTCATAACGGTGACTTTGTCAATGTTTCACATCCTGGGCAGCCATGAGAAAATCGTCGAACCAATACCTATCCCCGCCTGTCAGCGGCACCGGCTGCACAACCTTGAGCACCTGAGGGTCGTTATCACGACACGCGAGCCGACGTGCTGCAATGAAGCGGAACCGCCACTCGCCGGTCTGGTTGAACGTGCACGCGGCCAGCACGTCGAAATACTCCGCCATATAACCTCTGGTCTTGCGTCCCTCCTTGTCTCTGCCGCCGCGGGTCTTTTGAATCTCGACTTTGCATCCCCGTTCAGCAGAAAAACTCTTGTCGCTCCGGAGATTCTTGCACTCAACACGAAGCTTTCGGCGATCTCGCATCAGAATTTCGAAGTCCGGCTCCCCGTCCGCGTCGTGCCACTGAATCGAGAGGATTTCGCCGTCTGCGCGCAGCCGTTCGAGGTGGCGGTGCAGATAAAGCTCCGCCAGCTTGCCTCTGACATCAACCTGTGCCCGGAACCCGTGCTCGATCGCCTCCAGGATATCCGCCACGGGGGCATTGAATTTCTTCTCCAAAGGATGGGAGGAGGAGGTCAACCGCGATCCTCCTCCATAAGGGTGGCGAGGCTGACACCAAAGGCACGGGCGATGTCTGCCAAGACCGTAAGGGTCGGATTGCGTTCGCCGCGCTCGATCCCACCGATATAGGTTGGGTGCTTTTTAGCTCTGGACGCCAGCTCCTCTTGGGTCCAGCTGCGCTCGATCCTGAGCGCCCGCACCCGGCGCCCGAGCCGACCTTGGATGGCCTTCATTTTGCGCCAGAAGGCTAGGTCAAGAAGTCCTCACTCTCCACAGACAATGAGTATTGCAGAAGACGATAAGTATTGTGCGACTAGCGCGGACGGGGCGTGCCCAGGATGATTCCGCCGTCCACCGGCATCACGTGACCGGTGATGTTGATCGCCTTGTCGGAGCACAGCCATGCGACCGCGCGGCCGATATCGTCGGGGGTCTGTTCGCGTCCCAGCGGCGTCAGCGATCGCACCGCAGCTTCGAAGGTAGCACGCGCCCGATCTTTGCCGCCGCCCATCGCGGCGCCGAGGTCTTCCCACACGCGGGTGTAGATCAACCCGGGCGCCACCGCGTTGACGCGGATTCCCGCCGGACCGAGCTGCAACGCGAGCGTGCGCGTGTACGAGATCACGCCGGCTTTGGCAGCGGCGTAGGCGGCCAGCACCGGGCTCGGCAGCATCCCGGCGATCGATGAGGTATTACAGATCGATGCGCCGGCCTGCATCCGCGGCGCGACTTCGCGCGTCACGATATAAACCGAGTTGAGATTGAGTTCGACGTACCTGCGCCACAGATCGGGTGAGATCCATTCAGGCTCGCGGCTGAACCAGTCGGCGTTGCCCCCGCCGGCGTTGTTGCACAACACATGCGGATTGGGGCCGAGCTTGCGGACCACATCCTCGATTGCGCGCGCCACCTGCTTTTCATCGGTCACGTCGGCGGTAAATCCGTGGACCTTGTTCTTGATCGCGTCAGGCGGCGGCGCCAGCTCGCGATCGACGACCGCGATCTCATCGACGACGTTGTCATCGAGCAACGCGCGCACGATGCCAAGTCCGAGTCCGCGCGCACCTCCGGTTACGATTGCGTATTTCATGGCCGCACCTGCTGTGGTGATTGGATCGCGCGAAGTCTAGGGTCAATCCGCCGAAAGTGGAAGCGCGCTCACGCCGCCTCGCGCTGGGCGGCGCCGTACGTTCGGCTATAGACGCGCAGCAGCGCCGCGAACACCGCCATGATGGCCGGGCCGAGGAAGATTCCCAGCGGGCCGTATGCCTCCAGCCCGCCTGCGATCGCAAAGAACAACACCAGGGTGGGCAGCCCGATTCCATGGCCCATCACATAAGGCTTGATGAAGTTGTCGATGGTGCCGACCGCGAGCGAGCCCCATAGCAGCAGCGCGATCGCGCGGCCCCATCCATCGACGTACAGCAGGTAGCCGCACGCCGGCACCCATACCAGCGCGGTGCCAGCGAATGGTAGCAGGCCGCATCCCGCCGACAGGATCGACAGGAACGCCCAGTAGGGCACGCCAAGCACCGCGAGGCCTAGCCCGATCAGCAAGCCCTGCGCGAGCGCCGTGATCAGCATCCCGCGGATTACCGAAGACAGCGTGTTGCGCAGGCTGTCGAATACGGCGCGCTTGTCCTCGTCATGCAGCGGCGTGAGGTTGCGGATGCCCTCGTAGTAGTGCTCGCCGTCGCAGAGCAAGTAGAAGAATGTGAGCAGCACGATGCCGAAATCGATGACGAAACCAGCGACGTTCTTGGCGACGCCGGTCGCGTTGGCCATGATTAGGTCGCTGGTCAGCTTCGCGGCTTCCATCGCGAGCTTGGGCAGTTGCTCCTCGATTCGTATCCCGCGCCGGCCGAGCGCCGCGTTGAGGTCGTGCACGAAGCGCGAATGGATGAATTGGTCCTGCATCCGCGCCAGCTCGCCGCTATTCACCATCTCGGAAACCCGCGCATAGATCGTCTGGGCCTCGACTGCGAGCAGCGAGGAGAGCCATAACGACGGGATGATGATCAGCGCGGCCACGGCGATGGTGAGGATCAGCGCTGACAACGCGCGGCTCTTGGTGTACCGATCGATGTAATGGAGCAGCGGGTAGAAAATGAACGCCAGCAGAATCGCCCACAGGACGGGCACCACGAACGGCCGCACCAGCCCAAGTAGCTCGTAGGCGATTAGGGCCAGAAAGCCGAAAAAGAACAGCTGGAAGATGCGTTCGCGATCCATCGGGTATGCGGGCGCATCCTACCAGATGGCATCGCGCCGGTCGCCATCGCGTCCTCGGCGCAAGCAGGCGGCCTCCCGTTCTTGCGCAGCCCGGCCCGCAGCTCGTCATGGCGCGGCAACCTCGGTTGCCCCATCTCGTGATTTTTGTTAGCGCTTCGGATCGCTTGCCACTACCCATGCAAATCCAGGCACGTAGCTCAGCGGGAGAGCACTTCCCTGACACGGAAGGGGTCGGCGGTTCAATCCCGCCCGTGCCTACCACTACGTTCCTGACGCGCAGCCGCTGACGCGCACGTCATTCGGCTCTGCGCGCATCATTCACATGAGTTCGGAGATCACTATCACCGTCGCTGGTCATTCGCGCCAGGCCTCGCGCGGCATCCGCACGCTCGATCTGCTGCGCGATTTGCCGCGCGGCGAGTACGTCGCGGCGCGCGTCAACGGCAAGCTGGTCGATCTGTCCCGCCAGATCGATCAGGACGCGTCGATCGAGCTGGTGACCGCCGACAGCCCCGATGGTGTCGAAGTGCTGCGCCATTCGACCGCCCATCTGATGGCGCAGGCGGTGCAAAGCCTCTTCCCCGGAACGCAGGTCACGATCGGTCCGACCATCGAAGACGGCTTCTACTATGACTTCGCGCCGGCCAAGCCGTTCACTGTCGATGATCTGCCGAAGATCGAAGCGAAGATGCGCGAGCTGGCGAAGGCCGATCAGAAAGTCATGCGCAGCGAGATGCCGCGCGTCGATGCGATCAGCCGTTTCGAGGCGATGGGCGAGCATTACAAGGTCGAGATTCTGCGTGGCATCACCGATGACAACGTATCGATCTACTCGCAGGGCGACTGGATGGATCTGTGCCGCGGGCCGCATGTCCCATCGACCCGCTATCTGAAGGCCTTCAAGCTGACCAGCGTCGCGGGCGCTTACTGGCGCGGCGACGAGCACAACGCGATGCTCTCGCGGATCTACGGCACCGCCTTCGCCACCAAGGAGGCGCTGGAAGAGCATCTCAAGCTGATCGAGCTGGCGCGCACCCGCGACCATCGCAAGCTCGGCCGCGAGATGGGGCTGTTCATCTTCGATCAGCTCTCGCCGGGATCACCGATCTTTCTGCCCAAGGGCACCATCATTTACAACGGCTTGGTCGACTACATCCGGCGCCTCTATCGGCGCTATGGCTTTCAGGAAGTCATCAGCCCGCTGATCTTCAAGAACCAGCTCTGGCAGACCTCCGGGCATTGGGAGATGTTCCGCGAGAACATGTTCCTGACCAGCGACGGCGAGAGCGGCGAGCTGAAACTCGATTCGAGCCCCGAGGGATGGCGCGAGGGCTACGGCGTCAAGCCGATGAACTGTCCCGGCCACTGCCTGATTTATCGATCCGAGAAGCGATCGTATCGCGACCTGCCGATCCGCTACGCCGATTTCGGCAAGCTGCATCGCGCCGAGCGCTCGGGGACGCTCCATGGGTTGACCCGGGTGCGGATGATGTCGCAGGATGACGCGCACATCTATTGCGCGCCCGAACAGATCGGCGAAGAGATCGACAACAATCTCAGGATGGTCCGCGATGTTTACGCCGCGCTGGGCTTCGAACGGATCGAACTCAAGCTTGCGACCATGCCTGAGAAGCATCTCGGCACCGAGGAGGAATGGCGGCTGACCGAAGGCATCCTGAGCGAGTCGATGGATCGCAACGGCTTCAGCTACGAACTGAATCCGGGTGAAGGCGCATTCTACGGACCCAAGATCGAGATTTACGTGCCCGACGCGCTCAAGCGCAAATGGCAGGTCGCCACCATCCAGCTCGATCCCAACATGCCGGAGCGCTTCGGCCTGACTTACACGACCAGCACCAGCAGCGAGGCGCGCCCGGTGATGATTCATCGGGCGATCCTGGGGTCGCTCGAACGCTTCATCGGCGTGCTGCTGGAGCATACCGGCGGCGTGCTGCCGTTCTGGTTGGCGCCCGAGCAGATGCGGGTGCTTTCGCTGAGCGAGAAGGTCGAGGCCTACGCGAAGGAGATAGCCGATCTCGCGACTCGCGAAGGCTTCCGCGCGTCGGCGGACCTGCGCAACGAGAAGCTCGGCTTCAAGGTACGCGAGGCGGAACTCGCCAAGGTGCCCTATATGGTTGTCGTCGGCGAGCGCGAGGCGGCTGCGCGTTCGGTCTCGATTCGGCTGCTGCGCGGCGAGAAGAGCCAATCGCTCGCGCTTGAAAAGCTGATCGAATTGCTCAAGACTGAGACCGTGCCGGCCTGACCACGCTTGATAACCCAATCCACGCAAATTACCTGTTCGTGTTTCGTCCGACGCCGCGCGCAAGCCGGCCTCGCCAGGAGGTGATTTATCCGTAGAGATTTTCGCGTTCCCCCGCCCCGAGAGCCCTCGGTTCGAGTAAACCGGATGATCCGCGCACCTGAAGTGCGCGTGATCGACGCGGACGGAAGCCAGGCCGGGATCATGACCACGGTTGATGCGCTCAAGCTGGCCGAGACGCGCGGCTTGGATCTGGTTGAGGTCGCCGCCACCGCGCATCCGCCGGTCTGCCGGATCATCGACTTCGACAAGTTCCGCTACACGCAGAAAAAGAAGTCGCATGACGGCAAGCGCAGCGCCTCGGCGGTGATCAAGGAAGTCAAGATGGGTGCGCTTACCGAAAAGCACGATCTCGACTTCAAGGTGAAGCACGTCAAGCGCTTTGTCGGAGAGGGCCAGCGTGTTAAGGTGTCGGTTTCGTTCCGCGGCCGGCAGATTACCCATCCCGAGCTGGGCAGGAAACTGCTCGAACGCGTGATCGAAAACGTGCACGAAGTGGCCCAACCCGAAGGCGGCCCGCGGATGGAAGGACGGAACATGTCGATCCTTCTGCTCCCCCGCTAGTGACGACGGACGCCGAACCGGACCACGACGCAACGAACTCTGGATTGTCGCGACAGATGCCGAAGCTCAAGACCAGCCGCACCGCCGCCAAGCGGTTCACTTTCACCAAGACCGGCAAGGTAAAACGCAAGCGCGCCTATACGCGCCATCATGCATGGGCCAAGAGCCCCAAGCAGAAACGCCATCTGCGTGCCAGCGCCACGCTGAACAAGGCCGACACCAAGCTCGCGCATGCTCTGATGCCGTACGCGTAGCGATGCGCCGGATTCGAAGGAAGGATTGACCGATGCCTCGCGCCAAAGGCGGACCCAAGACCCGGCATCGCCATAAACGACAGCTCAAGCTCGCCTCCGGTTTCACCGGCGGCCGCAAGCTTTACCGCCAGGCCCGCAGCACCTTCGAAAAAGGCCTGACCTACGCGTACCGCGACCGCAAGCAGAAAAAGCGCAACTTCCGCGCGCTCTGGATCACGCGAATCAATGCGCTGGTGCGCGAGCACGGCCTCAGCTACAGCAACTTCATCAGCGGTTTGCGCAAGGCCGGCGTGGCAATCGATCGCAAGCAGCTCGCGGTGCTCGCCGCCGATCGCGACGGATTGTTTACCGAGCTGGTGCGCGCCGCGAAGAGCGGGCTCGGGGCGGATGTAGCCTAGGCCCGCATCGAATTCGCGGAGCGCACTAAGGACCATGTGGCGATGCCACATGGTCTTTTGTTTGGCGCGCGTCCGATGGATCTTGAGCAGGGATCAACGGCGGAGGGACCGGCGATGAGGGACAAGATCGAAGAGATTCGCAGCCGCGCGATGGCGGAGCTGTCCGACGCCGCCGCCGCTGAGCAGATCGAGAACGTGCGGGTGCGCGTGCTCGGCCGCGCCGGCGAGCTGACCCGGCTGCTGCGTGGGATGCGCGATGTTCCGGCTGAGGAGCGCCCCGCGCTCGGCCAGCTGATCAATGACGTCAAGCGCGCTCTCGAAGGGCGCATCGAGGAGCTGCAGGATCGCCTCGCGCGCGCCGCGATGGAGCGATCGCTCGGCGAAGAGCGCGTCGACGTCACGCTGCCGGGACCGCGCGTGCCGCGCGGCCGGCTCCATCCGATAACGATCGTGCTCGAACGGATGCTCGAGATCTTCGTCTCGATGGGCTTCGAGGTAGTTGCGACCCAGGATATCGACGACGACTTCCACAATTTCGCAGCGCTCAACTTCCCGCCCGATCATCCCGCGCGTGAGATGCAGGATTCGTTCTTCCTGCCCGGCGGGCTGCTGCTGCGCACACACACGTCCAACGGCCAGATCCATGTGATGGAGACGCGCAAGCCGCCGCTGGCGGTCGTGTGCCCCGGCAACTGCTACCGGCGCGATGAGGCCAGCGTGCGCGCCTCGCCGATGTTCACGCAGATCGAAGGATTCATGGTCGATCGCGCCGGGGTCATCACGATGGCGCATCTCAAGGGCGTGCTTACCGAATTCTTGCGCGCCTTCTACGGCGCCCAGACCCAAATTCGGCTGCGCTCCAGCTTCTTTCCTTTCACCGAGCCGAGCGCCGAGCTCGATATCTCGTGCGTGTTGTGCGGCGGTGCGGGATGCCGCGTCTGCAAGTTCACCGGATGGACGGAAATTCTGGGCTGCGGAATGATTCATCGCAACGTCCTGCGCGCGGTCGGCTACGATCCCGCCGAATATCAGGGGTTCGCTTTCGGCTTCGGCGTGGAACGCCCGGCGCTGCTCAAGCTCGGCGTCGACGATATGCGCCTGTTCTTCGAGAACGATCGGCGCTTCCTGAGCCAGTTCTGAGCGAGGCCAACGAGAATGAAGCTGCCACTGAGCTGGTTGAACGAGTTCGTGACGATCGCGGCGGACACCGCCGAGATCAGTCGCCGGCTGACGCTGGCCGGGCTCGAGGTCGAGGCCGTCGAACGCTTCGCGCCGCGCTTTGAAGGTGTCGTGGTCGCGAAGGTGCTGAAAGCCGGGCGTCATCCCAACGCGGATCGGCTGAGCCTGTGCGAAGTCGATGCCGGCGACGGCAAGCACTACAGCATCGTATGCGGCGCATCCAATGTGCGCGCCGGCATGATGGCGGCGTTCGCACGCGTTGGCGCGCGGCTGGGCGGCGTCGCCAAAGAAGCCGGCACCACGCTAGATAACGTCACGCCGCTGGAGGCTGCGACGATTCGCGGCGTGCGCTCGGAGGGGATGCTCTGCTCGGAGCGCGAGCTTGGGTTTTCCGACGAGCACGCAGGAATCCTGGGGCTGGATGACGATGCGCCGTTGGGGGCCGATCTCGCTTCATACCTGCTCCTCGAAGACACGGTGCTCGATATCGCGGTGCTGCCCAATCGCGGCGACTGCCTCTCGATCCTCGGACTTGCGCGCGAGCTTGCGGCGCTCTTCGGCGCGAAGCTGCATCCGCCCAAGGCGCGCCCTCGCAAGGCTCCGGCGGCGGCCGCTGATGGCGCACCGCGCATAGAAGTTCGCGCACCGGATCTCTGCCCGCACTACGCCGCTCTGCGCATGGCGGATGTGACCATTGCGCCATCACCGATCCGGATTCGACGGCGCCTGGAGCTGTGCGGGATGCGCGCACTGAACAACGTCGTCGATGCGACCAACTACGTGATGCTGGAGACCGGACAGCCGCTGCACGCATTCGACGCAGCACGGCTCGAAGGCGGCAAGGTAGTCGTGCGGCGCGCGGGGAATGAGCGCGAGTTCATCACGCTCGACAACATCCACCGCGAACTCAAACCCGATGATCTGATGATCGCCGACGGCGCCAAGGCGCTGGCAATCGCGGGAGTGATGGGCGGCCGCAACTCAGAGGTCAGCGAGTCGACGCGATCGCTGCTGCTGGAGAGCGCTTACTTCGAACCGATCACGATCGCGCGGACTGCGCGGCGGCTCGGACTGCGAAGCGAGGCAAGCTATCGCTTCGAGCGCGGGATTGATCGCGCGGGTCAGCAATTCGCGCTGGCGCGCGTCGGCGAATTGATCAGCCAGCTCGCGGGCGGACGCGTGACGGGCAGTATGATCGATGCGGAACCGCGCCCGGCGGCTCATCACCAGATCGCGCTCGATCTCGCGCGCATGGCGGCATTGCTCGGTGTCGAGCTGCCCGCGAAAGAAACGCGACGTCGGCTGGTGTCGTTGGGAGCGAGGGTCTCCAGCGGGCGCAAGGGCGGCTTCAAAGTCGTGCCACCATCGTATCGTTCGGATCTCAACTCATGGGAGGATCTGGCCGAGGAAGTCGCGCGTTTTTCCGGGATGTCCGATATCCCGGCCCGGCTTCCGCAGCGCCCATGCGCTGCGATCGCGCCCGATCCGCGGCGCGAGCTCATCTCACGCACGCGTGAATCGCTAATTGGATGCGGATTTACAGAGGCGAAGACGGTCGCATTCACCGCGCCAGCCGACAATCGCGCTTTCACCGGACTGAAGTCGCCGGCCGCGGTTGCGATCGTTAATCCGCTCTCGACCGAACTGGGCGAGTTGCGCCTGAGCCTGCTTCCGTGCCTGCTCGGTGCTTTGCGTTTCAATCTCAACCGCGAAGCCGAGTAGTTTCATGCCTTCGAAATCGCGAAGGTCTTTTACGCCCAAGACGCTCCGATCGAAGAGGAACGGCTGGCCGCGCTCGGATACGGCGTGCTGACGCAGTACGCGCTTGGAACGCCTGTCGGCAAGACTGGTTTTCTCGCGATGAAGGGCCTGCTCGAGAACTATCTCGACACGATTGGCATCCGCGAGCGCGTCGAGTTCAAACCTGTCGAGCCTAATCGCGCGGCATATCTGCATCCCGGAAAAGCGGCCCAGGTGCTTCTCGACGGAACATTGCACGGTTATCTTGGCGAGTTGCATCCAGCCCACGCACGCCGATTGGATCTTCGCGATCCGTGCGCTTTGCTCGAACTTGACTTCGGGAAACTCATCGCTTATGGATCGCGACGCAAAACGATCGCGATCTCGGCGCCGCCCAGATTTCCGGCGATCACGAGGGATCTGGCCATGGTTCTGGATCGAAACTTCCCAGCCGAGGATGTGCTGAAAGCGGTCGCGCAGATAGAGACTCCGCTGTTGGAGAGCGTGCAGCTGTTCGATTGCTACGAAGGTCCGCCGCTGCCGGCCGGGAAGAAGAGCATCGCGCTGAGCTGTCGTTATCGGGCTGCCGATCGCACACTGACTGATGATGAGGTCAATCGCGCTCATGCTGCGCTGGTTCGCAGCGCGCTTGAGCGCCTGGGCGCTGAGTTGCGGCAGTAACACCGGTCGCCGCGCATCTCGGGGGAGAATGCGTCGCAAGGCATGACCAAGGCGGAACTGGTAGAACTGGTCTGCGAGCGGGTCGGTTCTTCAAAAAAAGATGCTTGCGAAGCGGTCGAGCTGGTCTTCGAGATCGTCAAAGAGGCCTTGCGCAAGGGCGAGAAGGTCAAGGTCTCGGGCTTCGGCAGCTTCGCGGTGAATCAGAAGCGGGCGCGGCGCGGCCGCAATCCGCAGACCGGCGAGCCGATTACGATCGACTCGCGGCGCGTGCTATCCTTCAAATCCAGTCAGGTGCTCAAGCATCAGGTAAATTCCGGGTCGAGATCCGCTTGATCATGAATCGCGCCCAGCGGCGGCCCAAGTCCCGCCGCCGCAAACCCGCGGCACCGGCGATCCCGCCTGCCGCCGCCGAACGGACCTACCGGATCGGCGACGCGGCGCGCATGGTGGGCGTGGAGGCTTACGTGCTGCGCTTTTGGGAAACGCAGTTTCCCATCCTGCGCCCCGCTCATGCGACTTCGAAGCATCGCCTCTATCTGCCCAAGGACATCGAGACGCTCAAGTTCATCAAACGCCTGCTGCACGAGGAGCGTTTCACGATCGAAGGCGCCCGCAAGTACATCAAGGAGCACGGCCTGGAACGCGCGATGAAAGGGATTACGACCAAATCGCGTGCCGGCGCCGAGCCCGCCGCCCCCTCTAGCGCTGGCAAGGTCCGCACCGCGCTGTCGGAGATCCGGCGGGACCTCCGTTCGATCCACAAGCTGCTGACGGATTGAATTGGCGCGCGGCGGTGCCTTGACGGCGCTGCCGCGCGCCCGGTTGAAACCGAGTACCCTCGGACTGCGTCAGTCGGTCGGGCGGTTCTCGGCAATCAAGCCTTGCTGCGACGACGGCTTCCTGCCCGGGTCGCCTATGGTCCTCTCGGCCGCTGCCGCCGCCGCCCGCCGCGCAGCCGCGGTTGGCTTGCCAAGCGGGATCAGCTCAAGCTCGGCAGCGCATTGCTCGATTGCGCTATGAGCAAGCCGCGCCGATTCGATCAGCTCGCTCAAAGCAAAAGCCGCGCCGACCATCGTGAGCTCGCACAGCGCCAGCGCCAATGTCGGCAGACCCCACCACGCGGTGGCGCACGTCGCGATGGCCATCGCGATCAGCGGCAGGCTCGTCATCGCGCTGAGGCGAACGCGGGCGAGTACGTGGTTCTTCAGGCGGCCGCCCTCATGCTCTTCGTCGGCGGTCTTGATCTCGATGCGAGTCCAGGCATCGGGCCGCACTTCGAGGTCGTGATCGTTCCATCCCTGATCGACGATGACCGGGCGGCCGCGGCGCGCAAAGAGTTTGACGAGCCGGTCGAGCAGCGCTTCGCGCGGTGTCCAGCGCTCGTTCCAGTATGCCAGCCGCAGGCCGCGGGCACGCCAGTCAATTGTCGCGCGCTGGCGCGGGGCGCGATCGGCGCCGGTGCGAACGCTCCATGCGCCACGCAGGCGCAAGCGGTAACGGGTCAGTGCGCGCGTCATCGGGCCAGAGTATGACAGGGCCGCGACCATCACGCGCGAGTTGAAGCAAGCGTGGCGCTTTTCAATTTGCGCCTGCCATCCGTAGTGCAGCGCCCAGATCGGTCCCATCGCAAGCATCGCCAGAGCGGGCAGCATCGTCCATCCGGCGGCGATCGAAATGGCAAGAATAAAGATGGCGGCGAGATTCCACTCTAGGGTCTGCGGCAGGAACTTCAGCAGTCCCTGCTCGCGTTCATAAATCGTCTGGAAGAAGGCGCGGCTGCCCGTCGCCCACATCACGCGCTTACGGCCGCCGCCCGGCAGCGTACGCGCCAGTCCCGGGATGCGGCCCTTCCAGATGATCTGGCCCAGCGTGTTGAAGCGCTGCGGATACTTGAAGTAAAGCATCGCCTCCGCCCGCCCGTAACCGCGCTGCTGATGGTAATACGCCTTGATCGTGTTGCGGCGGAAATGCCACACGAACGCCGCCGGGCAGAAGCCCAGCACCGCGCCCGCATCCAGCGCGCGCCAACAGATGTCGACGTCATCGCCGGCCGCCGTGAACTGCGGATCGAATCCGCCCAGCTTCAGCAGCAGCGACTTGCGGAAGAGCATATTGCATCCGGCCAGATGTTCGGCCCGATCTTCGGCGGTCAGCACATGGCACGGAGCGCCCGGTGACGCCGCCACGCAAGCCGCCACCCGGCTCTCCTCGGCGGGCGCGTAATTTGGGCCGCCACATGCGTCAAATTGGTTCTCAACCATTGCGCGAACCATCAGCGCCAGCCAGTGCGGATCGACCACACAATCCGAATCGGTGTACGCGATGATCTCGCCCCGCGCCGCATGCATCCCGACGTTGCGCGCCTCGCTCAGCCCCTTGTTGGGCTGGCGGATCAAGCGGAACTCCGGGAAATCCATCGCAATTTCAGCAGTGCGGTCGCGTGAGCCATCGTCGACGATCACGACTTCATAGTTGGGGTAATCCAGCGTGCGCAGCGACTCCAGGCATGGCCGCATGGTGCGCTCGGCGTCATATGCGCAGATCACCACCGTGACCATCGGCGCTTGCGGCAGCTTCGGCGGGCAGGCGCCGTTGAGCGTCACAAATGGCAGCAGCTCGTCGGCGGTGAGCCGCCGCACTTGGAGCAGATCCGGCCGCGGTGCAGGCCGGGTCGGACCGGCGACTACACCGGCAGCGCCCAGCGCGAATGCGCATGCGACCTGTTCGTCCTGCGCGGGCGACGGCTGCTCGAACTCGACAACCACCGGCCGCGCCTCGGCGATATTGTGGAGGCTCAGAATGTAGTTTCGCAGCTCGGACAGGCCGACTGCGCCAACGCTGCTGTAGATCAGGTCTTCCTCGAACAGCGTCAGGGCACGGGTCTCGGGCCGATGCCGGATCGCGACAAGCACCGAGCCGTCATGTTCCTTGATCGTGCGGAGCAGATCGCGCAGCCGGTGCCGGATTCGGTCGACTCCTTGCGTCTTGAGCCAATACTGATCAGCGCGCAGATCGAGCAGATAGCCCGCCACACCGCGATGGCCGCGAAAGAGCGTCGCAGTGCGCGAGACACGCGATGTCACCGTACGCAACCTGCTGCGATCGACCAGCTCTTCGGGATCGATCGCGATCTCGAGCATCGCACCCAGCCCGAGTTGGCCGGCGAAGTCGAGCACCGTCTCGGCTTGCGGTCCGTTGACGACCAGACCAGTGGTGTGCGCTTCCTTCAGTTCCTGGAGACGAATCTGCAGCCGAAGTCTCTCGTTGAAGTCCAGTGCGTCGGGTCCTGTTTCCAGACGCATCGCTTTGAGGAAGAACTTCCTGCCGCCGCTGGTGAAGAACTTGCCATGGGCGGCGACCGACGGAGTTGGGCTTGAGTTGTCCATAAAGGTGGCGACTGATGGACCATAGAGCCAAAGCTGTGCCACGGATAAGTGCCTATTTTTATTAGACTTTCGGAGTCGGGGGATAGCTCAACTCCAACCAATTCGGTTGAGAGTTAACCGCTTTGCGTTTGGCGCAAACGAAGGCCCGGCTTGATTCGCAATCTGCAAATGGACGATAAGTAGATTTGGAACGAACGGTTAACCGCTTGATTCGGCGCTCGATATCGCAGCTGAACCAAACGGCGCGCAAAGGCGCCGCCCCAGACGACTCGGGCCAGAAATGCCCGACCACAGTCGACAGGTTCGAACAGCCATGAAGGATGTTCTCCGATCTTGCGGATGCTCGTGGCCACTGCCCCGCAAAGCCACGCGCGTCGCCACTGACACACATGTTCCCGCCACGCCCGAGGAGCTCGACTCGATTCGCCGTCAGCTCGAGGAGATCGAGCGGATGCTCGCGGTGTTGTTCGGCGAGGCCTACACCCGCGAGCCACAAAGCCTCAAGGCTCGCCGCGACGCCGGCGACCTGATCGAGCGGCATTTCGAGGGCATCGTCGATCAGTGGGGCAACGCGATCGATCACGTCTTCCAGCGCACGATCGATCAAGAGTACGACCGCGCTGGTGGTGAAACGAGAATGCGCCCCGATCGCTCCAATGCGCTGATCCGCTTCATCAACCATCTGCGCGACCCCGACGATCTGGAGACCTACGTCTACCTGCGCC
Source organism: Binataceae bacterium (SeqCode) (assembly GCA_041491005.1). Taxonomy (GTDB): domain Bacteria; phylum Desulfobacterota; class Binatia; order Binatales; family Binataceae; genus JBGPUE01. The sequence continues at coordinate 20,409 of JBGPUE010000018.1, read as the reverse complement.
GGCACTGCCAGGAGGGGATGCTCTCGCGGGCCAAGCCTTCGCAGTTCAACACCGTCCACATCGCGCTCAAGCAGGTGATCCTCAACCACGTGCGCGCCAACCTGCACGGAAGGCGGATGGAGATCGTGCGTGACGCGGTGGTCGCTGCGGTCGACGAACGCCGCCTGATGGTCTCGCAGTTCTACATCGAATCGCGTGAGGCGGCGCTGCGCGCCTCGGAAGAGAAGTACCGCAACAGCATCAACCATGCGCCCGACGCGATGTACGAAATCGATCCGGACACCGCGATGGTGCTGGGGGCGAATGACGCCGCAATGCACAATGTGCGGCTACTGGGCGGCAGCCCGGAAGACACAAAAGTCGTAGGCCGCAAGCTGACCGAACTGGTCACCCCGGAAATGGCCGCGGACACGCTGCGCCATCTTCAGACCGTCGTCGCGCAGGGCACCGACCGGGCCTTCGACCTTCCGATCGGCGACCGCTACTTCGACGTCAACTCGGCGGTGATCCCGTATGGCAACAAGCGCTTCGTGCAGATGATTCTTCATGACGTGACGCAGAAGCGCGAGCTGATGAACGAGCTGCTCAAGGCCGAACGGCTGGCGGCGGCTGGCACCTTCGCGGCCGGCGTCGCGCACGAGGTCAACAATCCGCTGGCCTCGATCTCCTCGCTGGTGCAGTCGCTGCTGGGCGGCGAGAACGACACCAGCCGCCGGATGACCCTGCATACGATTCTGTCACAGATCACGCGCATCTCGGCGACGCTCAAGGACCTCGTCAACTTCGCCCGTCCAGCTGCTTCGCAGCATTCGGGCAAACCCGTCAACCTCAACGATCTAGTCGACGAGACGCTGCGGCTGGTCGCCTATAACAAGCGCTTCAATGGCATCACGATCGAACCTCATCTCGAACCCAACCTGCGGCAGGCGTTCGTCGACCAAAACGAAATCCAGCAGGTGCTGCTGAACTTGCTGATCAATGCTGCCGACGCCAGCCATGGCGCGGGCGGGATCATCAAGGTGGTCACCAAGAACCCGGTCGATCAAAACGGCGATCGCCAGCGCGTACTGATGAAGATCATCGACAACGGCATCGGCATCCCGCGCGAGCATCTCGAACGGGTCTTCGATCCATTCTTCACCACCAAGCCGGCTGGCGCCGGCGTTGGCTTGGGGCTTTCGCTCTGCCAGCGGATCATTCTGGCCAACTTCGGCGCGATCCGGATTGATAGCGAAGTCGGCAAGGGCACCACGGTTACGGTCGGTCTGCCGGTTCATGTGCCGCAAGCCGCCACCGAGGCCTCGGCAGCGCAATGAGCTCACCGCAAGCATGGCCGGCGGCGCCCCAGGTGCCGGCCCGGGTCCTGGTCGTCGAGGACGAGGATCTGATGCGCTCGATTATCGTGCAGCTCCTGCGCGGCGAGGGCCACGAGGTGCTCGAAGCGCGCGCTGCCGAGCTCGCGCTGGACATCTTCGAGAAGGAAAAGATCGACCTCGCCGTGCTCGATCTTAATCTCGGCCACGGAGTCAGCGGGCTTGATCTGCTGGGCAAGATGCGCGCGCTCGATCCCGAGACCATGGGGATCATCCTGACCGCATACGCCAGCGTGGAGTCGGCGGTCGACGCGCTGCACAAGGGCGCCTACGATTACCTGACCAAACCGTTCGCCAACGATCATCTTAAAAATCAGGTCCGCAACGCGCTCTCGCAAAAGGCGCTGTTCCGCGAGAATCGCTGGCTGCGCGGCGAGCTGCGCGAGAAATACCGCTTCGAGAACATCATCGGCAAGAGCAATGCGATCGAAAGCGTCTTTCGCGTGATGGAGAAGGTCGCGCGTACCGACTCCAGCGTGCTTATCCTGGGCGAATCCGGCACCGGCAAGGAACTGGTCGCGCGCGCCATTCATTTCAGCTCCGAGCGCGCCAATGGCCGCTTCCTGCCCATCAACTGCGGCGCACTGCCCGAGAACCTGCTCGAAAGCGAGCTGTTCGGCTACAAGCGCGGCGCTTTTACCGGTGCGGCGCAGGATAAGGTCGGGCTGCTGAAGGCGGCCGACAAGGGCACGGTGTTCTTCGATGAGATCGGCGACATGCCGCTGGCGTTGCAGGTGAAGTTGTTGCGCGCTCTCCAGGAGCGCGAGTGCTATCCATTGGGTTCCAACGAGCCGATCGCTTTCGACGTCCGGATCCTGTGCGCGACCAACCGCGATCTCGACAAGGAGGTCGCCGCCAGCCGCTTCCGCGAAGAGCTCCTCTACCGCATCAACGTCATCACGCTGAAGCTCCCGCCCCTGCGCGAACGCAAGGATGACATCCCGTTGCTCTGCAATCACTTCCTGCGCAAATACGAGAAGTCCATGAACCGGCCCGGGATGCGGTTTTCCAAGGGTGCGATGCGCCTGCTGGTCAACTATCCGTGGCCGGGCAACGTGCGCGAACTGGAGAACACCATCGAGCGCGCCGTGATCCTTGCCGAAACCGAAGTGATCCACTCCCATGACCTGCCTGACAAACTGCGCAACACGCAGATCGCAACCACTGATCTCGAAGGCTTCGAGCTGACGCTGGAGGAACTCGAGCGCGAGCACATCCAGCGCATCCTGAACAAGGTCGATCGCGACAAGGCCAAGGCGGCGCAGATCCTCGGCATCCATCTCTCGACGCTGTACCGCAAGATGCAGCGGCTGCGGCTCGACGATCAGCCGCCCGGCGCATCAGCCGAGCAGCCGCCTGCCGCCAAAACTGCGTAGCAGGCGCCGGAACCGTCGGCGCGATCTGCTGGTAGCAATGGCAATGCTTCGGCGATAGGATCACTTGGGGTCGGCGCGTATCGAGCGCGCCCGGAGAACGTCAATGGATCTATTCGCTCCGTCTCATCTGCTGATCCTGCTGGTGATCATCCTGATCATCTTCGGACCCAGCAAGCTCGGCGAGGTGGGCGGGGCGCTGGGCAAGGCGATACGAGACTTCAAGCGGTCGATGAACGAGCCCGAAGAGCCGCCGCGCGCCGCCAACACCCCGGTCGAAACCAAGCCTGCCGAGCCCAAGTCCGAGAAAGCATCTTCCTAGGTTCCATTCGCCCGTCTGCTCCCGGTTGAGCAATGCGGCTTGCCGCTGCGCGATGCGGCGGCGTATGCTCCGCGCGACTATCTGCGGAGGGAGCGCTCATGAAGATCGTTTTGCGCCGGGGAACTCCCGCTGACGCCCAAGCCTGCGGCCGCATCGACTACGAGGCCTTTCGGGCGGTGGCGGAGAGCCACAAGTTTCCCCCCGACTTTCCATCGGTGGATGCCGCTACCGCAACCGTCACGATGATGCTGTCGCATCCGGGGTTCTATTCGGTAGTGGCCGAGCTCGACGGCAAGATAGTGGGCTCCAACTTCCTGGACGAGCGCTCGATAGTCGGCGGTATCGGACCGATCAGCGTGGCCCCGGAAGTCCAGAACAACACCATCGGGCGGCAGTTGATGCTCGACGTCCTCAAGCGCGGAACCGACCGCAAGCTACCCGCAATCCGGCTGGTTCAGAGCGCATACCACAACCGCTCGCTGTGCCTGTACACGAAGCTCGGCTTCGACACGCGCGCGCCACTATCATTGATGACCGGCAGCCCATTGGGCCGCCGGCTGGCGGGCTATGATGTGCGCACCGCCCGCGAAGCCGACCTGGATGCATGCAATCAGCTGTGCCTGCGCGTCCACGGGCATGATCGCGCCGGCGAACTGCTCGACGCGATTCGCAACCGCACCGCGATGGTGGTCGAGCGCCTCGGGCGCATCACGGGATACGCCGGAGCCATCGCACTGTTCAGTCATGCGGTAGCTGAGACCGATGACGATCTCAAAGCCCTGATCGCCGCGGCGCCGGCATTCGGCGGCCCGGGCTTCCTGGTCCCGACGTGCAACGGCGAGCTGATGCGCTGGTGTCTCGGCAACGGTTTTCGCCTCGTCCAACAGATGACGCTGATGACCATCGGGCTTTATAATGAACCCTCCGGCGCCTACCTCCCCTCGGTACTGTTCTGATGCTCACGCGCATCAACGGACTGAACATTCACTATTTGATCGAAGGAAAGGGCATTCCGTGCCTCGTGCCGAGCCTCGCCGGTACGGTTTTCTACGAGCGCAGCTTCTCTCGCAAACTACGCGAACACCTGCAGCTGATCTTCGTTGAGTTGCGCGGTAATCGCTCGCCCGCCGACGATGTGCAGAGCTTGACGGTCGAATCGATCGCCGAAGAACTGGCAAAGTTCTGCGACGCTATCGGCCTCGCTCGCGCCGCGGTCATCGGCCATTCCGGGCACGGCATAATCGCGTCTCAGTTCGCAGCGCGTCATCCCGAGCGCGTTTCGCATCTGATCCTGGTGGGATCGATCCCGAAGTGGGACGCTGAATTCGAGGCCGAGCGGCAACGCTACTGGCAGATGCTCGCATCGCCAGAGCGCCAGGAGATTCTGAAGAGAAACGAGGAACGCCTCGCCCGCGAAATGCCCAAGCTCTCGCCGGGCGCGGCGATCACGCGGCAATATGTCGCGCTTGCGCCGATGTTGTGGCGCGATCCGAACTACGACTCGACCGACTTGTGGGGCGATACGGCACTGAACCGGGAGGTTTGGGATCGCTTCTGGGGCGAGGGCGGGCAACTACGGAGCTTCGATGCGGCGCGCGAGTTTCCGAAGATCAAATGCCCGGTGCTGATCGCGACGGGCTTGTTTGACTTCGCCGTGCCGCCAACCAGCTGGCATGGTATCAAGGAGGTTCTCGCCAATCATACCTACCACTTGTTTGAAAATGCCGGGCACAATCCGCAGATCGAGGATCAAGCCCGCTTCGATTCGGCGTTGATCGAATGGCTCAGGCTGCAGACAACGTGATCGTCGGATCAGTTCGGCTCATGCAGACGGCGACGAATGCGACCTCCGCCCGAAGTGATCAGATTCGCTAGCATATCCACCATCGCTTGCTTCCGCGGCGCGATTTTCTCTAAACACTCAATCTTGTGAAGGCCCTGCGCGCGATCCTGTGGGCGGTGGTGGCGGTGCTTGGCGCCTTCGCGCTTGGGACTATCGCATTCGTGCGCGGCGAGCATCCGGGCGTCATCTGGTTCGTGATTGCGGCGGTCTGCGTTTACGCGATCGGCTACCGCTTCTACTCCGGCTTCATCGCCCGCCGCGTGCTCGAACTCGATGATTCGCGGCCCACGCCGGCAATCCGGCTGAGCAACGGGCGCGACTTCGTCCCCACGCCGCGCTGGATCACTTTCGGCCATCATTTCGCTGCGATCGCCGGTCCGGGCCCGCTGGTCGGCCCGGTGCTCGCGGCGCAATTCGGCTATCTGCCCTCAACGATTTGGATTCTCGCCGGCGCCGTGCTGGGCGGATGCGTCCAGGATTTCGTGATCCTGGGATGCTCGCTTCGGCGCGACGGGCGATCGCTGGGGCAGATGGCGCGCGAGGAGATCGGCCCGGTCGGCGGCTTCACGGCGCTGTTCGGCGTGCTGCTGATCATGGTGATCCTGATCGCGGTGCTCGGGCTGGTGGTAGTCAACGCGATGAAGAACAGCGCGTGGGCGACTTCGACGGTCGCGGCGACCGTGCCGATCGCGATGCTGGTGGGTATCTACATGACTCACCTCCGCCCCGGGCGTGTGGTCGAGGCTTCGGCGATCGGCGTCACGCTGATCGTGGCGGCTGTGATCGGCGGGCGTTACGTCGAGGGTCTGAGCTTCGGCACGAGCTTCGTGATGGGCGCGCCGGCGCTGGCGATCTGGATCATCGTTTACGGCTTCCTCGCCTCGGTGCTACCAATCTGGCTGCTGCTCGCGCCGCGCGACTACCTCTCCGCCTTCATCAAGATTGGCACGATCGCGGCCCTCGCCGTCGGCATCATCGCGCTCCATCCGCCGACCCGGATGCCGCCGCTTACGCAGTTCGTCAATGGAACCGGGCCGGTATTCGGCGGCAAGGTCTTCCCGTTCGCATTCATCACAGTCGCATGCGGCGCGATCTCGGGATTCCACGCGCTGATCGCCTCGGGCACCACGCCCAAGATGCTGATGCGCGAAGGCGACGCGCGGCTGATCGGTTACGGCGGCATGATGATGGAATCGTTCGTCGCGGTGATGGCGATGATCGCGGCGGTCGTGATGCAGCCCGGCGTCTACTTCGCGATCAACAGTCCGGCCGGCGTGGTCGGCCAAGGTCCGGCCGCATGCGAGAAAATCAGCGGCTGGGGCTTCCCGGTCAGCGATGATCACATGCGCGAGCTGGCGGCCGACGTCGGCGAGACTTCGCTGTATGCGCGTACTGGCGGCGCGCCGTCGCTGGCGGTGGGGATGGCGCAGATCTTCGCCGGCTCGCTCGGCGGACGTGCGCTGATGGCGCTGTGGTACCACTTCGCGATCATGTTCGAGGCGCTGTTCATCCTGACGACATTGGATGCGGGCACGCGCGTGGCGCGCTTCATGCTCCAGGACCTGCTCGGCCATCTGTGGCGCCCGCTGGGCGAGACCAGCTCTTACCCGAGCATCCTCGTCGCATCGGCGTTGATCGTCGCGGCCTGGGGCTACTTCCTCTACTTCGGCACGATCGATCCGCTCGGTGGAATCAATTCGCTGTGGCCGCTGTTCGGAATCGCCAACCAGATGCTTGCGACCATCGCACTATGCGTCGCGACCAGCGCGCTGATTCGCCAGGGCAAGGGGCGCTATGTATTCGTCACGATGCTTCCGCTGGCGTGGCTGGTGGCGGTTACGATGACGGCGGGCGCCGAGAAGATCATGAGCCCGATGGCGAACGTGGGCTTCCTGGCGCATATCGGCGTGCTGCGCGCCGAGCTCGCCTCGCCCGCGATCGCGGCGGCGCGTGCGGCTGAGATTCCGCGGCTGATTGTGAACGATCAGATCGACGCGGCGATGACGGCGGTGTTCATGGCGATCGTGCTGGTGATCCTTGCTGACTCGGCGCGCGCATGGCGCCAGGCGCTTCGCGATGGGCTCGCGTTCGGGCGCACCGCGCAGGAGGCCGCATGACAACTGCGCCGCATGATCGACGTCCGCTGATCGCGAGGCTCACTGCGATCGCATCGCGCACGCTGGCCGAACTTCGTCACGAGCTCGAGCGCCTGAATTCGATCGGGCTCCCCGGCGATTCGCTGGCCACCCGCCGCGAGCGATCGTGTCGGGTGCGCCGCGCACTTGTCGCCCGCCATCGCGGTCGCGCGAGCTGCTGCTGATTACGCCCGCTGGACGTACGCACTCTTAGCCCGCGATCTACGCACTTTCCTCGTCCGATCTAGTGATACTCACGCTTGGGCTCCCTCCCCCGTTCGATTAGCTTGCGCGGTGGCGGCCAACGGATAGCCAAATCGGACTAAGGTGGCGGCGCGATGGACCCATATCAGCGATCAGACGGTGTCGAGACTACGGCGGTGCAAATTGCACAATCGACCGGCCATGGAATCATCGCGCGATCGGTCGCCGCAGCTGAGCGACCTCGCGCGGCCTCGTCAGTGGGATTGCCGCTGCTAGCCGAGCTCGCTGAGGCACTGCGCAATCCGATGCAGGCCATCGCGGGCTACCTTGAAATCCTCGCCGACGAATGGCTGAGCGACCTCGCGCCGCGGCCGCGCGAGATCGTGAATCGAATCCACGCTCGCGCCGCGATACTCTCGCGGACCATCGAGAATCTACTGGAAGCCGCGGATGCTGACGCCGGATCCGAAGCATGCGCGGACGAAGAGATCGCGACGGCTGATCTGATCGCGGACCTTATCCCTACGCTGCAGGCGGCAGCCGAGGGCGGCTCGATACATCTGCTCGCCGAGATCGCCGCAGCGCCTCGCAGCTTTCGCTCAAACCTGCGCCGAATCCGCTCGATTCTGCTCAACCTGGCTCTGGGAGCGATCCAGCGGACGCCCGGCGGCGCGATCACGATCTCTGTCGCCGGGGTTCCCGCCGATTCGGACTCGCCGGAGTCCGCGATTCGATTCGAAATCCGCGCAAGCTACGGCCAGCCGGACGCGGAACCTTTCGAACATCATCCTGGTTCGCTCAAGCCTGAAGGTCGCGGTGGATTCGTCGCCGCGCTGATATCCCATCATCTTGCCGCGCTGGGCGCGTCGCTCGAAGTCAAACAAGACTGCGCACATAGCTCGCGCGCGGTTTTCACAATCGCGGGTCGGCGGCGGTGTGAGAGCGGTCCGGGCAAGGGGGGAAGCCGTCCGCCGATCCGCCCCGCCCCGACCGCGCTGAGCCGCCGCACCGCCTCATCGGCGATGCTACATCGGATCGCACCGCGCACGACCAGGCGGCTCTCCCAATAGGGTTCGCCGAGCGCGATCGTGATCCAGCGCCGATTCTAATCTCTAGCGCATACACCTCCGCGCGCTATGCGCGATTGAGGACACACTTCGAGGCGCGTGGCGCGGCAGCATTCACGATTGCATTAGCCCGCCCGCATCCATATTGTCGCAACATTGTCGCAACGACGACTCGGTCTGCAGAAGGCTTTCTCCGCGATGAAACACCCGCGATTCCCGCTTCGAGTTGCGCGCATAGCTGCCGCGGTGCTGATCGCATCGCTTGCGCCGCTGACTGCGCATCTGATGGCCAGAGCCGCCGAACCCACGGCGCCAGCGCCGGCGTCGAATCCCAAAGCTGGCCTACCGGCGGGATTGCCTGAGGGTTGGAACAACAAGATTCCGCTTCCTCCCGGCGCCACTATCGTCACCGTCGGCAATCCAACCGGCTCGATCCGCAACGTCGAATTCAAGGTGCCCGGCGATTACAACGGGCTGATAGAATTCTATACGACCGAGCTCAAGAAGGCCGGGTTCAAGGTCGGGCTGCCCGTCAAGAGTGCGGCGCGCAAAGCCTTCAACATCACTTTCGAGGAGACGGACACGCTCAACAGCATCTCGTTCTATCCCGACGACAAAGATCCTTCGAAGTTCGATCTGCGCGTCACCTACGTTCCCACCAACTTGCGCAAGGCGAAGCCGGGTGCCGCGATATCGCCGGGCATGGTGCCAAACCCGATGTACTAGGGCGCGGCCCGCACGCCGATCGCACTCCGCGCGCCGGTTCAGTCGCCGCACGCCCGGGACCCACTTTCCATTCCGCGTCTAAGTCGCGATAATCCAACTGTCCGCCTCGCGCGATTCTCCGTGCTCATCGCTTAACCCGGCAAAGGTCCGTCTGTGGCTCATCAATACATCTACACGATGAAGAATCTCGGCCGGGTGCATCCGCCCAACCGCGAGGTTCTCAAGGGAATCTGGCTGTCGTTTCTGCCCGGCGCAAAGATCGGAGTGCTGGGCGCCAATGGTGCGGGCAAGAGCACGCTGCTGCGCATCATGGCCGGCGACGATACCGAGTTCGTCGGCGAGGCGTGGCCAGCCGAGGGAATCCGCGTGGGCTTCCTCCCGCAGGAACCACAGCTCGACCGCGCCAAAGATGTCGCGCAGAACGTCGAAGCAGGGCTGGCGCACATCCGCGCGATGCTGACGCGCTTCGAAGAGCTGGGCGCCAAGATGGCCGAGCCGATGAGCGACGACGCGATGGCCGTGCTGCTTGAAGAGTATGGGTCGCTGCAGGATCGGATTGAGGCATCGGGCGGCTGGGAGCTCGACCGCGTGATCGAAGTTGCGATGGACGCGCTGCGCGTTCCCGCCGATGTTCCGGTGGACAAGCTTTCGGGCGGCGAGCGGCGCCGCGTCGCGCTATGCCGCCTGCTGCTGCAGAAGCCCGACTTGTTGCTGCTCGATGAGCCGACCAACCATCTGGATGCCGAATCGGTCGCGTGGCTCGAGCATTTTCTGCACGACTACCCCGGTACCGTGGTTGCGGTCACGCACGATCGCTACTTCCTCGACAATGTCGCCGGCTGGATCCTCGAGCTCGATCGCGGACAAGGCATTCCTTGGGAAGGCAACTACTCATCGTGGCTCGAACAGAAGCGCAACCGTCTTGCCGTCGAGGAAAAGCAGGAGTCGGCCCGCCAGCGCACGCTCGCGCGCGAACTGGAATGGGTGCGGATGGCGCCGCGGGCGCGCGTCGCCAAAAGCAAGGCGCGCGTCGCGGCCTACGAAGAGCTGCTCGCCGCCCAGCGCAGTCGCCAGATCGATACCGCCGAGATCCTGATTCCGGCCGGCAAGCGGCTGGGCAACCTGGTGGTCGAAGCGAGCCATATCCGCAAAGCCTACGGCGATCGCGTGCTGATTGACGATCTCAGCTTCGCGCTGCCGCCCGGCGGCATCGTCGGCGTGATTGGGGCCAATGGCGCAGGCAAGACCACGCTATTCCGCATGATCGCCGGATCCGAGCAGCCGGACGGCGGCACGATCCGCCTGGGCGAAAGCGTCGAGTTGGCCTATGTCGATCAGAGCCGCGACGCGCTGGATGCGAAAAAGTCTGTGTGGGAGGAAATCAGCGGGGGTGCCGATCGCCTGATGCTGGGCGGGCGCGAAGTTCCTTCGCGCGCTTACGTCTCATGGTTCAACTTCAAGGGCACCGACCAGCAAAAGCGCGTGAGCGATCTCTCCGGCGGCGAGCGCAATCGAGTCCATCTGGCCAAGCTGCTGCGCCGCGGCGGCAATCTGCTGCTGCTGGACGAGCCGACTAACGACCTCGACGTCGACACGCTGCGCGCGCTCGAAGACGCCATCCTCGATTTCGCCGGATGCGCAGTCGTGATCAGCCATGACCGATGGTTTCTCGACCGCATCGCGACGCATATGCTGGCCTTCGAGGGCGATAGCCGCGTGGTGTGGTTCGAAGGCAACTACCAGGAATACGAGGCCGACCGCCGTCGCCGATTGGGCGCGGAGGCTGAGCAACCGCATCGGATCCGCTTCAAAAAGCTCGCGGCGTGATCGACGGCGCATCCAGGCTCCCCCCGCGAACCGCTAGAATAGTCGACCGCAGATGGCGCGGCTGAGAATCATCTTTGAGAGCGGCGAGCCCGAGCGCGTGATCGAGTTCGATCCACGCAAGGCGCCGTTCGGGCATGACGGCAAGCCGGGCTCGATCCTCGACGTGATGCAGGGTCATCATCTGCATCTGGAACACGCATGCGGTGGCAATTGCGCCTGCACCACCTGCCACGTGATCGTGAAGCAGGGGCTGGGCAGACTCGGCGAGGCGAGCGAACAGGAAGAAGACCTGCTCGACAAGGCGCCCGGGCTGACCCCGACTTCGCGGCTCGGATGCCAGGCGGTCATCGAGGACCCCGACGCCGAGATCACGATCGTGGTGCCGCGCTTCACGATCAACCAGCAGCCAAGCGAGCGTCACGGATGACGCCCGACGACGCGCAAGGCGGCGCATCCGGGGCCGGCACGCGAGCGGTTTACGAAGCGCGCGTTGAGCGCATCCACGAGCACACCTCAGATACGCGCTCGTTGTTCCTCCGGCTGTCCGATGGGGGCCAATTCAGCTTCATCCCGGGCCAATTCATCTCGATCCAGATAGCGCTGCCGGATGGGCCGCGGGTGCGCCCATATTCAATCGCATCGAGTCCCGAAGACGCCCAACCACTCGAGATCTGTTTCAACCTCGTAACCGACGGACCAGCATCGCACTATTTGTTCGGCCTCGAAGTCGGTGCATGCCTGAACTTTACCGGCCCATTCGGCATGTTCACGCTCGACCGCGCGCCCGACTGCGAAACGGTCTTCATCGCCGAGACCGCTGCAATCGCGCCGATTCGTCCGATGATTCATCGCGCGACTGTGGTGAGAGCGCATCCGCCGTATCGCCTGATCCACGTTGCGCCTAGCGGCGGCGCCTTGATCTATCGCAGCGAGTTCGAGGCGGTTGCGCAGCGCGATCGAGCCTTCGTCTTCGAGCCGATTATTGCGGCGCTCGATCCGGCGCGCATCAGCAATCCCGCGGCCCTGCGCGAGCTGGTCCAAGCGCGCTACATCCGGGGCGATTCGAACCGCTCGCGCCGATTCTTCGTCTGCGGCGTCGGCAAGGCCGTCCTCGAGTTGCGCGATATGCTGCGTGGCGCCGGGTACGAGCGGCGCGCCGTCCAGTATGAGCAGTGGTAGGGCACGCCAAGCTGGGCTTGCCTGACGTGCGGGTGGTGGCGTAACGATCGGATTGCGCGTACCCGCAGGCACTTCGCCGCGCGGGGCGCGACACCGTATCGATCAAGGGAGAGCGCCCATGGACCTGGCGATCAACGAACCCAATCGCTGGCGGCTCGAAACCCCCGGGCATCCGGGATGGAAGCGCACCGCGCGGCCCGACGATCCCAACAAGTACCTGATGATCTCCGCCGATTGTCACGCCAACGAACCATCGGGCTTGTGGGCCGAGCGCCTGGATCAGAAGTATCGCTCGCGCCTGCCGCGGATCGAAATCGATGCCAACGGCGTGAAATGGCAGATCTCGGAGGGTTGGCAGCGCTCGCGTCTGCTCGATAATCCGCTGGAGGGCGAGGACAAGATTCGCGCGAAGGCCGGCGCCGATCCGCTCGAGCGTCTTAGGGATCACGCGCGCGACGGTGTCGATGCCGAGATCATTTTTCCCAACAAGGGACTGACGATGTGGGCGACGCAGGACGCGGCGTTCGCCGATGCGCAATGCCGCATCTATAACGATTGGGCTTGGGAAGCCTTCGGCCCGTACAACGATCGGCTCTCGCCGATGGCCGCGATCGCGACCGCCGAGGTCCCGATGGCGGTGGCCGAGGTGCAGCGCACGGCCAAGCTGGGGTTTCGCGGACTGACGCTGCCATGCAAGCCGATCTTCGGACCGCATGACGCGCGCCATCCCAACTACAACATGGGCATGTTCGATCCGCTGTGGGCGGCGGTTCAGGATGCCGACCTCGCGATCACTTTCCATGTCTCGACCGGACGCGACCCGCGCGCGGCGCGCAAGGACGGCGGCGCGGTAATCAACTACGTCTCGCACTCGCTGGTGCCGACCATCGAGCCAATCGCGAACATGTGCGCGTCGGGCGTGCTCGAACGTTTTCCGAAGATCCGTTTCGGGGCGATCGAATCAGGTATCGGATGGGTTGCGTGGGCGCTGGATGCGATGGACGAGGCCTACCGCAAGCATCACATGTGGGCGTTTCCGAAGCTCAAGACGCTGCCCAGCGACTACTTCCACTCAAACGGCTTCGCCTCGTTCCAGGAGGACCGCGTCGGACTCGATCTCGCCGTGAAATACAATCTCGCCGACAATTTCCTGTGGGCCAATGACTACCCGCATCATGAGGGATCGTGGCCGCATTCGGCGGAGGCGGTCGAGCGCCAGATGGGCGGGCTTAACGAGGAGCAGCGCGCGAAGATTCTGGGGATGAACGCGGCGCGGATTTTCAAATTCGACGCCGCAGCTTTGCTGCGCCGCCGCGCATCAGCGAGCAACTAGAACGACCCGCTTCGCCAAGGGGGAAGCTTTTTCACGATCCGGGCGAACGAGACTTCGTTGACTTTCGTGTTTCCTTCGCCTAACGTTGCCTTGCTGGATTACACGTCATGAGCGAGCGCACCTCTATCGAATGGACGGACGCCACGTGGAATCCGGTTCGCGGCTGCACGAAGGTCAGCCCCGGGTGCAAACACTGCTACGCCGAGACTTTTGCGGAGAGATTCCGCGGTGTACCTGGGCATCCCTATGAGCACGGCTTCGATCTAAGGCTTGTCCCGAACAAGTTGGGCGAGCCACTCCGTTGGCGAACGCCGAAGCGGGTTTTTGTCAACTCGATGAGTGATCTCTTTCAACCCGGCGTACCTGCCAAGTACATCGCGAGAATTGGATCCGTCATGCGGCAGGCGGACTGGCACACTTACCAAGTGCTGACCAAAAGACACGAGCGGATGCGCGAGCTGTTGAATGGACCGCTGAGTTGGCTCGGCCGCCTGCCTCACGTGTGGTTCGGTGTGAGCGTGGAAGATCGCGCGTACGGGGTCCCGCGAATCGAGTCGCTTAGGCGGACGAATGCCGCAGTGCGCTTCCTCTCGATTGAGCCTCTGTTAGAAGACTTGGGGCGAATCAATCTCGCCGGAATACACTGGGTCATCGTGGGGGGTGAAAGCGGACCAAGTGCCCGCCCGATGGAGGAGGCCTGGGTTCTTTCGATCCTGCGCCAGTGCCGAAAGTTCGGCGTACCGTTCTTCTTCAAACAATGGGGCGGTCCTGATAAGCGCAGGGCTGGACGACTCCTGCGCGATAAAATATACGATTCGTTTCCTGTCGAGGTTCGACAACCTGGTCCAAGAGTTCTACTAGGGGGATATGAACGACGGCGCGCGCTGACACCAACCCTGAGTACTGGGAAGAATACTCAAACCTCCAACGCATTAAGCATGAACTGATTCGCAATTACTTGGGCGGATGGTTTTCTAAGCTTGGCAGTTGGTCCGGTCGTGTAGCTTACCTCGACACTCATGCCGGGCGCGGGACTCACCGCGGGGGTCAATTGGGCTCGCCGCTGGTCGCTTTGCGAACCCTACTAGCGCACCAGCACAGAGAAAGGCTGCTGGCGCGCTGCGAGTTCTTCTTCAATCTGATCGAGAAAGACGAAGAGAACCTCGCGGCGCTTAAGCGCGAGATCGCAACCTTAGGCCCTCTGCCACCCCGCATTCGAGTTCATCCCATTGCAGGTGATTTCTCCGAGGTTCTCCAAGCGATGCTTGATCACCTCGCCAGCAGAAAGTCGGAGCTCGCGCCAGCCTTTATATTTGTCGATCCATACGGGTTTTCGATTCCGGGCGCCTTACTCGAAAACTTGATGCAAGCTGGGCGGGTCGAGCTTTTCGTCAACGTCATGTGGCGATACTTGGACATGGCAATCGCCAACGCAAAGGCGACAGATTCGGCCGGAATGGCGAGCCGACTAGATGCCGTCTTTCAAGGGCCCGAATGGCGAGCAAGGATCAATTCGCAGGATCTTGATAAGCGAGCAAAGCAAGCAGTCGAACTGTTGTGCGAAAAACTCCATTCCAGGTGGGCAACGCCAATCCGGATGCTCGGCGACAACAATCAAACAAAGTATCTGCTCGTACATTTCACGAACCATGACTCAGGAAGAGAACTAATGAAGGACTGCATCTGGAAGGTCTGCCCGCAAGGAGGCTACTTCGTCAGAGGCCGCGACGACCCAGCACAAGAGACTCTCATAACGCCCACCCCAGATCTCGCACCTCTTCGCGATTGGGTGCTGAAGTTGTTGGCCTCCAAACCACATAGATGGAGTGAACTTCACGATTCGCTGCTCAGCCAGGACTGGAGGAAGCCTCACCTCCGAAGGGCACTAGGTACCTTGCGAGACGAGCGAAAGATCGTCGGCGAGGACTACCATGGGCGATTTGGCCCTAAGTCCAATCCTCTGATCAGACTTAGGTAAGCCCGCTGGAGAGGCCGGGGACTTGTTCTACTTCCGCAGCGCCACTTTGAGCGCTTCAGCTGCTTCGGCGATCGCCTTGTTGCCCTGATCGAGCACGGCCCCCATGCTGAAGAAGCCGTGGATCATGCCGTCGTAGCGGCTGATCTTCACCGGTACGCCGACCGCGCGCATCTTCTCCGCGTAGGCTTCGCCCTCGTCGCGCAGCGGATCGAACTCGGCGGTAATCACCAGCGCGGGCGGCAATCCCTTCAGATCCTTCGCATAGAACGGCGCGGCGTAGGGATTCGATCGATCGGCATCGCTGCGGATGTATTGCTTCCAGAAATATGCGCACAGCTCATCGGTCAGGAAATAGTTGGTAAAGGTCTTGTGCGAGTATGTATTGAGCGCGCCGTCGGTCGCCGGATAGATCAGCAACTGAAATGCGATCGAGGGCTGGCCCCGATCGCGCGCCATCAGCGCCACCGCTGCCGAGAGATTGCCGCCCGCGCTGTCGCCGCCTATCGCGATGCGCCGCGCGTCGCCGCCGATCGATGCGGCGTTTTCCGCCACCCATTTCGTCGCGGCATAGCAGTCTTCGGCCGCGGCCGGAAACTTGTGCTCCGGCGCGAGCCGGTAATCCACCGCTACCGTGACGCATCCGGATCCGTTGGTTAGCGCCCGGCATGGAATATCATGGCTGTTGAGGTCGCCGATTACCCAGCCGCCGCCATGGAAGAAGACCAGCACCGGGAACGGCCCGGATCCACTGGGCGCATAAATGCGCAGCGGAATCTCGCCCGCCGGCCCGGGGATTTTCCGATCCTCGACGCGCGCGACTTGCGGCGGCTGTCCGCCCATCATCCGCAGCATCTCGTTGCCCTGGCGGCGCGCCTCGGTCGGCGTGAGCTGATTGAGTGGAGGCCCGCCTGCGGCGGCCATCTGATCGATCAATGCCTTGGCCTTTGGATCTAGCGGCATCGAAATTCCTCCCGCGGACGACTGACTGTGAGTCGCGCCACCTCTAGTCGAACATCAGCACAGTGCGAGCGACTTCCCCGGCCTTCATGGCGCGGAACGCCTCGTTGACGTCATCGAGGCGGCCGCGACGGCTGATCATGTCGTCGAGGTTGAGGCGACCCTGCAGGTAGAAGTCGATGTACCGCGGCATATCGACCCGGAAGCGGTTCGATCCCATCATGGTGCCCTGCACCTTTTTCTCGGACAGGAACTGCCAGCCGTCGAACTCGACCTTCTGCCCGAACGGGATCATGCCGATGATCGTTGCGGTGCCACCCGTCGCCAGGCATTCGAAGGCCTGCTCGGCAGCGACTTTGAGGCCGATCGCCTCGAACGAATAATCGACGCCGCCACCGGTGAGATCCTTGATGCCTTGGACGGGGTCGCCCGACGAAGCATCGATGGTATGCGTCGCACCGAAGCGGCGCGCCATCGCGAGCTTGCCTTCGAACTTGTCGACCGCGATGATTTGGCGCGCGCCGGCGATCCGAGCACCCTGGATCGCCGCGATTCCCACCCCACCGGCGCCGAACACGGCCACAGTCGAGCCCGGCTCGATGCGCGCGGTGTTGAGCACGGCGCCCACACCCGTCGTCACGCCGCATCCGATCAGCGCGGCCCGGTCCAGCGGGATGTCGTTGGTGATCTTCACCACCGCGTTCTCATGGAGCAGCATCTTCTCGGCGTAGGTCGAGAGATCGGCGAACTGCAGCACGGGCTGGCCCTTGCTGCTCAGCCGCTGCTTGTCCGCACGCGGGCGCTGCGTCGAAGCCTTATCCGAGCAGCGATTAGGATGGCCCGATAGACACTGCTGGCAATGGCCGCAGAAGACCGACAGGCAGCAGATCACGTGATCGCCGGGCTTCACGTAGGTGACCTGGCTGCCGACTTCCTCGACGATGCCGGCGCCCTCATGGCCGAGTACGGCGGGCCCGGGTGGCAGCGGGTAGAGCCCGTCGACGAAATGCAGATCGCTGTGGCATACGCCCGAGGCGACCGTGCGCACCAGCACCTCGCGCGGTTGCGGCTTGTCGATCTCAACGTCCTCGATCTTGAGCGGCTGGTTGGGCCCACGGAATACGGCGGCTTTCATCTGGCGACTCCTATTTGCCCGCGCGCGGGCTTGCGCTGTCGGGAATGTATTTGGAACGCGGGCCGCACCGGCATTTAGGGATGCGGCGCGAACCAAGCCAACGCATAAGGCCGGACCGCCCGCGATGTCAAGGCTCGTGAAGACGAGAGGTTCGCGGGAGCTGCTTGACGCTAGGCACGACGGGCGCGGCGAGCGTGGCCGTTCGTGCTGGTCAGACCGGCGGCGAACTCGGCCAGCGGGCTTTGCTTGCGCGGCCAAATCCGCGCCGCGATCAGAGCAGCAATCAACATCCCGAAGCAGAGCTCGGCGAAAACATCGCCCACGATCGCATAGACGGTGCGTCCGGGACGCCATGCGACCGATTCGATCTCGGTGCGGCGCACGAACAGATCGGTCGCCGCGCGGATGCGCCCGGTCGGCGAGATGATCGCGCTGATGCCGGTGTTGGCGACGCGCACCATCGGGACGTGCGTCTCCACCGAGCGCATCGCCGCCAGCGCGAGCATCTGGTACGGTGCGGAACTCGCGCCGTACCACGCGTCGTTGGTGATATTCACCAGCACGTCGGCGCCATCGCGCACCGCCCGGCGAGTCAGGTCGGGAAACAAGCTTTCGTAGCAGATCAGCACCGCCAGGCGCGCGCCTTTAACGTCGAACAGGGTCTGCCGCGTGCCGGGGATCATATCGCCCAGCCCCACCACGATCTTGTCGACGAAGTAGCCGAACAGCGCGCGCATCGGAACGTACTCGCCGAACGGCACCAGCTGGATCTTATCGTAGAAGCCTTCGACGCGGCCCTCAGCCGAGACCAGATAGGCGCGATTGTAGGTACCGATCTCGCGATCGCCCAGGTGCAGCGCAGGCGCGCCAAACAGGATCGGCTCGCCGGTGCGGCGCGCGAGGTCGAGCAGGCGGCTGCGATAGGTCGCATGCATCGCGAGCTGTGCGGGGTAGTCGCCGCCGGGCTGGAAGATGAACGCGGCGGCGGCCTCGGGCCATACGATCAGATCCGCATGATTACGCGCAGCCTTCTCGCTCTCATCGACATAAGTCTTGAAGCTGTCGGGCAGGAACGCGGGATCCCACTTGATGCTCTGCGCGATGTTGCCCTGGATCATCGCGACACGGAACTCGCCCGCGGGCTGCGCGTGCTCAAGTTGATTGACGCGCCAGGTGCCGAAGCTCAGCGCCGCGACCATCAGGGCGGTCAGCGCCGAGAGACTCGCGACTTGTGCGCGCCGGCTCTGCACGCCGGAGATCACCTCGAACACCACCACATTGAAGAACATGATCAGCGCCGAAACCCCCCATACGCCGGTGAACTCGGCAAACTGGATCAGCGCAAGGTTGCGATAGGCGACGTTGCCCAGCGGATTCCACGGAAAGCCGATCGGGAAGAAGCTCCGCACCCATTCGACCGCCGTCCACGCGATCGGCACCGTGATGAAGCGCGCGATGCCGAGCCGGCGCGTGACGTATTCGGCGGCCATGAACGCGAGCCCCGTGTACACCGCCAACACCGCGGCAAGCGCGATCAGCGGGAGGACGGCGATCAGCGGCGCAACGCCTGCAAAGGTGTGCATCGTGATCTCGAGCCAGTAGAGTGAGACGAGGTAACAGGCGAGCCCCTGCAGCCATGCGTAGCCGAAGACCTCGCGCGGCGACCGATCGGCGATCGCGTAGAGCAGCGGTACGAAGGCGATCCACGCAACCTGGCTCAGTTCGAATTTCGGGAACGCCAGCGCCAGCGCGATGCCACTGCTGAGCGCGAGCAGGACACGGATCAGCGCATTCGAGCGCATCGTCAGCGGACACCCGCGATGACATCGAGCGGGATCACCCCAGCGCACGGCGGATGGCTCCCGAAGCGGTCGAAAACCTCCTCGGCGTCGCGCCAGCTCGCGACCAGCGCGACCGATTTGCGCGGCTCGAGCCGCAAGTCGCCCGCAACTCGCCATTCGCGCTCGAAGCTCCAGTCGATCGGCGGGTTGCGATTCATGTCAAGGCTGACGACGCGCCACATCTCATCCTCGGGCAGGATGCGCCGCGCCTCTTTGGACGGCAGATAGATGACAGGACGCGCGCCCATGCGGAAAGCATAGCGTTTGTCCAGCGCGATCCCGAACGGCTCGTAGCGACGGCGGTTGCGATGCGCGAGATACTCGCGCAACTCGTCCCATCGCACGTCGAAGAAGCATCCGACCGGGTGCTTGTTTCGCACCATCCGCACGCCGCCGCGGATCATGCCGCCGCGCAGAATCGCGATCAGGTTGTCCAGCGCAGTCGCATCGCGTGACGCGCGCGTGAAATGGAACAGCATCGCGCCCGACGGGATGCGGGTGTCGCGTTTCATCGCGGCTTCGGCGCGTGCGGCGCGCTCTGCGAGCCGGATGCCGCCAGGCGGCGCGCGAGTTCTCGCTCACGCGCGAACATCCGCCGCGCCTGCGCTGCGCTGCGCTCGTGATCGTAGCCCAGAATATGCAGGAAGCCATGAATCAGCAACGTGCGCGACCGCTGCCCGACACTGATGCCCATCGCGCGCGCCTGGCGGGCCGCAGTGTCAAGCGAGATCACGATGTCGCCCAGCGGCGCGCCATCGAGCAAGGCGATCCGGCGCAAGCGGGCGGGTGGAATGCGCCCCTTTCCTGCCGGGCGCGCGGGTTCTTCGAGCTGCGAAAACGAAAGCACGTCGGTGGCGCGATCGCGCCCGCGCCAGCGGCGATTGAGCGTTCGCATCGCGCGGTCGCCGACGATAACCAGCGACAGTTCGCATCGCGCCAGCCCGGCGATGCGCATCAGCCAGCGCGCGTCGGCGACGAGCATGTCAGAAATGCCGCGGTCGCGCCGGAGCGCGCATCGAACCTCGACCGTCAAGCGGCGCCGGAGCCGCCGCCGTTGCTGGTGGTGAGCTTGGTGACGGTCGGCTGCTCGGTGGCGGCCTCGTATGCGGTGATGAT
>JBGPUE010000017.1:0-48720 GCA_041491005.1 Binataceae bacterium (SeqCode) | reverse complement strand
TACGCCCGGGCGGGCGATTCGCTCCAATCGGTGACGGTGACGGAATACACGGGCGCCCACATGGTCGCCGCCGGGCGTGGGCCGGATACGCAGGCATCGGTGGTGCGGTTCGATGGCGGTGTGCCGATCTGGGAGATTCGCGCCTCGCGCGGAATCGTCGCCGGTATGCTCAGCCGCGGGAAGCTGTACGCGGTAAAGCAAATTAAATATGGCGTGACGCCGGATGGCTTCGAGCAGGTGCGGCCGGACCTCGGTGATGCCACGCCGCTGGCGCCCGGCCATTTCTACGTTTTCACCGTGACACGGGCGTCGGGCTCGACGAACTTCCAGGCGATCAAGGTCGGTACCGACGGCGCCCTGCAGGTCTACGACGCCGAGCCGCGTGCTGGAACCAGCTTCCGGTTGTGTTGCAATCTGAGCTCTGATTTTGCGTCGAGCGACAGTTCTCCGACGGGCGATTCATCGCAACCTTTGCCCTAATCTGCGCCCATCGGCGGTCTTTGCCCCTTGTGCGAGAATCTGGTCGCCCGCCGTCATAATTGAATACCTATTCAGTAATGAGCTAATACTCGTGATTGACTCTAATTTCATAATATGACAAAAGTGATTGAAATGAGTCAATTAGCCCAACAGCTGCCTCAGGCGCATCCGAATCGTTTCGATCGACGCCGCGAGAAGACGCGCACAGATCTCTTGGAAGCCGCCAAGCGCGTGATCTCGGCCAAGGGCTACCACGACACTCGCATCGCCGACATTGCTTCGGAAGCGGATGTTGGACTGGGCACCTTTTATCTTCACTTCAAGACCAAGAACGAGATTTTCGTTGAGCTGATCGAGCGCGGCGCTGGCGAGTTGCTGGCCGAAATCCGGGCCGCGAAGTCGGGAGTCGGCGACGTGGCCGGGAAGCTCGAAGTCACCATCGGCACGATCCTCGAGGCTGCGGCGACTAACCGCGAGATCTTCCGCATCGTCTTTGGCCACGGCCCGGCGTTTCTCGATCTGATGGTCCGCATCCACGAGATGTTCATCGACGATTTGCGCGCAGACCTCGAGCCGCGGCTCGGCGCGCGTGCCGACGCGGTGGCTCATTTCACGATCGGGATGCTCTCGCAGGCGATCTCATGGCAACTGGAGCGCGGCGGTCTGTCGCTCGAAGAGCTGAAGCAAGCAGCAGTGGACTTTGCGCTGGGCGGGATGGAACGCGCGGTCGCCCAGCCGAAACATTAGGCGCGAAGGAGTTCGATCAGATGAGTCAGGAGCACACCGAAGTACGTAGCGAGCTCGACAGCGTTTTTCACTGGAACTATGACGTCAAGCTGCCGCAAATCGATCGCATCTACGAGAACGCCAAGCGCGATCAGTGGAACGCCAGCACCACCATCGATTGGAGCCGCGAGATCGATCGCGAAGTGCTGGACATGACGATGCTGCCGATGTTCCAGACCGAGCTGTACCGCTCGCTGAACGCGGAGAACAAGGAGAAGCTTGCGCGCAAGTTCGCCGCCTGGCGGCTCTCGCAGTTCCTGCACGGCGAGCAGGGCGCCTTGATGGTATGCGGCCAGTTGGTCGATGCGGTGCCGGATCTCGACTCCAAACTATGCGCGGCGGCGCAGGTGATGGACGAAGCGCGCCACGTCGAAGGCTTTCGCCGCTACATAACGAAGCTCGATCGCATCTATCCCATCGATCCGACGCTGGATCGGCTGCTGCGTACGATCATGGAGAGCAAGCGCTGGGAGCCCAAGTACGTCGGGATGCAAATCGTCGCCGAGGGGCTGGCGATCGCGGCCTTCAAGTTCATGCAGAACGAGAGCAAGGATCAGCTGCTGAAAGACCTGCTCGAGTACATCATCAAGGACGAAGCGCGCCACGTCGGCTTCGGCGTGCTCGCGCTCAAGGACGCGGTGCGCAAGCTGGATGGCAAGGACAAGAAGGAGCTCGAGGAATTTGCATACGCGGCCTGCGACATGATGGTGACCAAGGTCGAAAACGGCGTGCCGCGCGACGGCTTTCTGTCGGGCGACCAGGTTTTCGAGGAAGTCGGTATCTCAGCCAAGGATATCGAGGATGAGCTCCATCGCAATCCTGACTGGCAGAAGGCGGAGAACGAAATGGAGCAGCGCTTCAACTCGTTCCTGTTCGTGGACACGATCGTGCCGGCCATGCGCCAGATTGGTCTGATGAACGAGCGCACCGAGCCTTGGTATCGCGACCTTGGCGTCCTGCAGATGGCAGCCTGAAGCGAAATCCTCGCCCTTGATGAGAAAGGCTGGCTGGACTTCAGCCGGCCTTTCTTGCGTTAAGGGATGGATCGAGCGGAACGAGCAGTACCCATCGCGCTCGTCCGCGGACCGGGATTCTTCGCTCCGCTCAGAATGACAAAGTGAGCTTCAGCTGGCCTTTCTTTTTCGGCGCGGCTCGGAGGCGTAGGCGGCGAATTGGTCGCCGTTCAGCTCGTAAATCGGCTCACCGGCGTGGTTGAAGCGCGCAGTCTTGCGAAAGCCCAGGCTCAGGTAGAGGGCGGCCGCGTTGCGATTGTTGCGATGGCATGAGAGGCGGATCGCCTTGCATCGCGCCCATCCTGCGCGCAGGAACTTGATCGCCTCGATCATCGCGGCCCGTCCGTAGCCGCGGCGTTGATAGCGCTGGTCGATCATGATGTCGTCGATCCAGTAGTCGCCAACGGTGCCCGGGTCACTGAGCAAGCCGACATAGCCGACGATGGTGTCGCCGTCGTAAACGGCCCTCACCGTGTGCACGATGCGGCTGCCGAAGGGGCGCACATAGGCTTGGGCGAGCGAGCGAGCCGGCGAGGCCACGAACATCTCCTGGTCGGGGCGGGTCTTGAGTGCGAGCATTTCGCGCCAGTTGCCGCGATCGATTTTCTTCAGGCGTACTTCCACTCGAATCTCCCGATTGCAGCAGAGTAGCTGTCGGGCATCCGCGGGCAAAGATGGAATGATCGCGCTCGCGGCGCCAACGTCATCCCGAGTGCAAAGAGCGATGCCCGATTCAGTCCCGGGATTCCTCGCTCCGCAAACTCCGCTCGGAATAACAGTGTGGCTCAGCCGACCTCGCTGTGTACGTGCGGCTCGATAGCGCAGGCCGTTCGTTCGTTACGGAATCCGAGGAAGACGATTGGCCACCGATGTCATTCCGAGCGAAGTTTGCGGAGCGAGGAATCCCGGACTCCGTCCGCTGGCGATCTCTCAGACGCTCAGGAAGATCTCGCGCGTGCCTTCGCGGTTGAGCTGCTTGATCGACGTGATGCGGTCGGCGAACTTCGCCAGCGTCGAGGTCTCGCTCGACCCGACGTCCATCAGAACGGCGTAGATCGAGAACTGCAGCTCTTCCTTGCGCGCGCGCATCCGCTCCAGCCATTCGGGAGTGACGCTGGATTCGCCATCGGTGATGATGACAATATCGCCGCGCTTGAGTTTGCGATCCTCAAGCAGTTCCACGGCGGCATCAAGCGGCTTTTCGAAATCGGTGCCGCCGCCCGGGAAGTACTCGGCCATCTCGAGCACTTTCTTCAGCTCCGGCTCGTAGCGGCGTTCGCGATTGAGATCGAGCACCTTGAGACTGCTCTCGCCCGACGAGAACAGCACGGCGCGGATGAGTCGTCGCTGGCGCCGCGCGATGTCCGCCAGCGTCAGCGCGACGGCTTTGGCCCACAACTCCTTCTCGCCTTGCATCGACGAGCTGACGTCGACACATACCACCATCGGGCCTTTGCCCTTCTGCTCATCCTGGCGGAGCTGATACTGAAGCACTGCGCCTTCGAGCAGGCGCCGATGGAAATCGAGGCGCAGTCCCGGATGATGAAGCGCGAGCAGCTCGGCGGGGATCAGCCGGCCTAGTTCCGATCCGCGCTCGATGTCGTAGAGTTCGGCCGAGCCGCGATCGATCGTCTTGCGGCGCAACGCTCGCGCCTCCTGTTTGAAGCGGCCGACCAGACGTGCGAGTTCCGCGATTTTGCGATTGCGCGCCAGCCGCCGCCCCAGCTCCAGCCGCTCGCCCGCGGAGAGCCGCCCCGCCTGGCCGAATTCCAGGCTGAAGTCATGCGTGTCTTGCGCGATCTGATCGATCTGTTCGACGATCTGCGCGCTGCGCGCTTCGACGCGGCGCAGCTCGCTGCGATTGATCTGCTTGAGTGTGTCGTCTAGACCGCGCGATTTCTGGTTGAGCCGCGCCTCGGAGACTTGCGCGGCATCCTTGGCCGCTTCGACCAACCTGCCAATCTTCTCCTTGAGATCGCCGTCGGCGTCCTCGCCCGCTTGCGGCTCACCGGACTGCGCCGCCTGCTCGGCCATCTCGGCCGCCTTCTTGAGCGCCTCGACGCGCTCTTCGAGCTCGTCCTCCTGATGCTTGAGGTCGAACAGATCAAGCATCTCGCGCCGGTTGATGAGCCGCTCCGAGCGGACCATCTCGAGCACCTGCTCGCCGAGCACGATCGCGGCGATCGCGGCCTTGTCCTCTTCAAGCAGCGTGCGGTTCTTGAGCGCCTCGAAGGCGGGCGAAGGTATCAGCTGTTCGAGGATCGCGCGGTTGAGCGCGGCGCTGCGCCGCATCGCGTCGGGCTTGAGCCAGATGAGGTTGTACTTGAACAGCCCGAGGAAGATGTCCTGCAATAGCGATGCGAAATGCGGTACCAGCCGCTCGCCCGACGCGACCAGCTCGCCGATCGTCGGCGCGCTCGCGGCGATCTCGCCCCATGCGCGGCGATCGTAGCCGTCGCTCTCGATCCATGCCGTCTCATGCGGGACGGCTGGAATATATAGCGGGCGCGGCTTGGGTTTTACTCGACGGGCCATCGGATCGGCTGAAGCTCCAGCGTATCAACGGTCGCGTACGGGGTCGAATTGCGCCGGAAGTGTATGCAACTTGGTGAAGTCAAGGCTTGAATGAGCACGACGGCGCGCGACACAATCAGGAACAGAGCCACGATGCGCCGCATGATGGCGACGCCGCGGCGCGTGGCCAAGCTATCGCGATGCAGGACGGCAACGTACAAAGCGACCAATCCCGCCGCCGGCATGCGCTGCTGATCGCGGCGGTGCAGGATTTTATCGCGACCGCCGAGCCGATCGGCTCGCATTATATCGCGTCGCGGTACCGTCTCGGAGTAAAGGCCGCCACCGTCCGCAGCATGATGGCCGAGCTCGAGGAAGAGGGCTACCTGTTCCAGCCGCATACCTCGGCCGGGCGCATCCCAACCGACAAGGGCTTCCGTTACTACGTCGACGACCTCAGGCCGCGCCAGCAGCTCGGGATGGACGATCGAGCGCGCATCGAGATGCGCTACTCGGAGGCAGCGCGCGATACCGCCGAGACAATGCGCGAGACGTCGCGGCTACTCGCGATGCTGACGGGTCAGGCGGCGGTAGTGCTCGCGCCGCGGCTGGAGGCGGTCGTTCTCCAGAGTGTGAATTTCGTGCGCGTGCGCGCGCGCCAAGTGCTGGCGATTT
Source organism: Binataceae bacterium (SeqCode) (assembly GCA_041491005.1). GTDB lineage: Bacteria > Desulfobacterota > Binatia > Binatales > Binataceae > JBGPUE01. The sequence goes on along the minus strand of JBGPUE010000017.1, from coordinate 43,252 downwards.
TCGTGGCGCTCGCCGGCGGCGTGGAACATTGCCTGATCAACATCGAGCAAGACTACGCGCAGGATGAGCTCGATCGGATGGGCCGCTATCTTGACGAGGCGCTTGGCGGCCGGACACTTGAGGAAGCGCGCGGCTGGATCGAGCGGAGCCTCCATGAGGAGCGTGCGCGCTACGACAGCTTCGTACGCGCCGCGCTGAAACTTGGCGACGCGATGATGAGCCGCCCAGCAGTCGTCGAGGTCTACGTCGAAGGCAGCGCTCGCGCGGTCGAGCAGCCCGAGTTTACCGATCCGGCCAAGATGCAGGAACTGTTGCGCGCGCTGGAGGACAAGACCGCGCTGCTCGATCTGCTCGAGCGCAGCCTGAGAGCGGCCGGTCCGATGATCTCGATCGGTTCGGAGAATATCGATCCGCGCCTGGGTGACCTCAGCGTGGTAGCCGCCGCATATGCTGGCGGTTCCAAACCGCTTGGTACTCTCGCAATCGTCGGCCCGGTGCGGATGGACTATGGACGCGTGATTCCGCTGGTTGACTACATCGCGCGTACGCTCTCGCGTCTGTTCGAGCCCTAACACCCGAAGCCGTAAGCGCCTTGGTCCCGGCCGAAACGAGACCTCCATTCGCCCGCCGTCGCCTACCTAGCAATTCCGGGAAACGTGCTTAGATTCTGTTTGAACGCAGCCTGCGCTTGCCGCTGATTTCAGAACATGAGTAACAAACAGCACGAGCAAGATAAGAACGAATCAGCCTCGGACGCCGCAGCTGTCGAGAGCCCAAGTCCGGGGACGCTACGCGAGAAGCTCGCATCGACTGAGCAGGAACTGGCCGAGCTCAAAGACAAATACCTGCGATCGCTCGCCGAGAGCGAGAACTCTCGCAAGCGGATGCGTCAGCAGGCTGAAGAAAACACGCGCATCCAGCGCGAGGCTCTACTGCGCGATTTCCTGACGATTCTCGACAACCTCGAACGCGCCGTCGCAGCCGCGCAGACCGCTAACAATAGCGGCTCGATCGTCCAGGGTATCGAGCTGGTACTGAACTCGATGAAGGACTTCCTGCGCGGCCATGGAGTCAACGAACTCAGCGCCGTCGGGCAGGCATTTGATCCGCTGCTCCATGAAGCGGTGGCGCATGTCGAGAGTACAGAGCACGGACCAAACACCGTTATTGACCAGTTCAGCCGCGGCTACAAGGTCGGTGACAAGGTGCTACGCCCAGCCCGGGTGGCCGTCGCCAAGGCCCCGAATCCGCAGTGATTTTGGACGATGCCGGGTGACGGTATGACGGTCGGTGTGGCATTGAAACCGCTCGAATCGTGATTAATTAAAATCAAGAACATAGTCGGCTGTTTTGTTCTTCGAACGGTCGGCAGGGAAATCAAATGGGCAAAGTAATCGGAATCGACTTGGGCACCACCAACAGCTGCGTCGCGATCATGGAAGGTGGCGACCCGGTTGTCATAGCCAACTCCGAAGGCAGCCGTACGACGCCGTCAGTGGTCGCCGTCACGGAGTCCAACGAAAGGCTGGTTGGCCAAATCGCGAAGCGACAGTCTATCACCAACCCGACCAACACGGTCTTTGCGATCAAGCGTCTGATGGGCCGGCGGTTCGAAGACGCCGAGGTGCAGAAGGCGGCCAAGATTCTGCCCTACAAGGTCGTCAAGAACGACGATGGCGCCGCATGGGTCGAGGTCCGCGGCAAGAAGTACAGCCCGCCCGAAATCTCGGCGTTCGTCCTGCAGAAGATGAAGCAGACGGCGGAGGACTATCTGGGTGAGAAGGTCACCGAGGCGGTAATCACGGTTCCCGCGTATTTCAACGACAGCCAGCGCCAGGCGACCAAGGACGCCGGCCGCATCGCGGGTCTCGAGGTCCTGCGCATCATCAACGAGCCGACCGCGGCATCGCTGGCCTACGGCCTGGACAAGAAGAAGGACGAGAAAATCGCCGTGTTCGACCTTGGCGGTGGCACTTTCGATATCTCGATTCTCGAACTGGGCGAAGGCGTCTTCGAGGTCAAGGCGACTAACGGCGACACTTTCCTGGGCGGCGAAGATTTCGACCAGCGCGTGATCGATTACCTGGCTGACGAGTTCCGCAAGGATCAGGGAATCGACCTGCGCAAGGATCGGATGGCGCTGCAGCGGCTGAAGGAAGCCGCCGAGAAAGCCAAATGCGAGCTATCGACGGTGCCCGAGACCGATATCAACCTGCCGTTCATCACGGCCGATCAGTCCGGCCCCAAGCATCTCAACATGAAGCTCTCGCGCGCCAAGCTCGAAGCGCTGTGCAACGATTTGCTCGAGCGGCTCGACGGACCATGCGTGACCGCGCTGCGCGATGCGGGACTGAAGGCCAGCGACATCAACGAAGTCGTCCTAGTCGGTGGGATGACCCGCATGCCCGCGGTGCAGGAGCGCGTCAAGAAGCTGTTCGGCCGCGAGGGGCATAAGGGCGTCAATCCCGACGAAGTGGTCGCGATCGGCGCCGCAATCCAGGCCGGCGTGCTCAAGGGCGAGGTCAAGGACGTTCTCCTGCTGGACGTGACTCCGCTGTCACTCGGTATCGAGACGCTGGGCGGCGTGTTCACCAAGCTGATCGAGAAGAACACCACGATCCCGACTCGCAAGGGCCAGGTATTCTCGACCGCACAAGACAATCAGACGGCTGTGACGATCCGCGTTTTCCAGGGCGAACGCGAGATGGCGGTCGACAACAAGCTGCTGGGACAATTCGATCTGATTGGTATTCCGCCTGCGCCGCGCGGGCTGCCGCAGGTCGAGGTCACGTTCGATATCGACGCCAACGGTATCGTCAACGTGCACGCCAAGGATCTCGGCACCAACAAGGAGCAGTCGATTCGCATCACCGCTTCCTCGGGTCTCAACGAAGAGGAGATCAAGCGGATGGTGCGCGAGGCGGAGTCGCACTCAGACGAGGACAAGAAGCGGCGCGCGGCGGTCGAGGCGCGCAACAAGCTCGACAACCTGATTTACACTACCGAGAAGTCGCTCAAGGAGTATGGCAGCGACCTCGACGAAGCCTCGAGGCACTCGATCGAGGAGGCGATCACGTCGGCCAAGGGCAAGCTGGAATCCAAGGATGCGGACGCCGACGAGCTGAACAAGGCCGCCGAAACGCTGTCCACCGCATCGCACAAACTGGCCGAAGCGATGTACAGCAAGGCCAAGAAGGCCGGAGAAGGCGCGAAGGCCGCGCCCGGCGATGGCGCTCAGGCGGACGGCGCGGCCCAATCCGAGGGCAAAAAGGAAGACGTCGTGGACGCTGACTTCAAGGAAGTCAAGGAATAGGCATCGCCGAGCCACTAGCATCATTGCGGGCGAAGTCTTCCCTTCTTTGTCATTCCGAGCGTAGTCTGCGGAGCCGAGGAATCCCGGGCCACGACAGCGGGCAGCGCCAATATAGGGGGAAGGAGAGCGCGGTCACGATCAGAATGACGGAGCTTCACTCCGCGCAGACCATGTGTCTGAGAGTGTCGGAGAAGGCTCGAATCAGGAGCGCTAGGAGAGCGGCCCGCGAGCCCGCAGGCCCGAAGAAATCGCTTACTTGGCAGCCCCATCTGGGTTAGTATCCCACCTGCATGGCGACCCGCAGCAAGGCCGACTATTACGAGACGCTCGGCGTCGCCCGCGTCGCGGGCGAGGACGAAATCAAGAAGGCCTACCGCCGCCTCGCCGTTCAATTTCATCCTGACCGCAATCCCGGTGATAAACAGGCCGAGGAGCGGTTCAAGGAAATCAACGAGGCCTACCAGGTCCTCTCCGATTCCGAAAAGCGCATCCAGTACGACCGCTTCGGCCATGCCGCCTTCCAGGGTGGGCAGGGCGCTGGCGGCTTCGGCGGCTTCGATTTCACCCAGGGCTTTGAAGAAGTCTTCTCGGATATTTTCGGCGATTTCTTCGGCACTGGACGCGGGCGCTCGCGTGCACGCACGCGGCGCGGCGACGATCTCCGCTACGACATGGAGATCGAGTTCGAGGAAGCCGCGCGTGGCGTCGAAAAGGTCGTGCGCATCCAGCGCATGGCGCAATGCGAGTCATGCAACGGTACGCGCACGCGCAGCGGCGGCAATGGCCAGCGGACTTGTCCCAATTGCCGCGGCACCGGCCAGGTGCGCACGCAGCAAGGCTTCTTCTCGATCGCAACCACATGCAGCCAATGCCGCGGCGAGGGTCAGATCATCTCCGACCCGTGCGCGAAGTGTCAGGGGCAGGGCCGGCTGCGCAAGGCGCAGTCGCTATCAGTGCGGATTCCGCCCGGCGTGGACAATGGATCGCGGCTCAAGCTGCGCGGCGAAGGCGAGGCCGGCGTCGGCGGCGGTCCGCCCGGCGACCTCTACGTCGTGGTGCATGTGCGTGAGCATGCGATCTTCGCGCGCCAGGACAACGATATCGTGGTCGAAGTGCCGATCAGCTTCCCCCAAGCCGCGCTTGGTGCGGAGATCGACGTGCCGACCCTTGAGGGCAAGGTCAAGCTCAAGATTCCGGGCGGCACTCAATCGGGCAAAGTCTTCCGGCTCAAGGGCAAGGGCTTCGTCGATCTGCACGGCTATGGCACCGGCGACGAGCTGGTGAAGGTATCGGTCGAGACGCCGCGGCGGATGAGCGCGCGCCAGCGCGAACTGCTCGAGGAGTTCTCGAAGATTGCCGGCGAGGAAGCTACTCATCCGCTGTCGAAGGGCTTCGTCGACAAGATCCGCGAGATGTTCGGCTAGGCCCGATAGCCTCCTTGTTCGTGGAATTGCGCCGGCCCCACTCGATGCGGCCGGCGTTTTCTATTTCTGCGCGAGCGATCCTCTTCTGTCCCCTCTCTCTGGTCAGGGCGAGGGTGAGGGTGAAATGCTCGCAATGCTGGCCGCCGGGATTCCTCGCGGAGTTTATCCTGAGCGCAGTCGAAGGGCTCGGAATGACAAACGGAGCCGGACGGCGCGCGGTCCGACCTCAGCCGGCTCGGCCAAGCTCTCGGTAGAGCGCTGATTTCATCACGCGCACCGGCGCGGCGATGCGATTGAACAGCCGGAAGGCGAGCACGCCCTGATTCAGCAGCATCCCGGCGCCGTCGGCCGTGCGCCGTCCAGCGCGAGCGGCGCGGCGCAGGAACTCGCTCGGCGTACGCCCGTAGAGCAGATCGTAAAACAGGCAGTTGCGGGGCGACGCGCCGTAATCGATCGCCGGGAAGCACGCGCCGCCCAGTCCTACTGACGTGGCGTTGATCGCGATAGCGGCATCTTCGAGCGTCGAGCGCTCGGCGAGCGCATCGAGCGGCCGCACCTCGACGCCGCGAATCTTGAGCCGCCGCGCGAGCTGACGCGCGCGCTCCGGCGTGCGATTCGCGATCACGATCGATCGCGCGCCCATCCGTGATAGCGCGAGCACCGCTGCCGCAGCGCCGCCGCCCGCGCCGATTACGATCGCCGATCGGCCTACCAGCTTCAGCCGCATACTGCGCAGATCAATCTCCAAGCCGCCTGCGTCGGTGTTGTCGCCGAAGAGACGCCCACGCCGATTGACGATGCAATTGATCGCGCCCAGCCGGCGTGCCTCTGCGCTCAGCGTCCCGATGCCACCGACGATCCGAGCCGCGTGTTCCTTGTGAGGGACAGTGATATTGACTCCGAGGATGCCCAGCGCGATGACAGCGCGAATCGCCCTAACGAGTTCGGCGGGCCGCACATGAAACGGCACGTATGCGCGATCGAGACCTAGCGCCGCATAGGCCGCATTGTGCATCGCCGGGGACAGCGAATGCTCGACTGGATCACCAAAGATTCCCGTGAGCAGAGTGCGCCCGCTTAGCCGGGAGATGTCGCGCGCGATGGGCGGGCTTTTCACTTTCGCGCCGCGGCGCGAACTTCGTCGGCCGTGAACAGGTAGGAATAGCTGAGCCCCGCGCGCCCGAAAGCCTCCGTGGCGCCCTCGCCGCGATCGACCAGCGCAAACGCTGCGACGACGTTGGCGCCCGCCTCGCGCATCGCCGCCACCGCATCCAGGCTCGACCCGCCGGTGGTGATCGTATCGTCGATCACGCCGGTCCGCAGCCCGGGTTTGAACGCGCCCTCGACGCGCTGCTGCATCCCGTGCGCCTTGGTCTCCTTGCGCACGAAGCAGCCCGCCAGGCTGACGTTGTGGCGATACGCGGCCCCGATGACGGCATCGGTCACCGGCAGCGCGCCAGCGGCCATCCCGCCCAGCAGATCGACCTTCTGCGCCGCCACCAGCTCCAGCATCAGCTCGCCCGCGAGGTATGCCCCTTGAGGCAAATAAAGGGTACGCTTGCAGTCGACGTAGTAGTTGGACTTGCGGCCTGAGGCGAGAGTGAGTTCGCGCTCGATGTATGATTCGCGCGCGAGGAGGTCGAGGAGCTGGCGGCGGAGAACGTCATCCATGGCATCGGCGATCTAAGCCGAGTACTGCGCGCGGCTCAAGCGTCATTCAAAAGACGCCGGGCAACTCTCACCCAAAGCGATGGAACTTCCCAAAGAAATTGGCGGTTGGAGGGGCGATGGTACCGTCGGCAGCCCGACGCCGCGCCCGCTGGGCGGCTACGCCGTCAACTCGCCTCGCAACGGTTTCGGTAACGAAGGAGCAGCAAAGTGCCTCAGGCTCGCGTCTCTCGATCAGATCGCGCCTCATGTTAGCTGAATATCCGCTCCCCTCGATTCGTGCGATTGGCACCGCGCTGCCGCCGCATTATGCCGATCAGGAGACACTGACCGCTGCGCTGCGCGAGTTGTGGTTGCGCAAGCATTCGAACACGCGCCGCTTCGATCAGATCCAGGCTTCGCTGCAGGTCAGCGGCCGCTATCTGCCGATGCCGATGGCTGAGTACATTGCGCTCGACACGTTTGCCAAATGCAACGATGCCTGGATGCGCCTGGCGCCGGAACTGGGTGTGGCCGCCGCGCACGACGCGCTGGAGCGAGCCGGACTCGTGCCGCGCGATATCGATCATCTGTTCTTCGTCACCGTGACGGGCATCGCGACTCCGAGCATCGATACCCGCGTGGTCAACGGGCTGGGGATGCGATCCGACATCAAGCGCACGCCGATCTTCGGCCTTGGTTGCGCCGCCGGGGCGGCGGGTGCGGCGCGTGCGGCGGACTATGTGCGCGGCTATCCGGGCGAGGTCGCGATGCTGCTGTCGGTCGAGCTTTGCTCGCTGACGCTGCAGCGCGAAGATCTCTCGGTCGCCAATATGATCGCCTCGGGGCTGTTCGGCGATGGCGCGGCCGCGATGATCCTCGGCGGCGGCGCGCGTGCCGATGCCGCCGGGCCGCGCGTAATCGCGACGCGCTCGATTCTGTATCGCGATACCGAGCCGATGCTGGGTTGGGAAATCGTCGACAGTGGTTTCAAGATCGTGCTGTCGCCGCGCGTCCCGGAGATCCTGGAGCAGCACCTTCGCGCGGATGTTGATTCGTTTCTCGCCCAGCAGCGCCTGACACGTTCGCACGTGAGCCATTGGATCGGACACGCGGGCGGCCCCAAGATCCTTGCCGCCCTCGAGCATGCGCTGGAGATCCCGCGTGAGCGTCTTGAGCGTTCGTGGCGCTCGCTGGCGCAGGTCGGCAATCTTTCCTCGGCCTCGGTGCTTTTCATTCTCTCCGATTTGCTTGCCGACGGCGCCGCACAGGCCGGCGACTACGGCGTGATCATCGGAATCGGACCCGGCCTGACCATCGAGCTGGTGCTGATGCAGTGGTGATTCCGCTGCGAGCCTTTCTCGGGCTGCTCGCGTTTATCGCGCTCGAACGGATTTTCGAACTGGCCTTGTCGCGCCGCAACGCGCGGCGCGCCTTCGCCCGCGGCGGCATCGAAAGCGGCCAACCTCACTATCGCGTGATGACCGCGCTCCATGTCCTGTTCCTGTTGTCATGCGCCGTCGAGGCGATGTGGACCGATCGCGCGGTGCCCGCACGGCTGAGCATGAGCGCGCTGGCGGGTGCGCTCGCGGCGCAGGCGCTACGCTACTGGGCGGTGTCGGCGCTTGGCGATCGATGGAATACGCGAGTGATCGTGGTTCCCGGGGCCGCGCCGGTGACGCGCGGCCCATACCGCTTTATCCGCCATCCGAACTATCTCGCAGTCATGCTCGAACTGGCAAGTGTGCCGCTGATCCGCGGACTATGGATCACGGCGGCGGTCTTCTCGGTTGCCAATGCGATCCTGCTTGCGGTGCGAATCACGGTCGAGGAGCGCGCGCTCGGCGATGGCTACGCTTCGAGCTTCGCCGCGTTGCCTCGGCTCATCCCGCGCTTGCGCCACGAATGAATCGTTGCGCGATTCCGCGCCGCGTCGAAGCACTGCTCGCCTTCGCCCCAACCATCTGAGACCGGCCGCGCGCTCGTGCGGTTGGGGAGCTTGCGCGGCGCTGTTATGATGGCCGCGTGATTTTCGCGCCGCTCCTTTTCTTCTGGGTCGTCCTGCTCTTCATCGGGCTGGCGTTTCTGTTCGCCCTGATCGAAGTCGGCGCGATCAGCTATGCGTTCCAGCAGGCGGGATTGCCACCGCATCTCGCATTCATGGCGCTATTCGCCAGCCTGCTCGGCAGCTACGTCAACATTCCGATCTCGCGGATCGCGGGCGCCGGCGAGCTGCGTCCGCATGGCGACATGGTGCGATACTTCGGGATGCGCTATTCGGTGCCGGCGCATGTCGTCAGCGGCACGACGGTGCTGGCGGTCAACGTGGGCGGCGCGATCGTGCCGCTGTTAATCGCGGCCTACCTGCTGGCGCATCAGCCCGAGTCGATCGTGCCGGCGCTGTTTGCGATCGCGATCGTCGCGATCGTCGTCAATCGCATCGCACGGCCGGTGGCGGGATTGGGAATCGCGACCCCGATGTTCATTCCGCCGATCGTGGCCGCGCTGGCCGGATACATGCTTGCGCAGCCGCATCATGCAGGGGCAGTCGCATTCACCGGCGGCGTGATAGGAACGCTGATCGGCGCGGACCTGATGAACCTGCGCAGGATTGCGGGGCTTGGCGCGCCGGTCGCATCGATCGGCGGCGCCGGCACCTTCGACGGAATCTTCCTGACAGGAATCGTCGCGGTGCTGCTGAGCTGAAGGGACCCACCTCCGCCGCTTCTCCGAGCGAGTTTCTGAACAGCCAAGGACACATCGCTTCGCGTCGATTCCTTCGCCTCCGGCTCAGGATGACAAGAAGGAGCCGCGCTTTTGCGTGTCATTCTGAGCGAAGGTTGCCGGAGCGAAGAATCTACGCGAAGCGATTGATTCTCGTGTCTGTGCCCAGCTTGTCCCCAAGCGCACTTTGAGGTGGGGGAGGGAGAGGCAGCCCGTCTACGCTGGCTTGAATTTCACCAACGTATGGTTCGGTGTCACGTCGTCGAAGTGCACCGCCACCGGCATATCGACGCGCAACTGATCGGGCGGGGCGACGATGTTGGTCGTCATCCGCGGACCCTCGTCGAGCTCGACGATCGCCAGTACGTAAGGCGCGTCGCCAAACGAGCGGTGCGAGGCGCGCCGCACGATGGTGAAGCTATGGAGCTTGCCGCGCCCGCTGCATCGCTCCCAGCTCAGCGAATCCGACATGCAATGCGGGCATCGCGGGCGCGGATAGTAGATGAACTGCCCGCACGCACCGCATCGCTGGATCATCAGCTCGTGACGCTTGGCCGCCTCCCAGAACGGACGGCTGGTCGGCGAAGGCTTGGGCAGGGGTTTGAGATACTCGCTCATGATCGTCGCTCCAGAATCAGGCTGGCCTGCTCGCTCATGATTCCGCCGTTGCCATTGACGTAGGCGAGCGCCGCATCCTTGACCTGGCGCGCTCCGCCACGGCCCATCAGCTGGCGGATGCCCTCGGTGACGTGGCTCATCCCGCCGGCGAGCCCGGGCTGGCCGAACGAAAGCTGCCCGCCATGCGTGTTGCATGGGAAGTCGCCGGCGAACGAAAGATCGTGCTCCGCTACAAACGGGCCGCCCTGGCCCTTTTTGCAGAAGCCGGCATCCTCGAGCGTCACGATCACGGTGATCGTGTAGCAGTCGTATGGGCAGACCAGGTCCATATTCGATGGGCTCAGGCCGGCCATCTTGAACGCGTTCTCCGCGGCCACCTTGATCGGCGAAGTCGTCAGCGAGGGCGCATACGTGACTGACGAATGATTGCTGTATTCGCCTGCGCCGAGCAGCCATACCGGCGGATGCTTGGAGCGGCGCGCGACTTCCGGCGCGGCGACGATGAAGGCGGCGCCGCCGGTGCATGGGCTGACGATTTCGAAAATATGGAGCGGATCGACGATCATCCGCGAGGCGAGCACCTCTTCGACGGTGAGCGGCTTGTCGCCGAACAGCGCCATCGGGTTGCCCATCGCGTTGCGGCGCTGATCGACTGCGACCTTCGCCATCTGCTCAGGCGTGGTGCCGAACTCGAACATGTGACGGCGCGCAATCAGCGCATAGCCGCAGTTCGCGCCGATATTGCCATAAGGCGCCTCGAACTCGCGCGTGACCGATACCGTTGGCACGCGCTGATCGCCGACCGCATTGAGATCGGCTGCGATGCACAGCACCGCGTTGCACATGCCCGCATCGATCGCGGCGGCCGCGCGCCAGAACATCCCGGCCGGGCTCGCGCCGCCGATATCGACGATGTTGAGAATGCGCGGGCGCAAGCCGAGCACCTCGGCGGCGGTCGCCGGATAAATCATGCCCGGGTCCGAGAACGGCATCCCGCACAGGAAGCCGTCGATGTCTTTGCTCTCCAGCCCCGCATCCGCGATCGCCTCGGCGGCGACCTTCGCCATCAGCCCGAGCGCGGTCGCGCCTTCGGGCTCCTTGGATGGTTTGAGCTCGCCGATTCCGATCGCGGCCGCTTTTCCCTTGAGGCTCATACGCGCATCTCCCACGAAGTCTGCGCGATCGTTACCACAAAAGCGCAGATGCCGGTGAGCGCCCCGCATGCTGACACGATCAGTCGCATCGGCTAGGGTTTGAGGCCGGGAGTTACTCGATGGCATTCATTCTGTGCGACGATCACAACCTCGAAGTCGAGGCCGACGAGATCGATCCGGCTTTGGCGAAGCAACTGATGCTCACGGACAGCAAACCGAATCCCACGCCGGCCGAGAAAGAAATCATCGAGTTCGGCAAAGTGCATCGCCACTGCGCGATTCGAATCCTCGCCGGTTGACGCGCGCGCAGCGCTCCCATCGCTTCGATTTGATGCACGTGGTTGACCCGCTTCGCGAGCGACGGCTACTATGCGCGCGCGGGGTGGAGCAGTCTGGTAGCTCGCCGGGCTCATAACCCGGAGGTCGAAGGTTCAAATCCTTCCCCCGCAACCACACAGCGCTCTACCGCCTGGCCAGTTTGCCAAACCGGTCCGCGCAGGCTTACCTTCGTCGCGTCAGGTGGAAGCCCGCGTCGAGGGAGGAAGGCCGATGTCGATCACTGACGACGACACTGAGCGAATGGCCGATGAGGAATGTCCCGGCCCCCCTGATCTCGAATCGGCCCTGCTCGGCGAGACCATCAGTAGCGCAGCGAGCCATCCGCCGCTGATCATGGACGCCGAGACTTCTCTGGCGGAAGTGCTGAAATGCATGCGCGAAGGGGATCGCGGCGGTGTGCTCGTCGTGACAGAGGGCCGGCTCGTGGGCATCTTTACTGAGCGCGACGTGCTCCTTAGAGTCGCCGGTCAAGCGATCGATCTGCAGCGGGCCAGGCTCGGCGAGCATATGACGCCGAATCCGGTCATCCTGCCCGCCGACGCCAGCGTTGCATTCGCGCTAAACAAGATGATCGTGGAGGGCTTCCGGCACATTCCGCTGATCGACGATCAGGGCCGCCCGACCGGCGTGGTCTCGATGCGCGATCTGATCGAATACCTGAGCGGCTTTTTCAGCCGCGAGCTGCTTAACCTTCCATCGGAACCGCGCACGGCTTCCCGCAGCCGCGAAGGCGCCTGACCGGGGGTGGGTGCCTGCGGCTTCCCGTTTCGCCGTCACATGCGTCGGTAGAGCGCAGACTATCGGCGTCGGCCTCCGGGGTGGAGCAGTCTGATAGCTCGCCGCGCTCCACAATCCAGAGGTCGAAGGCTCAAATCCTTCCCGGCAATCGTTGCGGTGGAAGCCGTCGGCCCGGAGCACATGATACGGTTCAGACCATGAGCGAACAGGGGAAAAGGGAGCGGGAGGAGAGTATCTTCGCAACGTTCCTCGAGCTCGAACCCAGTTTCGCCGGTTGCTCGATAGAGAAGTGGAGCCACATAGAGGAGTGGCACCAAGCCGGTTACAAATCTCCCGACATCATCTGCACTGACAGCCACGACCGGCTCATTGGCGTGGAAATGACCGAATGGCTACACGAAGAGCAAACCCGGGCCTACTGGCGCTGGAACGAGCTTCTGAGTCAAGTTAAGCCGCTCTCGGGCTGGAGCGTCTACGTTCATCTGGAGATATTCGCTAGAGACTGCGACAAGAAGGATCGACGGCCATTCGTCGGCGAGCTATCTCGTGCAATCGTGCACGCCGCGTCACGGCCGGAAGTACGGCCGTCCGGTCTGACCACATTCGCCGTAGACCGTTTGACCCTCGCTAAGGAAGCACCGATCGTTGCAAGATACTGTCAGGTTATCTCCGGAGCCAGAATTGGGTCCGGTCAGGTCGCATTGTTATCGGCGGCTAGCGCTTACTCTTCGCGTGATGCAGCAGAGTCCCTGCAAGTACGAATCGGGAAAAAGACGCGCAAGTATGTTGAGACCAAGCAGGAAATGAAATTGGCCAAGCTTTTCCTGCTCGTCTATTACGATCGGGGCGTTCTCATAAATACCCCAAACGATTTCGATGTTCAGGCGGTCGGCTCCGCAATCATGTCCGGTTCGCCAGGGAGCTTTGATGGCGGGTTTATCCTGATGTTTGGACGTGTTTATCCAATCTGTTGAGAATCTGCTCCCGGCCCGCCGACCGCCGGGTTTGAGGAGGCCCCAAAGCTGCTCATTGTTTCTCCCGCGCTGCTGCGAAACTGATCGTCAACCGATCATCGCTAAGTAGCCTCTACCCCGGGCGTTTCATCTGGAATGACGGGCCGGACCATTCGTCCTCGAGAATCGATGGCAAAGCCTGACTGCCCTGCCCCATGCTCCCAGCGCCCATGCCCGCCGTCACCGCGCCGTCGACCACCATCGCCTGCCCGCTGACGAATTCCGAGTCGTCGCTGGCAAGGAACAGCGCCATCGCCGCGATGTCTTCGGGCCGTCCGGCGCGCGGCCACGGCTGAAAGCCCGCGAACAACTGCGCCGCGGTCTGCTCGCCGCCCGGGATGCGATTGTAAGTCAATGGCGTCGCGATCAGTCCCGGGCAGATGCAGTTGACGCGGATCTTGTCCTTGGCGAATTCGATCGATGCCGAGCGCGTCAGGCTGATGACGCCCGCCTTCGCCGCGCAGTAGGCATGCAGACCGGGGGCGCCACGCAATCCCGCGATCGATGCGGTGGAGATGATCGAGCCGCCGCCCGCCTTGCGCATCTCGGGTACCGCGTGCTTGATGCCGAGGAATACGGCGCGGAGCAGGATCGCGAAGCTGCGGTCCCAGTTCTCGGCGCTGGTCTTCTCCAGCGGGCCGACCGCGCCGCCCAAGCCGGCGTTGTTGTACATGATATCGAGGCGGCCGAACTCCTTGACCGCGCGATCGACCGCACCCTTGATGTCTTCTTCGTGTACGACATCGGCGAGCTGGAAGACCGCGTTGCCGCCGTTCTCCCGGCAATCACGCACCGCCGCATCGCCACCTTCGCGGTTGAGATCGGCGACGACGACCGACGCGCCTTCGCCGGCGAATCGAATCGCGGTGGCGCGGCCGATTCCGCTCGCGGCGCCGGTAATGACTGCAACTTTCTTTTCCAGTCTGCGCATGATTCCTCTCCGCGTTGGATTCTGGGGTCGCCGCCGCGGCGCAGGCGGCATCTGTCAATAGTCGCATCTTGCCCGCGATGCCAAGGGCTGCGGCGGGCGGGACCGATCCGCTAGCATCGCCCCGAGCGGCAATTGCCGATGCGGCGCGCCGCCGTTATGCCAATCAAACGACGAAGCAGGGAGGCCATCATGGCGGAGAACAACTTCGGACAAGTCGCCCGGATCGGATGCCTCGGTGTGCTCGGAGTCGTCGCGCTGTTGGCGGCGCTGCGCTTCACGCCGATCACGATTATTCCATCTGGTCACGTCGGCGTGCTGACGGTATTCGGGCGCGTCACCGGCGACGTGGTGGGGGAAGGCGTTCATGTCGTCTCGCCGCTCGCCGTCACGCATGTGATGTCGGTGCGGACGCAGGAGGTCAAGGAAACCGCCGCAGTACCATCGAAGGAGGGGCTAATCCTGACGATGGACACCTCCTTGCTGTTTCATCTCGATTCGTCCAAGGCGGCCAACGTCTATCAGACGATTGGCGAGAACTACATCAACGTGATCGTCGAGCCCAACCTGCGCTCGGCGATTCGCGATGCGACTGCGGAGAACTCGGCCAACGCGCTTTACACCGGCGCGCGCGAACTGGTCGCGCAGCGCATCATGAGCGAGCTGCAGAAGGCGCTGGCCGCGCGCGGGGTGGTGATTGAGAACGTGCTGCTGCGCGACATCCAGCTGCCCGAAACCCTCAAGGCCGCGATCGAGGCCAAGCAGAAGGCCGAGCAGGATTCGCTGCAGATGCAGTTCGTGCTCACCAAGGAGCACCAGGAGGCCGAGCGCAAGCGTGTCGAAGCTCAGGGCATCGCGGACTTCCAGAAGATCGTGACGCTGGGCATCAGCGAGCAGTTGTTGCAATGGAAGGGCATCGAGGCGACCGAGAAGCTCGCACTATCGCCCAACACCAAGATAATCGTGGTCGGCGGCGGCAAGACCGGGCTGCCCCTGATCATGGCGCCGTGAGCGCCGGAGCGAACGTTAACGCATGAAGCCGCGTGCGATTCGCGGATCGACATCACGCGGCCCAGCTGGGCATCTCAGCTCGCGATCACCGGGTTGGCTTCTGGAGCCGAGGGGCGTGAAGCCGGAATCAGTGCGGGCTGCGCTGGAACGAGGTCGCATAGGTACATTCCAGCCGCCATCGATGCGATGAACAACAAAACGACGGCATGCCCGGAGAAGAGCGCGGTCAGGGCCGGCCCCGGGCAGAAGCCGCCGAGACCCCATCCGACGCCGAAGATGGTGGCGCCGGCCAGCAATCGCGGCTCGAGATCGGTACGGTTCGGCAGCACATAAGACGACGCGAGGATCGGCGCACCGCGCCAGCGCGCAATCCGATACCCGATCGCATAGACCGCGACCGCTCCGCCCATCACCATGGCGAGGCTCGGATCCCAGTTGCCGGCGAAGTCGAGGAAACCGATCACCTTGCCAGGCTGCGTCATGCCGCCGATGACGAGGCCGGCGCCGAAAATGATCCCCGCGAGATATGAGACGACCAATGCCATCGTGACTACTTCATCAGATGGTTCACGACGTAGACCGTCGCGGCTCCCGTCACCATGAAGGTGACAGTGGCGGCGAGCGAACGCCTTGAACCCCGGCTGATGCCGCATACGCCGTGCCCGCTGGTGCATCCGTTCCCCAGCCGTGTACCGAAGCCTACCAGCAGGCCTGCCACGACGAATGCCGCTGGCGAACGACCGACGGCGATCGCGAACGCCGCCGGATGAAACGCGCTACTCACCGCCCCGGCGGTCACGAGTCCCGCCACGAACATCGCGCGCCATGCGGTATCGCTTCGCACGGGCTTGAGCACGCCGGCGAGGATGCCGCTGACACCCGCGATTCTGCCATAGAGCAGCAGCAGCGCCGAGGCGCTGATCCCGATGAGGATGCCGCCGATTGCCGACGCTACCGGAGTGAAGTTCGCCACATCCATGTCATTCCCCTGACGTTTGGCGCCGCCGCGTGCGCGGCCGCACGGTATGCATACGGAATCCACACACTCGCGTACATCGGTGTGAATTCCAAGCGGTGAAAAAGGCGGCGCGAGTTGTCGTCCAGCGCAGTCTCGAAGCGGACGCGCGCGCCCGATATGCTGGCACGGTGGAGCGGATGCCCGGGGATGAGGCGGCCACGAGGCGGCGGATTGGCGCAGCTACAGTTGCGACCGCGGCGATCGCCGCGATGATCGCAGCGGTCATTGTCTCCAGGGCCGTCAACGCGCGCGGCGATGATCAGTCACTCTCGATCATCGTGGAGACTCCGATCGCCATCGAAGGCGACGCGCCGGCCGCTGTCTCATCGCCATCGGAGTCGGAGGTGCCGAGCGCGCCGCCAGCATCGGGTCTTGCATCACCATCGTCGAGCCCGGCCGCTGCGCCAACTTCGCCGTCGACTCCGGCGCCGAGCCTGAGCACCGCCCAGCCTGAGTCCTCAACGATCGAGACTCCCGCAGCGACGATGAGTGCTCCGCCTCCCACACCGTCAGTCACCCCGACAGAAACGGTCAAAACACCATCGGCGCCGGCCGCGGCTGCGACGCCAGGCCCGACGCCGTCACCGCCGGCGACACTGATCATGGCGCCGGCTACGCAGGAAGCTTCGCCATCTCCGTCCCCGTCGCCATCGCCGTCTCCGTCACCGACTTCAAACGCAACGCCATCGCCACCAACTCCAATGCCGTCGCCCAGCGCTTCGCCCGCGCCGAATCCGCTGCACATATCTTTCGTCAAGCCGCGGCGCGGTTACGCCTATGTCGATGACCGCGAGGTGGCGCAGGTCGCGCCGGAGAGCATCCAGGTACTCGGCGATATCACAATCACCATAGGCGGTTCCGACAAGGCGGCAGCGATCGCAAAGGTCGAGCTGCTGATCGATGGCGATTCCGTGGCGTCAGGTACTTCGCTGCCATTTAGCTGGGGATGGAAGACCAGCGACGAAGAGAGTGGCGTACACGAACTCATGGCGCGTGTCACCGATGCGGCCGGCAATCGCCGCGTCGCGCGCATCAAGGTCGCCGTGCTGAGTCATTAGGCTGGCCCGCGGCCGGAGAAAATCGAAGGGCCGTGGCGCGCGCTACGGCCCCATGCCAGACAGATTTCCGATTGCTACAGGGCGAGTGACTTCGCCACGGTCTCCCGATGCACCGGCGCATTGCCGAAGTTCGCTTCTCCAGCCAGCGCGCGGCGATGGAACAAGTGCATGTCGTGCTCCCAAGTGAAGCCGATTCCGCCATGCACCTGAATCGCTTCGCTGGTGACGTTCTTGGCCATGTCGGAAGCGTACGCCTTCGCCATCGGGACGGCGGTGGCGGCCTCCGGCACGCGTTCGTCGACGGTCCAGCACGCGTAGTAGGTGATCGAGCGCGCGTTCTCGACCGCGACCATCATATCGACGCACTTGTGCTTGACGGCCTGGAACGAACCGATCGGCTTGCCGAACTGCACGCGCGTCTTGGCGTACTCGACCGAAATATCGAGCGCGCGCTGCGCCGTGCCGACCATCTCGGCTGAGAGGGCCGCCGTCGCGATATCGAGCGTACGCTTCAGGATCGGCCATCCCTGATTTTCCTTGCCAAGCAAGCTCGCTGCGGCTTCGATCGTCACGTTGTCGAACTTCACGTGGCACAGCCGCCGCGTCATATCGACGGTCTTGAGCTGCGTCACGCTGATGCCCTTCGCCTTCGCGTCCACGCCAAACAGCGTGATGCCTTCCTCGGGGTTGGCGCTCTTCGCGGTGCGCGCAGCCACCGCTATGCCATTGGCGACGTGGGCGTCGGGCACGAAGAATTTCTCGCCGTTGAGAACGTAGCTCGAGCCCTTCTTCTCCGCGCGCAGCTCGATGCCGCCGGCGTCGAAGCGGCCCGAGGCCTCGGCGATGGCGACAGTCGGGATGAACTCGCCCCTCGCCATCCTCGGCAGGAGTTCCTTCTTTTGTTGATCGGACCCGCACTCGACCAGCAACGGCGCACCAAGCACGGCTGCCGCGAAGAACGGGCCGGGCAGCAGCGCCTTGCCGGCCTCCTCGATGATCACGGTCATGTCGAGGAATGAGCCGCCTTGACCGCCGTATTCTTCGGGGATCAACAGTCCGGGCCATCCGAGCTCGACGATCTTTTTCCAGAAGGCCGGATCATGCGCGGTCGCATCGGCCATCATTCTACGCGGAACGGTGGTGGGACAATTGTCGGCCAGAAAGCGCTTGGCCGCATCCCGCAACATTTCCTGTTCTTCAGAAAATCCGAAATCCAATTTGCCTTTCCTCCTGGGCGGTAGAGCGGCCGGCAGCCGGCCAACGATTTTGAGCTAGCACTAACGCTTTTCGCGGCGCAAGCGCGGCGAATGGCGGCCTAGCCGGGTTTCTCCGAGACCAGCGCGAGCACGCCTGAATACTGGAGCAACCCGGTGCCCGCGCCCAGCGGGCCGATCTCGAATCCGGTGCGGAACCCGATGAGTGGAATCCGTCCCAGATGCTGCTGGATGTAGGCGGTGTCGTGGCCGCGGATCCCATACAGCCCCTCGCCTCGCGAGACGCAATCGAAATAAAGCGCGAATGCCGGCTTGCGGTGGATGCGCCCCTTCATCTCGCCCAGCGTCGCTTTGAGGTCGTCGCGTGCGCGCTCGCCATTGCGCAGCACCAGTCCAACCAGGTCGCCGACGCGAGGCTGATGGGCGACGGCGAGCAGGCCGTTCTCCTGGTTGAAGCCGACGATATTGCGGATGAAGTACCCGCCCCGCTGGAGCGAACGTGCTTCGGAGTCGATCGGCACGCCAAGGAAAACAAAGGACACCGCGCGCTGAAGATCATCCGCCAGCGGCCCGATCGCCTCCTTGAAAACCTCGAACGCGGGACGCCCGTCGAGCTTGATCAGCACATTGTCTTCGACGGCGGTCACGCGGTGGCCCGGGCCCAGCGGCGAGCAGGCCAGCGTCGCGCCGATATTCAGATCGAAGTCACCACTCAGCAGTATCGCGGACAGCGAGTTCGAACTGACGGTATCGCCGCAGAACTGAAAGGTCTCGCCAATCGAGCCGTCCTCGGTGGCGCCGCCGCCGACGATCGTGACGCCGGGCAGCTCGCCTTGCAGAGCGCGCAACAGCAGATCACCCTGGGCGTTGTAACTGTCTGCAAAGACGCACAGCAGGTTGCCGCGATTTGCGATCGGGCGCGCGGCGGCCGCCAATTCGCGCGCGACTTCGTGCGCCCGGCCACGCAATCCCGGGACGAACATTCGCTGCGCGGCGATGCCGCTGCCGCCAACCACCATCACCGCGACGGCGGGGCCATTCTCCGCGTCGCCATCGGTCGTGATTACGCCGGCGGCGCTGCATCCGGCCACTTCGCTCGTGCCGGCGGTCTCCGCGACCGTGCGCACGATGGCGGGGAAGCCTGCGCCTTGCGCCGTGGTTGCAAAGCAGATCGCGCCATTGGCGCGGCCAAGCCCGGCTTCGGCAAGCGCGGCGCGGGTGGCTTCTTCGGCCGCCCTCGATGCGTTGGCCGCCGTGGAGCATGCCGAACCGGCGCGAATCATCGCGGGCTCGTATTTGGTCCGGCGAAGATTTTCAGCAGCTCGACCATTCGCTCGATCCCGTCATGAAGGCTTTTGACCGGTACGCGCTCGTTCGCGCCATGCACGGTGACGCCGAGTTCTTGCGTGATCTCGATCGGCACGAAACCGTAGGCCACCAGCCCACGCTGCCGGAAATAGTGGCTGTCGGTGAAGCCCGCGATCATGCGCGGCGCGACCGTCGTCTTGTCCTTGCGATGCGCGAGGGTCTGAATCGCGCTCATCAGTGGCGAGCTCTCGCGCGAGGGAACCGCCGGCAGGCTCAGTATTTCGTCGAATTTGATCGAGTCGTCCGCGATCAGCTCACGGAGTACCTTGACCATCGCCTTGGGATCGGTGCCTGGCAGCAAACGGCAATCGAGCTCGGCGGATGCCGACGCCGGAATCACGTTGGTCTTCAGGCTTGCATTGAGCACGGTGGGCGCAATCGTGTTGCGCACCATGGCGTTTTGTGAGGGCACCGCGAGGAAACGCTGCGTGAAGGCGGGATCCTTCAGCGCCTTCGCCAGATCTTGATACTGCGGCGGGCCGTGATTGAGCTGCCCCTCGATCCGATAGTAGTTCTGCACCACCGGCAGCACCTTGATTGGCGGGCGGTAATCGATCAGCCGATTCAGCGCACGGATCAGGCGCGTCACCGCCGTCTGGGGCGGTGGATTGGAAGCGTGGCCGCTGGTCCCCGTCGCGGTCAGGCGCACCCACAGCGGAGTTTTCTCGGACACCGATACGTCGTACAGCTTGCGGCCGTCGGGCTCGATGCGGATGCCGCCGCCCTCGTTGAGCACGAAACCGGCGTCCTTGATCAGATCGGGCTGATGATCGACGACCCATCCGGCGCCCATCCGGCCGCCTTCCTCTTCGTCGCCGGTGGCGAGGAACAGCACGTCGCTGTCGAGCAGGATTCCGGAGCGCTTGATCACCAGCATCGCCATCAGGAAAATCGCGCCGGGGCCCTTGTCGTCGAGCGCGCCGCGTCCCCAGATCTCTCCGTCTTTCTGCGCGCCGGAAAACGGCGGCACCTGCCATTCGGTCGCGACGGCGGGCACCACGTCCATGTGGCTAAGCAGCACGAGCGCCTTGCTGTGCTTGCCGATGCCGCGCAAGCGGGCCGCGACGATGCCCCGTCCGGGCTGCGATTCGAAGACCACGGCCGGGATGCCATCGGCGAGAAACTTTTCGCGGATGAAGCGCGCCGCCGCGATCTCATTGCCGGGCGGATTGGTGGTGTCGATCTGGATATAGCGCGTGAGCAGGTCGGTCGCTTCCTTGGTGACGCGGTCCCAATCAGTCGGCTTGATCTTGGGCTTCGAGTCGGCGGCGAAGGCGGCTGGCGCGAGCGATACCGCCGCAAGGATAACCAGGACGAGGAGCGTGAGGGTGCGCGGTTTCACGTGCAAAACCGCGGCGCGCCCGCCGGAGCATGAATCGGGATTGTTCATCGCATGCCGACTCTACGATGAATCGATGCCGGGGCAGAAACGCAGCAAAGTCGAGCGGCGGCGCGAGTCTCCCTCACGGCTCAGCGCTCGCCATAGTTGAGGATCTCGATGACCGATTGCAGAAAGCTGGCGGCGGGCGCGCCATCCACGACCCGATGATCGAAAGTCAGGCTCAGCGTCATCATCGAGCGCCGCGCGATTTCGCCGCGCCAGATCGCCGGCTTCTCCACGATGCGGCCCACGCCCAGGATGGCGGTCTCGCCCGGATTGAGAATCGGCGTGAACGCGTCGATCCCATAGGTGCCGAGATTGGTGATGGTGAAGGTGCCGCCAGTTACGTCATCAAGGCCGAGGCGACCGATGTGCGCCTTTTCGCCCAGCGTGCGGTTCTCCGCCGCGATCTCACGCAGGGACTTGCGCGCCGCATCGCGGATCACGGGTACGATCAAGCCCTCGTCGAGCGCCACCGCGACGCCGATATTGACCTCAGCGATGAGCGCAATCGCCCCTTCGCTCAGCCGCGAGTTGAGCCGCGGATGGCGGACCAGCGCGCGCGCGGCCGCATGGATGATCAAGTCAGTGTAGGTGACCGGGAACTCGGCCTTGAGGCGCTCGCGAATTTCGGTAGCGGCGGTGACGTCGGCCTCGGTGGTGATTGTGAGCTGCGCGGAACGCTGGAGGCTCGCATGCATCCGCTCTGCGATAGTCTTGCGGATACCGCGCATCGGTATGCTCTGCGCCGTCGGCGATTTCGCCGCAGTCGCGCTCGCGACTGCCGCGGATGGCGCGCTGGCTGGCCTTGTCGTCGCCTTGGCGGCGCGCTCGACGTCCTCACGCGTCACGCGGCCGCCGGGTCCGCTGCCCACGATGCGGTCGAGATCGACTCCCAGTTCAGTGGCGAGCTTACGCGCGATCGGGCTTACTGCGCGCTGTCCGCCACCGTCGTTCGCGGCCGCGGACCGAGCGGGCGCCGACGCGCGCGCCGGGGAATTCTCACCATCGCGTGATGCGGCGGGGGCCGGGACGCGCGCGCTGTAGCGCGACGCGATCGCGGCGCTATCGTCGCCGGGCTCCGCGATTATCGCCACTACCTGGCCACATTCGACCGTCGCTTCAGTTTCGAACAGCACAATCGCGAGTGTGCCCGAAGCCGGAGCTTCGACCTCGTACAGAACTTTCTCAGTCTCGACTTCGTACAGCGGCTCGCCCGCGCGTACGGCCTCGCCGGGCGCCTTGAAGAAGCGCTGGATGGTCCCTTCATGCATGGTGAGCCCGAACTTGGGCATCAGAACTTCAACGGCCATCGCTCACCATGCGGTGCGCCTTGAGGACTGCGAATGACTCAGCGCGCAAATTGCGGGTCAGCGCCCAACCGTTTCGCGGATCGCAGCTTCGATGCGCGCCTCATCGGGAATCGCCGCCTTCTCCAGCGGCGGGCTGAACGGAATCGGCACGTCGAGCGCGGTTACGCGCTTGACCGGCGCGTCGAGATAGTCGAAGCCCTTCTCCGCGATGATCGCCGCGAGATCGGCCGCCGCGCCGCCGCGCAGATGACCCTCGTCGATAATTACGGCGCGATTGGTCTTCTCGACCGATGACAGAATCGCTTCTTCGTCCAGCGGGATCAGGGTGCGCGGATCGATCACCTCGACGCTGATGCCTTCCTTGGCGAGCTTCTCGGCGACCTTGAGCGTCTTCGACACCATCGCGCCGATGGCGACCGCGGTCACATTTTTGCCAGCTCGTTTGATCGAAGCCTTACCCAACGGCACCAGATAGTCGCCGCCGGGAACTTCCTCTTTGAGCCGGCCCAGCCCGCCGTGCTCGAAGACGATCACTGGATTGTCGTCGCGGATCGCACTCTTGAGCAGCCCTTTCATGTCAGCCGGCCCCGAGGGCACCACCAGCTTGAGGCCCGGGACGCTGAGGAATTGCGCATAGACGGTTTCCGAATGCTGCGCGGCCGCGCCACCCATCGCGCCATAGACGCATCGAAATGTGATCGGCATCAGCGCCTGGCCGCCCGACATGTAGCGCAGCTTGGCGGCTTGGTTGCATACCTGATCGAACGCGCAATAGAAGAAGCTGGCGAATTCGACTTCGCAGATCGGCCGCGTCCCCGCCATCGCAGCACCCACCGCCGCGCCGACGAAGCCGGCCTCCGCGATTGGCGTGTTGCGCACGCGGGTCGCGCCGAACTTGTTGATCAGTCCCTTGGTTGCGCCGAAGGCCGAAAGCACCACGTCCTCGCCCATCAGGAAGGTGAGCGGGTCGCGCGCCATCTCCTCTTCGATCGCCTGGTTTATCGCCTGAATGTAATTGAGCTGTGGCATTTTGCGTTCCCCTCAGGCGAAGACGTCGTCGGTGACTTCGGATGGATCGGGCAACGCGCTCGAACGCGCAAACGCGACCGCCTCTTCGAGATCGGCTTGCGTCTCGGTGACGATCTTCTCGAGCTCGCCGTGCGTGATCTTGCCGCCTTCGAGCACGAATTTCTCGAAGCGCAGAATCGGGCAGCGCTTCTTCCATGCCTCGATCTCGGCCGTCTCGCGATAGGCGCCCTCGCCGAGGAAGGCCTGCTCGCCGACGACGTGCCCCTCCCATCGATAGGTCTTGCATTCGAGCAGCGTCGGACCCTGTCCGCTGCGCGCGCGCGCAACCGCCTCGCTCGCGTAGCGATAGACTTCGAGCACGTCGTTGCCGTCCACGATGTGGCCGGGGATGTCGTAGGCTTGCGCGCGCACCGCGATATCCTTGACCGACGTGACCGTCGCCATCGGGGTGAACTCGCCGAAGCCGTTGTTCTCGCATACGAACACCACCGGCAGCTTCCAGACCGCGGCGAGATTCAGCGACTCATGGAAGGTGCCTTCGTTCGATGCGCCGTCGCCGAAGAAGCAGGCCGTCACGTCGTCCCGGCCTGCGATCACCGCGGCCAGCGCCGAGCCGGTCGCGATCGGCAATCCCGCGCCGACGATGCCGTTGGCGCCGAGGATGCCGAGCGAGAAATCCACGATATGCATCGAGCCGCCCTTGCCTTTGCAGTAGCCGGTGCGCTTGCCGAAGATCTCCGCCATCATCGGCTTGAGACCGCCGCCCTTGGCGAGCAGATGGCCGTGGCCGCGATGCGTGGACGTGATGCGATCGGTCTTGCGCAGCGCGGCGCAAATTCCGACGGCGCTGGCCTCCTCGCCGATCGAGACGTGCACGAAGCCCGGCACTTCATTGGCCATCGCGAGGTCGCGGACGCGGCTTTCGAACTGCCGGATGCGCTGCATCGAGCGATACATCTGGAGGAGGAGATCTTTTCCGATGTCCATATTGTTGGCTCCCGCCGGATCGGCGCCTCGAATGGGGCGCGCATGGCGTGGCGATCAATACGACCAACCGATGGAGTGCGTCAAACCACGATGCAGGTCCGGTTTTGCAGGGTCAACTTCGCAGGGGTTGTGCGTCACACGCGGGCAAGCACGTTACGCGCGGGCAAGCAGAAGCTATTGGACTATGGTGCTTACAAACCGGGCGGGGGCGCGGCCGGTTCGGATCAGAGTCCGCAATCGCCTTCAAACCCCTCAGAACGAATCGCTTCGCGTAGATTCTTCGACTTCGCTCCGGCAAGGCCTTCGCTTCGCTCAGAATGACTCGCGTGAGTTGGGCTAGCTCCACACTTCTTTGGCGACTTCGACGACAAATCGCAGCTTTGCGCGCTGATCATCTTGTGTGATGCGGTTGCCGGGCGCAGTGCTGGCAAAGCCGCATTGCGGGCTGAGCGAGAGCTGATCGATGTCGATGTGGCGAGCCGCATCGTCGATCCGGCGCTTGAGCAAGTCCTTCGACTCAAGCTCGGGGAACTTGCTGGAGACCAATCCCAGCACGACGGTCTTGTGCTTCGGCACGAAGCGCAGCGGCTCGAACGTTCCGGCGCGCGGCGTGTCGTATTCGAGGAAGTACGAATCGACGTTGATCGTGTTGAATAGCGTCTCCGCGATCAAATCGTAGCCGCCCTCGGCGGTCCAATGGCTCTGGTTGTTGCCGCGGCACATATGCATCGCGACATGTAGCGATGCAGGCCGGCCGGCCAGCGCGCGATTGATGATCGCCGGATAGGTTTCCAGCAGCAGCTTGCGGCCATCATCGCCCCGCCTGCGCATCAGCTCCCAACTGCGCGTATCGCTGAGCGAGGCGAGAGTGGTCTCATCGATCTGGACATAGCGACATCCAGCGTCCGCCAAAGCCTTCAACTCCTTGTGGAACCCGTCAACGATATCCTCCCAGAACAAGTCGAGATCCGGGTACGCCTCCTTGCTGATGTTCGCGCGGCCGGCGCGGAAGCGGATGATGGTGGGCGATGGAATCGTAAGCTTGACCGTTCGCGAAGTCGCCGAACGGATAAAATTGAAGTCGTCAACGTGAATCGCGTCGCGCCAGCGCATCCGGGAGTTCACGCGCGGGGCTGGAACCGCGAGCTTGTGCCCTTCGCGATCGACGAAATAAGCCTCTGCGATCGATGATGGCGCGGCTTCTACCGTGACGCCGCCGAGTCCGCGGCAATAGAAGTCGGCATAAAACACCTCGCGCCGGTATTCGCCGTCGGTGATCGATTGCAGCCCGATCTCTTCCTGAAATGCGATGGCCTTGCGAATCGAAGCGTCTTCGATCGCACGCAACTCTGACGCTGAGACTCTGCCCGCGGCATGGTCTGCTCGGCCCTTGAGCAATTCGGGCGGGCGCAGCAGGCTGCCGACATGATCGGCGCGATAGGGCGGATCATGCGGCGCGGCGGTCGCCATAAATACCCAGTCGGGTGTGAGCCCGGACCCGCTAGCGCAGTTCCGCGCCGCCGGCAACGTTGAGCGCGACGCCGGTGATGTTGTCGGCCTTGGCGAGAAACACGACCGCTTCGCCGATATCGTCAGGTGTCTGCTCGCGCCGGAGAAACATCGTGCGGTCGATGGCCTGATCGAATACGCTCTCCTCGTTGCCGCCCTGAGTGCGGCTGATATAGCGATTGAGCACCTCGGTCCACATCGCGGTGCGCAGGATTCCCGGGCATACCGCATTGACGCGGATATTCGACGGCCCGAGTTCCTCGGCGAGCGACTGCGTGAATCCGATCGCGGCGAACTTGCTGGCGCAGTAGGCGGACAGGCCGCCGTGCCCGAGCTTGCCCGCGATCGAGGCGGTATTGATGATCGCGCCCTCCTTGTTTTTGAGCAGATGCGGAATGCACGCCTTGGATGCCAGGAACAGGCCTTTGGCGTTGACCGCCATCACGCGATCCCATTGCTCTTCGGCGAAGTCAGCGACCAGACCGGTCGCTATGATGCCGGCATTGTTGACCAGAATATCCACGCCGCCGAGTTTGCTTGCGGCCTCCGACGCCATCCGTTCGCAATCGGCGAAGCGCGTTACATCAGCTAGAATCGGCATCGCCTTGACGCCACATGCCCTGACTTCCTCGACCGTGCGCAGGAGTTCGGTCTGCGCCGCGAGATTGTAGGTCAGCGCCCTGTCAGTCGGATTGCCGAGATCCACCAGCGCGACATTGACGCCGGCCTGCGCCAGCTTCAGCGCGATGCCGCGCCCGATGCCGCGCGCGGCGCCAGTGACGATTGCATTCTTGCCTTTCAGTTCCATTGAGAACTCTCCGTGGCCGCTGCCTCTCGCGAGCCGGTTCGTCGTGACCCGTCTGTGTTCGCTCAGCC
This sequence comes from Binataceae bacterium (SeqCode), assembly GCA_041491005.1. Classification (GTDB taxonomy): domain Bacteria; phylum Desulfobacterota; class Binatia; order Binatales; family Binataceae; genus JBGPUE01. Next base: position 16,590 of record JBGPUE010000017.1, on the reverse strand, counting down.
GAGAGATATTCTCGGTCCTGACGCTTCGTCAAACCGTCCCGCCGCCAGGCATGTTCGGCGCGTCAGCGAATCGCGTGCTAGGCTTGCCGCCTGTGGCTCCGCGCAGCGCATCGACAGATTCAAGCATCACTTTAGATTCGCAACCGAAGCCCGGGGCAATCCGCCGGCCAGTACGGGTGACCGGAGGCACGATCACATCGATCCTGCGCGTGCTGCGGCGCGAAGCCCCGCGATGGCAGGCGCCGGTGATGATTTTGATCGCCGCGGAGCGAGGCGATCCCTTCAAGACGCTGGTCGGATGCATCCTGAGCCTGCGCACCAAGGATCAGACTACCGCCGTCGCGACACGCAAGCTGTTCGCGATCGCGGACTCGCCGCCCGCGATGCTCCGCCTGACGCACGCACGAATCGAGCGCGCGATCTATCCGGTCGGCTTCTACCGCACCAAGGCCCGCGTCATTCGCCAGCTATCTCGCGATCTGATCGATCGCTTCGGCGGGCGCGTGCCCGACGAGATCGATGCCTTGCTGACGCTCAAGGGCGTCGGGCGCAAGACCGCGAACTTGGTTGTCACCGAGGCGTTCCGCAAGCCCGGGATTTGCGTCGATACGCACGTGCATCGGATCTCGAACCGATGGGGCCTCGTGCGCACGCGAAATCCCGCGCAAACGGAGGACGCGCTGCGCGCGACGCTGCCGCGCCGCCACTGGCTGGAGTACAACGGGCTGCTGGTCGCGTTCGGACAGACAATTTGCCAGCCGGTGTCGCCATGGTGTTCGCGATGCCCGATCGAGGATCGATGCCCGAAGCTGGGCGTTGCGCGCTCGCGCTGACGATTTGCGCATCGGCCAGGATCCGGGAGAGGAGTCATCAGTCATGAGCGAGAACGTCGGTTTCGTCGGCTTGGGCGCGATGGGCGCGCCGATGGCGCAGAATCTGATCGTGGCCGGCTTCGCGCTGAAAGTCCACAATCGCACCGCGCAAAAGGCCGATCCGCTGGTCGCGCGCGGCGCCCAGCTCGCACAGCATCCGCAAGATGCGGTAACGCCCGGCGGCATCGCGATCACGATGCTCGCCGATGATCGCGCGCTGGAAGCGGTCGCGATGGGCGAGCGTTCGATCGCGCGGCGGCTGGCACATGGCGGAGTGCATATTTCGATGAGTACGATCTCGCCGCATATTGGGCGGGCTGTGGCTGAGGACCACCAGCGCCACGGATGCGCGTACGTCGCAGCGCCGGTCTTCGGGCGGCCCGAGGCGGCGGCCGCACGCAAGCTTTGGATCGTCGCGTCAGGCTCGCAAGCCGCCAAGGATCGCGTGCGGCCAATTCTCGACGCGATGGGGCAGGGCGTCTTCGATCTTGGCGAGCGGCCGGAAGCGGCGCATGTCGCTAAGCTGGCCGGTAACTTTCTCATCGCCAGTGCCATCGAGGCGATGGGCGAAGCGTTCGCGTTGGTGGAAAAGAGCGGCGTCGAGCGCACCGCGTTCGCGGAGCTGATCGCGCGCACCATCTTCGCCTGCCCGCTCTATCAGGCCTATGCGCCGAAAATCGCGTTGCATCAGTACACGCCCGCGGGCTTCCGCTTGCTGCTGGGACTCAAGGACGTCCAGCTCGCGATTCAAACGGCCGGCGAAGCGCGCGTGCCGATGCCGATTGCGGGCGTGCTGCGTGATCGATTCCTCGCCGCGCTCGCGAAGGGGCGCGATGAGATGGACTGGTCGGCGATCGCGCTGGGCGCATCGGAGGACGCGGGACTGGAATGACCGCCGCATGCGGCAAGTGAGCGCGTCGCGGTGAAAGGCGTCTTGTGTGTCCTGTGGCTGCTTGCGGCGATACTGACGATGTGCGCGCCGCAAGCCGCGGCGATCGATTTCTACGAGATTCAGATCTATACGACCCAGACCGAGCCATATCAGCATCTGACAGCCGAGCTGCATTCCAACTCGGTCACGACCGCGACAGGCAGCCTCGCCAAGCAGAATCTCCGGCCATACGAAATCCACGAGACGCTCGAAGCGAGCTATGGGCTGCTCGATCATCTCGAGCTCGGCCAGTATCTGTGTACCGGCAAGCTGAGCAACGGCGAGTATGAGTATGCGGGCAGCCGCACCAAGCTTCACACCGGCATCGGCGATCCCGAGCGATGGCCGGTCGCGCTCGGCCTCAACCTCGAGTTGGACTATATGCGGCGGCAGGCCGAGGAGAATCCGCTCAGCCTCGAGGTGCGCGCGATCCTCGAGAAGCGCTTTGGGCCGCTCTGGATCACTGGCAACTTCGTATTCGAGCGGCCCTTCAGCGGTCCGGGGACGCATCGCGGCGTCTATTTCCTGCCCTCGGGATTCGTCAGCTACGACCTTACGCGATGGCTCACGCCGTCGATCGAGTACTATGCTGACATGGGTCCGATTCGATCGATTCCCGGCGCGCAGCTGCAACAGCATTTCATCGTGCCCACGATTAATCTTCATCTCGCGCCGCGACTGGAGCTTAATTTTGGCGTCGGCTTGGGCGTGACGGAGGCAAGCAACGGCGCGTTCTTAAAGTCGATCATCGGCTGGACCTTCTAGTGTCTTGAGTTCGAAGCTCGTTGAAGAAGCTCTTCCCCTCCAGCCAAAAATCCGCCGCCTCGTCATCCCGAGCGAGCGAAGCGAGTCGAGGGATCAACGCGGAGCGATTTGTCTGGAAATGCCCGGCACAGCTTCAGAAAATCGCTTCGCGTAGATCCCTCCGCTCCGCTCGCAGACTCGCTGCGGTCGGGATGACAATCAAGCAGCCGGTTTGTCAACGAACTTGAGACTCACCGCAGTAGAACGTCGCGCTGCGCTCCTGATGCAGCGCAGATTGCAAGTTGCGTCAACGAGGCGCACCAAACTATTGTGGATCGCGGAGTTCCCCCTACATGTGGCTTCGATCTGAACTGCAGCGAAGCGAGCAGAAATTCGGATTAATCCTGCGACAGGTCGCCGCGCTGCGCAGGCGTCGCAACCTGCTGGCGTTGCAGGAGGGCATCTTTGTCGGCTTCGCGGTCGTTATCGCGGCCGGGGCTGCAATGCTGCTCGCCGCCTTCCGTCTCGATTCGGCCGCATTCCTGATAACAGTGGCGGTGCTGGGATGCGCGGCGGCAATGGGCCTGTGGTTTGCCGCACGTCGCGCAGCGCGCATGTGGACCTCGGCGGCGCAGGCCGCATCACTGGCCGATCGCCGCGCCGATCTGAAGGAACGTCTTGGCACGCTGCTGGCCGTGGCGGGCAAACGGCAGCCGCCTGCGCTGTGGCCGTACCTGGTTGAAGACACGCTGAACATGCGCGAGGCTTTTGCGCCCGAGCGCATCGAGCGCCGCCGGATCTCGCAATCAATCTACGTCCTGCTCGCATCATGCGTCTTTGCGGCTCTCGCCGCGCCGTTGATGTTCATGCCCCGGCATCCGGTCATCGCCTCGAAGGGGCCCGCGGTCGACCTGACCGTCCCGCTCGACGATCTTCAGGTCCGCACCGCCGATCCCGACTGGGAGGCGGGTACCGAGGTCAGCGCCGATCCGGAAACGATGCGCCTGCTTCGACAAAAGGCAGGTGCCGCCGGCGGTTCTTCGCAATCGCAGGGCTCGCTGTCGAAGCTCGCCGACGCCGCGGCCTCGATAGCTGGCCGCCTCCAGGATCGGCTTACCGGACGGGACAGGACCGAGTCCGCGCGCATCCGTCTAAAGCTCGTGCAGACGCTGCAGAGCAAGCCGCCCATCGACGACAGTCCTGATCTTCAGCTCGCGCGCCGCCACAAGCACAAAGACAAGGGTGCCGGAATATTTGACAAGGAAGGGCGCGTTCGCCCGCGCGGTCCCGCACCATCTGTCGATCCGATTGAGACCGAAGACAACGAACCCGAAAACCGGCGTCAACTCGACGCCGGGCACCTGGGTGACACCGGCCGCGGCGAAGGATCAAACGGCGCGCATGGAGGCGAAGCGGCGGAGCAGTCGGGTGGCGATGAGCAAGGCGGCGGAGACGCCTCCCATGGCGCCGGCTCCGATCCGGAGCATCTGTTCGGCCAGGCGACCGATACGCCGCTTGCCGCCGAGAGCTTCGAAGTCATGATCAACGCCCGTCCCGCCCAGCGGGGCTCCAGCCCCGGCAGCCGTTCCTATCTGCCACCGAAGGTGCGCACCAGTCTGAATGCCCGGCAGCATCCCGACGAGCCGCTCGCGCGAGGCGAGGTACCAGCGGCCGACCGCGATGTCATCCGGCGGATTTTCGAACGATGAGCAGCACGCAGCCACAACTGCCGACGGTCGGTGATTTCGCGCGCGCTTTCCGGCGCATCCAGGCCGAGATCCACAAGGCGATCGTTGGCCACGAGCAGGCGGTCGAAGAACTGCTGATCGCGCTATTTGCCGGCGGGCACGTCTTGATCGAGGGCGTGCCCGGCACCGGCAAGACGCTGCTGGTGAAGACGCTGGGCCAGGCTCTCAATCTAAGCTTCAGCCGCATCCAGTTCACGGTCGACCTGATGCCCGCGGACATCACCGGCACACGCATGCTGACAACCACCGATGACGGACGGCGCGAGTTCACCTTTTCGCCGGGTCCGGTCTTCTCGCACATCCTGCTCGGCGACGAGATCAACCGGGCCACACCCAAGACCCAATCGGCGCTGCTCGAAGCGATGGCCGAGTTGCAGGTCACGGTGGCTGGCACTACGCGGCGCCTGGCGCCGCCGTTTTTCGTGATGGCGACCCTCAACCCGATCGAGATGGAAGGCACCTATCCGCTGCCCGAGGCCCAGCTCGATCGTTTCTTCTTCAAGGTCCGCCTGATCTATCCCGACGAGGCCGAGTTGACGCGAATCATCACCACCACTACCGGCCCCGATGATGCAATCATCGAAGCGGTCTTCGCTGCGGATGAGGCCGCTGCGCGAATCGAGTCGCTTAAGCGGCTGGTGCGCGAGGTGATGGCGGCGCCGGCGATCGAGCAATATGCCGCCCGCGTGATTCGCGCGACACTGCCCGCCGGATCGAAGTTCATCGGACGGGCCGCCGCCGGCGCGATCCATGACGACGCGGTCAACCGCTACGTGAGTTTCGGCTCCAGCCCGCGCGGCGGACAGGCTTTGATTCTCGGCGCCAAGGTGGTCGCACTGCTCGACGGCCGCGCCAACATCGCGTACGAGGACGTCGAACGTGTCGCGCCCGCCGTGCTCGCCCATCGCCTGATGCTCAACTATGCCGCCGAATCCGACGGTATCGACAGCCCGCACCTCATCGAGCGCGTGCTCAAATCGGTCCGCGCCACCCGCCTCTGAGGCCCGGCGCATCCCGATGCTGGCCGAGCGCGCATTCGAACCTGAGTTTCTCAGCCGCCTCGACCGCCTCGTATTGGGAATCAGGCGCGCGCGCACCTCGCGGCGCGGCCTGCGCACGGTCGGGCGCGTGCAGGGCAGCGGCATCGAGCTCGAGAGCTTCAAGGACTACGTCGAGGGCGATGACCTGCGCCATCTGGACTGGAACGCCGCCGGTCGCCTCGATCAGCTGTTCATCAAGACCTACCGCACCGAGCGCGAGATCGAGATAACCATCCTGATAGATACCAGCGGTTCGATGGGCGCGCCGGCCGGCGACGACAAGCTCGGCCTCGCGTCGGCTCTGGCTGCAGCCTTGGCCTACGTCGCGATGAGCGAGAACGACCCGGTGCGGCTGGTTGCGTGCGCGATGCGCCGCGGCAGGATGACGCTCGCGCCCACCGAGTTCCATCGGCGCCGCGAGGCATACGGTGGCCTGCGACCCTTCGTTACCGGCTTGCGCAGCAGTGGCGAGACGCGGCTGGGTGCGGCAGTCGAGGAGTTGATGTTGAGGCGCCGGCAGGCCGGGATGACGATCGTGGTGTCGGACTTCCTGGTCAACGCGAGCGATTGGGAAGACGCCCTGACACGCCTGCTGGCGGCGCGCAACGAGGTCAAGGTGATCCACGTAATGGGCGAGCGCGAAACCAGCGGCGCGTTCCCGCCCGGGATGTATCGTCTGCGCGACGCGGAGAGCGGGCGTCTGATCGATTTCGCGATGGACGCCGACGCGGCCGCGGCATGCCAGCGCAAGGCGCAAGCGCTGTCGGAGCGCGTGCGCGAATTTTGCCAGCAGCACGGCGTTGTTTACGTGCGGGCATTTGGCGCGCAAAACCTCGACGACATAATCACGCGCGAGTTCCCGCACCTGGGGATCGTCCGCTGATGGGTCTGCTCAATCCGTTCAACCTGGTCTGGCTCTTGAGCGTCGGCGCGCTGATCGCGATTTATATGCGATCGCGCTCGCGGCCCACGCTGGAGGTCTCCAGCTTGATGCTATTCGATGAGCGTACGGCGCCGATGGTCGAGCGCGGCCGGCTGCGTATCGATTTGCTCTTCTGGCTGGAGGCCGCGGCGCTCGGCGCGCTGACGCTGGCGCTGGCCGGACTGTACATGCGCGGCGGTGGGCCGGCCTCGCGGGTGAAACGCCACGCGCTGGTCTTCGACCTCGCGGCCAGCATGGGCGCGCGCGAAAATGGTTCGTCGCGCCTGGCAGATGCCCGCCGCGAGGCGATGCGCATCGTCGCGTCGGCCTCGCCAGCCGATCAGTTCTGCGTGATCGGCTATGCGCTCGAGCCGCAACAGCTGAAGCCATGGAGCGCCGATCGCGACGGCATCTCCGCCGCGATCGCATCGCTGAGGCCGGCGGCGGTCGCGCTGCGCCCCGCCGCGCTGACTGCGGCTCTGATGCAGGCGCGCGACGCCGACCAGGTCGAGCTGTTCGCCGATCGCATTCCGGCTGGTGCGGCGCCCGACGCGATCGCCGGCCGCATCAAGTTTCATCAGATCGGCGCCAGCGACGACAATGTTGCGATTGTATCGCTCGACCCCGGAACGCCCGGGTCGCGGCGCGGACGATGCCTGATCCGCAATTTTTCGTCGCGGCCGAAGGTCTGCGAGCTGGTTATCAGCGCCGACGGACGCGAAGCGATGCGTTCGCCGCTCGTGATCCCGCCGCGCACCCAGAGCGTCGAGATCTTCGGACCGCTGATGGCCGGCGGCCTGATCGAGGCTCGTATCCTGCAATCCGACGCGCTGGAAGCCGACAACCGGCGCTATGCGTGGGCGCAGAGCAACCGCCCGGTGCGCGCGCTGGTGGTCTCCGCTGACGCGGCGGTTCGCGACGATCTGGCGCGCGTCCTGTTGGCGGTGAACGAGAACTTTGTGATCACCGCCATCGATCCCGCGCACATGCAATCCGTCCTGACGGACAGCGGCGAGCCATTCGCGCTGGTCGCGATGCATGAGTTGGATGATCCGCGGATTCGTACCGCGGCGCGGGTGCTAATCTTCCCGCGCCCGGGCGGCGAGGTGGTGGTCACCGCAACGCTGGGTGCGAGCGAGCTTCAAACGGTCGCGGTGGGAACCCAGGACACCGCCGGCGGCGTCACCCCCGCCCCGCTCGCTCATCCATTGTTGCTGGGGATGACGCGAGTGATCGCGCCGCCCGAATCGATGGAAGTGCTGGCGCAGGGCGCCGGCCCCGGCCGGACCGGTTCGATCGCGCTGGCGGCGGCGGGCCGCAACGCCTCGGGGCGGCTGGGCGTGATCGCTTTCGATGTCCGCGACCATTTACTGCTCGACCCCGATCGTCTCGATGCGCTGGTGCTGGTGGTCGAGATGCTCAAGTCGCTGGCGGCGCCTGACGGGCTGCAGATCGTATCGACCGGTTCCTTCGTCCCGATTCCGGTCAGTGGCCGTGCGCAGGTGACCGCTCCCGATGGGTCGCGCTTCGATCTGGCCGCTGAGCGCTCTGGCATCGCGCGGCTGCGCCCGATGCTCGCCGGACGCTATACGATCGAGAGTCCGGGCCACGTCGAGTCGGTTTATGCGAACTATTACGACGCGGAGGAATCCGACCTCGCTGTGAAGCCAGCATCGTTCAGGCGCGCTGAATCCGGTGACAACCTCGGTTTGGCCGACAGGATGAGCACGTCGCGCGTCCAGCCGCTGACGGGCGCGCTGCTCATGGTGGGGCTCGCCGCGTTCCTTGCTGAATCGGCGCTGCTCGCGCGGCGCGCCTGGATGGGCCGGGGCTACCGGCATGTTTGATCGGCCCGACGCGTTATGGCTCTTGATCCTGGCGCCGCTGGTTGGCGCCGGCGCGCTCGCGTCGATGCGCCGGGGCGAATGGTTGCTCGGCGCGATCGTCTGCACGCTCCGCCTGCTCGCGTTTGCGATCATCGTCGCAGCATTGGCGGGACTCAGGATTCCGTCGCGCGGCGCGGCGCGCCACAACGCGGTGATCGTGGCGCTGGATCAATCGAGCTCGATCGCGGCCGATCAGTTCGCTTGGATGCGTTCGCGCGCGGCGGAGCTTGGCCGCGCCATGGATCCCGGCGACCAGCTCGGCGTCATCGGTTTCGGCCGCGATGTCAGTCTGCTCGCGCCGCTGGATGATCCGCGCATGCTCTCGATACGCGGCAGTGCGGGGGCGGGCGCCACGGATATCGCCGCTGCTATGACCGCGGCGGCCGGCCTGTTTCCGGCCGAAGATGAAAAGAAGCTGGTCATCCTGAGCGATGGCAATGAGAACCAGGGTGATGCTGCGGCGGAGCTGCCCTCGATGGCCGAACAGCAGGTCAGCATCTTCACTGCGCTGCCGCCGCCGTCGTCCATCGAGCGTGTTGCGCTCGCCAACTTCGACGCGCCGCGTGCGGTTCGCGCCCACGCCAGCTTTGGGTTGCGAGTCGACGTTGATTCCGAGGCGCGCCGCCCGCTTGCAGCTCATCTGAAGCTGCGCGCCGACGGCAAGCTGGCCGGCGATCGCAGCGTGCTCCTGCAGCCCGGCTTCAATCGTTTCGAGCTGGCCTACCGGATTGATGAGCCCGGCGCATCCTTGCTGGGCGCGCAGCTTGAAGTGGCCCCGCCCACCGAAGTGATCAATGCGGCCGCCGAGGCCGCCATCTCGGTCGCGCCGCGTGCGCGCATCCTGGTCGTGTCGTCCGATCGGCCTGACAGCATGTTGAGTGCGCTGCGGATCCGCGACTACCGGGTTGAGCAGGCGACCCCACGCTCGCTGTCGTCGCGCGCAGACGATTATCTCAAGTACCAAGCGGTGATTCTGGCAGACGTCACCGCCGATGCGCTGGGGCCTCCGGCCCAGCAGGCGCTCGCGCGCTACGTGGCCGCCTATGGCGGCGGTTTGATTGTGACCGGCGATGCGCTGCGCGACGACCGCTTCCGTCAAAGCGCGCTGGAGAAAGTGCTGCCGATCGCCTTCCGGCCGCAGCCGCCGCCGCCTGAGCGCGAGCCGCTGGCGGTCTATCTATGCATCGATCGCTCGAATTCGATGAGCTACAACTCGCGCTATCCGGCGGTGCGCGACAGCGAGCGGATCCGTTACGCGAAGCAGGCGGCGATCGCGCTGTTGCGGCAGCTTGACGACACCGACTATGCGGGCGTGATCGCGTTCGACTCGCAGCCTTATGTGCTGGCGCGTCTGAGCCCGCTGGGCCGGGTGCGTGAGGATCTCGAAAATCGCGTCGCGCGGCTCCAGCCGGGCGGCGGCACCGACTTCAAGGAGTCGCTGGAAATCGCCAAGCGCGAGATTCTCGAAAGCCGCCTTGCGGTGAGGCAGGTGATTCTGATCACCGATGGCGACACCAACCGCCAATACCACGACCATGACGCGTTAATCGCCGAGTTCGCCGACGAACGCATCCCCGTTTCGACCATCCGGATCGGCCCCGACCTCGCCAACCTGCGCCTGCTTGAGGATTTCGCGCAGGCCACCGGTGGTCTCTTCTACCGCGTCGAAGATATCGAGAAGCTGCCGCAGTTGCTGGTGCGGCTCACGCGCAAGGCGATGAATCCCTCGGCACAGAGCCAGATTCGCGTCCGCTATCAGAAACAGAGCGCAATCCTAAGCGGCATCGGCGCGGGCGATATCCCGCCCGTCGAGTACTTCACCACCACCGAGGCCAAAGATGGCGCCCGCGTACCGCTGATGATCGAGCAAGGGCAAACTCGTGCGCCTCTGGTCGCTGCATGGCAATACGGCCTGGGGCGCAGCGCGGTTCTCGCGCTCGATACCGACTCGCTGTCCGCGCTCAACTGGATCAAGTGGGATCGCTACGCGGAGTTCTGGTCGCAATTGGTGACCTGGACGATGCGCGAAGGCTCCGGCGCGTTCGATCTGCAAATCAAGTCGTCGTCGCGCGAGGGGCTCGTAATCGTCGCGCAGAAAGGCGACAAGGTCCCGGCCGGCACACTGGTGTGCCGAATCGCGGGCCAGCACCGCACCTTCGATGTCGCCATGACGCAGGAAGGCGACTCGCTCTATCGCGGCGACAGCTCGACGCTCGCCCGCGGCAAGTACACAGCCACCCTGATGCGCAAGGAGCATGATACCGAGCAGGTGCTCGCCACGCGCCAATTTGCGGTCGCCGACCTGCCGCGCGCCGATGCCGCCGAGCTCAGCCTCCATCCGCCCAACCGCGAGCTGCTGAGCCGGCTGGCGTCCATGACCGGCGGCCGCATGAACGCGAAGCCGGCCGACATCCTGCGCCACACGGGCGCGGTCGTGACAGTCTATCGCAGCGCCGACTGGTGGCTGCTCCCGTTTGCCATCGCGATGATCCTGGCGGAAGTCCTCGTCCGCCGCCGCTACACGTCGCTGTAGATTCGCTATTGCATCTGGCCTCGCGGCGCGGCTACAGCCTGTGCATGCCTGGCCGGCGGGAGCCTCACGAATGACGACGCCATCGCGCCGCCGCTCACTATTTTATGCTCTCGCCACGATGATGATCGTCGCGTGGACAGGCAGCACGTTCGCGGCGATGCCCTCCAAGCGCGACATCGACGCGCTGGATGCCAACGGCATCATCCTGATCGCGACCGTCCGCAAGGACGGCACGCAAAGCCGCCCCACGCCTGTATGGTTCACTACCACTGACGACTACACCGTGCTGATCGAGACCGACCCTGCCAGTTGGAAGGCCAAGCGCATCAGGCGCGGCAGCCCGGCGATCATCTGGGTCCCCGACGGTCCCGCCTTCATCGGCAAGGCGGAGTTCACGACCGATCGCGCGCTGCAGGACCGTATCATCAAGGACTATCCGGGGCGCTACCTGGGCGCCGCGATGGGGTACAACCGTCCGTCGTACGAAAAGTTCGACAAGGGCAAATCGGTCGCAATCAAAATCACAATCGTTAGGGACCTGCCCGACGGATTCCCCTCCGAGCCCGGCAAGCCCGCGCCCGGGTTGGAAGCGGAAGGCAGGCCTCCTGCTCCGAAGTCGCCGTGACGGAACATGGACGCGCCGCCAGCACATCGCACCGCTTGCGATTCGGCCCCGCGCCGCTACAGTCTCTGAGGACGCCTGAATACTGGAGACCCCCGATGAACAGCCATCCTCGATCATCGATACTTTTTTTGGCCATGCTTGCCGCTCTCGTCGTGAGCGCGAGAGTTTCGTGGGCCGAGGCCCAGGCCGCGAAGCCTGCCCTTTCGCAAAAGCAGCTCAGCGCACTGAAGAACGCGAAAGACGTCTTCATCGCGACCGTCAGGAAAAACGGCGATCAGAGCAAAGCAGCGGAAATCTGGTTCACCTCCACCGAGGACGGCACGGTGCTGATCAACACCGGCCCTGACACATGGAAGGCCAAGCGCATCAAACGCGGCAGCCCGGCCATCGTCTGGATCGGTACGAAGGACGGGCCCGCCTTCGTCGGCACGGCCGAAATAACCAACGACCGCGCAATGCAGGACCGGATCATCGCCGATTACCCGAAGAAGTATACGCTGGCCTGGATGGGGCTGTTCCTGCCCTCGCATGAGAAGTACGACGCGGGCAAGTCAGTGGCTATCAGGATCACGCCGGTCCGCGAGCTGCCCGACGGATTTGTGTCCGCGCCCGGCACGCCTGCGCCGCCGCTGCAGGAGTCAGCCTCGCAGGGCGGCGCTCAGCCGCATTGATGCGCTGAGCGGCTCGTGAACGCCGCTGTACCGTGAATCGGACGCGGGCGTAAGATGATCAGTGATGGCGCGGATCGCCACACGTACGCTGATCGGGCGCGCGCTGCGCAAACGATGCGTGATATGCGGGCGCGGTGCGATGTTGCGCTCGCATTTCCGGATGAATCGTACCTGCCCGGCATGCGGTGTGATCTTCTGGAAGGATCCCGGCGAGTCGCTCGGTGCGATGTATCTCGATTACGCCGCCGCGGTCGCGGTTTTCATACCGTCGTGGATCGCGTTGGCATGGCTCACCGATCTCACCGAGCTTGCGCAGTTGGTGATCCTGGGCATGGTATCTGCGGCTGCGGCGGTGCTTTTCTATCCGTACTCGCGATGCCTGTGGACCGTGCTGGTTTACATTTCGGGCGGGATTGAGCCGCCTCGGATGCGAGTCATCTCCGGCGGTCGCAAGGCAAGCTGAAGGCTCTGTTGGAAAGCGCGCCGCGCAGTTAGCGGCTAGCTGGCCGCTTCGACGCGAGCTTGTTCAGACGTCGGGCCGCTTCGGCGAGCGTCTCGTCCTTCTTCGAGAACGTAAACCGCAGCATCCCGCGGCCCAGCTCCGGATGATGGTAGAAGCTCGACCCGGGTACCGCCGCGACCCCGATCTCGTCGAGCATAAAGCTGGCGGCCTCGAAATCGTCGCGGAAACCCAGATGGCCGATGTCGGCCATGATGTAATACGCACCCTGCGGCGGATGGCATCGTAGGCCGGCCTCGCTTAGGACCTCGAAAAGCATTCCGCGCTTATGCTCGTACATCGCCTTGAGCTCCGCGTAGAACGACTCCGGCATCCTGAGCGCCGCCGCGCCTGCCTCCTGCAGGGGATGTGGCGCGCCGACGGTAAGGAAGTCGTGTACCTTGCGGATCGCCGCGGTCAGCCGCTCGCTTGCCACCGCATACGCCAGCCGCCATCCCGTGATCGAGTAGGTCTTCGACAGCCCGCTGATCGTAATCGTCCGATCGGCCATCCCGGGCAAGGATCCGATCGAGAGATGGCGCGCCGAGCCGTAGATGATGTGCTCGTAGATCTCGTCGGTGATGGCCAGCGTGTCGTGGCGCTGGCATAGCTCGGCAATAAACTCCAGCTCGGCGCGTGTGAAGACCTTGCCGGTCGGATTGTGCGGCGTATTGACGATGATCGCCTTGGTGCGCGGACTGAAGGCCGCGCGCAGCTCGTCGCGATCGAACGAGAAGTCAGGCTCGCGCAGGGCAACGTACCGCGGCGTCGCGCCGGCCAGGATGCCGTCGGGGCCATAGTTCTCGTAAAACGGCTCGAAAATGATCACCTCATCGCCGGGGTTGATGACGCCCAGCAGGGTGGCGATCATCGCCTCGGTCGCCCCGCAGGTGACCGTGATATTGCGATCGGCATCGCATGGGATGCGATTGTAGGCGCGGACTTTGTCGGCGATTGCGCGGCGGAAGTTCGGTGAGCCATGCGTGATCGAGTACTGGTTATAGTCCTCATCGATTGCGCGTTTGGCCGCTTCTTTGAGTTCCGACGGAGCCGCGAAATCGGGAAAGCCCTGCGCCAGATTGACGGCGCCGCACGCCAGCGCACGGCGGGTCATCTCGCGGATCACTGACTCGACGAAGAAGCTGGTTCGGGATGCGACGTCGGTGGGCATTGGGCGGGCATTTTACGCGCGGCGCGATGACTTCGCCAAGCCGTGAGCTTGTGCCCTTTTGTGAGATTCCGCCTGCGATGAGGCGGACCGGGGAAAGCGCTCTGTCGTTTACGTCAAACGGCTCGCAGAACTTTGTGCGCCGGGGTGCCGATTGGTCTGAACTGGTACTTGGTTGGCCTCAGAACTCTTGGACTAACGTGCCGACTGATTCGCCTCTTGCTCGATTACTTCTTGTCCGCCCTGCTCCAGCCGCCACTTGTCGATTGCTTCGATGTTGAATCGCCAGTCGCTGCCGATCTTGAATCCGGGCAACAGGCCTTTTTTCAGAAGGCGGTAGATAGTCGATCGATGTACGCGCAGGTACTCCGAAAGCTCGCTTACCGTCAAAACCTTGAGACTCGTCACCATTAGGCTAAATCCTCGTATAAAGGCCTTAACTTCTCTATACCTTACTTTGTCTGTCGGAAGCTAACGGAACTGTGCATTCTTTGCTGAAATCGTGACAGTTTAGGTTTGAAGCGTTATCTTCCGTTTCTACGCGGCCAATTTCCCTTGAAGAAACAGAGGTTTAGTTAGCCAAATAGACGCCGCGCCGAATCCCTCAAAGTCTCGCGATGGTCCGGATGCGCGACAGAAATCAGCTCATGTGCCCGTTCGCGATGGTTCTTTCCGAGCAGGCGCGCGACACCGAACTCCGTTATCACTGTGTCTGCAAAGAAGCGCGGGATGGTCACCAGAGCACCTTCTTCGAGCTGCGGGACGATTCGCGGCACCGCACCCTGAAGAGCTGTCGAAGGAAGCAACGTAATCGCCCTCCCGCTGGGGCAAAGGAACGCACCCAAGTGAGTCTCGGGCTGCCCGCCGGTGCCATTGATCATGCGCGCGCCGATCACGGTCTCAGCCGTGATCTGGCCGGTTAGGTCGATGCTGAGCGCGTTGTTGATCGAGGTCTGTCGATAATTGCTGCTGATAGTGGCGATATTGAGGACGTATTCAGGATCGTACAGCTCGAAGGCCGGGTTATCGTCGATGATCCTCAAGTCATCAGCGTTGGACCCCGACCATGCGACGGCGATCGCCTTGCCGCGATGAATTGCCTTGCGCCGTCCGTTGATCACGCCCGCATCGACCAACCGCGCGATTCCCGGTGCGACCATCTCGGTATGCAGCCCCAGGTCGAGCTTGCGATCGAAGGCGCCCAGCGCCGGCATCAGATTACTGGGCTCGCCGACGCCAATCTGAATCGTCGCGCCGTCCTCGAGCACCTCAGACAGGTAGCCGGCGATCGCTTTGTAGGCCTCCGGCGGTGTGCCGATACCGACGAACCGCTCGAGATCCTCAACGCTCATCACCCGGATATACTGCGAGACGGGCCATACCTGCTCGATGCCGACCCGCTCGATTATCGAACGGACACCGCTGCGTTTGGCCTCATCGAGACTCGCCAGCTCGCGTTCGATCACGGCCGGATCGGGCGCCGGTGGCATCGCCTCGACGAAGTAAGAGAACTCGTTGACATGCATGTAGACGTCGCCGTAGGTGCGAATCAGGGAGCGATCCACTTCGGCAACCGCGCATCGGGCGCGCCGCGCATACATTCGCTTGTTCCACTGATGCGCGCCGAAGCTGACGAAACCCTTCGAGTTAGGCGGCGTGGTGTTGATGAAGGAAATGTCGATCGGCTTGTCTTCGGCGGGCCGCTGGTCGTGCGGCTTGAAACTGGTCGAAAGCAGGTTGGGTAGGTAGCTCCCGCGATGCTGGTCGTGGGCGGGCCGCCCGAGCGCGCCGATGAAGATCTCGAACTCGATGCGGAAGATCGCGCTCAGGTCGCGCCCGAGCCATCCCGGATCGGTCAGCGGTGAGCTCAGCCGCAGATCGATCGCGCCGGACAGCTCGCCGGCGCGTGCGGCGAGCGCGCGTTGCATCACGGCCCCGCCAGCCAGCGGGAACTGCACGCGCATCCCCGGCTTGACCAGCGCTGCGGCGGCCTCCGGTGAGAGTTGCCGGGATTGATAGTGGTCCTGCCAGTTCATGCGGGCACCGAAGGGAAGACTGAGTTTCGCGTCGGCGAGGGCGGAACTGAGACGCTGTAACAAGATCGGCGCGCGCTTGTCCAATCCGGCGGCGGTGGCTAGCTTTGCGAATCGATGGGTCAGACCGGTCAGATTCGCATCGGCACTTCCGGCTTCAGTTACAAGGAGTGGCTGGGCGGCTTCTATCCAGACAAGCTCCCCGGCGCGAAGATGCTCGCCTACTATGCGGAGCGGATGCCCACGGTCGAGATCAACTACACATTTCGCGCGATGCCCAAGCGCGAGATGCTCGAGAAATGGGCCGCCCAGACGCCTGAGAACTTCCGCTTCGCGCTCAAAGCGCCGCAGCGCATCACGCATTTCGCTCGCCTGCGCGGCGCTGACGAGATCGTCGAGCACTTCATCGATACCGCATCGGCGCTGGGCCAGCGGCTCGGCCCGGTGCTCTTCCAGCTTCCGCCGGGACTTCGCCGCGACATCCCGCTGCTCGGAACGTTCATTCGCCTGATCGCGGGCCGGATGCGCGCGGCATTCGAGTTCCGCGATCCGTCGTGGTTCGAAGGCGACGAACTCGCCGCGACGCTGCGTGAATCCGGCATCTCGCTATGCATCGCGGAAAGCGAGCGCATCACGGCGCCGATCCTGCGCACCGCGCCATATGTTTATCTGCGCCTGCGCAACGAAGCCTACGACGACGCCGCGCTCGCCGCGTGGACGGAGCGCATAGCGGGATTCGCCCAGGAGGGCGCCGAGGTCTTTGTCTACTTCAAGCATGAGGACTCGGCGCCCGCGCTCGCCCTTCGATTGCGCGAGCTGATCGGCCAGCGCGCCGCCGATGCGCCGGCGAAGGCGCATGGCCGCGCCAATCGCAAGCAGCCGTGATTGGCGAGTATCGCTATGAGATCCGGGATGGCG
>JBGPUE010000016.1:0-49762 GCA_041491005.1 Binataceae bacterium (SeqCode) | reverse complement strand
GATCGAGCGCGAGGCAGCGTGGACTGGCGGGATGGAAATTCAAACCGATCAGATCCGCCCCCAGTTCAACGGCCGCCGCCGCATCTTCGGGCCGCGTCACGCCGCAGATTTTGACCATCACTGACATCGTTCGATCACGCGCGAGCCGGTTCGCCGTTGAGTGCGCTCATCAGCTCTGCAAGCCGCACGCGCGGCTTGCCACCACGCAGGATGCTCTCGCCGATCAGGAATGCGCGTGCTCCGGCGCGATGCAGCCGACGGATGTCATCGGGCGTATTGATTCCACTCTCGGACACGACCAGTGCGTCGCCGCGATACTGGGCCAGTATCAATTCGCTGACCGCGAGATCGGTCTTGAATGTGTGCAGATCGCGATTGTTGATTCCCAGGATCGACGCGCCGGCGCGTTCCGCGATGCGCAACTCGTCAATGTTGTGCACCTCGATGAGCGCCGCCATGCCAAGCTGGGCGGCGATTGCGGCCAGCGAGCGCGTCTGGCCCTCCTCAAGCATCGCGGCGATCAGCAGGATGCAATCGGCGCCCGCCGCGCGCGCTTCGAAGACTTGATAGGCATCGAAGATAAAGTCCTTGCGCAGAATCGGAAGATCGGTCGCGGCGCGCACCGCGCGCAGATCGTCGAGCGAGCCCTTGAAGTGAGCGTCGGTGAGCACCGAGATGGCCGCGGCTCCCGCGGCCTTGTAATCCCGGGCTACCGCGACCGGGTCCAGCCCCGGCAGGATGTCGCCCTTGCTCGGCGATGCGCGTTTGATCTCCGCGATGATCGCCGGACGCCGCGTGCGCAGGGCATCGATGAACGATCGCACCCCCGGCGCTCGCCTCGCCGCCGCCTCAATCGCGTCCTGCGAGACCTCTTCGCGGCGCCGGCGCAGCTCGGCGCGCTTGGCGGCGTAGATGTCATCGAGGAACGACGGGGTGGAGCTCACGCGGACGCCTCCTGGCTTGCGCTCCGCAGCCGCTCGATAGTCTCAAGCGCGCGTCCGCTGAGCAAGATTTCGCGCGCGCGCGCGACGCCATCGGCGAGCGACTTCGCGCCGCCACCGACGTGGATTGCCGCACCACCGTTGATCGCCAGCATATCGAAGGCCGGGCCGCGCTCGCCGCTGAGTGCGCCGCGCAGCTTGCGGACGGCGTCGTCGGCGCCATTCACAGTGATCGCCGCTTTGACTGCGGCGGGGTCCGCGGGCGCGATTCCAAACTCGCGCGGCTCGATGCGAAGCTCGCCCGTGATTGCTCCGTCGCGCACCTCGATGACTCGCGTCGGCGCGAATGCGGAGATCTCGTCGAAGCCGTCTTCGCTATGCAGCACCCATGCATGCTTCAGTTTCTGTGCGGCTTGCGTCTCCGCCATCGGACGCATCATTCGCGAGTCGGCGACGCCGAGCAGATGGCGCGACGGGCGGGTTGGATTGCACAGCGGCCCGAGCAGGTTGAAGATCGTAGGCACGGAGAGCGCGCGTCTGATGTGAGCGAGCCGCACCAGCTCAGGATGATACGCAGGCGCAAAGACGAAGCAGAATCCCGCCGCCACGAGGCATCGTCGCAGCCCGTCGGGATCCAGATCGATCTTCACCCCGAGCAGCTCGAGCAAATCGGCCGCGCCGATGCGGCCGCTGGCCGCGCGATTTCCGTGCTTCGCCACCCTCACGCCCGAAGCCGCCGCGACCAGTCCCGCGCCGGTGGAAATGTTGAACGTTCCTGCTCCGTCACCGCCTGTGCCGCATGTGTCGAGCAGTTCGCCGCCGACTTCGACGATGCGCGCCCGCGCCATCATCGCGCGCACGCCGGCGCTGAGCTCCACCGCGGTCTCGCCGCGCATCCGCAGCGCGACGAGGAATCCCGCCGCGAGCGCCGCGGGCGTTGCGGGATCGAAGAGTTCATCGAATGCGGCGAGCGCTTCAGCCTCGCCGAGCGCGCGGCCGCAGAGCAGCGCGCCGAGTGCTTCGTGCAAACCGCTCATGCCGCCATCGCCAGGAAGTTGGCGAGAATGCGCTTGCCGTGCTCGGTCAGAATCGATTCGGGATGGAACTGAACACCCTCAACCGGCAGCGTCTTATGCCGCAACCCCATGATTTCGCCCTCGGCCGTGCGCGCCGTGACTTCGAGGCAGTCCGGCAACGGCTTCGGCTCGACCAGCAGCGAGTGATAGCGGATGCCCTCGAACGGACTCGGCACGCCGGCGAAGATGCCGCTTCCGTCGTGCAGAATCGGCGAAATCTTGCCATGCATCAGGCGTTTGGCGCGCACCACGTGCCCGCCGAACGCCTCGCCGACGCATTGATGGCCGAGGCAAACGCCGAAGATCGGCACGCTACCCGCCAGCTCGCGCAGGATCGCCAGCGAAACTCCTGCCTGCGCCGGCGTGCCGGGACCGGGCGAGATCACGATCGTATCGGGTTTCAGCGCGCGGATACCGTTGATGTCGATCGCGTCATTGCGCCGGACCTCGACATCCGCGCCCAGCTCGCCAAGATATTGCACCAGGTTGAAGGTGAACGAATCGTAGTTGTCGATCATCAGGACGCGAATCATTTGGCGCCTCCGATGCCCGCGGCATTCTCGAATTCGCGCGCCGCGCTCAGCGCCTTGACCATCGCCCGCGCCTTGTTGACCGATTCGTCGAACTCCGCGCCCGGGTCGGAGTCGGCGACCACGCCGCCGCCGGCCTGGATATACACTTTGTTGTTCTTCACCAGCATCGTGCGCAGCGCGATCGCCGTATCCATGTTGCCGGTATAGCTGAAGTAGCCGACCGCTCCCGCGTATACGCCGCGGCGCACCGGTTCGAGCTCGTCGATAATTTCCATCGCGCGGATCTTGGGTGCGCCGGACACCGTGCCTTGCGGGAAGGTGGCGCGAAACGCATCGAAGGCGTCGGCGCCATCGCGCAGCTCGCCGCGCACGTTGCTGACGATATGCATCACGTGCGAATAGCGCTCGACCACCATCAGCTCGGTCACCTGCACCGAGCCGATGCGAGCGACCCGGCCGACATCGTTGCGGCCGAGATCGACCAGCATCACATGCTCGGCGCGCTCTTTGGGATCGCTCAGCAGCTCGTGCTCCAGGCGCAGATCTTCCGACTCGGTCGCGCCGCGCGGACGAGTGCCGGCAATCGGCCGCAGCGTGATCTCACGCCCCTCCAGCCGCACCATCACCTCGGGCGATGCGCCGACCAGTGTGTGATCGCCCAGCCGCAGGTAGAACATATATGGCGAGGGATTGATGGTGCGCAGGCTGCGGTAGATGTTGAACGGATGCACGTCCAGGGGCGCCTCGAAGCGTTGTGATGGCACCACCTGAATAATGTCGCCGGCGGCGATGTACTCCTTGGCCGCCAGCACCATCATCTGGTAGCCCTCGCGGGTCGTGTTGGACGAGATCTGCGGCGGGCCGTTGCGCGTGGGTGCTGCGCCTTCGCGGCACGGAGGCCTGACCGGCGCGCGCAGCCGCTCAATCACGTCCTCGATTCGCTCGATCGCGCTGCGATAAGCCGCACGCGTTGACGCGGCCCCAGCCACCGGCGTGTTCGCGATGATCTTGACCGTCTGGCGCACGTTATCGAACACCAGCATCGTGTCCGTGAACATCATGTAAAGATCGGGAACACCCAGATCATCGCGGGGCTCGTCAGGCAGCCGTTCGAAGTAGCGAGCGATGTCGTAGGCGAGGAATCCTACCGCGCCGCCAAAGAATCTCGGCAGCCCTTCTACTTCCGGTGCCCGGAAGCGCTTGACCTCGGCGCGCAGTGCCTCGAACGGATCATCGACGTGCCGCGCCTCGACACCGCGCCCCGGCCGGATCAGGTCCATCTGCTGGCCGCGTGCGCGCAACACCAGCGACGGCTCAGAGCCGAGGAACGTGTAGCGCCCCCATTTCTCGCCGCCGCGCACGCTTTCGAGCAGAAACGAATAGTCGCCGCGCTCGATCTTCAGAAAGGCCGATACCGGCGTCTCGAGGTCCGCCGCGATCTCGCGATAGACCGGAATCAGGTTGAAGCCCTTGGCCGCCAACGCCTCGAATTCCGTCTGTGTCGGTGTAGTCATTGCCATCCCCCACTCTCAGTCAGCCGCCGATGCGTTCCTGCACCCGGGTCACATGAAAAAGAAGAGGGCCGCAGGTTTGAATCGCCTGCGGCCCTCTGAATCCTCTTTCGTTTAAGTTACGAAGGCAGAGCCCAAGCGCACCCGTCCGCGCACCAACGCCAAGTCGTCCAAGCCTTATGGGATGCGTGGTTCATTCGTCCTATTTGACTAACTGCGGCGATGCGGTCTGTCAACAGCGTCGATGCTAGCTAGCTCTGCGAACCGGCATTCTTGTTGTTGCGCAGCGCCGAGAGCACCTTGAGATCGAGGTCCTCCATCTTGGTCTGCGGCAGGCTCCACATCTGTTCCAGAGTATTGATCGTCTCAACGATCCTGCGCGCCTCGCTGACCTTGATCGCGAAGTCGCGTCTCAGGTCTTCCAAGGTTTTCTTGATGTATTCAGGAAGTTCGCTCATTGGATTGGGTCACCACCGGTAGATGTAGGCTTTTCGAACTTGCCGCCCCCGATAGCGCACCATAGCGCCTCTTCGCGGATATTTCCAGTGATAGACCCAAGATAACTGAAATGAGCCCAGATTACCTTGAATCCACCTGCGCGACCGTCGATGTCCTCAGTCGAGGTGCCACTAGTGGGCTGCCGAATCTCCGCTGTATTGGTCATGAAGGCGCTGCTCCGCGGCGCGCGCGTCAGCCTCTGTAGCGTACGGGCCGACGCGGACCCGATACCAAGCTCGGCCATTCATCTCGGTCTCCACAATGTAGGCCAAATAGCCCAGTGGGCGTAGCTTGCGGACCATCTCGTCGGCGCCGCGCCGGTCCATGGCCGCCTCGATTTGGACGCTAAAGCGGCCGCGCTTCGCTGGCGCGGTGGCCGCGATCTCCGTCGAGGCCACATCAGAGGCGTCATCTATGCGTGGTTCTGCGGCTGGCGTCAACGGCACATCCGCGGCCAGCGGCGATGCACCACGCAAGGTCGCGTGTGCAGGCCGGATGGCTGGTGGCGCCTCCGGAGCAACGGCGTTGTGCGAGGCAAGTCTGTTAGCATGCGATGCCGCGAGCACTGCCGGTGCTGAAGCGGCTTTAAGCCTTCGCAGGCCAAGCGGAGCTGTCGCCGCTACGTTAGGCGCCGCTGCCACCTTCTGCGCCGTTGGCATCGCCAGGGGCGCCACGGCTGGCGACCCGCCAGAGGCGACGGTCGGCGGGACTTGATCGCCTGTGACGGCGGGCGATACAGCCGCGATCGGCGCGGGCGAGGGTTCCGCGGCCGGCGGCGATTCCGGCAACTGATAAACTGCGGCCACCTCCTGATTGGCGGAGTCCTGGCGCGCCATTTCGTAGCCCGCGATCAGTCCCAAGGTGAATACTATCGCCGAGAGTCCCGCCAGTCCGGCGAGTATCAGGAAAGTGCCAGCTGCCTTGATCTCAAACCGCATCCCCACCTCACATCCGCTCCGGAGCGCTCACTCCCAGCAGGTCCAAACCCGTCGCGATACCCAGCTTGAGCAACATCGCCAGGAACAAGCGCGCTCCACTTAGTTCAGGGTCCGTGCCGATTATACGATTCGCGGGCTTGTTGTAATAGCGGTGGAACTCGCCGGCCAGCTCGAGCAGATAGAATGGAATCCGATGCGGCTCGAGGCTCTCAACCGCGCCCTGCACAATCTCGCGCAGCTCCAGGAGCCGCCGCGCGAGGTCGATCTCCTCGGCTGAGAGCAGCCCCAGCCTGGTCGCGGCGGGATCGGCCGGCACGCTCAACCCGGCCTTGTCGGCCTCGCGGAAGATGCTCGCGAGCCGGGCATGCGCGTATTGCACGTAGAAGACCGGGTTCTCCGGTGCCTGCCGTTTGGCGAGATCGAGATCGAAATCGAGATGGCTGTCTGACTTGCGGAACAGAAAGAAGAAGCGCACCACGTCCACGCCGACTTCGTCGATCAGCTCGTCGAGCGTGACGTAGGTGGCCTTGCGGGTGGACATTTTGACCTTCTCGCCGCCGCGCGTGAGCGTCACGAACTGGTAGATGATCGCGCGGATCGCCGAAGTGTCGTGGCCCAGCGCTTTGACCGCCGCGATCACACCTTCATGTTCGGCGATGTGGTCAGCGCCGAACACATCGACGATCGTATCGAAGCCGCGCCGCAACTTCGCGATATGATACGCGATATCAGGTGTGCGATAGGTCGGCTCGCCGCCCGGACCGGACCTGAACAGAACCACATCCTGCGAACCATCGCGTCGCTTGGGCAGTCCAAGCGGCTCGCCCTTGAGCCACAGCGCGCCATCCTTCTCGGCGATGAGATCACGGGCGCGCAGGCCCGCGAGCACCGCATCGACCTGCCCCTCGCGGATCAGGTCAAGCTCGTTGGTGTAGACGTCGAAGCGAATGCCCAACCGCTGGCAGGTACGGCCGATGTCGGCAAAAATTTCCTTCTCCGCCGCCGCGCGGAAGACCTCAAAATCGGTCTCGCCGGACAGCCCCTCGCCGTGTTGAGTGATCAGCCCGCGCGCGATGTCGCGGATGTATTCGCCCTGGTAGCCATCCTCCGGCAGGGCCGCATCGCGCCCAAGCTCCTGCAGATACCGCACCCGCACTGATTCGCCGAGCAGCTTCATCTGGCGGCCGCCGTTGTTGAAGTAGTATTCGCGCACCACCTGATGGCCGGTTGCCTCGAACAGCCGCGCGATCGTGTCGCCGAGCACCGCATTGCGGCCGTGCCCGACCGTCAGCGGACCGGTGGGATTGGCGGAGAGAAATTCGACCTGAACGCGGCGTCCGCCACCGATCTGCGGCCGCCAGAACATCGCGCCCTGCTCTGCCGCGCGCCTCAGCTCCCCGATCCAGAACCCCGGCGTCATCCTGAAGTTGATAAAGCCCGGCCCCGCGATCGTGACCTCCGCGATGTCGTCTCCCGCGTCGAGGTTTGCCTTGATGATCTCGGCGATCGCGCGCGGCGGCTTGCCCTCGCCGCGTGCCAACATCAGCGCAACGTTGCACGCAGCATCGCCATGCGCGCGATCACGCGGCGACTCGACGGTAAACGCGGCTTTCTCCGACTTGAGCTGGCCAGCCGCATTCGCCTGCTTCACCGCAGCGTCGAGCAGAGCAGTGATTAGTTCCTTCATCCGGGCTGATCCGTCGCTGGATCGTGTCAGATGAAGCGCGGGATGTTAAGGCGGGTCAGCGAGCCGCGTCGAATCGTGCTTTGAGCCTCCTGGTTTCGTCGCCGGGCGAAAAAGAGAATCGCTCCGCGGCGATCCTTCGCTGCGCTCAGGATGACAGGAGGAAGCCGTCATTCTGAGCGGAGGCTTCCTGAGCGAAGAATCGCCGCGAAGCGATTAGCGGGGTGGTGATCATTCATTCAACGGCCAAACCGGTGCTACACGAAAGTCGTCTTGAACTCATCAAGCAGGTGGGCGGCCTGCGACAGCGCTGCATGCAGAGCATCAACGATCGGCGTTCCATCGCGGAGCGTTATCTGTTGGGTGAAACTCGACTGCATCTGCAGGGTGTCGCTGGCCGGCACAAAACGTCCCGTTTCAGCATCGCGTTTCAGAATGAGGCCGAAACTGAATGTGCCGCGACCGCTCGACGAGATTACGATGAGCTCCCGGTGCTTGTCGGTGTTGCTGAGGTCCCGAATGAGTTCCGTCCATTTGCATCCGTTGTACGGTTGCAATTGCTCGAGGCGGGCCACGTGCGAGACGCTGACTCCTTTGAGGAAAGTCGCGCTATGACCGGAGAACTTCTGTGGAGCGTCGTCGACAGGAAATTGAGTGTGCTTCTGCGGTTGCCCAGAATCGACCCAAGCGATTGCATGGACTAGATGATCCAGCGCCGCGCGGAGATTCTGGACTACATCACCGATCATGGGGCTCATTCTGTGATCGATTGGGTTGGGCATTGTCCAACCAGCGATGACTTTCGGATCACTGGGATCACGCCGCACAGGGACGCTGTCGACGTGAGGCTGCCGCAAGGCTTCGATTCGCTCTTTGACTCGCTCCAGATGCTCGCGAGCACGCTCTAGCTTGGCGTATGCGCTGTCGAGTGATGGAGCCATGAGGCACGATCCGTGCGCGGATCGTGCCAGATGGGACGAGCGATGTTAAGGCCGGCTCCTGAAAGGCGCCGCGGTCAAGTCATGGGCGCGTTGCCGCCCATCGCCGGCCGCAAGGCCGATCACTTCGCCAACGCGCTCCGTTTCGTATATACACTGTATATATCCGAGACCAGAGGTTAGGCATGCGCGCACACATATCCAGATGGGGCAACAGCCTTGCTATTCGCATCCCCAAGCCGCTGGCAAAAGACGCCGGCCTGTCCGATGGAACCCAAGTTGAGATGCGATTGTCGAAGCGCATGCTGACGGTGGTCGCGGCCCGTCCCGAGTACCGCCTTGAACGGCTGGTCGCCAAGATAACGCCGCGCAACCGCCACGCGGAGTACGATTGGGCGCCGCGGCCGGGAAGGAAGTGTGGTGAGAGCCCGCTACGTTCCGCAGCGCGGCGATCTCATCTGGCTGAGCTTCGATCCGCAGGCCGGCCGCGAGCAGGCCGGCAGAAGGCCCGCGCTGGTGCTCTCCCCTTCGATTTACAATCGAAGGGCCAGCCTCGCACTTCTGTGTCCGGTGACCACGCGGGTCAAGGGCTATCCATTCGAGGTGGCGCTGCCCGCGGGGTTGCCATTGTCCGGCGTGATCCTAGCGGATCACGTGAAGAGCGCCGATTGGGTTGCCCGGAGCGCAGAGTTCGCGGCCAAGGCCCCGGCCGGCGTCCTCGAAGAAGTGACTGCGAAGCTCCGCCCGCTGCTCGGTTTGTAGCGCACAGCCCGATGGCGAGCGCCGGCTACTTCTTCTCGAACCAGGACGGATCGTTCGACAGTGTCGGATAGCCGGAGCCGAGCTGGATGAGCACGCCATGCGAGCTGCGCGGCGAGATGAACGCCTCGTGCGAGGTCGGTGACCATTCGACCTCGTCGACCACGCGCACGCCCTGCGACTTGAGTTGCGCGATCCGCTGCTTCGGCTCGTCGACCTTGAACGTCAGATGATGCATTCCCTCGCCGCGCTTCTCGATAAACTTGTGCAGGAATGAGCCATCGCCCAGCGGCTCCAGCAGCTCGATCGTGAGCCCGCGCAGGTCCAGCTCGCAGAGCTTGTAGCCGGCCTGCGCGTTCTCCGCCTCGTACATGAAGCGCGCACCGAGGATGCCTTCGAAGAACTTGCGCGCCTCAGCGACGTTTTGCACCGCGATGCCGATATGATCGAGCGTGCCGATCGGTTCGTTCGCCATTGGTCCTCCCATCCCGCGTTGTCAGTCGGCCGGCATGCTCTGCGCAAAGCTCGGCCGCGCCTTCATCCGCTCCCACCATGCGCGCAGATTCGCGAACTCGGCGGGAATACCAAAGCCTGCCCGCTCATAGTTGGACAGATGCGGAATGAATGAGATGTCGCCCAAGCTGAGCAATCCCGCGAAGAACTGCCGCCCCTCCAGCTCGCGATCGAGGTACGCGAAATGGGCCCGCGCCTCGCTGTGACCCTCCGCGATCTTCACCTGGTCACGTTCGGCCTCCGGCTTGCGCATCTGGATCAGAACCTTGTACAGCGAGGGCGCCACATACGCGTCGGAGTAGTCCTCGAACGCGCGCGCCCGCGCCTTCATCACCGGATCACGCGGCAGCAGCGGGTTCTTCGGGTAGCGGTCCTCGAGATATTCGCCGACGATCGTCGAATCGTGGACGATCACGCCCTCGTCGATCAGCGCCGGCACCTTGCCCACCGGATTAATCGCAAGGTACTCGGGCCGCTTGTGCTCGCCCTTGGCGAGGTCGAGCCATGTCGTCTCCCACTTCAGCCCTTTTTCCAAAAGGGCTATGCGCGTCTTGCGCGCCCAGGGTCACGGCTTGTAGTCGAACATCTTGAGCATGGCGTACACCTCCCGCTGAGGGACTGTAGTGGCGCGATGATCGAACGGTCAAGGGAAGCGGTTTCGATGGAAACCCCGTGGAAGATGCCGCCGCTGATCAAGGTCTACGAGGCGCTCGGCGCGATCGGGGATGGCCGCGTGCGCATCGTGGATGAGCGAGTGGCGATGGTGAAATCATCGGATGGCAGCAAGACCTACGAGGTGCAGACCAGCCGCGACGGGCGCGAGATCGCATCCAACGACAACGCGTCGTACTGGAAGGGCTACGTCGGCTATCCCGCGATTGCAGTGTTGATCCGGCGCGGACTGATCAGCGCGCCGGTGACGGTTCCCGATGCGCTGGCGGGGATCGCATGGAAGGAACTTAACCGCCGCTTCCACAACGACTATGAGCGCACGCTGGCCGAGGTCGATTCAATCCTGGAACAGACCGGGCACGACCCCGATGCGATCCGCGCGGAAGCGGAAACGGTGCTCGATGCGATCGCGGCGCTGCGCCCGTATCGCGGCAAGCGTAAACGCCCGCCCAGTGAGCTGCGCGCTAGCCGATGAAAAATCGCATCGAGCGGGTAGCCCACCGCGAATAGAGTGCCGAGAACTGCATCCACACTCGTCCGGCCTAGGCCGCGCCGACGCCGCCAGAGTCCTTTAGGATCCTATACTCTCGGATCTTCGGAACCATGGCCGCGATCTCAGGCTCGGTGAAGCCGAATTCGCGAAGCAAACACGTCTGAATGATGAGGCGTAGTGCCAGGGTTGCGCGAAACAGACTCTGCCCGGTCCATACGTCCGCGTGGCCGCCATGTGGATGCACGACGCCCTTGTTGCGCGTAGCCACGGCGCGTCTAACAAAAGTGTCTTTCGACTCGATCAGGCGCCGCACGATCTCTGGCTGTTCGTCGAATAATTGCTCAAGTCGCCTTCTCGTGCTCGGTTCGTTGCCCAAGATTTTCTCGTTCGCCCAGCGCATCAGCACAGGGTCCGCCTCGACGCTCGAGAGAAGCAGTCTTCGACGCCGGCTATATTCGCCGGGCTCAAGTTCCTCGTTGTCATGGGTGGCGCGATGGTACGCCTCGCAGGCAACAAAGGCACTGAAGAACTGAAATTCGAGTGGGATGTCAGAATCGCGTTCTGGGTCTATGGAGAAGTGGAAGTCCAGGGTGGCAGGAAACTTTTCGCGGCCTTCGTACCATTTTCGCATGCGTGGCGAGAGCTCGGGGCCCAAGCTTGCCAAGGTAAAGAGCATCTGTGCGGGATGTCGGCGTTCGGGTACCGGCACGGCTCTCTTCTGCGATAGTATTATTGATACGGGCACCGGTTCGCTCTTTCCATTGGGCAGGGTCTGACTGCGCCGAGAGCTCATCGCTAGGATGGACACAAGGGGAACCCGCGAACCGGTGGAAAGCTCAATGAGACACCGAATTGATCGAACAGGCTCATCGAGATACCTCTCCAACGGCTCTTCACGTGCCCCCCTTATCTTGAACGTGGTCTTCTGCGTAATCCCGACGCTTGGTGGTCGACTATCGGAGTGCCATGTGCCGTTACACTCGACAGATACTTGGAACTCACCCTGTGCAAAAGCGAGAGGCGGTAGTTGCGTGTAGGAGAGGATGCCTGGCGAGGGCCGTGCGCCTTGCCCATAGCTACTCGTCATATCCGGGGGAACGTGCGCGCCTGATTGGTAAACTATTCCGTTAAGCCCGGCCCACTCCTCCAAGTTGAATATGCGCAGTTCGAGTTCTTGGAACTTAGCACTGTCGGCGCTGTCTACGTGCTCTCCAATGATCATCCAAGAGCAGGTATAGGTCGAGGTCTTCTCGCCCGGAAAGTGTAGACTGGAGTGAGTTTCGAGGCAGCCGAACAGAGTTGCCTCCACTCCTGCTGATGTTTGCCCCCAGATCGCGCCGTGGTCTCCTGGTCTGACCTCTCCGGGCTGGAGAGGATCGAGGGTGCCGATTAGTTCTAACGATATGCCGCCGGTCGGTGAGAAGCTGAGCTTTCCCGGGACCTGTCGCCGATCGGCCAACCACCAGCGACCAAGTAGCTCAAAGGTGTCGAGTAATCCAAACTCCACTAAGGATAGCCTTTGAGCTTTCTAAAGCCCACCCTCGCACTGGCATCGTGGCTCTCTCGGCGTCCGCGTGGCAACCCGGAGGACTAGAAACCTCCCGCCGCCACCCTAGCCCACGAAAAAGCGCATCGAGCGGTCGGCCAGCGCGATCACCGGCGCCCAGTAGAGCCCGAACACGATCGTCGCACCGGCCAGCACTCCGAGCAGCCCGTAATTCCAGCTCTGAGCGCGCACCTCGCCCTCGTTGCCCTCGGGTTGCTCGAAGAACATCGTGCGCACCGGCCGCAGGTAGTAATACAGCGACACAACCGAGTTCAGGATTCCCACGATCGCGAGCAGGTAGAACTGGCCGCGAATGACGGCGGCGAACAGGTAAAACTTGCCGATGAAGCCGACGGTCAGCGGGATGCCGGTGAGCGAGAGCAGGAAGATGCTCAGCGCAATCGCCGGCATCAGTCCGCCGCGCCACGCCAGCCCGCGATAGGCGTCGATATCTTCGCGGCCGGTCGAGTTGGCAACGATCATCACGACCAGGAACGCGCCAGCGTCCATCAGGTAGTACGCGAACAGATAGAAGAGCATCGCGCGCAGCCCGTCGTTGCTCAGCACGACCACGCCCATCAGCGCATAGCCGGCCTGCGCGATACTCGAATAGGCTAGCAGCCGCTTCATATTGGTCTGCTGCAATGCCGCGAGATTGCCCAACGTCATCGTGAGCATGCAGATGACCAGCAACAGTTGC
Organism: Binataceae bacterium (SeqCode); assembly: GCA_041491005.1. Classification (GTDB taxonomy): domain Bacteria; phylum Desulfobacterota; class Binatia; order Binatales; family Binataceae; genus JBGPUE01. The sequence goes on along the minus strand of JBGPUE010000016.1, from coordinate 36,960 downwards.
GGCCAATCGACGCCGGCGAGCGTTTGCCATGAGCCGCCCGCAGCCAGGTGCGAGATCGCCGGATAGAAAAAACGCGTGAGCAGCGCGAAGCCGGCGGCCTTCGAGCCGATCGCCAGGAACGTAGTCACCGGAATCGGCGCGCCGGTGTAGACGTCGGGCGCCCACATATGAAACGGCACCGATGCGATCTTGTAGCCCATGCCCGTGAGAATCAGCACCAACGCGATGAATATCGCCAGCGCCGCGCTGTGGGGGCCTGCGGTCAGCGCCTTGTTGATCGCGTTGAAATCGAGCGACCCCGCCAGCCCGTATATCCAGCTCATGCCATAGATCATCGTGCCGGAGGCGACGCCGCCATAGATGAGGTACTTCAGCGCGGCTTCCTGCGAGCGCCGATTGTGGCGCATGTAGCCCGTCAGGACGTATGAGGTCAGGCTCACGAACTCGAGCGAGAGATAGGCCATCAGCAGATTGGCCGACGCCGCCATCAGGAACATTCCGAGCGTGCTCGCCAGCAATACCGCGTAATACTCGCCCTGATCGAAGTCCGCCACTTCCCGGGAACCCATCGACATCCAGACCGCGATTACCAATGCGATTGCCAGCAGTCCCCGGAAGAAGATCGCAAAAGAGTCGAACACCAGCATCCGGCTGAACAGCCATCCCTCCGGCCGGCCGCTGCCCGTCACGACCAGTAGCAGCACGCCGGCGGACGCGAGCAGCGCGATACTGCCCAGGTGCGAATGGCTGCGGCCAGTCAGATCGACCAGCAGCAGTGCCAGAATCGCGGCCGTGAGCAGAATCTCGGGCGCAAAATACGGCAGGCTTGCGATGCTGTTCAGATCCATCGGCGTCTTGCCCGATACGCGGCGTCGATCAGTGGATCAGCGCTACCGCCGAGGCGGCAGCGGGCGTTGACAGCACCACCTGGTTGAGGTGCACCAGCGAAGTGTTGAGCAGATCGAGCACGGCATGCGGATAGACGCCGAGGATCAGCACGATAATCGCGAGCGGCACCAGCGTGAACGCTTCGCGCAGGCTCAAGTCGGGCAGCGTCTTGTACTTGTCGTTGAGCGGTCCCAGGTAGATGCGCTGGTAGGTCCAGAGCAGGTAGCCCGCCGTCAGGATCGCAGTCGCCGCTCCAAAGGTGGTCATCAGCGGATGCGGCTGCCATGCGCCGATCAGCACCAGCACCTCGGAGATGAATGCCGAAAGCCCCGGTAAGCCGAGAGCTGCGAAGAATGCGAAACCGGTGATGCCTGCGTACACCGGCATCTGGCTTGCCAGCCCGCCAAATCCGCCGATTTCCCGATGATGTGTGCGATCGTAGATTACCCCGACCAGGATAAAGAGCATCGCAGTGATGGTGCCGTGATTGAACATCTGCAGCACCGCGCCGTTGATGCCCGCGGCGGTAAACGACGACATCCCGAGCATCACGTAGCCCATGTGGCTAATCGACGAATACGCAATCAGCTTCTTGTAGTCGGTTTGCGCCATCGCACACAGCGCACCGTATACGATATTGACGGTCCCTAGCAGCGCGAGGAACAACCATGCCAGGTCGTGCGTCGCCGCAGGCAGTACCGCGTAGTTGACGCGCAGGATGCCATAGGTGCCCATCTTGAGCAGCACGCCGGCCAGAATCACACTGATCGCGGTCGGCGCTTCGACGTGCGCGTCGGGCAGCCAGGTATGGAATGGGAAGGCCGGAATCTTGATCGCGAACCCGACGAACAACGCCAGCCAGACGATACGCTGGAAGTTGATATTGTAAGTGCCGGCGTTGGCGGCCAGCTTGGTCAGATCGAATGTCGATGGCGTGTTGTAGTAATAGAGCCCCAGCATCGCAAGCAGGATCAGCACCGAGCCGAACAGCGTATAAAGGAAGAACTTGATCGCGGCGTACTCGCGGCGCGGCCCGCCCCAGATGCCGATCAGGAAGTACATCGGCAGCAGCATCACTTCCCAGAAGATGTAGAAGAGGAAGAAATCCATCGCCACGAACACGCCCATCATGCCCGTGTCGAGCATCAGCAGCAGCGCGAAGTATGCCTTGACGGCCTTGTCGATGCCGAAGCTCGCGAATACCGAGATGAAGCAAATCAGCGCCGTCAGCAGCACCATTGAGATGCTGATTCCGTCGACACCCATGAAGTAGTCGATATGGTAGGAGGGCACCCACGGGCGGCGCACGACGAATTGCAGCGCCGTCGTGGTAGTGTCGAAGCGCATGTACAAGTGAAGCGCGATCAGCAACTGGGCGGCGGTTGCCGCCACCGCAATCCAGCGCACAAGAGTCTTCTGACCGTCGGGGCAGAGCAGGATCGCGGCCGATCCGAGCAGCGGAATGAAAGTTATGAGGGTAAGCGGATTGTCCATCTATCTATCGCACTCTCAGCCAGTCCATTTCGGACGCGCTACACGCGCGCCATTGCCCGCACCAGCAGGATGACCATCACCGCGGCGAGAATCCCGTACAGATAGCCATTGATCGAGCCGCTCTGCAGCCGGCGCAGCCGCCCTCCGACATTCAGCGTAAGGTTTGATGCGAGGTTCACGAGTCCATCGACTATGTAATTGTCGAACAGGCCCGAGAGCCATGCACCGAAGACCGTCAGGCTCGCCGAGAAGTTCACCACCCCGTCGATCACGTGGCCGTCGAACCACGCCGCCGCACGCGTCAAAGCGAGGTAAGGCTGTACGACCACCGCCCAGTAGATCTCATCGATGTAGTATTTGTGGAGCACCAGCTCGTAGAGCCGCCCGCCAAACAGGCCGCTCACCAATTCAGGGCTGAACGTCTCACGCCGATACATCGAATCGGCGAGGAACCATCCGCCAGCCGCCATCGCCAGCGCCAACGCGCTGAAGCCCGCTTCCAACAGCGCGCCGGGCTTCGGCTCGGCGATTTCCATCACGCGCCGCGTCGCCTCGGAGCTGAAGACCGGATCGAGGAATTGCTCGAATGGTTTGAAGTCGGCAATGAAGTGCGGGAGCATCGCGAACCCGCCGATCGCTGAGAGCACGCCCAGCACCGCCAGCACGTACGACATCGATGGCGGCGATTCATGGAGATGATGCTCCTGCTCGTGCGTGCCGCGGAACTCGCCGAAGAAAGTCATATAGACCTGGCGGAACATATAGAACGCCGTGATCCCCGCACCCGTCCACGTCAGCATCCAGATCAACGGATGGCCGTGGGCGAAGGCCTGCCACAGGATTTCGTCCTTCGACATGAAGCCCGCGAACGGCGGAAAGCCGCACAGCGCCAGCGTCGCCGCAAGGAAGGTGATGAAGGTGATCGGCATGTGATGGCGCAGGCCGCCCATTTTGCGCATGTCCTGCTCGCCGCCCATCGCGTGGATCACCGAGCCGGAGCCGAGGAACAGACAGGCCTTGAAGAACGCATGCGTCATCAGATGGAAGACGCCCGCGGCATACGCACCGACGCCGACGGCGGCGAACATGTAGCCGAGCTGGCTGACGGTCGAGTAGGCAAGCACGCGCTTGATGTCGTTTTGGGCGGTGCCGATCGTCGCCGCGAAGAATGCGGTCAGCGCGCCGACCGTTGCCACCACCAGCATTGTCGCCGGCGCCATCGAGAACAGGAAATGCATCCGCGCGACCATGTACACGCCCGCGGTGACCATCGTGGCGGCATGGATTAACGCACTGACCGGCGTTGGCCCGGCCATCGCATCGGGCAGCCACACATACAGCGGAATCTGCGCGGACTTCGCGGTCGCACCGGCGAACATCAACATCGTCACGAAGGTCGCGACCGGCAGGCCGAGCCATGCGATGCGGCCTTCGAGCAGCGGCGCGTACTGGCCGACCTCGCGTGTCACCAGCGTCGGATGGCCGACCGAGGCGAGGCTCGCATAGAGCGCGTAGAGCGCGACCACGAAGGCGAGATCGCCGACGCGGTTGACGATGAAAGCCTTGTTGCCCGCATCGGTGTTGGCCACGACCTTGTACCAGAAGCCGATCAGCGCGAACGAGCACAGGCCGACGCCTTCCCAGCCCACGAACATCAGCCACAGATTGTCGCCCAGCACCAGGATGAGCATCGTGAACGTGAACAGGTTGAGCCATGCAAAGAATCGCCACAACGATTCGTCATCGTGCATGTAGCCGATCGAGTAGATGTGGATCAGCCCGCCCACCCCGGTCACCACCAGCGTCATCACGATCGAGAGTGGATCGAGCCAGAACGCGATATCGAGGTTGAGCCCGCCGACATGCATCCAGCGCCACAGATCATCGAGCATGAAGCGATGCTCGGGCTCCAGCCGCAGCATCGCGATGAAGCCGTACACCGCGACAGCGAACGCGCCGAGCACCACGCCGCTGCCGATGAAGCCGATGGCCCGCTTGCCCAGCGTCTTCTGGATGCGCGCGCCGAGGAGGAAATTGAGCGCCGCGCCGCACAGCGGCAACAGAACGATCCAGCGGATGAAACCGACGCTTATCGGATGGTCCATCAGCGGAGGTCCGATCCTGCGGCGCTATTTTCGGCGATGACCACGACTGCTTCCTCGCATCTCTTCCAGCTCGCCCTCGCCTGTCCTCGCCCCGGGCGCGTCGGCGCGTCGGTCAGCGGACAGGATGAGGCGTGGGCCGATGGAAGGCTCAACCGCTCAGAGTCTCGGTCGCCTCCACGTCGATAGTCCTGAAGTTCTGATATATGGCCAGAACGATCGCAAGGCCTATCACCGCCTCGGCCGCGGCCAGCATGATCACGAAGATGGCGAAGACCTGGCCGTCGTAATCGCCGCCGCCGAAGTGCGCGAAGGCAAGATAGTTGATATTGGCCGAGTTCAGAATCAGCTCGACGCCCATCAGGATGCCGATCGCATTGCGGCGCGTCAGTACGCAATACATCCCGAGCCCGAACACAATGAGACCCAGGGCGAGGAAGTGCTGAAGCGTGATACCGCTGCCGCTCATCGGCCGGCGCACTCCATTGGCTCTGGCACCGTCACCCCTTGACCTCCTGGCGCGAGATGACCAGCGCCCCCACCAGCGCCACCAGCAGCACAACCGAAGCGATCTCGAACGGCAGCAGGTACGCGCCGAGAAAGGCGTTGCCGATTCCGTAGGTGGTCGGCTCGACCTTGGCCGCTGCCTGATGCCATGGCGTCCTGAAGACCGCGAACATCATCACGGCGCCAGCGATCATCGTGGTCACCAGTGCGGGGACCGTACCGACCGCACGATTCGAGATCGTCACGTCCGAGATGCCCGCCGTGAGCATCACGGCGAAGAGCGTCAGCACCAGGATGCCGCCAACGTAGACCAGCAGCTGCACCATCGCGACGAAGTCCGCCGCGAGCATCACATAGATGCCGACGACGCCGAGGAAGGCGCCGAGCAGCGCGAACGTCGAGTAAACGATATTGCGCGAGAAGGCGACGATTGCGGCGGAGCCGACCGTCACCGCGGCCAGCAAGTAGAAGATCGCCTGAGCTGCCATCGCGCCTGGATGTTCCGCGGGCCGGCCCTCGGCTACGCGGACTCCTCCTGGGCTGGCTGGTCGGCGCCGGCCTGCGCGAATTCGTCGATATAGCGCATTCCGCGGTTGAGAATCGGGACGATGCGCGGGTCGGTCTCGGGTCCCTTCTTCGGCTTGTACGCGATCACCGGGTCCTTGACGAAGCGCCTGATCAGGCTTTCGAGCGAGAAGTCGGCGCCCTCGAACTCGGTGGTGTGATGGATCGAGCCGGTCGGACACGGCTCGCTGCACAGCCCGCAGTACATGCACTTGGCCATGTCGATATCGAACTGCGACAGCACCATCTGGCGAGTGTTGGGATCCTTTTCCACCGCGATCACGATGCAATCGATGGGGCAGGCTCGTTCGCACGCAAGGCAGCCGGTGCAGATCTCGAGGTCGACTTCGAGAATCCCGCGATAGCGGAACGGCAGCGTATCTTGGACGCGAACGGCCATGCGGTCGGGATACTGGACCGTGTACGGCTTGCGGATGAAGTGCGACGCCGTGACCGCCATGCCCTCGAAAATCGAGGTGACCGCTTCCCTGATATTGCCGAAATAGCTGCTTGCCCCGCTCATAGAGAGTATCTCAGCATCCTCATATGGTCGGATGCAGGTAGAGCTCCATCTTGGATCGGCGGAAGTAGTAGACGACTCGCTGGATAAACACAGCCAGGATCGCGAGCCCCAGCGCAAACATTATGTAGCCGGCGATACGGTTGCCGTCGGGCCAGATCGCGACCCAGACCGCCGTGCCGATCATGTTCACGAATGAGATCGGCACCAGGTACTTCCAGCACAGCGACATGAGCTGGTCGATCCGCACCCGTGGCAGAGTAGCGCGAACCCACATCGAGACGAACACCAGCGCCAGCACCTTCACGTTGAAGGTGATCAGCTGCAAGACGTTCATCATGACGCGATTGTTGGTGACATGCGGGAATTGCCAGCCGCCGAGGTACAGCGCCGTGATGATCGCGCCGATGATGAACACGTTGCCCCACTCCGCCATGAAGAAGACCAGGTAGCGCCAGCCGCTGTACTCGGTCGCAAATCCGGCGACTAGCTCGGATTCGGCCTCGGGCAGATCGAAGGGAGTGCGGTTGCCCTCGGCCAGCGCCGAAACGTACAGAATGTTGGCCGCGATAAAGGTGAACGGGTTGGCGAACAGGTACCACGTATTCGGCGACCATCCCTGCCCACGGATGATTCCTTGCATCGAGAGCGTGCCTGACAGCAGGACGACCGGAAAGATCGACAGGCCAGCCGGAATCTCGTAACTCACGATTTGCGCAGCCGAGCGGATGCCGCCGATCAGCGACCACTTGTCGTTGGACGCCCATCCCGCCATCAGCACGCCAACCACGGTGAGCGCCGTAACCGAGGTCATGTAGAGGATGCCGACGTTGAGGTCGGCGAGGATCAGGTCCGACGAGAAGGGCATCACCGCCCACGGTGTCACAAACGCGACCATCACGAGGTAAGGCGCGAACTTGAACAGCCGCGCGTCGGCCTCGGCAGGCACCAGGTCTTCCTTGCAAATGTTCTTGATGCCGTCGGCCAACCATTGAAGGAAGCCGTTGGGACCGACGCGGTTGGGCCCGACACGCGACTGGATTCGCGCCCATACACGTCGTTCAAGCCACGAGGCTATCGCCGCAAACGGAAATGCGACTCCCAGAAACACCGCCGCACTTAGCACGAAGATCGCAATTGCGTAGACCAAGTCGCGCGGCGGACTTTTGCCGAAGTCGCCAGCGGCGAGCATGCTGTCGATGAGCTGTTGCATCGATAGCCTAGCGGTCGACCTCGGGCGCGATGACGTCCAGGCTCGCGATGAGGGTGACGAGGTCCGCGATCATCAGCCCCGCGCTGAGCTTCTGGATGATACCCATGGCGGCGAACGAGCCGGTGCGCACATGCACACGCCATGGGAAGGCGGTGCCATCGCTCACGACATACCAACCCATGTCGCCGCGGCCGCTCTCGATCCGGATTTGGCATTCGCCGGCCGGCGGCTTGAAGTTGCGCGGCACCTTGGCCAGGACCGAGCCGTTGGGAATTTGGGCCAGCGCCTGGCGCAGAATCTTCGCGGATTCCTTCATCTCACGGATTCGCACCATGTAGCGGTCCATCGAATCACCCAGCCTGCCCCATTCGCCATTGCCGATCGGCACGTCGAAATCGAACTCGGGATAGACCGAATACGGAATGTCCTTGCGGATATCCCACTTGATGCCGCAGGCGCGCAGGTTCGGACCGACCAAGTTGTAATTGATCGCCTCGGCGGCGCTGATGATGCCCACCTCGGCCAACCGCTTGATGTAGATCTTGTTGAACGAGATGAGCGAATTGAACTCATCCAGAATTGGACCGAAATGGTCGAGGTACGCCAGCGCCTTTTCGCGGAAACCCGGCGGCAGATCCCAGGCCACCCCGCCGATGCGCATGTAGTTGAAGGTCAGGCGCGCGCCGCACAGCTCTTCGATCAGATCGTTGATCATCTCGCGCTCGCGTAGCGCGTGCGTGAATGGCGTGTTGGCGCCGATATCCATCGCCATCGTGCCGACCGACAGCAGGTGAGACGCAATGCGGTTGAACTCGGCGGCAATCACCCGGCAGTACTCGCCGCGGCGCGGCACTTCGATGTGCGCCAGCTTCTCGCAGGCGATGCCCCAGCCCTGGTTGGTGAACATCGCGCAGACGTAATCGACGCGATCGGTATAGGGCATGAAGCCGTGATAGCCGACCTTCTCCGCGATCTTTTCGATCGAGCGATGCAGGTAGCCGACATCCGGGATCGCTTCGCGCATCACCTCGCCGTCGGCGCGCACGACGAAACGCAGCACGCCATGCGTGCTGGGATGCTGCGGACCCATGTTGAGGGTCATTTCCTCGGTGGTCAGGGTGCTCATTTCTTCTTGTTGTCCAGCCGGATGATCGGGCTTTCGCGGACCGTCGAGATACCGTGGTATTCCTTGGGCTCGACGAAGTCCTTGCGCAGCGGATGGCCTTCCCAGTCCTCGGGCATCAGCAGCCGCCGAAGGTCGGAATGCCCCTCGAAGTTCACTCCGAGCAGGTCGAAAATCTCGCGCTCCATCCAGTTCGCCGACTTCCAGATGCTTTCGAGCGTGTGCACCTGCGGAGTCTCGCGCGGCAGCTTGACCTTGAGCACCGCCTGATGGCGTTTGCTGTAGGAGAACAGGTGATAGACGACCTCGATGCGATCCTTGTAATCGACCCCCGACTGATTGGAGAGACAATCGAAAGAGGTTTCGGCATCCTCGTGCAGGAACTGGCAGACATCGACCAAGGCAGCCAGATCGACCACGATGAACGGGTCGGGGCCCTTTTCGATCACTTCCAGAACCTTGCCCGGGAAGCGCTCCTTGACGCGAGCGTAGATGTCGAGCGGGGTCATCGAACCGCCCGGCTCAAGCGTGGCTCGCCGCGCCGTTCTTCCCGGCTTGCGGCGAACGCGCCAGCCATCGCTCGGTCATGATCTTTTCTTGCAGCTTGAGCAGGCCCTCGGTCAGTGCTTCCGGACGCGGCGGGCATCCCGGGACATAGACGTCCACCGGCAGGATCTTGTCCACCCCGTCGCATACGGAATAGGCGAGCTGGAACAGTCCGCCGCAGTTCGAGCAGCTGCCCATCGAGATCACGTACTTCGGATCGGGCATCTGGTCGTAGAGCAGACGCGTGCGCAACGCCATCTTGAGCGTCAGCGTGCCCGCCACGATCATCAGATCGGACTGGCGCGCCGAGGCGCGCGGAGCGGCGCCGAAGCGATCGATATCAGCGCGCGGGCCGCCGGTATGCATCAGCTCGATCGCGCAGCAAGCCAAGCCAAAGAGCATGTACCAGATGCTCGATTTGCGCATCCAGTTGAGCAACTCGTCAGTCCGCGTGGTCAGGACATAATCCGGCAGTGTGTTAAGCAGCGACATCCTGCTGTGACTCCTGGGGGCTTTCCACGGGAACCTTCTTGATCCATTCGAGATCGTGCTTGGCCCAGACGTAGATCAGGCCCACGAACAGGATCCCGAGGAAAACCAGTATTTCGCCGAGCACGTACAGACGCTGGCCCCGCTTGATCCAATCGAGATAGACCGCGGCGATCGGATAGATGAACGCCACCTCGACCTCGAAGATCACGAAGATCAGGGCGATCAGATAGAAACGGACGTTGAAATTGATCCAGGCCTTGCCGGTGGGCGGCTCACCGCATTCGTACGGGATGAGTTTGCGCGGATACGGATTGTTGGGGGCGAGCAGCTTCTGCAGCCCAAACATCAGCGCCACGAAGCCAAGCGCGATGAACGTCAGGGCGAGCGGTACGCCGAACTGAAAATACATGGGCCTTATGACGACCTTGATTTGATATGCTTAAGTAACGCCCTCAAGGCGTTAAGCGCAGCTTCATTATCGCACACCGTTCAGAACGCAGCGAACAGGGCGCCGGCTTATTTTGCATTCGCCAGCACCCTTTTCAACGAGTCTTGGTCCAGCCAGGCTCCCTCATCCTTCGGGCACGCGCGGATCGTGAGTCCTGCTACCCTCTTCTCCTTAAGCGGTTGCCGGCAGCGGGGACACAACAGGCCCATAGCTCGCGTCGCCTCGGTGGCTGCATCGTGCGGCTCGCTGCCCTTCTTGCGAATCTTCTCGAGCAGTTCGCGATCCTGTGCCGCGGCCCACTGGTCTTCGCGAGCCTTTTCAAGGTCGTGGATCTTGTCTCCGAACCGGTCTTTTTCGTTGTTCGCCATATTTGATGCCCGTAAAATGCGCGCCGCGCCCAGAGCCGGGCGTTTACAGTTGTTCCTTGATCAGTTTGCCGCTGCGCGCCTTCTCCACGGTTTCCTCGAACTTGGGACCCAAGTCCGCTCCCATCTCTTTGGCGCGCTTTTTGGCCCACATCCCAACGTTTCGCGAGTCGCGATAAAACGACTCCCCTCGCGGCTGGTTCGTGTCGAAGTTCGCCAGCCGCGATGCTTCGCTCTCGACCATCGCGAACGACGACATCACGCGGCGCGTCCGGCCTGAACCGCAATGCGCACAGGGTCGCCGCCGCGCGCCGCTTGACCCGAGCACGACCTGCGAGCTGGTCCGGCCGCATCGTGCGCACAGGTACTCAAAGATGGGCATTACAATCAAAGGATAGTCCAGGGCAGACGGGTGAGCAATTCGGGGTCAGCCCCCGGCCCCAGCATTGAAATGTTTCGATCCGCATGGGCGGCGATCCTCGGCGGGGTCAGCAGCACCACGGGGCGCACGAGCAACCTAAAGAGGCGGGTGACGTTCTAACGCTTTGATGCTATGATGCGTGCATGAGTGCCCTCAAACGATCGACCGTCTACTTCGATCCAGAAATCCATCGCGCACTACGCTTAAGGGCCGCCACCACCGAACGCTCGTTGTCCGAGACGGTCAACGATGCCGTCAAGTTGATTTTGGCGGAGGACGCCGAGGACGTCTCTGCATTCGAAGAGCGCGCGCAGGAGCGCAACCTCGATTTCGAAGATCTGGTCAAGTCCCTTAAGCGGCGTGGCAAGATATAGGGTCTTCATCAAGGAATCCGCCGCCCGGGAACTCGAAGCCGTCGGCCAGAAGCGCGATCGACTGCGCTTGGTCAATAGAATCCGCTCCCTCGCCGACAATCCGCGACCTCATGGCTCGGAGAGGCTCTCCGGGCGCTCCGCGCACTATCGGGTCCGCGAGGGGCGATATCGTATCGTCTACTCCATTGCGGAGGAGAACCGGCAGGTCTGCGTCGTCAAGGTCGGGCATCGAAAAGACGTGTATCCTTGACGCAGGCCGCGGGCGAATCGACCAGAGCTAGCGTTCCCCACGGATGCCGCCGATCAGCGGACGGATGAGCGGACTGGCAACCATCATCACAGCGCCCACGCCCATCACCGCTACACCCGATCCGAGCCACCATAGCGAGCCATGCCGGAGTCCGAGCACGATCATCACGAGTCCCCACAGCGGCAGGATGAGCGAGATTCCGAGCCGTAGCGCAGAGTCAATCGCACGTTCCGCGCGCTCCTCGCGGGTTGCCATGGTGCTTACTTATTCGCCGTCAAGTTCGGTTTCAATCGCGCGAAAACCAATCGCCCCGCGATACTACGCCCGCGCAACTGAGCCGCATCAGCGCTCCCGCCGCCTAGCCCAAATGAAGAGTCTGCGGAAGGCGAAGTCCAGCGGGCCCGTGGTGCCATAAACCGCTTCGATACGCCTGCGCCATGCGTCGATGAATCGCTGATGATTGTCGGCGGACAGGCGGCTGAGAAACGGTCGCAACGTGGTCGCCATACTCCACTCCACGATCTCGGCGGGGCTCGTCATCGGGTGATGAAACGTATGGTAGTAGCAATCGATGTCGATGTAGCCGAGCTCGGCGAGCATCGCAGTATAGTCGTCTGGCCGCCCGACGCGCGCGGAGGGGACCTTCACGAATCCCAGCTGCGAACTCCATGGTTCCTGTCCGGCCATCTCAAGCAGCGTCGCCTGCGCCAGCTCCTCTTCGTTGGCCGGCATCTGGACGACCATCCTGCCGCCGGGCGCCAGCGCCCGATGACAGGCAGTAAAGATCGCGCGATGGTCGGCGAGCCATTGGATCGCCGCGTTGGAGAAGATCACCGACCACTCGCAATCGCCGGCGAAATCGCGGATATCGCCACGCTCGAATTTCACCCGTCGCGCAAGCCCGGGTTCGAGCGTGGCGTGCATCAGCATCGCCCGATCGATCATTGCCGCCGACGAATCGATGCCTAGTGCCGAACCGCGCGAGCTACGGCGAGCGAGTTCGGCCGTATGCTCGCCGCTGCCACATCCAAGGTCAACGATTCGTTCGGATTCGCCAAGCGACAGGCGTTCAAGGATCGCGTCCACCGGCTCCGCGCGATAGCGGCGGAAGCGGTTGTAGAGATCGGGGTTCCAGTCCGCCATTTGCGCAGCCTAACGGAGCGGAGACTGCCCCGACGGGCCGCCTAGATCAACCGGCGCGCCTCAGCCCGCGTGGCGCATGCCTTCGACGATGTTGCCGCGCAGGGCGGCGCCTGCTGGAATCAGTCCGCTCAGCAACCCGATCGCCACCGCGACCGCAAGACTCTGCATCAGCACGCTCGGCGGCATCATCCTCATGAACGTGGCCAGGGTTGGCAGGCCGACCGGCACGAATCTGAAAAACAACCAGGCGCCGAGGCATCCGAGCACCCAACCCGCGATGCCCATGATCAAGCATTCGGCCACGAACTGGGCGAGTATCGCGCGCGCGCTGAATCCGATTGCGCGCAACACCGCGATTTCGAAACGCCGCTCGCGAATCGCCATCGCGGCCGTGTTCGCCGCGACCAATCCAATTGTGATGACGACGATCACTCCCAGCACCTGCGCCATCGCGAAGATCGGCCCGACGCCGGAAAGGAAGCTGGCGAAGAAGGTGTCCTCAGCCTCGGTCTCGGACTCGTAAGCGGAATTGGCGAAACGCGCGTCGATTGCAGCGATGACCAAGGGAATCGACTCGGGCTGATCAACCCTGACCCAGAAGTTACTGACTAGTCCGGTGCGCCCGGTAAGCTCGTCGAGATAGTCGCGCCGCGCCATCATCAGGTTCGGAGGCGCCTTGTCCCCGATTAGTCCCGCGATCGTGAAGGTAAGATCGACCGGATAGATCGCTCCGTGAACGACTACCTGCTGCCCCACCCGCCATCCGAAGCGGCGCATCACGGTCCGCGTCACCAGACAGGCGGTGCGCGTGCGCCGGAATTCATCAATGGCCTCGCGCGATATTTTCCACTCCGGCCAAATCTGTTCGAACTGATCGGGATCGACCGCGAAGATGCCGACCCGCTCCCAGGGAGTCCGATAGATGCCAGCGGAAAAATCCACTCCGATCACGGCGTCGACATGCGGAATAGCAACAATCTGCCTGCGGTAAGACTCCGGCAACTTGTAGCTCGTGAACCCCGCCTTGTTATGAGTCACCAGGCGCGGAGCGGCTGCCGCTTGCCGCAGCATCTGGCGCGCGATTCCCGGCAATGTCATCAAGGTGGCGAACACGAACAGCGATACGGCGATCGACAGCGCGGTGAGAATTGTGCGGCGCCGATTGCGCCACAGATTGCGCAGTACGAGATGCGCGTACTTCACAAATCAAGCATAGACCGGGCTGCGGCCAGCATCTATGCGCCGCAAAGCCGATGATCCCAGCCGCTGCGCTTTCCGCATCGACAGTCTCGATCCCGGCGACGAAATAATGACGGCGGACCGTCGCTCCGGTCCGCCGTCTGCGATGTTCGGCAATCTCGAATTTGCTGGTCAGGCGGGCATTGGTGGCACGGCCTTCTTCCATCCCGGCAACGCCTCCAGCCCGCGATACCAGCGCACGATCTCAGGGTAGTTGGCCAGCGGATATTGCCCGGGTGCGGCCAGCGCCATCCATGCCCCCACCGAGAAGTCGGCCACTGTCGGCCGGTTTCCGACCAGCCATTCGCGGCGCATCAGGCATCCGTTCAGCACTTCGGCAAATTTGTGGAACTCCGTCTCGCCTCGCGCGACCGCCGCCTGATCGGGCTCTCCCAGTCCCAACACCTTCTTCGCGACACGCTCGAAAGCGATCGCGCCGCACGCGGGAGCCCAATGCGCGCCCTCCCACGAAAACCACCGGATCACATCGGTCCGGGCCTTGGGCTCTGATGGCCACAACCCGCTCTGCGGCTTCTTCGAAGCCATGTACTGGATGATTGCGTTGGACTCCCAGAGCACGAATCCATCGTCTTCGAGGACGGGCATCCTCTTATTCGGGTTGAGCGCTGCAAATTCGGGTTTCATCTGCTCGCCCTTGCTCAGATCGACGAGCCGGATGTCGCAATCCAGCCCCAGATGGTGGAGCGCGGCGAGAACCTTGATCGCCCTGGGCGATGGCGGAAACACATGCAGTCTCATTGGCATAGCCTCCTTTTCTGTTCGGCCACCGATCGAACCCGGTATACCGATACCGATTATCCGTAACCGTAGCGTTACATATTTGTCAAGCGCTCTTCGTGCCCTTGCCTGCGTACGGGCCAGGCAAATGGACTGCGCCAGATCGAAGACTGGCCCGCCCTGGCTACATCCGCGGCGGTTCGAGATCCACTCCCAGCGTGCTCTTGAAGACCTGGAAGAGCTTGTCGACCGGCCATGGTCCGTCGTTGTAGATGATCTTGTCGGGCACGATGTGCCGATAGCGCATGATGCGGTAGCCCGATGCGCCGAAACACTGCCCGCTGACGTAACTCGCTTCCTCGCTGGCGAGGAACGCGACGATCGGCGCGACGTTGGCCGGGTCCATCGGGGTGCCCTCGGCGCTCTGGCTGTTGCGGAAGCCGGTCGCGCCCGGCATCCGGCCAGCGGGTACCGTATCAGTCATGCGCGTGGATGCGCCGGGCATGATCGCGTTGACCGTGATATTGTACTTCGCCAGCCCGACCGCCGAGCTGTACGTCAGCCCGAGGATGCCCGCCTTCGCCGCCGCATAGTTCGGCTGGCCCGGACTGCCGAGCGCCGAGTTCGACGAGAAATTTATAATGCGTCCGTACTTCCGCTCGCGCATATGCGCCGACGCCGGCCGCATCGTGCAGTAATGGCCCTTGAGGTGCACACGGATGACATCATCCCACTCGTCTTCGCTCATGTTGAAGATCATTCGGTCGCGCAGGATGCCCGCGACATTCACGAGAATGTCGAGCTGCCCGAACTCCTTGATCGCCTGATTGACGAGGCCCTCGCCGCCCGCGACCGTCGAGATGTCCGTGTGATTGGAAACCGCGACGCCGCCGGCCGCCTTGATCTCTTTGGCCACATCCTCAGCCGGCGATGCCTTATCGGGCTGGCCCGCGACCGTCACGCCGAGATCGTTGACCACCACCTTCGCCCCTTCCGCCGCCAGTAGTTTGGATATTCCGCGCCCGATACCGCGCCCGCCGCCGGTCACCGCTGCCACTCTGCCGTCAAGTTTGCCCATGGCTCAAAGATCTCCTCGATTGGTTCTGAGTCCGAGATAGTAGAACGCACCCGAATCCGCCAGCCCTGACACGTCGGCCCCGGCGCGAGGCGATCAGGAAACGACCTGGCGCGCGTGCAGATCGGCGATCTCCGCAGCCCCGCCCTATCTTTTCACCTTCAAGAGCTCAAACTCATCGCCAAGATAGAGCTGGTTTCCATAGGGCTTGCTTCTCTCGCACTTGACGAAAAAGCGCACCTCTGGACTGTACCAACAGGTCTCGTAATTCACCAAGTCGAACTTCCTGTCCCTAAGGCGCACACGGATCCTGAATGCGTTGACCTTCCCGTATGGCACCTCCACTTCCTCCAAGGAGAGCACTTCCATGTTCGCCGTTAGAAGATCTTGGAGCCAAGAAACCTTGTACGTAACGCTCCACTTCTTTCCAACAAAGAGAGGGAACTCGACATACCCCACCGGCGGGTCGAAGCGTTCGTCACCCCGCTCGCTCCTCACCTCCGCTAGCTTTAGATCGGGCGTATACATCTGATCGGACGTGAAACGGCCGCTCGTACGATGAAAGACGAGTAGGCCTGCGTCCATACCCTTGTAAGTCATTTCGTATTCAGAGCCGCTCGACGGCACGCGGAAGGTGAACGAGTCCCCCGGGTGAAACGTTGGAGCGCCTACAACGATTGCGGCCGAAGTCGAGGCGCCGCTGGGGGCCAAGTTGCCCGGCGGTGGTCCGGCGCTCACCCTACAGAGCGATAAGATCGCTGTCGCAAACAAGGCTCCCAAATTGAGTCGGACACGCGCGCGCGCTGTCACTCGCAAGCCCCCTTGCCGAAGCACTACGCAGTCAGGACGACGCTTAGGCAACGACCTGGCGGGCGCGCAGATCGGCGATCTCCGCAGCCTTGAATCCGCTGTCGGCGAGAATCTCATCAGTGTTTGCGCCGAGGTCGGGCGCATGACGCCATAGCTCGGGCGGCGTCGCCGAGAACCGTCCCGGCGTGCGCACCGCGCGCACTCGCCCGGCCTTCGGATGCTCGTACTCGAAGAAGGTCTCGTTGACCGTGTACTGTGGGTCAGTCCAGATCGTGTCGTAGTTGTTGATCGGACCGCAGGGAACGTCCGCCGCCTCGATCTTCTCAAGCCAGTACGCTGACGGTTTGGTCTTGAACAGCTCGATCAGGCTGCGGCCGGCGTGCTTGAGCCGCTCGTTGCGCGGAGCGTCGCCCTCGAACCATTCGGGATGGCCAACCGCTTTCAAAATCGATGTCCAATGCTTGTCGGTTAGCGGCGCGATCGTGATGAAACCGTCCGACGTCTCGAATGGCTCTGCGGTGCCTTTCATAGGCGGCGTGCCGGGCTTGTCGGGCAGGAAAGTCCGCATCGTCATCGTATCGGGCATGAGGTAGTACGCAACCGCGTCCATCATCGCGATCTCGATGTGCTGCCCGACTCCATCGCGCGCTGCATTGAGCGCCGCGGCAATCGAAAACGCAGCCGTCATCGCAGTGACCTTGTCGGCCAGGATGTTCTTGACCACCCGCGGCCGCCCTTGCGTGGTCTGCGAGACCATTACACCCGCCAGTCCCTGGATGACCGGATCGTAGGCCGGCTTGTTGGCGTAGGGACCGGTAAATCCGTAGCCGGCCATCGAGCAATAGACGATCGCTGGATTGCGCTTGCGCGCTGCCTCATATCCGACGCCCAGCCGATCGACCACACCGGGACGAAAGTTCTGGATCACGACCTGCGCGCGCTCGGCCATACGGAGGAACATTTCGGCCGCGCCGTCGCGCTTGAAGTCGATCACCATCGCGCGCTTGTTGCGATTCCAGTTGAGCATTCCGACCGCCACGCCGTTGCGCTCGGCGGCCGGCACGGTTCGCATCACTTCGCCGCCGGGCGGCTCGATCTTGATCACATCCGCTCCCATATCGGCCAGCATCATGGCGGCGAATGGCCCCGCCACTACCTGGCTCAGATCCAGAACGCGGATACCCTTGAGCGGTCCCATGTGTGTGACTCCCGGGTTGCTTATACCAAAAGCTGCAGAGTGTGACAGCAACGCAGCCGCTTGGCGGCATCGATCATCGGCCGGCCCTTGGGCTAGATTGCTGATGCGGCCACGATGGTGCTCGGATGAACTTGTTCCGTTTGATCGAACGCAACATGCGCCGCAACGTGAGGCGCACGCTGCTCACTGCGGCGACGGTGGCGATGGCCACGTTCATTTTTACGGTCCTGATCTCCGTGCCGGCCTCGATGGACCGCATTATCCACGACGCATCGGGCACCTCGCGGTTGATAATCAACAATCGCACCGGACCGTGGTACGGATTGCCGGCGCGCTATTGCAGCCGAATCCGCGAGATGCCCGGCTGCCGTGGATGCGTCGCGGTAACCGGACTGCCAAGCACCTATCAGAACCCGCGCGACGTGGTGTTCGCAGCGGCCGTCGATCCCGAGGTGGTGCAGGTATTTCCCGACTACAACATCAACCAGGAGATGGCGGTCGCGCTGCTGCGCGACAAGCGTGCTGCGATCGCCGGCCAAGTCCTGGTGCGCAAGCACAACTGGAAGATCGGCCAGCTGATCACGCTGCACGGCGCCGACGCCCGGCGCCTCGACCTGACCTTCGTCCTGGTCGGCCAGATGCCCTCCAAGCGATATCCCAACCTGTTCCTCTTTAGGCGCGACTATCTGCGCGAAGCTCTCAAGGCGCATGGCTTCCGTGACGCCGACATCGCCTGGCAGTTGGTGGCGAGCGCCGACAGCCCCGAGCATCTGGGACCGCTGGCCAAAGAGATCGACGACGATTTCCACAACTCCGAGTACGAGACCCGCACCATCACCGAAAGCGACGCGCTTTCGGGCGCGCTATCGGCGGTGGGCAATATCCGCGCGATCGTTTATAGCCTGTGTGCGATCGTGATTCTCACCGTGCTGCTCATCGCGGCCAATTCGACCGCGATGATGGTCCGCGACCGTCTGAGCGAGGTTGCCGTGATGCGCGTGCTGGGGTTCACCGATCTGCACATCGGCCAGTTGCTGTTCGGCGAGTGCGCGCTGATTGGGCTAGCCGGCGGGCTGGTCGGCGCCGGCGCGGCGTTCTGGATGTTCTCAGGCGGGATTACGTTGGGCGCCGCCCTGGGCGGTAATGGCGCGCTGTGGGTGATGCCCGGCGCGACGATGACCGCGATAGTCGTCGCCATCGCTGCCGCGATGTTAAGCGGCGTCCTGCCAATCTTGAGCGCGCTAAGAATTCCGCCGGCGCTCGCGGTCCGCGAAGTCGTCTAGAACGGCGGGCTGCCGGTTTCCGGCTGCATCGATTCTCGACGGGCGATTCAGCTATAGTGCCTTTTCCGCGATTGGCGCCGCCATGATCCCTATCCGCTACAACGACCGAGTCAGCATGATTTGCCGCAGCGGACGGCGGCGATCACTATGAAGGCGCTATTTGGCTCCGGGAGATATTCGCCCCGTGGTCACGCGGAGGTCGAATCACATGGACGCCAAGCGATTCATACTATACATCGTGGGAATCGTAGTACTCGGTCCTTTAGTCGCTGGCCCGATCGCCGCAAGATGGCTACCTCACCAGACTCCTGCGCCAGTTGGCACGGTCAACGGACCGAACGTCAGCGTCAGTAACTCCATGGGCGGCGGCGTCAACGTCGACGTGAATACAATCTTGTGCGCGGGAAAGATTTCGCTCGCGCAGGGTGCCGCGACCGTCAACGACTCCTGCTTCACCGGCGACACCAACCTCGTCGTCTGCTCCGACGTATCGTCGGTCAACGCCGTTCGCTGCGAACCCGGCCGGGGCTCGCTCACGGTCGAAGGTCACGGCAATGACCTAATCGTGTACGTCCGAGTGAAGTAGATGCCGCCGGTGAAGCACAGCGGCCCGCTGAGGGAAGTAGCCTGCGCTCACAATCCCACGCGGCTGCGTAAATCTTGGGCACATACAGGTACATTTTGTATGTCCGCCCGTTCCCCGTGACCTCCTTCACGTGAGTGGCGCGGCATCGGTCAAGCATATGGCAGGTCGCAAGCACACTTTTGCTGCGTGCTTCATCTTCATTCACGGCGGCATCGATTCTCGACGGGCGATTCAGCTATAGTTCCCCTTTCCCGATTGGCGCCGCCATGATCCCTATCCGCTACAACTTGCGAAGCCTGCTCGTGCGCCGCACGACTTCGTTGATGACCGCGCTTGGCATCGCGCTGGTCGTGATGATCCTGGTCATCCTGCTGGGTTTCATCGCCGGCCTGCGGCGAACGATGACGCTCGCAGGCTCGCACGCCAACTGGATCGTGCTGAGCCGCGGCGTCAACTCCGAACCCGGCAGCTACATCACCCGCGAGCAGTTCGAGATTATTCGCAGCCGCCCCGAAATCGGCTCCGCCCCAGATGGCGCGCCGCTGATCTCGCCCGAGTATGTCACTGGCTTCAATGCCGAGCCCGACGATCCGCGCAGCAGCCAGTTTACTTTCCTGCGCGGCGTCTATCCGATCGCTTCACGCGTGCATTCGGGGATGCGCGTGGTCAGCGGCCGCTGGCCGGGCGAGGGACGCGACGAAATGGTCGTGGGCCGCAAGCTGGCCGCCCGCTTCCCGCATCTGAATCCACCACATCAGATCCGTTTCGGCCGGCGCACTTGGACCATCGTCGGCGTGTTTGCCGATAACGACAGCGCGCGGGAATCCGAAATGTGGACCAATCTCGACATCCTTCATCAGGACATCCGCTACGACAACGGCTTCGCCTCGCTGCATCTGCGCCTGCGCCCGGGCATGGCGGAAGCTTTCAAGCTGGCGCTCAGCAATGATTCGCGCCTGCGGGTTGACGCCGAGACCGAAGCCGAATTCTATGCCAAGGAGTCGGAGTTCGCCGACCAACTGCGCAACCTCGGGCTGGTGATCGCAATCATTCTCGGCGTCGGCGCCACCTTCGGCGGGATGAACACGATGTACGCTGCGGTCGCGCGCCGCGGCAAAGAGGTCGGCGTGCTGCGGGCGCTGGGCTTCTCGCGCGGCAACGTGCTGATGAGCTTCGTCATCGAAAGCGCGCTGCTTGGAGTGGCGGGTGGAATAGCGGGCGAGATGCTCGGGATCGCGCTGGCGACCGCGACCGGGCTCAACAGCCGGCTGATGAACGTCGGCCAGTTCATCTTTGCATGGCGCCTGACGGCTTCGGCGATCACCTCGGGGCTGATCGCCGCCGCGTTCATCGGCGCCGTCGGCGGATTGCTGCCCGCGATGCGCGCATCGCGTATCGGCGTGATCGATTCGCTGAGAACCGCATAGTCCGGGGGAGTTTTAGAGCGATGAATTTGATCAAGATGATCGCGCGCAACATGCGGCGCCATCTCAGGCGCTCGATCCTGACCACGTTGACGATCGCACTGGCCACCTTCATCTTCACGTTTCTGGTCTCGGTGCCGGCCTCGATGGACCGCATCATTGCGGATGCCTCCAGCAGCCTGCGAATCATCGTCAACAATCGCACCGGCCCCTGGTATGGACTACCCGAGCGCTACTGCGAACAGATTCGCGAGATGCCCGGCGTACGAGGATGCGTCGCGGTCACTGGGTGGCCGGCGACGTATCGCGACGGGCGTGACAGCATCGGAGCATTCGCCGAGGGTCTCGAATCACCCACCGTGTTTCCGGATTACAAGATCCCGCCGGAAGCGATTGAGATCTTTCGGCGCACACGGCGCGCGGCTCTGGTGGGCTCGCTTCTGATGAAGAAGGAGCACTGGAAGCGCGGCCAGGAGGTCATGCTGCGCGGCGAGTCTGGCCACATGCAGCTCAGTTTCGTTATCGCCGGCGAAATTCCTTCCAAGCACTACCCCAACGTGTTCGTCTTCCGGCGCGACTATCTCAGGGAAGCGCGCAAGGCGGCCGGTGAGAGCGGCGGTGAGGACGCATGGTTCCTGATGGCCCGCGTGGACAACGCCGATCACATCTCCGAAGTCGCGCGCGAGATCGATGACAACTTCCGCAACTCGGATTTCGAGACGCGCACGATGGGCGAAGGCGATGCGATCGCCACCGGACTGAGCGCGATCGGCAACATCCGCGCAATCGCCTTCAGCCTCGGCGCGGTGGTGCTGCTCACCATGATGCTGATCGCGGCGAATTCGATGGCGCTGATGGTACGCGATCGGCTGTCGGAGGTCGGGCTCATCCGCACGCTCGGCTTCAGCCACGCGCAGGTCGGAATTCTGCTGTTCGGCGAATGCACACTCATCGGGATCATCGGCGGCGCGCTCGGCGCGGGCCTCGCGCTGTGGATTTTCGGCGGCGGCCTTTCGATGGGCGCGATACTGGGCGGCAGCGCCGGCTATCTGCAGGTGACGCCGGACGCGGCGCTGGCTGCGGTCGTTATCGCAACCGTGGTCAGTATCTTAAGCGGCGCATTGCCGGTCATAAACGCGCTGCGCATCCCGCCCGCCCTCGCGTTGCGGGAAGTCGTGTAAATCGGTTCGCGCCGGCCTGAGCGCCAGTATCCAGCAATCTAATGTAATGCTTTAACTCGTGACAGGCACGAACCGGCCGGTCCTTACGGCGATCGTCCTGAGTACCCCAAGCCGCTTCTGTATTGCCGGCGATTGGCGCAACCGCTCGATCGGCATCGGCAAACGCCACGCCCAGTTGCGGGCCGAGACGGTGCCGGGCAGATTGATTCGCGCCGTCCATCCGAACAAATCCTGGATCGGCGCGATCACCAGCTGCGACGGCGCAGCGTAGACCGTCTCGAGGATCGCACTCATGCCCGCCAGGTCGAGGTATCGACGGCGCGCGTCGACACGGCCATCGAGAGCGAACGCTGTGACCATTTTGCGCCGCTCGGCGAATGGCGCGTCGCGCCACCAATCCGCGAAGCTCTCGGTATCATGCGTACCGGTGGTGGCAACCGACAGCTCCGGATAGGTGCGCGGCGCCACGAAGCATTCCTTCGGCGTGCCCCAATTCTCCTTCTCCCAGCGCACCACCTTGAAACCCGGCACGCCGTGCGCCGTCAGCGATGCGCGGACCCATGGCGGCACTGTGCCCAGATCTTCCGCGATCAGCGCCTCAACCCCGGCCTCTTCGATGGCCATGCGCATGAAGGCTTCACCCTGTTCGCGCTGCGCGCTCTCATTTTCGGGGAAAAAGCATCCGGGCTCATCCGCGTTCGCGCCAAATGAAAACGTGCGATAGAGCCCGACGACATGGTCGATGCGAAAAAGGTCGAACAGCGAGTGTGCGTGCCTGATGCGCATCCGCCACCACGCGAAGTTTGCCGCACGCATCCGCGGCCAATCGGGCATCGGCAGCCCCCAGCGCTGGCCCTTCGCGCTGAATGCGTCCGGCGGCGTACCGACGAGACGATCCATCCGAAACAGATGCTGATTTGCCCAAACCTCGGCGCTGTCGCGCGCCGGCGAGAACGAGAGATCGCCGCCGATCATCATGCCCGATCTGCGCGCATGCGATCGCACCGCGAGCCATTGCCGATGCGCGAGGTACTGCCAGTAGCAATACATCCGTATCGCCGGCCCGAGCTGCCTGCGGGCCGCTTCCACAGCCAACGGATTGCGCGCACGAAGATCAGCGGGCCATTCTTCCCAGTTGGCCCAGCTAAAACGCTCCTTCAGCGCGCGAAACAGCGCGTAGTCCGGAAGCCATCCCTTGTGCTGCGCGATGAAACCGTCGAGCTGCTCGCGCTGGCGCCATCCGGCGCGCGTTCTGAAATGATGATAGGCGTCCGTTAGCAGCGGCAGCTTCGTGCCGCGAAGCCGATCGCGCGGCACCGTGCGAATGCCGCCGATTGCCTCGCGCGCCACCTCGATTCGGTCGCCAAGTCCCCTAAGCGACGCGACCGAAATGTAAAGCGGATCGATCGCGAACACGCTCAGCGCGCTGTATGGGCTGGCCTCCTCGGGCGCGGTTTCGCCCAGGGGCAGAAGCTGCACGACGCGATGGCCCATCGCACTTGCGAAATCGATGAACGGGATCAGATCCAGAATCTCGCCGCGCCCGAGATCCTCTCCCGTGCGAAGCGAGAAGAGCGGGATCAGGACGGCCGCGAGGCGCATGCACAATCAAATCGGAGCGGTTGTGTCGGTGCGCCGCGCTTGCTCCGCCTATACCTCGACCCGTGCGTCGAAGAAATGCGCGATCGGATCCCCTATCAGGTATTGCTCGTCCTTGGACAGCTCGCCGCCGACCGGCGAACGATACGCCTCCACCATCCCCTCGTAGTTGTCGAATACCAACAACGCGACGCGATAGCGATCGGCCGCGGCTCCGCGTTCCGCGACGGTCTTGCCGATCGCATAGCCGCGGAGTCCCGGCAGGCGTTTCGCCAGCGGGACGTGATAGCCCCGGTAGTGCTCTTCAGCCATCTTTTGATCGGGCAGCTTGAAGTTGAACGCCGCCGCCATCACAAAGCAATCCCGGCCGGGACGCGAACTTGCAAACGGCACGATCCACTCGGCATCTGCTGCATATCTGCGAATCGCCGTGAGATGCGCTTCGGTATCCGCGGCAAGCGCCTTGGTCACCGTTCCGCTGGCAAAGGCGCGCGCCGCCGCAGCCGCGTCATCGAATGCGAGCGCTGCTACCCGGTAGCGATCCGGCTCGAAGTGCGGAGTCGCGCGGAGCTTGCCGGTCAGATAGAGCCGTAGCCCGGGGACTGTCCGCACCAAAGCGACATGCCGCTCGCGATAATTCTCTTCCTCGGCCGCGAGGTTGTCATTCTGGAAGTTGAAGGCGACGATTGTGAGTCGCATAGTCTGGCCTCCTCTTGCGAAGTCCCCCGCCCGCGCCGGCGAGTTTCTTCAGATTACGTACCCGCCATTCGGACTGACAACCTGCCCGACCATGAACGACGAGTCCTCACAGGCGAGGAACAGCGCCGCCGCCGCGATCTCGCGCGGCTCGCCGAATCGTCCTATGGGCGTGGCCGCGATTACTTGCTGGCGAACCTCGGGTGGAATCGGCGCGGTCATCGGCGTCTGGATGAAGCCGGGCGCGATGCAGTTGACCAGGATGCCGTTGCCGACGACTTCCTTGGCGACCGATTTGGTGAACGAGATGATCGCGCCCTTGGCCGCGCAGTAGTCGGATGCGCCGGCCAGTCCAGTGGTGCCCGCAATCGAGCCGAGGTTGATGATGCGGCCCGACTTCTTCGGAATCATCACCTTCAGCGCTTCGCGCGTGCAGTAGAACGTCGAATCGATATGCGTCGCGAGCATCTGATGCCAGTCTTCATCGGTGATGTCCGGAGTCCCGCCGGGCTCGGGAAAGCGTGCGGCGCGCGCGATGCCGGCGTTGTTGATCAGCACATCAATCGTGCCAAAAGCTGCGAGGAAATCGGCGAACAGCTTCTTCACAGCCGAGCTCTTCGAGACGTCGGCGACCAGCGCGACCGCGTTGCCGCCAGTCGCCTTGATCTCGGTCACCACGTTCTGCGCCGATTCCGGCCGGATGTCGTTGACGCCGACGCGGGCGCCCTCGCGCACGAAAGTCAGCGCCATCTCGCGGCCAAGCCCCGAGCCCGCGCCGGTTATCAGCACCGCCTTGTCTTTGAGTTTCATTGGCTTCTCGCCTGCCTCTCAGTCTGAGCCTACGCCCCCACCCGCTTCGTATCGGCAGGCTGTTCGTCAAGCAGCGACCCAACATCGCGCAAAACCGTCTCCGCGTCGAGAAAGCCGAGCGAGTAGATCTGGCGGATTCGGCCGGCGGAATCGATCAGGTAGATGCGGCTGACGTGATCGAAATCGCCAGTGCGGCCGCGCGCGACGTGAAAATCGTAGCTGCGCAGGAGCGCGTCGATCTGGCTCTGGCTGCCACTGAGAAACCGCCACGACGGCGACTCAGCGCCGTGCGATTTCGCATACTTCGCGAGCCATCCGGGCGTGTCGCGCTTCGGATCGAAAGTGATTGAAACCAGCTCCGCCTGCGTCCCAAGCAGGCCGGCCTGCTTGAGCCGTTGGGCGATTGCGGCCATCCGCTCCGTCACCAGCGGGCACACCGAGGCGCAATGCGTGTACATGAATGCGAGCAGCGTCACTTTGCCGTCGAGAACGCGCGAGCTAACCGGACGGCGATCGGTGTCGATGAGGTTGAAGGCGGGCGCCTGCTCGATCACCGGCAGGTAGCTGGGCATGGCCCGCGCCGCTGATGGAGCCAGCGCCAGGACCATCAGCAGCACTGCCGCGCATGCGACCGGGAGCATGTGCGTGCGGATTTTCATTACGCTCGTTCAGTTCTCCAGCATGTCGTGCGGACGCGCGGCCCCATTGGGAAGCTTGGCGAAATCGACGTTGAATTTTGGATCGACCTGCATCACGCCCTGATCGTCGATCCGCACCAGCTTGAGCCAGAACTCGTCGGGGCCGAAATCGGCGGTTGAAAGCAGCGAATTGGTGACATACATCCGCCGGCCATCGATCGAGATGTTCATCATGTTCGGATGCGCGCCGATCTTGACCTTCGAATGCTGCTTGACGTGGTCGGGATCGGAGATGTCGAACTGTTCGACCTCACCGCCGCCGAAGCTGGTCACGTACAGATAGTGATCGTCGAGGCTCTGGCGCAGATCGGCCGGCAGCGGCCCGGTCTTGGTCGCCAGTTTCGCCGCGAACTTGTCATCCGGCGTGCGCCGGAACATCCAGATCGAATCGCCCAGCAGGCAATTGGTGAAGCCGTAGTTGTGGCCGGGTTGGCGCGCCCAGCGGACCTCGAGCGGCGATTTGTCGACGGTCGCGGTCTGCATCGGCTTCATCTGCGAGAAGTTCCACATGATGAGCTGGTTGCCGAAATGGTTCTTGTCCATCTCGGGGAACGGCTTGCGGAAGTTGTTCACCGGCGTGAAGGCCGAAGTCACCATCCGATCGATCTCGGGCTTGACGCCCGCGTCGTAGCCGTACGGCGCGTCCTTCGGCATCGCGATCGTGCGGATGTACTTGCCATCGTTGGTGAACTCGGCGATGCCCGCGGGCGTATCACCGTCAGCTCCGCCCAGCGAGGGGATCATCATCCGGCCCGGCAGTGCATACAGTGAATGCGGCGAGGTCAGGCCGGTCACCTTGTGAAAGTCGATCGTCTTGATCAGCTTCGGATTGCGCGGGTCGGTGCCGACGTCGAAGACGAACAGCTTGTGCGTGAACAGCGTGGCGCCGAAGATGTAGCGCCGATCGTCGGTGAAGCCGAAGTGATGAGTCTCATTGTTCTTCGAACCGACGTCGACGGTCTTCAGGATCGTGCCGTAGCTCTTCGACTTGGGATCGACATCCACCACCGCCATGAAGTCGTTGTTCTTGCCGTGCGCGTCGAGACACCAGACATAGAGGATGCGCTCGGGGCGATCGAGGTATTTGAGAAACGGCGAGTTGCAGACGTCGGCCAACGCGGCGGTGGCGATCGCCAGCCCGCACGCGAGTGCAATCAATGTGATACCTGCCAGTGCGGTACGGGCGGCTTTGAACTTCGAGCGTGTGGTGGCCATTATTTCTTTCCCTCTTTGAGCTGGCGTTTCCAGTCGAGCCGGCGCGCCTCTGCGCCGGCGGCCTCGGCTTCAGGAACCATGCCCTTCTTCTGGTAGAACATGCTGAGATTGGTATGGGCGAGCAAGTCCTCGGGCTCGCGCTTCAAGTATTCCCTGGTAAGCTCGATCGCTTTATCGAGATCTCCCTTGGCTTGGTAGCACATGATCAGCCCATGCGTCGCGTCGGCATGCTTCGGGTCGACCTCCAGCGCCTTGCGGTACAAATCGATCGCTTCGTCGTACTTCTCGTCGGCGTACGCATCGACCGCCTGATCGTACAGTTCCTCTGCATCGGGCATCGCGAACCTCTGGGCATGCGGAGACCGCCCGTTGGGACAGGTTGGTCTCCCCTGATGGTCTTAATATACTGGGGGAGCGGTTTGCAAAATTCACCGTGCCCGTAGCCACCGCTCGGGAGCAGATCAAACCGCGCATCGATGCCAACCGAAACGACAATGCTGACCGAGGCGGAAGTCTACGAGGTCCTGCGCGAGTGCTTCGACCCCGAGATTCCCGTCAACGTCGTTGACCTCGGCCTAGTCTACGGCGTCGAGCTCAAGGACGACATCGTCACCGTCACGATGACGCTGACCGCCCCCGGTTGCCACATGGGCGCCGCGATCTCGCAGGATATCCAGGACAAGCTGCTCGGCATCCCCGGATGCCGCGACGCGATCGTCGAGATCGTGTGGGAGCCGCCGTGGACGCCCCACAAGATGAGCGACGAGGCCCGCCGCAAGCTCGGCATCGACTCCTAGTGCCTTGCGAGCCAGTCTCGCAGGACGGAGAAGAACTGATCGCGAGCTTGTCTTTCCAGCCAGGGATAGTGCCCGCATCGCTCCAGTTCGCAGTACTCCAGCTGCGGGAGATACGGCTCCAGACTGGCGCGAATCAGGCGGCCCGGATGAGGATCTGCCGCGCCATGCAGCATCAGCACGGGAGTCTCGATCGCGGCGAACGCGGCAGGATACACCCCCTCGTTCTGCAGGCGCACCATGTCCTGCCATGTCTCGTCGTTCTTCGCCCGCGCATCGGATGCGTCAGACTCGGGTTCGAACTCCGCAATATCCGGATCATACGAATATAGCGGCAACGTAAGCTCACCCAGTGCCCGAAGCCGTTTGTTTGGTTCCGGAAACTCCTCTTCCAAATGATCCATGCGCCGCCGCAGCTCCTCACTCATTCGATCGCGCAAGATCGCCGTCATCTGGCCGCGCGCGTGGGTATCGAACGTACCGCAACCAATGAGCACCATCGGGCCCGCAACGCGAGGGTACGCTGCAGCGTATGCGAGCGTCAGCATAGCTCCCCATGAGTGGCCGACGAGCGCCGACCGCACTCCCCCGCAGTGCGACTGGACGACTTCGTTAAGGTCCTCAACATGGGAGGCGACGGTGGCACTGCTGCTGCGCTGAAACGGCTCCAAGACTCGGAACGAATCCGCCAGCCCGCGCGCCACAGGCGCCATGGACCCCGAAGCGCCCGGACCCCCGTGAACGAGAATCGCGAGACTTCCCGCAGTGCCGTATGAACGAACTCGCACCGGGTCCAGGGCCGTGACTACCCGACGAGCGGCGCGCTACTTCCGCACGTCGAACAGCACGCCCGGATTGAGGATCCAGCGCGGATCGAGCTCCGCCTTGGCCGCCTGCATCGCACGCGCGAAGCCATCGGGGCGCTGACGGTCATACCATGGCCGATGGTCGCGGCCGACCGCATGATGGTGCGTGATAGTCCCGCCGAGACTGATCAGCTGATCAGACACCGCGCGTTTGATCTCTTCCCATTGCTCGATCTCGGAGCCCCGCCGTCCCGGTCCCATGAACGTGTAATAAGGCGCCGGGCCGTCGGGATAAACGTGCGTGAAGCGGCAGGTAACGGTGCCTTGCCCACAGATCTTCGCGATCGCGTCGCGCGCGGTCGCCATCATCTGGCGATGGAAGTCGGGGAAGCGATCCCACGTGATCGCGGTTTCGAAGGTGTCGCTCACTATTCCCATCGCGATCACAGCATCGCCCAGATAGGGCGCGCTGAGGAACGCGTTGCGCCACGCGCCGGCTGCGCCCTCATGGGTCGCGTCGGAATCGGTGCGGGTCTTGGTCTCATTCGGAATCCTGCCGCCGTGATCGGCGCAACACTCCAATGCGCGGGCCATCCAGGCGTCCAGCGGTTGGTCCGCCGACTCGAAAGCCAGCACGAGGATCGCATCTTCGCCGTTGCCCGCGCCTGAGTTCAAAGCTTCGCCCGGATCGAGCAAGCGGCAGTTGGCCGGATAGAGCCCGGCCTGCGAGATCGCGCGTACCGCGCGCCCGCCCTCGATGAAATCGGCGAACGGAATCGAAGCGCCTGCGCGGAAGCGAGGGCGATCCTGCAGGCGCATCCAGGCTTCGGTGATGATCCCAAGCGTGCCCTCGGACCCGATGAACATCCGGTCGGGGCTCGGCCCGGCGCCCGAACCGGGCAGCCGGCGCGATTCGACCATACCGGTGGGCGTAACGACCCGGAGCGACTCGACGAAATCGTCGATATGCGTGTAGAGCGTGGCAAAATGGCCGCCCGAGCGCGTCGCGATCCATCCGCCGAGCGAGGAAAATTCAAATGACTGCGGGAAATGGCGCAGGGTAAGCCCATGCCCGCGCAGCTGATCTTCGAGCGCCGGCCCCAGCACGCCGGCCTGGATGCGCGCGGCGCGCGAGGTGCGATCGACTTCGAGCACGCGGTCGAGATTGCGCAGATCGATCGAGATCGCGCCGGCATAGCCGCCACCCATCGGCGCTTCGAGACCGCCGACTACGCTGGAGCCGCCGCCATACGGGCTCGCGGCGACGTTGCTGCTGTCGCACCAATCGAGGACGCGGGCGACATCCTGTTCGTTGCGCGGAAAGGCGACGAAATCGGGCGGATTGCGGAAATCGCGGCGAAACGCGCGGACCTTATCGCGAAATGACTTCCCGTAGGTATGCGCCGCGCGATCGTAAGCGTCGGTCGAAGAGATGGCTTCCAGCGAATCGGGTGGGCTGATGCGCGGCGCGCGCAGATCGAGCTCCTCGATCTTCGGCGGCGATAGGATTTCCAGCCCGTTCAGGCCGAAGCGCGCCGCCAACCGCTCGGCCATCCGCTTCTGCTGCTCGGGATTTGGCCCCTGATCCTCATAGCCCCAGCCCCAGAACTTGAGTCGACGAGTCGCCATCTTGGCCTACCTCTCGCAGTACAGATGCATCGTGGGATGGGAGCGATCTTCGCGCGCTACGCGGCGGTGCGCAAACGGACTTATCAGTACTGTGCGGCCGCTTCGGCGCGGACCAGCTCGACGACCTCGGCGGCGCATCCCCACGATAGCGTCACCCCCGAGCCACCGTGGCCGTAGTTATGCACGATGCGCGCACCCGACGGCAGGCACTCGACTTCGAGGCGAACTTCGGGACGTCCCGGACGCAAGCCGACCGCGCGGCTGAGGATTTCGGCGCCCTTGAGCGCAGGCTCGAGCGCGACGGCATTCGCGATCAGCTCGCGCTCAGTCGCGGGATTCGCGGCGAGGTTCCAATCGTTGTCGTCGGCGGTGCCGCCGATGACGACGTCATGGCTACGGGGCACGATGTAGGTCATTCCGGTCATAACTGCGCGATTCAGGCCGGGATTCTTGAGCCGCACGATTTGCCCACGAATCGGGAACATGGAGGAGTCACCGGCGATCTCACGCGCGCCCAGCCCCGAGCAGTTGACGACGATCGGATGGTCGCGGCCAAGCGCCTCGATTCGCGCAATCGTCGCATCCACGATGCGTCCACCGAGCGCGGCGAAGCGGCGCTCCAGAAAGTGCAGGTATATCGGCATCTCGATCACCGGCACCCGGATCGCGTAACCGTCGACGAATTTCTCGGGCAGCTCTGATCGTTTCGCTCGCCGAAACCCAGGCATCATCGGCTTCCACCACGGCTCATCGGCGGGCTCGGCGAAGAGCTCGACGCATTCCCGCATCGCGACGCCTGATTCAGCGTCTTTGGCGAGCGCGCGGAAGCGCTCGAATCCCGCTTTGCCCCATCCGATTACGCGGTCCTCGGGAAAGGCCCGGTACGGATAGTAGATTGCGGCAGCGATGTCGGAGGTCGTGTTGGGCGTGCGGTCGCGGGTACGAATCTCGACCTCGAAGCCCGTTTCGAGCAGTGCGATCCCGCACGACAATCCGTTCACGCCGCATCCTATGACCAGTATCGATCGACCAGGAGCACTCATCGTGTTTGAGTCTGCACCGGGCGCACTGCGGCTCGCAACGCCGCCGCCGCGGCGATTGCCGGTCACTGGCAAGAGCGCGATACTTCGGAAACCAACGGAGTCGCGCGCATGAGCGAGCTATCCATCTCAGCAATCGATCCGCATCCGCGCAAACGCGTCCACGTAATCGATAGCGAGATCGCATACGTCGATGTCGGCGCAGGCGATCCGATCGTATTCATCCACGGCAATCCAACCTCGTCGTATCTTTGGCGCAATGTGATCCCGCATCTGAGCGCGCATGCCCGATGCCTCGCACCCGACCTGATCGGTATGGGCGCCTCGGGCAAAGCTGCTGGTGGCTCCTATCGCTTCGTCGATCATGCGCGCTATCTCGACGCATGGTTCGAGGCGCTGGGTCTCACAAGCCGCGTCACGCTGGTGGTACACGACTGGGGTTCGGCGCTCGGCTTTCACTGGGCGCATCGGTATCCGGAGCGCGTCAAAGGCATCGCCTACATGGAGGCGATCGTCAGGCCGCTGACATGGGCGGAATGGCCGGTGGCGGCGCGCGATCTGTTCAAGGCGCTGCGCTCGCCCGCCGGCGAGGAGATGATCCTGGATAAGAACGTCTTCATCGAGCGGATTCTGCCGGCTGCAGTGATACGCGAACTCTCCGCCGAAGAGATGGATATCTACCGGCGACCGTACCTCGAAGCGGGAGAGTCGCGCCGCCCGACGCTGACGTGGCCGCGCCAGATTCCGATCGAGGGCGAACCCGCCGACGTCTTGCAGATCGTCGATAGCTATTCGAAGTGGTTGGGGCGGATCGCGATGGCGAAGCTGTTCGTAAATGCGGATCCCGGCTCGATACTCGTGGGCGCACAGCGCGAGTTCTGCCGCCGATGGAAGAATCAGCGCGAAGTGACGGTCAGAGGCAACCACTTCATCCAGGAAGACTCGCCGCAAGAAATTGGCGCAGCCATCGCCGATTGGTACCGAAGCATCTGACGGTCGCCGGCCTCAGTAGTTGGCGGCGTCATCGACGGCATGCCCGCGCTTCGGGATGAGAAAGGTCCGCTCGAAGGTCATGATGACCGCGCCGTCGGCCTTGGTTCCGGTCGATCGCACCGTGACCAGCCCCTGGTTCGGACGCGACGCCGACTCGCGCTTCGCGATCACTTCGCTCTGCGCGTAGAGCGTATCTCCAGCGAAGACCGACGCCGTCAGCCGCACTTTGTCAAAGCCGAGGTTGGCGATCGCCTTCTGGCTGGTGCTGTGAACGGTCATTCCGGCAACAATCGCCAGCGTAAGCAGGCTGTTTACCAGCGGCTGTTTGAACTCTGAGTGCTCCGCGTACGTCTTATCGAAGTGCAGCGGATGCGTATTCATCGTCAGCAGCGTGAACCAGATGTTGTCAGTCTCGGTGATGGTGCGGCCCGGCCGATGCTCGATTACGTCGCCAATCTCGAAATCCTCGAGGTAAAGCCCGTAGACTTCGCGATAGCGGTGCGGCGCGACCTGCTTGAAACGCGAAACGTTGTCCATCTGATGCTCTCCCGTGGCGAATCTCGATCGAAGCGCGAGCTTAGCGTTTACGGCGCATACGCCGGTAGCGGCTCGCGGACCTGCTTGCGATACGTGGACGGCCCGCGATACAGAACATTGATGGACGCGCCGCGAGCAATACCGTGAAAGGTCTGCCAACGATGGGTGCCTCGACCCTGCGCGCCGCTCTGCGAGCCACGATGATATCGGTGGCGATATTCGCGGCGGGATGCGCGAACCTCGGGCCGTCTTCGGCGCCGGAGCCGGGGCCGGCGGCAACGCCGGCCACCTTCTTTCCCACCGGCAACCTGCACACGGCGCGGATGCGTCAGAGCGCCGTCTCGCTGCCCGGGGGCAAGGTACTGATCGTCGATGGCTTTAGCACGGTCGCCCTCGCGAGCTTGGAGCTCTACGACCCCGCGGCCGGCACCTTCACCTTGGCCGAGGTGATGCC
This sequence comes from Binataceae bacterium (SeqCode), assembly GCA_041491005.1. Taxonomy (GTDB): domain Bacteria; phylum Desulfobacterota; class Binatia; order Binatales; family Binataceae; genus JBGPUE01. Next base: position 3,705 of record JBGPUE010000016.1, on the reverse strand, counting down.
GCAGGTGCGCTCGTATCCGAATGCGACGCTGCTCGACGGCGGCAAGGTACTGGTCGCAGGCGGCGATAGTCCAGCGCCATCCACCAACGCACTTCTGTTCGATCCAGCAATGCGCAAGATCAGCCAGACCGGTGCGATGATCACCGCATGCGCGGGGCGCGCGGCGGTGCTGCTGCCCAATGGTGAAGTTTTGTTCGCGGGCGGCTACAGCAAGCGAGGCGCCGCACTGGCCAGCGCGGAAATCTACAACCCCGCCAGCGGCAAGTTCAGCACCGTACACAGTATGGCCAGCCGCCGCTACTACCCAACCGCGACGCTGCTGAACAATTCGACCGTGCTGATCGCGGGCGGCTACAATGATCTGCCGCTGGCCAGCGCCGAGATCTTCGACCCCGAGAAACGCACCTTCCGTCCCACCGGCGGGATGAACACCGCCCGCACGCAGCATCGCGCCGTCCTGCTGCCCGGCGGCAAGGTTTTAATCGTGGGCGGATTCTATGGCTCTCAGGCCCTGCCGAGCGCGGAACTCTATGACCCGGTCAGTGGATCATTTTCGGCGGCCGGGATCATGGCGACTCCGCGCGCCGAGCACACCGCTACTCTATTGCCGGGCGACAGGGTGCTCGTTACGGGCGGCAGCGACGGCAAGAAAATACTGGCCAGCGCCGAACTGTACGACCCCGCGACCGGTACTTTCAAGCCGGCGGGTACGATGGCGACGCCGCGCGCGCATCACACCGCAACGCTGCTGCCCGACGGAAAAGTCCTGATCGCGGGCGGGAATGACGGCCACGGCGCGCTCGCGACCGCCGAGCTCTATACGCCGTAGTCACGGCACGAACTTGTTACACGGATCCATCAATCATGTTTCCATCACGGTGAGCGATCTTCGACGCTCGATGAAGTTCTTCGGCCCTCTGCTGGAGTTCCTGGGCTACGCCGCGGGCGAGATCTTCCGCAGCAGATCAGGACAAGAGCTGACCGTGAACCTCAACGCCGCCAATGGCACCGCGATCAACATCTGGCAGGCGAAGCCCGGACTTGCGGATCACCCATTCGAAGTCTATGAGCCTGGAGTGCATCACGTGGCCTTCAGGCCGGGCGCGGAGCGGCTTAAGCGTCAGCTGCGGTCAGACCAGACCACTACTGCCCAATCACACCGCCGGGTGCTCTTGAACCTCCGGGCTGGAATACAATAGTGCTGTGTCTCTAAAGGGCGCGGAAAAGAGCGTGCGTATGTAAGCTCGGTGCGCTAAGAGCTATGACTTGGACTCGCATATTACCTAGGGGGCGTTCATGGCGACCGAGGAAGCCGGGGCGGCTGGCAAGCGGGAGAGTTGGAACCCGTTCCAAAAGCTGGAATCTCAAGCAGAATCGCTGAGCGCGGCAAAATCTGGTGCGGTTGTCGGCGGGTTTCTGATTCTGAGCTACCTAGTTCAGATTGCGTCGGTCTATTGGGGCGGCAAGGACACATTCGGGAACGTTGGCCTGCCCACGTTGATTTCTGACATTCTTGGCGTTGTCAGCGCTGCCTTTCTTACGTGGAGAATTTTGGTCCGGCAGCCATTGTGGGCATCTATTGTGGTCGGTGCATGGTTTGCTCTTGAGCTGGCGATGAAGATCGCCGCGATCGCTAGCGGTATGCAACGGACCAATGTCGGCTACGTTTTCATGTTTGCTGCTATGACGGCAGCGGCGGTTTTGTCGGTTCGAGGGAGTTGGAAATTGCGCGCGCTACGACGCTCTGCGGACTAGACTGAGCAATGCCCACGTGCGGATTCCATCGCATCGAGAAGCTGGCGGCGCGCTTCATCTCGATCTTGAATATCGCAACGCATGTCGTCCGTTTCGAGCTTCCCGTTTGGCCCGCGTTTGAGCAGAACGTACAACCAATCCTTGTCGACAAGGTCTTGGCCGACTGTTCCGACGATCGATGCGTCTTCGGTCGCAAACCATTCCTTCTCTTGCGACACAGCCGTGGTTCTTGACTGGCGCGGGGGGTTGAGGGCCTCAAATACACTCAGCAAGATGGATCTGATGCCGGTTCTAGCCTCACTGTTCGGACTGAGTTCGCGATCATCCTCGGGGCTGCAGATCACTGTCGTAGAAGCGAGGGGAACGAAGGTTGCTGGCACATCCGCTAGCAATGTTCCGTCTTCGCTATAGTGCACGACGGCTTCCCTGAAGAAATGTCGTGGTAGCCGATGTAGAGCACCGGGATTGTGGAACACGACAAGCCCTTGGCCCCATGTCTCCTCGCATGGCGGGAAGTCTAAGTCATACAGAAAGTCGTGGGGAGTGGCAGAGTTCCGGTCGTGGTTGAAAGACCTCCCTCGCCTGAACATCGTGATATTGCCGCGATGATAGCCCGCTTGGTACCCCATACGATTGAACTTCGCGAATGTTCCGCTATTGCTGAAGAGCACGGCGCTGACATGTTCTGTGTCGGGTTGACCAAAGAAGCAGGAGGGAATTACTTTGGCGCCCGAGCGATGTTCCTTGATCTCGACATGCTCTAGGAAGAGCTCGCCGCTCTCGGTCCATCGCGGAAAGGACTTCAGACCGTAAAGGTAGTTTCCCAGCGCACTGCTCGTGAAGTAAAGCGAACCGAATTCGTGGAAAGCCTCGATTGCTATTACAAATGGTAATCCGCGGCAATGGTCGAGTTTCCAGTAGCGCTTTTGCACTTTTGTGAACAACGGGCTTCCGAAACGGATCGGCAGCTCGTGATCTAACTTCTGCCTCAGTTCTTCATCCGTCAGCTCCCGCGGGGAAACAGCGAGCACGCCTGGCTGACCGGCCTCACGCGGATTGGCTGTTGTAGCCTCAATCGCGCACATGACGCCCAAATCCTCAACGATGAAGTCGGGGTTCGGATGATCGCGAAGGAGGTGGTAACCGGACCGCGAGAGATAAGCGTACAGGTAGAGTTCAAATGTCCGCGCGTCGAAGCGGGTTTGAAATTGCTCGACAAAATTGCCGTCCAGATCCGCGAACCCGTCGTAGATTTCATTCACCATGAGACGGGCGGGTTCTGCATCGTTCCCACTACGGAGATGAGCGAACCCAGGATGGAAACGATGCTCGGGTACGACGGGAACGAACAAGTCGCTTGCTTTCTGAGATCTAGCCATGCCCCGACCATCTCGACGGTGAGACTATCAATATAACATGTGTCTCAATCGATCACTCCTGCCAGCCGAAGTAATCCTTGGCGAAGACGAAACGCGGGATGCCCGCCGCCGCCGAACATTGACGATCGACTTCCTGATCGCCGACCATTATCGATTGCGTCAGCTCGACGCCATAGACCTCCGCCAGCTCGTGGATCATTCCGGGCGCGGGCTTGCGGCATCGGCATCGATCCTCGGCCGTATGCGGGCAGATCTGCCATGCCGTCACGATTCCACCCAGCTGGCGATCGACTTCGGTGATCGCGGCCTCGACCTGCGCAGTCGTGAGGCGGCCGCGCGCGATGCCCGCCTGGTTGGTGACAATCAGGATCAAACGGTCCCGAAGCGGACGCAATTTCTCGGCAACGTTGGGCATCAGCTGGACCCTGATCCGGCCGTCTTCCAACGGCAGTTCGCGATTCGAATCCATCCGGACCAGCGTACCGGCGAGATCGAGAAAGAGTCCCGGGTTGCCGGGGTTGACTGCCATGGCTGGTCTCAGAACAGGTCAGGCTTGCCGCCAATCGACGTG